>CALRPI020000051.1:0-37800 GCA_943370025.1 Phormidium lacuna HE10JO | reverse complement strand
AATTAAGGGATTACAACAGATTGCCGTTCACCTTGGTATTGCCATTCACCAAGCATCCTTATTAGAGCAGTTACAAGCAGCAAAAACAGAGCTAGAAACCCAAGTAGCAGCGAGGACTTTTGAACTAGAACAAGCTAATCAGCAACTTTTAGCAAGTGAAGCTACTAATCAAGCGTTGATTAAGTCAATTCCCGACTTTTTAGTCCGGATGCGGCGGGATGGAATACAAATGGCGGAGATTAATAGTGGAGTAATTCATTGTTTACGTCCACCAAATGGGATTAGTGGCAATCATGTTATGCAAATTATGCCCCTAGAGATTGCCCAAGAGCGGATTCGTCTAGCAGAAATTGCTATTGCTACTGGACAAATTCAACGTCAGGAATATGAATTTATTGATCAAGGAGAAACTTACTACGAAGAGGCTCGGATTGCGTCTCTTAATCAGGAGGAAGTCTTGGTGGTAGTGCGAGATATTACCTCTCAAAAACAAACAGAGCTTGCCCTGAAAAATCTTTCCGATCGCTTGGCTCTAGCTCTATCGGCGGGGGCGATCGGCACTTGGGAATATGATTTTGTGAATCTTTTCTGGGATCGACAGATGTATAAAATCTATGGGTTAGAACATCTCGATCGACCAGTTACCTATGAAGATTGGGTCGTCCAACTCCCTGCCGAAGATTACCTGTCTACGGAAACAGCCCTCGCTGCCGCCCTTGCTGGAACCCAAGATTTTAATATGGAATTTAGGATTAATCGCCAAGATGGAACCCAGCGCTGGATTAAAAGTTTATGCCTGATCCAACGGAATGCTCAAGGGGAGCCGAGCCGGATGATTGGGATTAACTACGATATTACCGATCTGAAGCAGGCAGAATTAGATGCGAGATCAACCAAAAACCAGTTAGAGCTTGTTCTCCAAGCATCTTCCGAAGGCTTCTGGGACTACAACTTGATCACCGGAGATATTTACTTTTCTCCCCAATGGAAAGCAATGCTAGGTTACGAGGATTGGGAGCTAGAAAATAGTTTTGAGATGTGGGCTGGGTTAATCTTCCCAGAAGATCATCGTGCTGCCCTCCAGCTCATCGAAGACTACAACAACGGCAAGGTCGATCGCTTTATCTGTAACCAACGATTTCACCACAAAAATGGTTCCACGGTGCATATTTTCTCCCGGGCGATCCACCTCAAGGACGATCGAGGGCAGGTAGTACGCATGGTTGGCAGTCATCTAGATATGACTCAACTAGTAGAAGTGCAAAAAGCTCTGCAAACCTCGGAAATGCAACTCAGTGGAGTCTTGAATAGTTCCCTCGATGGCATTATGGCATTTCAAGCCCTCCGGGATGAACACGGCTTAATTATTGATTTTATATTTTTGCTAGTTAATCCCACCGCCTCCGAACTGGTAGGCAGACTTCCTAAGGATTTAATCGGAAAGCGTTTATTACAAGAACTGCCGGGAAATCAGGAAGAAGGGTTATTTGATCTCTATATCCAAGTGGTGGAAAATGGAGAACCAATCAAAAAGGAATTTTATTATAACCATGATGGAATTGATCTATGGGTTGAAAATATTGCCGTCAAACTAGGGGATGGTTTTGCCGTCAGCTTTCGGAATATCACCGACTTAAAACAATCAGAACTAACTGTCCAAAAAGTCAATCAGGAGCTAAAGGAGCGGATTAGTGATCTAAACCAGCGTCATCAGGAAATGCTGTTCTTAAGTGAACTTAGCGATTTTCTCCAAGCCTGCCTAACTGTAGAAGAAGCTTGCGCAGCTATTAGTCATTTGATACAACCTTTGTTTCCTAATTGTACTGGAGGCATTTTTATCACTAATGCTTCTCGTAACCAAGTACAACTTATCTCGGCTTGGGGAGAATCATTGGATTCTGAAACAAACTTTCATCCCCAAGACTGTTGGGCTTTACGGCGGGGACGAACCCATTTTGTTGAGTATCCTCAAGCTGGTTTACGCTGCAATCATGTCCATGCAGATCAGGATATTACCAATACTCTTTGTATTCCCCTTATTGCTCAGGGAGAAAACTTGGGCTTATTTTATCTCAGTACAAAAGTTTCTTCCCCCTTACCCGAGGCTAAACAACAGCTTGCCCGGACTGTGGCAGAAAGAATATCTCTAGTGATCGCTAATCTCCATTTACAAGAAACCCTCCTCTATCAAAGTATCCGGGATCCCCTGACTGGACTATTCAACCGTCGCTATCTGGAAGAAATTTTTAACCAAGAACTATCACGGGCGCAACGACAGCAATCTCAAGTTGGCGTGATTATGCTCGATATTGACCATTTTAAGCGTTTTAATGACACCTATGGGCATGAGGTTGGAGACTACGTACTGCAAATGATCGGGGCTTTACTCAAAGATAGGGTACGAGCTTCTGATGTGGTCTGTCGCTATGGAGGTGAAGAAATGATTTTAGTTTTGCCAAATTCTTCCCTAGAGGCAACCCAGAGCCGAGCCGAGGAAATTTGTCTGGCGATCGCCAAGCTCTCCATATCCCATAATGGTCAGCTTTTAGGGACTATCACCGCCTCCCTTGGTGTGGCAAGTTTTCCTCAGCATGGAGCTACGGGCAGTGCAATTATTCAAGCGGCGGATGCGGCTCTGTATCGTGCTAAGGCTGCCGGACGGAATCAAGTGCTCCTTGCTCCTTGAGAGCTTCAGTTACTGGTATCTTTGCTAAGGTTTGGGCGTAGTGTTTCAGCGACCTAATCTATTTCCGTGGTTAACGATCGCCAATGTGGAGTTTGGGCTACGAATGCAGGGGGTAAAAAAGCTAGAACGCAAACAAAAGGCAGCACACTACCTGCAACTGGTAGGCTTAGAAAAATCAGCCAAACTGCTGCCCCACCAACTATCAGGAGGAATGCGACAAAGGGCAGCGATCGCCCGGGCTTTGGCTGCGGATCCGCAAATTATCCTCATGGATGAACCCTTTGGGGCATTGGATGCCATCACCAGAAATTCCATGCAGGATCACCTGCGGGGTATCTGGGAGCAAACCCGCAAAACCGTCTTTTTTATTACCCACGACGTGGAAGAGGCATTACTTTTAGCAACCCGGATTATAGTGATGCACGCTCATCCGGGACAGATTGTGCAAGATATTTCCAATCCTTTTGCCGATACCTTAGGAAGACTTCCTGCTGCCGAATTACGTCTATCTTCAGAATTTGTGAAAATGCGAGAACAACTAGTTGCCAGTATTCATCAAGATCGTGGGAATAGCTCAATTTCTAGGGAATAATGATCTTAGAGAAATATAATGATCTTAGAGCCTATTTATAAAGTTTGATTTTGCGTCCCCGGAGGGGACGCAAAATCAAACCTTCTAGCCGCTTTATAAATGACCTCTTAGAGAATTTAAGGCAACATGAGTTTGATAGGCTGGTAAATCCTTAGGACAAGCGAGTCGTTTTTCCTCAATTTTTAATTTGGTAACGAGGATATAAGAAGGTTTTCAGGGATTTTTGTCGAACTCCTAAGAAACAACTTTTTGAGTAAAGCCTAAAACCTAGCCTATTCAATATTTTTGTTTCTTTCACCCTTCCCAGAGGTTTGCCTCTGTTGGAGACTCACGTTAACTAAAGCGCTGTAAACATGGTTATTGAATGGTTAAAGATCAAAGTTGCTCCTGAGTTACGGGAGGAGTTTATCCAGAAAGATGCGATCGTCTGGACTCCCGCCTTGGCAAAATGGGATGGTTTTGTGAGCAAGGAAGTTTGGATCGATCGTCAGTTCCCCGATCAGGTCAACTTAGTGATTCACTGGCAAACTAAAGCCCAATGGCAAGCTATCCCTGAAGATTATTTAGCTGCAATTACAGTGGAGTTTCAGCAACAATTTCCTTACTCTAGCGAAATTATTGAATCCCAAGAGTATCAGGTATTTTAATTTTTCTTGGGACTTCTGTCTTCGACTACGCTCAGCCTGCAAAAAACTCTAAATGCGTAAGTCCTAATGATTTCACCTGCCGTCGGCGGGTGAAATCATTTAGGATGTCTATAAGCTCTTGCTAAAATATTTTCTATAAATTCTAGCCACCTATGCCCCAGTGTCCCCAGTGCCAGCAACCTGTTGATTCCCAAGCGGTAATCTGTCCCCACTGCCGCACTCCCCTAAAAGCTTATGGTCATCCGGGGATCACCCTGCATCGATCGCCAAGCGGAACCTATCTTTGTGATACCTGTACCTACCATGCCGATGATAGCTGTAACTATCCCCAGCGTCCCTACGCCCAAGAATGTACCCTCTACGATGACCTGGAAGCGAGACAGCGAGAGGTAGAGCTATGGGAACAACTCCAACAGAAGCAGCAGCTAGATTGGCGGAGTTGGTATCGCCGCCATCCCGGTCTAGTGGGGGTGATTTTGTTATTTGTCGGCAGTATTGTGATTACTTTGCTAGCAACTCGGCGTTAATCTATATTGTTCAATCTACTTGCTCAACATAACTTATAACCAGAGAGCGACCAAGCTATTCTAAAATGAATTCTAAGATACGAAAATACTTAGACCTCTTGAGTGAATTGTTTGCCAAGCGAGCCGGCTAACAATTTTTTTAAACCTATAAAAACGAGATTAATTAACCAAGGATAAGGTAGAAGCATGGTCAAAACCGTTGCCGAAATTATGACTCGTGAGCCGATCGTCGTTACTCCTGTGACTCCTCTGAAAGAAGCAATTCAAATTCTCGCAGAGCATCATATTAGTGGATTACCAGTAGTTAATGAGCAGGGAGTGTTAGTAGGAGTAATTTCTGAATCTGACTTAATGTGGCAAGAAACTGGAGCCGAGCCACCTCCCTACGTTATGGTTTTGGACAGTATAATTTATCTCCAAAATCCCCACAAATACGAGCAGGAAATCCACAAAGCCTTGGGGCAGACAGTGGGGGAAGTAATGACTAGTCATGTCACCACAATTAAACCAGATAAATCACTACAGGAAGCTGCCCAAGCTCTCCAACAAAAGCAAGTACATCGTCTCCCAGTTTTAGATAATGCTGGTAAGTTAATTGGCATCTTAACTAGGGGAGATATTATTCGGGCAATGGCGGCAGATTTGGCTTGAGAGGGTTAATTTATGGATATTGATGAAACTAAACAATTATTGAGTTCCGAAGATTTTGGCGATCGCCTCCGAGGCATAAATAAATTACGTCAAGTAGATCCGGCGATCGCTTTTGATTTAATTCAACCCTTAGTCAAGGATCCCCAAGTTAGAGTCCGCTATGCTGCGGTCAGTCAGCTAGATACCCTAGGAGGGCAAGACTTAGCTAAAACCTATACTCTCCTCAGGGAGCGTCTCCTCGAAGACCCAGAACCCGATGTCCAAGCGGCGGCGGCGGATGCTTTGGGAGCATTGCAGATGAAAGATGCTTTTCCAGACCTAGAGCATTTGTACCGCCAGAGTAATGAGTGGTTGGTGAAATTTAGTATTATCGCCACCCTAGGCGAGTTGGGCGATGTCCGCGCCTTTCCTCTTTTAGAAGAGGCAATTATTTCCCCCAATGAATTAATTAAAATGGCAGCGATTGGTTCTCTTGGCGAATTGGGCGATCACCGGGCGGTTCCTCTATTGCTACCTTTAGCTACAGATACCGACTGGCAGACTCGCTACCGAATTGCCGAAGCCCTCAAAAAATTAGGGGGCGAAGAAGCGATCGCAGTTCTCAAAGTACTAGCTCAAGATTCCGTAGAGCAGGTAGCGAATGCTGCCAAAGTTTCGTAACTATTACAGATAAGAAATTTCCTTTGGTGCTATAGTAATCCTTCCTAGGCTAAAACAGTTTAGGAAGTTTTATTTCTGCAAAGAAGCTCTTTATAAATTAAGTCATCGGGTCTGTATTTCCATGACCTCAATAGAATATTTCTATACCCCAATATACTACCATCGCTCTAGTTTCATAGTTTATGAGCTGGTTTGATGTTTTAATGCCTATGGATTTCAACCTGATCGTTTCTAATATTCTCAATCCACCAGTACTATTTTTCTTTCTGGGCATGGTGGCAATTCTAGTTAAATCTGATTTGGAAATTCCTTCTCCCCTACCGAAGTTATTTTCTTTATATCTGCTAATTTCTATTGGCTTCAAAGGAGGCGTTGAGCTAGTTAAAAGTGGCTTGAGTCGTGAGGTGATTTTTATTATCTTAGCGGCAGTTATGATGGCTTGTGTTGTGCCTATCTATAGTTTTTTTCTGTTAAGAATTAAGCTGGATCTATACAATGCAGCGGCGATCGCCGCTACCTACGGCTCTATTAGTGCGGTGACCTTCATCACGGCGGGGTCTTTCTTACAGCAATTAGATATTAACTACGGCGGTTATATGGTAGCAGCCTTAGCTTTGATGGAATCTCCCGCCATTATTGTGGGTTTGATCTTGGTGAAATTATCCACTAGCGATCAGAGCGATCGAGAATTTTCCTGGTCAGAAGTTCTCCGAGAAGCATTCCTAAATAGTTCAGTATTTCTCTTGGTGGGTAGTCTAATTATTGGCTTGCTCACAGGGGAACATGGCTGGGAAGTGCTCAGTCCATTTACCCAACAAATGTTCTACGGAGTCTTGACTTTCTTCCTCCTAGATATGGGATTAGTAGCCGCCAAAAGAATCAAAGATTTACAAGCTACCGGATTTTTCTTGATCGGTTTTGCCATCTTGATGCCGATTCTGAATGCGGCGATCGGGATTGGTTTAGCCAAGGTGATTGGCATGAGCCAAGGAGATGCCTTATTATTCGCAGTTCTTTGTGCCAGTGCTTCTTATATTGCTGTCCCCGCAGCAATGCGGATGACAGTCCCAGAAGCTAATCCTAGCTTGTATGTTTCTTCAGCTTTGGCTGTAACTTTTCCCTTCAATATTATTGTGGGGATTCCTCTCTATCTGTACGTTATTAACCTATTTTGGATCTAACATTTCGGAAATAATTCTATGGAACCTGTCAAAAGAGTCGAAATTATTGCTAACTCCCAAGAACTAGACAAGGTTTTACGAGTCTTGAACCATGTTGGAGTACCGGGCTACACTGTAATTCGGAATGTAGTCGGTAAAGGGCAACGTAGTACAACGGCCGATGACCTTGTAGATACTAGCACCAGCAATATCTACGTTATTTGTTTCTGCCCTGAAGCACAGATTATTCCTATGGAAGAGGAATTGCGACCAGTATTAAACCGTTTTGGCGGCATCTGCTGCGTCTCTGATGCGATGCATATGCGTAATCTCAAATGTGTTGAGTAAATGTATCGAGTAACCCTCGATCGCATTGATTTTCTGTCCAGTTTTTGTCAAGGATATCCTGTAGATTAATGCAGGATATCCTTGCTTTTTTGGTACTGGCAATTTCTTGTTAACCTAGGAGAAAAAGCCGATCACAAAATCAATCAAAGAATCTTCAGGGAAAAACGATGATTAACTTCGATCAATTTAGAATAGGCAGAATGGTAACTACGGGGATGACGATCGCCACAACTGCAGCGATGATCGCTATCCTTCCTGCCTGTAGTCCGGGAGGAAATCCGCCGACAAATATTTCCAGTCCAGTCTCTAGCCCAACTAATAATCCAGTTTCTAATCCCACTCCCAGTAAAGCCTCTAATCTAGAATCTTCTAGTCCTAGCCCTAGGGCGATCGCTTCTCCAACTCCCATTGCTAAAGCCTCAGCACCAATGACCCCTGAACCCTCCTCTAGTGTCACCCCCAATAACACCATTGACTATGGCGGTAAAACCTTTCGAGAATATTGGTTTGTCACAGACCCCGACCCCAATGGGCTTAATTGTCGTTGGTCTAGCGCCATGCCCAAGGATTGGGCAAATCCTTCAGCCAAGCTGCCTCGTCTGAATATCCAAGAATGGCCTGTAGTCCGCCAGTTCCCAAAAAATACCGAACTAAAAGCTAATAGTAGCCCGGCTGGCTTCATCACCATGGCTGATGAAAATGGTAAGCCATGGTTAAAAGTAAGTATTGGAGATAATGATCAAATTTGCTTCGTTAGAGCTAATAGTCAGTTTATTCAACCAAAGTAAGGCAAGGATTAATTGCCGACTAGAACAACTTTAGGAACTAGAATTAATTGTTGATCTAGGGATGAAATCATAACTTCACTAATGCCTAGTAAATCTCTATTTTCCTCGGTTTTCGTTTCCTCAGCAATGCGTACAAATTCTCCGGCTAAGTTCGTGATGGGTTCTGGGAGGGGGATCTTTTGCCCTTGCGTCCAGCGTTTCGCTAGGTCGGGGGGGAGGAGCAATTCTGGTAAGTGGCGGAGAGCAATTTGGGGGGCGATCGGTTGCCAAGAATCTAATTGGGTTTCTAGGTCTGGGAGAGTTATGCTGTCATCTAGACTAAACCCGGCGCTGCGAGTTCGTTTTAGGGCGGCGAGGGTTCCCCCAGTGCCGAGGATTTCCCCTAGGTCACGGGCGATTGATCGAATATACGTCCCAGCCCCACAAGCAATTTCCACATCTAATTCCGGGAATTCCTGTGGTCGCCAGTCGAGAATTTTGATCCCCAAAATTTCTACCTGTCGGACAGGAACATCGATCGCCACCCCGGCTCTAGCCAGATCGTACAATCTCTTCCCGCCAACTTGAATGGCGCTATACCGAGGGGGAATTTGGAAAATTTTACCTTCGAATTTGGCTAGGGCTTGGGTGATGGTAGCCAAATCTAGATCGGTCACGGGCTGGCTACTGATCACTTCTCCCGCCAGATCATCGGTAGTGGTGACAATACCTAGTTTAATTGTGCCAATATAGGCTTTATCCGTCGGCAGAAATTGTAATAATCTCGTGGCTCTGCCTAGGGCAATGGGCAGGACTCCGATCGCATCAGGATCTAGGGTTCCCCCATGACCAACCTGTTTCATTCGCAAGATTCGCCGCACCTTAGCAACGCAATCATGGGAGGTGAATCCCTGAGCTTTATAAAGATTGAGAAACCCCTGCATGATTATTTTTTATTAGTGCTTAACAACTTTAGGCGTGGATTTGCCGCGCAGAGCGCGGCAAATCCACTTTTTTCAACGCATCTGAATTAGTTCCACTTTATAGCCATCGGGGTCTTCCACAAAAGCAATTACTGTAGTGCCATGTTTCATCGCTCCGGGAGGGCGGACTACCTTGCCGCCTTTGAGGGTAATTTCGGCACAGGTGCCATAGATATCTTGCACACCCAAGGCAATGTGACCATAGGCATTGCCGAGATCGTATTTATCAACTCCCCAGTTGTAGGTGAGTTCAATTACTGTATTATCAGATTCATCACCATAGCCGACAAAAGCTAGAGTAAATTTACCATCGGGATAATCCTTGCGGCGTAATAGTTTCATGCCCAAGACTTCACAATAAAACTGGAGAGATTTTTCTAGATCCCCCACCCTAAGCATCGTATGTAACATTTTCATGGTTACTAAATAATAGTTAATTTATCTATTAATTATCTGTTGAGCCTCTATTCTAACAAGCAAGTTACCAAGGAGAAAAAATGCTGACTAAATTAGAAACCCCCATTGAAGCGATCGCTGCTAGAGAAATCCTCGACTCCCGTGGCAAGCCCACCGTTGAGGCAGAAGTTCGACTGGCAACGGGAGCAGTGGGTTTGGCTCAGGTTCCTAGCGGGGCATCGACTGGAACATTTGAGGCTTATGAACTACGGGATAACGACCCCAAACGCTACGGCGGTAAAGGTGTGCTCAAAGCTGTGGCAAATGTGCAAGAAATTATTGCCCCGAAATTAATTGGTTTGGATGCACTGGATCAAACTTTGATCGATCGCACCATGATCGCCCTAGATACTTCTGGCAACAAAGCCCAAGTTGGAGCCAATGCCATTCTGGCAGTGTCTCTAGCCAATGCTAAAGCGGCGGCAGAAGATACGGGTTTGCCCCTCTATCGTTATTTGGGAACTTCCCTTTCTTCCCTGCTGCCTGTGCCGTTGATGAATGTAATCAATGGCGGCGCCCACGCTGCGAATAATGTGGATTTCCAAGAATTTATGATTGTCCCCGTGGGGGCAACTTCCTTCCGGGAAGCTCTACGCTGGGGGGCAGAAGTATTTACTTCCCTGAGCAAGGTGCTAGCTGAAAAGGGTCTTTTGACTGGCGTGGGAGATGAGGGCGGTTTTGCGCCAAACTTGGAATCTAACCAATCGGCACTGGAATTTCTGTTGCAGGCGATCGAGCTAGCGGGCTACAAACCCGGCACAGAAGTTGCCCTAGCTCTGGATGTGGCAGCTAGTGAATTTTATAAAGATGGTCAGTACGTCTACGATGGCTCTGCCCACACTCCGGGGGAGTTTGTGGATTATCTGGCGCAACTAGTGGGACAATATCCCATTGTGTCGATCGAAGATGGTTTGCACGAAGAGGATTGGGCAAGTTGGCAGCTCTTGACAGAGAAAGTTGGCAGCAGCACTCAACTGGTGGGTGATGATCTATTTGTCACTAACAAAACCCGCCTGAAAAAAGGGATTGAAACCAAAGCTGGCAACGCCATTTTGATCAAGCTAAACCAAATTGGCTCCCTGACCGAAACCCTAGAAACCATCGACATGGCAACTCGCAACGGGTTTCGATCGATCATCAGTCACCGCTCTGGAGAAACCGAAGATACGACGATCGCCGATCTAGCAGTAGCCACTAACGCCGGACAAATTAAAACCGGCTCCCTCTGTCGCAGTGAACGGGTTGCTAAATACAACCGTTTGTTACGGATTGAGGAAGAATTGGGCGATCGGGCTATTTATGCTGGCAAAGATCAATTTCCTAGAGCCTAAAATTCCCGGTAATTAGTATAGAGAGCAATCTCAAATACATTGAGAACAGCGCATCCTACAGGATGCGCTGTTCTCAATTCTCACTACAAGCCTATAGTCTTTTACTGGGGAATCTGATCAGGATTAATCCCGATCGACCTCAGATACCTTGCCAGTTTCTCCTTTTCTTGACGTTCTTGATCGGCTTCTTGACGCACTTGGTCAACTTCTTGACGTGTTTGATCGGCGATCGCTTCTGCCTGTTCCTTAGCCCTTCGTTCCTGTTCCTTAGCCCTTCGTTCTTGTTCCTTAGCCCTCCGTTCTTGTATTAATAATTCTTCGGAGGTTTGATAGCGATCGCCCTCCTCGTTGTACCAATAGAGCCATTCCCCCAGCCAACCACCAGAAGATTGCTCTTCATAACCGATACCTAAACCAATCTCTGGCAACCATACCATCGTTTCCCCCGGCTGGAGTTGGTATGACCCTGAGATCAACTTATAAACTTCTAAACCTTGTCGCTGTTTACGAGTTCTTCTTTTTTTACCAATAAGAGGGTTGTACACCACATAGTACAAAATCCCCATAGATTGATATTGCTTTAGCTTGGTCTCGTATTCACCGTTGTAGGTTTGGGAGACTATTTCCAATGCCATGATGGGCATCGTGTAATTCTCTTCCCACAGCACATAGCTCAATCGTCTAGTTCCTCCCTTGTAGCGTTCCACTCCCAAGGACAAAAAGCCATCGGGAATGATCGGGGTTCTACTTTTGGGGTCGTGATAGATGCCCATATCTACGCCAAAGAACCAATCTTGGCGATCGCCCCAAATCAGCCGGAGCAGGTTTAATAGAAAGTTGGGCAGATCATTTTGAAGTTCGTTATCCACAGGCGTTTCATCTGAGTGGGGTAGCTCCTCAGCCGTGGGCAGGCGATCGTAGTCATAGGCGAGGTTAACCATTGCTTTCCTAAGGTCGGTTATAATTGGCTTTGAATTATGGATTAATTTTAGCCTAAAGCAATTCGGGGATTTTACTTTGAAGGACTTACGCATTTGGACGTTTTTGCGGGCTAAGGGTCGTCGAAGCCCGCAAAAACGTCCACAACTCTCAATAATTCGTTAGCAGTGCGTCAGTCCTATTTTAAGGGAAAGTTGTGAAGAGTAAAAGTCGGGAATCTGGCGGGGATTTTGGTGTTGATGGGTTGATTTTGGTGAGATTATTTCTTGGACGATCCAACGAGCCTTTCCCCGCCCTCAAAAATTCCAGTTTTGCTTGCTCGTCATCGTGAACGAAAAACTGGGAACTTTAACTGATCCCGAACTGACGTTTTATTTAAGTTGTCAAAATTAGTAACAAGACCTATCTAGCTAATCACACCTATGATTACTACTTCTAAATTTAACTTCTCTTTCGCTCTTTTGGGGGTAGTTGCCTTAACTACTGCTTGTCAACAAAGTTTATCTACAAATCAAGCCCCCATTACCCAAATATCATCTCCTCAATCGGCTCAACCTAATTACTCCAGCCCGGCAATCCCCACTGCCAAATCTGTCACACCAGTTAGATTTAAGGTAGAAACGATCGCGACTAATCTAGAGGTTCCTTGGGATTTAGAACCCACACCTGATGGGCGAATTTTTGTGTTGGAAAGACCGGGGAGAATTCGGATGCTGCGGAACCAACAATTAGACCCTACCCCCTATCCTGTGACCCTAGAAAACTTCAGTGCTAGGGGACAAGGGGGATTGATGGACATGACGCTGCATCCTGATTACGCTAATAATAAACTGGTCTATCTTGCCTATACCGTAGAAACTAATGGGGCAATGCACACAAGGGTGGCTCGGTTTCGGGATACGGGGACGGGGTTGGTGTTCGATCGCCAGATTTTCAACGCCGATCCTGTAGATAGCACTAAGCATTTTGGCTGCCGGATTGGTTTTGGTCAAGACCGCAAGCTCTATATCACCCTCGGGGAAAGGGGAAAGTGGGATAAAGCCCAAGATTTAGGGAATGTAAATGGCAAGACGTTGCGCTTAGAGGCTGATGGGGCAATTCCCGCAGATAATCCTTTTGTTGGTAGGGCAGGAGCCAAACCAGAGATTTTTAGCTACGGTAATCGGAATACTCAAGCGATGGCGTTTCAACCGGGGACTGGGCTGATCTGGCAGGCAGAACATGGGCCATCGGGGAACGATCGACCGGGGGGCGGTGATGAAATTAATATCATTGAAGCTGGCAAAAACTACGGCTGGCCCATCATTCACCACTCCATGAGCCAAGCAGGTTTGGAATCTCCCCTACGGGAATTTACTCCGGCGACTGCTCCCGGTGGGGCAGCTTTTTATACGGGCGATCGCTTCCCCCAATGGCAGGGTAATCTGTTCGTTGCAAATCTCCGGGGACAATCTCTGCAAAGGTTCACCGTCAACGGGCGGCAGATTGTGGATGTGGAAAATATTTTGAGCAATGAATACGGCAGACTCAGAGCAGTGGCAGCGATCGATGGCTATGTTTATATTTCCACTTCCAATGGTGATGGCTACGGCAGAGGCAACCGAGGAGAAGATCGGATTTTGCGATTAGCTCCTCAGTAAAATTTAGAAGTTTGTGCGGGGCTTCGACGACCCTCAATCCCCATACAAACTGCGTGGGCTTCGGCTTCGCTCAGCCCACACATCTACAGCAGTTTGAGAGTGGGTGGCTACAGCCACCCACTCTCAAACCCAACATTGATAGGACTTTCAATATTTGTGGCATGTCTCATTTGAACGCGAAGTGATGTAGTTGTACCATTTTGCTAAATAGTTGATACAAATAAGATTTTGCATACCTTGCTGCGTAGGGATTTAAATCAAAAAAAAGGTTTCACCATTTTTTTGATTTGGTATTACTATTTTATGAAGTCATCAACTAAGAGCTAATTCTTAACATTTGATTGCCACCTTTTTGGAATTCATAATCAACGTTTTGTACCTGAACATTAAAACCTTGGTTTAATGATTCCTGAACTACGACTTCAACGTAGGGCGATCGCTCACAGTTTAATTTCAACAAAGGAAATATCCGCACTTCTGAGGCAACTTGGAGCAGACGATTAATGGAGGCAAGATGAAAATCTAGGGATAGCTGATCTGAATACAAAAATAATAAATGGGAACACAAACATAGATCAAATTGCTGGTCAGCAAATTCTAAATTTGGTAAAGATTGGTATTGATAACGTCCGGCTACTTTGCCCAATTCATAATCTAATAAAAAAAACTCCATTGCTGCCAACCGAGCTTGACCGAGTGCTTCGGGATTTTTGAAGTTTTGCCAAATATAGCGATCGCTATTTTCCCTAACTTGGGAAATGATTGGCTCATAGGTCTCTTCTACCCGTTGTTTGATTTGAGCAGCCGAGAATTGGTAGATGGGATCGATCGAAACTACCCGATGCCCTTTTTGAGTCATTTCGGCATTAAAACTCGCTGGACCATCACCACAACCGAGAATCTTCAGGCTCAAATCTTCCTCTGACAGATTAAACATCAATTGATATTCTGCCAAGGTTCTCCCCCAAGGGACTACTTCATCCAATTTCATGATTTAATCAACTCTTCTCAGTTTAGGGCTTATGCACTGCCAACAAATTATAGCCGTTACCAAGCAGGTTATGTTGCAGGAGCCATCGTTAATACCATTTTGCTAAATACTTGATATAAATCATACTCTGAATAACTTGCTGTGTAAGGGTTTAAATCAAGCAAATAGTGAAACTATTTGCTTGATTTGGTGTAAGCAAGGATTCCTGCAACCAAAATCAATGGGATCAGCCATCATGAATTATCTAGGGTCGGTTAACTAATTGCCCATCCAAATTGCTGACGCTTCTTTGCAGTGAAGCTAGAGAGCGATTAAAACCAACGATCGCATTCAGTTGATTTACCTCTGCCCTTGTCAGGTCTGTCTGAGCAGTGATCACTTCACTCTGGGTTCCCACCCCGGCTTGAAACCTCAGCCGTGCCAGTCTTAATCCTTCTGTAGCTCTGACCACCGCTTGGGCAGCGGTGGCAATATTATCCCGGTTAGCTTGGAGGTTATAGTAAGCTTGCTCCACTTGAAAGCGAATTTGATTGCGTTGATCGGCAAAACCACTCTGAGCCGAAGTAATATTGGCTTCCTGTTGGGCAATTCTGGATCTAGCTGCCCCCGCATCAAAAAATGTCCATTGTGCCCGAATTCCCACACTCCCGCCCCCAGCAGTGCTGACACCATCATTTAAATTGCCCAAAACACTATAGTTGGCGAATAAACTAACTTGAGGTAGGGTATCGGCGGTGGCTATGCGTTGCTGGGCGGTGGATTGGGCGATCGCGACTAGTTGTTGCTCAATCTCGGCACGGTTTTTCAGAGCGAGGACAATGCTTTCTTCTAGACTAAGCTGCCAATCTCCCAAGGGTTTGATCTCGTCGGCGGTAACTACCGTGGCGGTTTGGGGCAGGTTTAAGCGTTGGGCAATCTGCCGCCGGGCGATGAGTTGTTGAGCAAGGGCGTTGCGTTCGTCTTGACGAGCATTAGCGATGGACACATCAGCTTGCAGCACTTCAAACTGGGTTCCTACCCCGGCTTGCTCTCGCAGTTGGGCATCTCGGAGGCTTCTCTCTGCTTGGGTGACGGAAGATTGAGTAATCCGTAGCTGGGAGTCTGCCTGCTGCAAACTGTAATAATCATTAGCCACATCTAAGCGTAATTGGACTAAGAGGGTTTCTAGAGCTAGTTGGCTATTGCGTAGTTGTGCCTCAGCTAGGGCAATGGTCGCTGGACGACGACCACCAGTGTAGAGGTCGTAGTTTAGTTCCAGCGTTGCTTGGGCTGAGGTGGTGGCGGTACTTTGGTTGCGCCCTGATTGAATTGCCGATAGCCGAGCAGCAGCGGTGTCCGATCGCGTAAAGTCAAAAGTTACGGTTCCGGTGGGAAATTCCGCTGCATAGGTTTCCCGGAGCCGAGCTTGAGACCTTTCAATAGCTAATTGTGCTTGGTTAACGGAGGGGGCATTTCTCCGCGCCAAGATTACCGCCTGCTCTAGGGTGATCGGTTCAGTAATCTTAATCTGCACTTCTGGCGGGATAGTTGGAAATAGTAGGTCATTGGGGCTGGGGTTGAGAAACTCCGGGGGATTTAAACCGGGGATGCCAGTGGTTAGGGAAGTGGTATTCGCAAGTGTGTTTAGGGATGGAGTTGTGGGAGTAGTGTCCCAAGTAGGTGTAGTTGCTGGAGTATCGGGAGTAGTTTGTTGAATAGAGGTAGTTGCCGGAGTTGTACTTGTATCTGCTAGGTAATTAGTTGGAGGAAGATATTCAATGGCAGAAAGACAGGTGGGGAGTAGGGTGTCGGTTTGGAGGGGAGGGCATTCGGTTGATTCTTGAGGGGACTCGGCGGCAGCATTAACCACGGCCATGGGAAGGAAAGTAATGGCTGTAACAGCCACAAATAAGGAAAGACTTCGCATAAATGCTGGAGATTAAGTTTAGTTTAGGACTTAGGTACTGCCAAGGAATTATGCGGCAGAGGTGGCTGGGGCTGAAGTGGCATTGCTGACTAGTTTGCCGTCTTCCATATAGACAATGCGATCGGCAATATCGAGAATTCGGTTATCGTGGGTGACGAATAAAATGGTACAACCCTGCTCCTTGGCGAGTTTTTGCATCAGGTTCACCACATCTCTGCCCGATTTACTATCTAGGGCTGCCGTGGGTTCATCGGCAAGGACAACTTTAGGATGACTCACCAAGGCACGGGCGATCGCCACCCGTTGTTTTTGTCCCCCGGATAAACTATCTGGATAGTAAGTTGCTCTATCTCCTAAACCCACTAGCTCCAGCATGGCAGCAGCTTTTTCCTGCATTTCCTGAGGTGATAGCTGGGGGTGAACTTCTAAACCCATTTTCACATTTTGCAAGGCAGTAAGACTGCCGTGGAGATTGTGCGCCTGAAAGATATAACCATGCTGCCGCCGGGCTATGGTTAGCTGGGCTGCTGTAGCCCCACAGAGTTCTTGCCCTAAGACTTGCAAGCTGCCAGATTGAGCAGAACGTAAGCCACCGACTAGGGTAAGTAACGTAGTCTTGCCCGAACCCGAAGGTCCCGTCATGATCACAATTTCCCCAACATTAATTTCTAAGTTGATATCAAATAAAACTTGCTTGCGGAGTTGGTCTTGTCCAAAGTAGTGATCAAGATTTTGGGTAGAAATCACTGGCTCTGGGGATTTTGTTTGGGTAGCTTCTAGGATAGTGAGGGTTTCCATAGGAGTAGATTTTTCAATAGGTTTTATTAGAGGGTGCAAAACTTTTATTAGTGTCAATTTGACTTCAAAGACCAATCCTACTGTTTGATGCTTAGTCCTCGATCCCCCCTAGCCCCCGCGCTAACGCGCCGCTGCGCTAGAAAAAAGGGGGGAAAGAATTTTCTTAAAGTCCCCCTTAAAAAGGGGGATTTAGGGGGATCAAAACTCAGATGCTTTAGAACATATCCGCAGGGTCGGCAGATTGGAGGCGGCGGGTGGCGATCGCTCCCGAAACCCCACACATAGCAATGGTCAATACCAAGACGGTTATTGCCCGCTCCACGGTCATATAAATAGGCAGGGCGGTGGCTCCGGCAACGAATTGATAAAGAAAGAAAGGTAATACCGAACCGGGGATAAACCCTAGTAAGGCTAAGATAATTGCTTCTTCAAAGACGATCGTGAGTAGGTAAGTATTGTTGTAGCCCATGGCTTTAAAAGTTGCGTATTCCTTCAAGTGAGCATTGACATCGGTGGAGAGGACTTGATAGACAATGACTAAACCCACCCCAAAAGCCATAGCAGTACCGAAGGTGAAAATAAATCCGATCGGGCTTTGCTTTTGCCAAAATGCCACTTCTAGATCGACAAATTCCTGACGGGTCAGCACTTGCACATCATTGGGGAGGTAAGCCTTAAGAGATTGGGATACTTGTTCTAGAGTAAATCCCGGGGCTAAGTAAATTAAACCCATATTGATACTGGCGGCTTGCTGGCGCGGAAACAGGAGCAGGAAGTTTTGTTCACTAGTGACTAAGCTGCCATCGGCAGCAAAGGAAGAACCTACCTTATATAAACCCGCCACATTAATGGTGCGCCGTTGTACCTCGGTGGTGACAGATTTTCCTTGGTCTACTTGGGCGATGATTTCCTCAAATTCTCCTCTGGTAGCTCGATCGAACAATACGGTATCTAGGAGTTTTACCTTGTCTAACTGCTGGTTGACCTCTGGCAGATTGAAAGCTGGCTGGTTGGGGTCAAAACCCAAGACTTGAATACTCCTCTCTTTCCGGGTTTGGGGATTTTTCCACCGCACAATATTGGTCTGTAAAACCTGCGCTGAGGCAACTCCGGGCACATCCATTGCCTGATAAATACGACGACGGGAAAAATTCGACATGAATTGCATATTCTGAGCTTGGGGACTAATTATCACCAAGTCGGCTTTTAGGGAGCGGCTCAGACGAGTGTTGCTATCAAACAAGGCATTCTGGAAGCCAAGCTGCATAAACATCAGCAGATCAGCAAAGGCAATCCCAGCAAGGGCGACGATTAGCCGCCCTTTTTCTCGCTTGAGTTGCAACCAACCCAAGGGGGTGCGGCGTCGAAGTTGGGACAGGAAACCAATCATTTGGCAATTACCACGGTGACTTGGAGGTTAGTAAATTTAGCAGCTTTTTCGCTAGAGGCGGCATCAAGGGCTATCCGCACCTCAACTATTCTGGAATCAATATTGGTACTGGGGTCGGTGTTGACTAGGGCTTGCCTGCGGACTTGGGAGCCAATTAGTTCGACCTCGCCGGATAATTCTCCAGCGATCGCATCACTAGTCACTCGGACTTTTTGCCCAATTCGGATTTTATTAATATCGCTCTGGTAGATCTCCGCCACCACATTCATCTGCCGAGTCTGGCCAATTTCCACAATGCCATCGCTGGAAACTACTTCCCCAGAACGGGTATGCACGTAGAGAATTTCTCCGGCAACTGGCGATCGCACCGAGGCACGGTCTAGTTCAGCCTGAGCTTGTTTGACTGCGGCGATCGCCCGATCCACCGCTACTTGATCTGCTTGCACATCCACCGGACGAACTTCAGTAATCCGGTTCAGGGCAGCACGGGCTTGGGTTAACTCTGCCGGGCGAATGCTTTGGGTTCGGCTCAAGGTGGCTTGTGCTTCTTGGAGGCTCTTTCGGGTGGTTTCTAGAGCAAGGCGTTTGCTATCCCGCTGGGAAGCTGAGACAGCCCCGTCTTGAAACAAGCTCTGGTAGCGGTTATATTCTGTCTCTGCATTCTGGAGTTCTGCCTCCAATCTGCCTAGGGAGGCATTCTGCACCGCCACATCGCCACTTCTCTGGCTATCGAGGCGATCGATCTCGGCGATCTGGGCATCGATTTCGCCCTGTTTTGCCCCCGCTAAGGTGATCGCCAGTTTTGCTTCTGCTACTCGCACATCTACTTGCGCTTGCTCTAGGGCAGCTTGGAGGCGATCGTAATTATCCAAAACTGCCACCACCTGTCCGGCTCTGACCTGATCTCCCTGCTTGACGAGGAGTTTCTCAACTCGATTGCCATTGTTGGCGGTAGGGGCAGAGAGCTTGATGATTTCTCCCTTGGGTTCCAACCGCCCCAATGCAGTGATGGTTTTCACCTCTGGAGGTTCGATGACTAAGTTGGGGTCGGGGGTAGCGGCAGATTGGGAACGCCAGATGGTAAGGGCTGTGCCACCGCTAAGGATAACGAGGGATGCGATCGCAATGGTCAACCAACGGCGATCGCGGAATTGAGCAGAAAGAAAGCCATGAGGAGTAGGCTGCATAGAAAACCTCTTGGGAAACTTAATGGAATCTAAACTAGTCAGTTTAGTTCATATCATACTAAACTAAACTGAGCAGTTTAGTTTGTCAAGGAGTATACTAAAATCAATACAGTCTTCTTACCTATTCCAGAAATCTATCAATCTTAAAATTCCTGAAACTGATGATCAAACTTAAAACCACCTATCCAGAGCGAGAACTATCTCCAGAAAAAAGTGCAGCGATCCTCTCTGGGGCGATGCAAGAATTTCTTGGCAATGGCTACGCTGCCACTAGTATGGATAAGGTCGCGGCAGCGGCGGGAGTTTCTAAAGCTACAGTCTATAGCCACTTTCAGGATAAGGAAAATTTATTTAGAGCTATCATCCAGCAGATGGCTCAGGAAAAATGTCCGGGATTAGATGAACAATTTCTCCAGCAATCTTTTCAAGAAGAGCCAGAAGTACACCTACGAAATTGTGCCAACCGGATATTAGATTCTACTATGCGAGATCCAGATTTTCTGGCCTTTGTTCGCTTAATTGTTGGGGAATCTGGGCGCTTTCCAGAATTAGCAAAAATTTTTGTATCTAGTTTTGATCTGGTGGGCTGTGAGCGTCTAACTAAATATTTAATTTCCCAGCCGCAGTTAAATATTCCCGACCCTGAAGCTACGGCAAGAATATTTATCGGCTCTGTAGTTAATTTTTTGATTATTCAAGAGATAATGCATGGAAAAGAGATTATGCCTATGGAATGCGATCGCTTTATCGATAGCCTAGTGTATTTAATTATTAGGAACTAATATTAAAAACTACATTTTAGTTTGCACCCATTGGCGAAACTCCCGTCGCAAAGCACTGCTAGGTAGCTCGGTACTGCGATCAAGAAATAGCGAGAAACCTTCAATGACCGGAAACAAGGGAAAAATCTGGCTAGTATCAGAACTAATATATTTACCGTTCTGCAATAGATTAATCTCTAATTTATTATCTTTCCATCGCCAAATCTCTGCCACACCCAAAGCTTCGTAGGCACTTACTTTCGTTAGGGAAGTAACATCAATTTCAATTACCAGATCTGGCACAGGATCAACTTCTAAATCTAAGCGTTTTTTGCCAATCATCGCCCGATAATTTTGAATATAAAAACAATCATCCGGTTCAATCCCCGCCTGCATTCTTTGCCGCTTAAAAGTCGTAGAGCCTAAAGATTCCGACTCCATACCTAACTCATCTAGCAAGATTTTCACCAAATCTCCGATAATGATTTTGGGGCGCTCATGTTCAGGTAAAGGCATACGAATTTCTAAGACTCCTTGATAATAAGCAATGCGCGATCGACGGCGTTCTCCTAGGTCTTCTAAAATAGACTCAAATTCTGACCAGCTAATATCATCAAGGATAATTGTTTGACCCTCTTGGAGTTGGATTTGGGCGATCGCAATCTTGACAGGCATAATATCTTTCCCCTACGGCTTGTTACTACAATCAATCTCTTGTTTTCTCTATATGGCGATCCTACATAACTTATAAACTGTAGAAGACTGAGAAAGTCGCACCCAGAGGGTGTGACTTTCTCAGTCTAATTAGAATTGCTATACTTTTCTGCAAAAGCAGTCACTGCATCTAACTGAGATTCCATTAATAGACACTGCTCCAAATGCCCAATATCCAAATCAGGCAACCATTTACTAGCTAATACTTCCATATATTCATCATCCTGCAAGCGATAAATCCTAATCTTGCCATCTTGCAAAAACCACACTTCAGGAATACTTCTTAACTGATATTTCCTGAGCTTTTTAATACTTCCACTAGTAACCACAACCTCTATGCATAGGTCAGTGATTTCCGGGTTGCCGCTAAAGGAATAGGATAGATCAGCCTGAAATTCTAGCTTGGGTTCAATCATTTGGGAGTAAGCACCAGTTGAGGTGAAGCTAATCCGCTTAATCAAGAAATATTGTCCTAGTAATATTCCCAGTAAGGCACAGATCATTTCATGTAGTAAACCGATACTCATAATTTCTAATATTTCCTCACAATAGGTCATTCTGACACCACCAATTTCGGCAAAAGCGGATTGCAAAGTTTTGAACTGTGACCAAGTTACACCATGTTTGATTAGGTATTGGCTTTCTGCTTTCGGTAGGGTTTGGAGCATAGGTTCGCTTTGAATATTGAATGTTTTTAGTATAACTTGGATAGCTGAGAAGCTATTTATAAAGTCTGATTTTGCGCCCCCGGAGAGGGCGCAAAATCAGACCTTCTAGCCACTTTATAAATGACCTCTGATTAGCTTATATTAGGAATTATGGACAACGAGGGAGAATCAAGATGCCGGATGCAATTATGTTTCAGGAAGATGCCTATATGGTTTTGGAGGCAGATCAAGAAGAGCAGTTTATGACTCCTGAAGAATTACTTGAGAAATTAGCAAGCATTCTCGCAGATTGCCAAGCCGATCTGCCACGGGATTTGCTGAGATTCCCCACGGTATCAGAGCAGGCGAAATATTTGATGAATACTTCCTGTGAGTTTGATGTGGCTCCGGGGCATTACCTCCAATGGTACGTAGTAAGATTAGAAAAATCTTGAGCTTTGTACACCCATGAATTCTGATCCCCGCCCTAATATCACCACGTCTGATACTGAGATGCAGCATAGTCAGGAAGATGATGCTTTGACTATTACCTATGTTAATAGTTTGCCAGTAGTGCATACTCCCAAAGAGCAAGCTCCCCCCAAGGTGGTGTTGATTAGTTTGGTGGCGATCGCCTTCACTGTCCTTGCCTTGGTTTTCAATAATCTTTGGCTGGGTTTGGTGGGGGCGATCGCGACGATTGTTTTCTCTCTGAAGCTCCTGACATCTCTAGGGAAAATAGTGATGGAGGAGTTAACCGATCGCCGGGATACCTACCTAGGTGGGTTGGGGATGGTGGTGGCGATCGCGGCTCTGTGGCGATTTTTGGATATGGGTAGCTACCTAGCCAGCCTTGCCAGCCAGATTGATTGGGATATTGCTGGTTCCCTTGCCGAATGGACGGGGGCGGTGGGGCAGATTTTGATTGCGGTGTTGGCGTTGGCACTGGCATGGCGGCAGTATATTATTTCTCGTGATTTGACGATTCAACAAAATGCCCTGACGGTGCAGCAGAATTTGATCACGCAACAGCAGACGATCGATACCTATTTTCAAGGGATTTCTGATCTGGTGCTGGATGGGGAAGGCTTGTTGGAAGATTGGCCTCAGGAGCGCCTATTGGCAGAGGGCAGAACGGCGGCAATTTTGGGCAGTATTGATGCCAATGGGAAGGCGAAGATTATTCGATTTTTGTCGCGATCGAAACTGCTCACGCCTCTACTCAGGGATTCTCGTTTGGGTCGGGCAATTTTTGATGGCAATGGCAGCTATGCGGAAGATAGAGCCACTGGGGTGCGGGTGATTAATCTGGGGATTATGTTAGCGGGGGCTGACCTCTCCTATAGTGACCTACGTTGGACTGACCTGAGTGATGCCAATCTGATCCGGGCGGATCTGCGGGGCTGCGATCTGGTGCGGGCAAATCTATCGCGAACTATTCTCCAAGAGGCTGACCTAACGGGGGCAGATATCAAGGGGGTGCGGCTATTCTATGGGGAGTTGGAGCAAGCGAGTCCCCGCAGCCGGACTTCACCACCGGACTACCAGACTGGGGCATTCACTGGGGCGGTGGTGGAAAATGTGGATTTTAGTGAGGTGAAGGAAATGTCGGAATCTCAGCGCCAATATTGTTGTGCATGGTGCGGGGAGAAATCGCGATCGACTATTCCCGGTGGGTGTCAGGATATACCAAATAAACTAGGAAGGTGATCTTCTTTTTGCTAAGTGTTTTTCCTGCTGGCGATCGCCTGTTATTCCTACTCTGTCACATCCACAAGGTTCTCGATTTTCTGAACGATCGCAACCTAGGTAATTAGGTAATATTAGATTTGGGATGAGCTTATTTAGGAATCTGAAATGCAGACAACCACACAAACAGCGATTCCGGCAACCGGAGCGCAAGCGAATGCAGAATCAATCAAAAATAGCGATCAATCAGTTTTGCCATCTATAGCAATTCATATCTCCTTTGAAATGTTATTGGCAACTATAGAAACCCTGCCCCAAGATCAACAATGGCAACTATATCAAACCCTTAGCACAAGGCTTGTGCCTGTTTCCGCCGAGGCAAGGGCAGTGTCTCGTTTATCTGATGAAGATGATCCTAGTAAATGGATTACAGTCATGGAAGCAGAGGAAGAAGTGGATGAACAGGCTCTAGATGCTTGGCTAGAAACTGAAGGTTATTCGCAGAATAATGTATAAAGTTGCCTTACATAAAGATGTTCAGTCTGAGGATATTGCCCTTTTACCCGAAGAACTACAAAAGAAATTTATTCAATATCAAAAGGTACTGAAAGTAAATCCATACCGGACTAAGGGTATCCCTAGCCACGATTTGCGGGGAAATCTCAAAAACTACCGAGCTTTAGAAATAGATTTTAAAGGTATAAGTTATCGCCTTGTCTACCGAATATATGACTCATCTTCACCAAGGTGTATAAACATAATCAGCTTTGGAGAACACGATCGTGCCTATGAGAGAGCGATAGAAAGAAAATAACTTCAGTAGTGAGATAAAAGAAATGCCGGAATCCCAGCGCCAATATTGTTGTGCATGGTGTGGAGAGGAGAAATCTCGATCGACTATTCCCGGTGGGTGTCAGGATATACTAAACAAACTAGGAAGATGATAAAAATGTACATTACTAATATCAAAACAAATTTGAGTTAGTTATAATTTTAGTGGTTTCACTCATTCACTAGGTATTTTTATGACTGGATTTGAACCACTTATTGCTGCTGCTACTGCGGGTTTAACAGGACTTGTTACAGAAATTATTAAGGGACAGGGCGGTAATGCTTTAACTCAACTATTAAGTCGAGATATTGGTAATGACGTTCAACAAACAATTTTTAATGCTTCTCAAGCATATATTACAAACTATACAAAACGACATGGCATACTAAAAGTTTTAGGGATGCGTGAGCCTGTTAGTCTAGATTCTATTTATACGAATGTCCAGTTTCTTGATGAAGAAGAGGTTCAACGCTTTTGTTCAATTCAGGATTTGGAAAAAGATTTTCGCTCCACACAAACACAACGATTCTATGGAAATTCTAAGAAAAGGGTAGATGGAGTTGAGGTCGTTAATAAAAATCAATATTTAATGCTCTTAGGTTCGCCCGGTTCGGGAAAGTCCACTTTTATCCGTAAAATAGGTTTAGAAGCACTTAAAGGAAAACAGGGAGGAATTAGTCATCGTCTCATTCCAGTATTCTTGGAACTCAAACGGTTTACTGAAAGTAAAGTTGATCTTAAGGAAATAATTACTAATGAGTTTGAGATTTGTGGCTTTCCTTCAGCCAAGGAATTCACTAAGAAGGCACTAGAGAAAGGAAAATTACTAATTTTATTAGATGGGATTGACGAAGTACCCACTGTTAATTTAAACCAAGTAATTGAAGCTATTCAAGATTTTGTAGATCAACATCACAAAAACCACTATATAACTTCTTGTCGTATAGCTGCATATCGCCATAATTTCCGCCGTTTTACTGATGTAGTTATCGCTGAATTTGATAATAAACAAATAGAGCAATTTATTAATAGATGGTTTCAATCGGAAGAAGATAAAAAATCAAAAACTGCTCAAAAGTGTTGGGAATTATTAAATAAGCCTGAAAATATAGCAGCTAAGGAACTAGCCCATACACCACTTTTACTGACATTTCTTTGTTTAGTTTATAATCGATCTCAGACTTTCTTGAATAACCGAAGCACTCTATACAACAAGGCTCTACGAATTTTGATGGAAGAATGGGCGGCAGAAAAACGGATTCTACAACAAGAAATTTATCAAGGTTTGAATACTGAATTAGAGGAAGTATTACTATCAGAAATTGCCTATAAAAGCTTTGAGGTGGATAGATTGTTTCTGCCTCAGACAGAGATAGTTCAACAGATAAAAACATTTTTATCTTCAAATCTTAATGCACCTACACATCTTAGTGGGGAAGAAATACTTGATGCAATTGTGGTACAACAAGGTATTTTTGTTGAACGAGCAGAAGCTATATATTCATTCTCTCATTTGACATTACAAGAATATCTAACAGCAAAATATATTCACGATCATCGTAAGGTAAAAGAGATAACAAGCCAGCATCTAACTAAAGAGCGTTGGCGTGAAGTTTTTTTATTGACTGCTGGGTTAATGGTCACAGGAAATGGAGCGGATGAACTACTGCTAGAGATGAGTCAAGTGAGTCTCAAGGATATTACCAGTATCCCTAAGATTATTAATATATTCCATATAATAAATCAAATTGCAGAAGATATAGCTATTGATGTTGATTTAGTTACTAAGCGTGCCTTGGCAACGCATGTTTTCATACGCTTTATAAATAATATAAACGGAAAAATTGTTAATGGCAAAGTCGAAGATACAATTAGATGGGGCAGTATTAATCTTAATTTTTTCATTCATTATGATAATCATCAAGAAATAATAAGTGACGAATTAGGAATAATTAGTTTTAATAGAATAGCTGAATCCCAAAGTATTTATAATTCTCTTGTCTTTGATTTTTCTAAAAATGGCACTCTTACTATTTTATCTCTTGGTGTTGATTTTATTGAATTTATAGAAGAACCTGGTGACCTTGAAAATGATGATACAGAACCCTCAGTTGTCATTGAAAATGATGATGATATAATACTATCCAGCTTGTCATCTCTATTAAAACATTTAGGAATTAATGTAAAAAGAGACATGCGGATGTATATATCCTCACGTTCTTTGGGAGTTATTATTGACCAGACCAGCATTAACAAGTTTGCAAATGTGCAATGTAAAACATACAATTTGGATAGAAAAATCCTGATGCTATCATCAAAAGAGATTGAGATATTGTCTACATACCTTAGTGCGACTATTCTTCTTATGCGATGTAAGGAATCAGCAGCTAGGATTTCTCCTGATGCTTGGAAGAGTATAAAAGATAAGATATTTCTGTTCTAGTTACTAGAAATATTTATTATTAAATCGATGATAAATAATGGTTATATTATTAGTGTAAACCCTAGACCTAAACTCTAAGTGGGGGAGTAGAAATGGTCAAGAAAATCACACTCATGATAGATTATGGCTGCGATCTTCTGTGGTGGGAAAAGGCAGAAATTGCTGGTGACATAGCTCCAGAAAGTTTGGCTTTCAGCAAGGATATGATTGATCGCTACTAGTACGATCGCTCCCCAACCCCAACGCTGAAATCAGTTAGATAGAGTACGATCGATCAACCTATGAGCAAAATTGACAGAGATATTATTCCCGATCCTCGTTCAAGTCTCATCGATCAAATCAACTAGGATTAACTCAATAGATTTTATCCATCCCGTGCCCCTCAGCTAAATTCTGCCCACCATTGATCGAGCGAGGGGAGATCGCCCCCAATTCCTAGCCACTGAACCCGATTTAGTGATAACGATTCTTCAGTGGTTGCAAAATTTAGCATCTTAAAAAGTACAATTCACAGTAGACCTTCAAGGAAAGAAACAATGCCGATCATTAAAATTCCCAAGCAGTATTTAATCGACCAAAATGAAGATTTTATTACCGTAGATGTCCCGGCTTCAGTTGTATCACTGTGGCAATGTGATTATGCCAAAGTTGCCAGAGCGAAGGGATTACTCAAACATAAGCGGAACAAGATGTTCACCCATCTCCATACCATACGTCAGGAGTGGGATCGGTGAAATATCTCTACGACACCAATATCTTTTAGAAGGGGTGAAGGAAGGTTAATAATCAAAAAACTAACTGCTATGCAAATCACTATTGACCTGCCAGAAGATATCGAACAATATCTGATTCGTGAAGCAGCCAATGCAAATGTTTCGCCACAAACCATTATTCTGCAAGCCCTCCGTCAACTAACTCTAAAACCACAGAAACCAAATTCTCAGTGGCCAGAGATTATCCTCTCCCATCAAGGATTTCCAGACTTCCCCGCCTTTGAATCCTATCGTGATGAACTTTCTGACTATGTAGAAATCTCCGCGCAAATCTATGCAGACCAACAACTAGATGAAATCTTTGCTAGAGCCAAACAAAATTGGCAAGGTTAGTAATGGTGTTGATTCCGCTCAAGTCTCATCGATCGCCGACATTTTCAAAACCACCGGTGAATAACGTGCTATCCCCCCTAAAATTCTCATGTTGGTAAGCGATTAAGATGGCACTTGTAGTATTTTCAACCTCTCAAATAATAATGCTTTGGAGAGTGGGGATAAAATCGGGATAGGAGATGGCGGCGGATTCTGCTCGTTGGATGATGGTGGAGCCAGAGGCACGGAGGGCAGCGATCGCCAAACTCATCGCCATCCGATGGTCATCAAAACTATCCACCTCTGCCCCGTGGAGTTCTGTCCCCCCAATAATTTCTAAACCATCAGGGAGTTCGGTGATTTTTGCCCCCATTTTATTTAATTGAGATGCTGTGGCTGCCAAACGATCGCTCTCCTTCACCCGCACATCTGCCGCATCTCGAATCACCGTAGTTCCTTGGGCAAAGGTTGCTGCCACTGCCAACACCGGGATTTCATCAATCAGGCGGGGAATTAAGTCCCCAGAAATCTCACAACTAGTTAACTGACTCGATCGCACCCGCAGATCCGCCACCGGTTCCCCCGCCACCAGCCGTTGATTAAGGAGCTGAATATCTGCCCCCATCATCCCCAGAGCTTCTAGAACCCCTGTCCGGGTAGGATTTACCCCCACATTGAGAATCGTTAGGTCAGAATTGGGGACGATCGCCCCCGCCACCAACCAAAATGCCGCCGAACTAATATCCCCCGGCACAATCACTTCCTGCCCTTGCAATACTGCCCCACCCTGCACAGTGACGCTATGGGTTTCGGGATCAACTCGCACCTCCGCCCCAAAACCCTTGAGCATCCGTTCACTATGGTCACGGGATAGGCTGGGTTCCGTCACGGTGGTTTCGCCTTCCGCCATCAATCCAGCTAGTAAAATGCAGGACTTGATCTGAGCCGAAGCAATGGGCGATCGATAGTGCAATCCCAATAACTTCTGCCCTTGGATTGCCAACGGTGCAAGGTTATTACTATCCCGTCCCCAGATTTTTGCCCCCATCCGGGCTAAGGGTTTGATGACCCTTGCCATGGGGCGCGATCGCAGAGAGGCATCCCCAGTGACAGTAAAGAAGCGATCGGGATGGGAGGCAAGGATCCCCAACATCAAACGCATGGTGGTTCCAGAATTGCCCATATCTAGGACATCCTGTGGTTCTTGGAGATGACCCAAGCCAATCCCTTCCACCGTCACTAGCTCCGTATTCAACTCAGAAATTATTGCTCCCATGGCTCGGAGACATCTGGCAGTACTACGGGGATCCTCCCCCAACAATAAGCCTGAAATAGTTGTGGTTCCCTCCGCGATCGCCCCTAGCATCAATGCCCGATGGGAGATAGATTTATCCCCCGGAATTGGAAATTTCCCCACCAAGGAAAGTCCCCCTTGAGGTGGCGAAATGACGAGGGTTTGCTGGGGGGAAGACTCTAGAAGAGGGAGTAGGGAAACGATCGCTTGGGTCATTAATGCTAGCCTTGAAAATAGATTTCCCCCCTAGAATATCATGGGAGTCGGGCTTAAGAGTATTGCGATCGCCAAGAAAGTTCAGGCAACTAATCAGGCAACTAATGCAGTGCAATCCTTGCAGAATGCCAGTTCCATTCCCTTGTTGAATTGGTGGTTGAATTGGTGCATGATAGATGGCTGCCATAATAGCTGGCTAGTGTAATGATGTTTTTAGTTATAGCTGGCACTCCTTTGATTATGAGGTTTTTGAGGACGCGCGGAGCGCGTCCTCAAAAACTTCTCCGTTCTAACCAGAATAGTGCTTGCTATAGATACCTTACTGCTTAAGATATGTCAAGGCTAAGTTATAGAAAAAGTGTAAGCTAGATAACTTTTTTCTGGATTTCATCTCCCCTAATATTGCACCAAGTAAAAGCTAACGAATAGTGCTAGTCGTGCTAGTAGTACTAGCTAGTAATTATGGTCAATATTCTAAAGTTCCTTAGGAGAAAAAGTCTTGGATAACAGAAAACGTCTTTATATTTCCCGCCGGCAAGTTGTCCGGGGTTTACTTGCCACTACCGCCTTTGGACTGACTGCCAAACTTGGTACTGGCTGCACCCCAGCCCAAAATCAAGCTGCCCCTGCTAGTCCGGGAGCTAGTCCTGCCGCAGGTGGCGGTGGGGGAACTCCTGTGGTCTTGGGTTTCATTTATGTTGGTCCTAAAGATGACTTTGGCTACAACCAAGCCCATGCTGAGGGAGCCGCCACCGTCAAGAAATTAGGCTGGACAAAGGTAGTAGAAGAGGCAAGTGTCCCAGAAACCACAGCGGTGGCGGAAACCATGCGGAATATGATCGAGCAGGATAAAGCTGTGGCTATCTTCCCCACCTCCTTTGGTTATTTTGATCCCCATATCCTTAAGCTGGCGGGTGATTACCCCAAGGTGCAATTCTTCCACGCCGGGGGGATGTATCAAGAAGGCAAAACTCCCAAGAATGTCGGTAGCTACTTTGGTTATATCGATGAAGCTATGTACATTTGTGGGATTGTGGCAGCCCAAACTTCCAAAACTGGCAAACTAGGTTACATTGCGGCGAAACCTATTCCTCAAGTGCTGAGAAATATTAACAGTTTCACCTTGGGCGCTCGGAGTGTCAAACCAACCGTGACTACCCAAGTAGTATTTACTGGAGACTGGGCAGAACCAGTCAAGGAAGCTCAGGCAGCCAATAGTATGGCAGACCAAGGGATTGATGTGTTGACCTGTCATGTGGATAGTCCAAAGGTGGTGATTGAAACTGCCGAGAAGCGAGGCATCTTCTCCTGTGGCTACCATGCAGACCAAACCAAGCTAGCTCCCAAGGGCTATCTCACGGGTGGCGAGTGGGACTGGTCTACTATCTACACCAAATATGCAGAGATGATCAAAGAAGGGAAAACCATGATGAGTGGTGGAATTCCCAATGTTGTTCGGGGGGGGATCAAAGAAGGTTTCTGGAAACTTTCTCCCTTTGGTCCAGCCGTCGGCGAACAAGCCAAGAAAGATGCTGAAGCTGCCAAAGCTAAGTTTATGGATGGTTCTTTGGTGATCTACAAGGGTGGTCTCAAGGATAATACTGGGAAAGAAGTAATTGCTGCGGGTAAAGACCTGAAGCAATTAGACCCAGAATTGGAGAAGATGAACTGGTTAGTGGAAGGAGCGATCGGTAAAGTCGGTAGCTAGAAATTTTAACTAAATGAGACCTAAATTACATGATCAATCGTTATCAATGGCGTAGCACTCTAGAAACGATCGCGATCCCCATCTGTGCTTTGATATTTTCCCTCTTTCTGTTTGGGATTTTCTGTGGGATGGCGGGGGCAAATCCTTTTGCCGTCTATGGCTCCATCTATCAGGCTGCCTTTGGCAGTTGGGGTTCCTTTCAGGGAACTTTGATCCGGGCAGCTCCTTTAATGTTGAGTTCCCTTTGTACGGCTTTACCTGCTCGCTTGGGCTTGGTAATTATTGGTAATGAAGGGGCGATCGTCGTTGGCGGCGTTGGGGCTGTAGCGGTGGGGTTGGCTCTGGAAAATACTTCACCCTTGGTGGTGCAACTGGCGATGGCGATTGTTGGGTTGCTCTGCGGGGGTCTGTGGATTATGGCGGTGGGTGCTCTGCGCCACTACCGCGGGGTGAATGAAACCATTAGTAGTTTATTGATGAACTATATTGCGATCGCCATCCTCAACCATCTAGTGGGTGGACCGATGAAAGACCCTACTTCTTTGAATAAGCCTTCTAGCTTTCCGATCTTGGATATTAACATGCTAGGAAAAATTCCCGGAACCCGTGTCCACTACGGCTTAATCTACGGGATCATTGCCTGTATTGTTGCCTATTTCCTGATCCAACGGACTACCTTTGGGTTTGCCGCTCGGACAGCGGGGGGCAATATCAAAGCAGCCCGGATCGCCGGATTACCAGTGGGCAAACTCACCATGGCGATCTGCTTTTTGGCGGGTTCCTGCGCTGGATTAGCAGGGATGGTGGAAGTAGCGGCGGTGCATGGCAGAGCCAATGAATCTTTGAATTCTAACTACGGCTATAGCGGGATTTTAGTGGCTTTCATTGCCCGTCATAACCCTTTAGCAGCCACCTTGGTGGCAGTGATGCTGGGGGGAATTCTTTCCAGTGGAGGGATTTTGCAGCGATCGCACCAATTACCCGATGCGACGGTCTTGGTTTTCCAAGGCTTGGTATTTCTGGTGGTGCTATTTAGTGATTCTCTCTACGGCAAGTTTGATATCTTCAAAGATAAGCCTCCCACTGCCAGCCTCGAAGCAAGAACATGATTTTCAATTCACCACGAAAATTTGAGAACCATCTAGGGGATTTAGCCCTTTGATGGTTCTTTTTTGACTAGATTAACTAGATGGAACTTCTTCTTCTCCGGCAATGGGTAATTCTGCTCCGGTACCAGGTAGTTCTGCGCCAGCGGCTTGGTCTAATAGCCACCAGAGTTCCCCTGCGGGTTGAATGAACCGAGATGGATAGGTTTTTGGGTCGGCGGCGGGGGCGAAGACCTCGGCTAAGGCTGGTCTTTTGCTTGCGCCTGCGACGAGAAACATGACTGTAGCTGCTTGGTTGATCACCGGAATAGTTAAGGTGAGGCGGGGTTGACCGTCTTTATTGCCTACGGTGACTAGGCGATCGCTCACATCCAGAGCCTCCGTCTGGGGAAACAAAGAAGCCGTGTGGGCATCATCCCCCATGCCCAAAAGAATAATGTCAAAGCTAGGAAACTGCTCTGGCTCTAACTGAAAAAACTCCTTGAGTTCCTCTTCATAACTCTCGGCATCCTCTAGGGGATCGCCGCTGCTGGTGGGCATAGGGTGGATATTCGCCGCTGGCAGGGGGACACGATCGAGCCAAGCAGTCCGAGCCATTTTTTGGTTGCTATCTGGGTGATCCGCTGCAACATAACGTTCATCACCCCAAAAGACATAAATTTTTTCCCAAGGTAAATCCTTACGGGCGATCGCCTCATAGAGAGGTTTGGGAGTGCTGCCCCCAGCAAGCACGATCGAACAGTAGCCCTGATCAGCAATGGCAGCCTCGATCTTAGTCAGTATCAGGGAGAGCGATCGGGCAATTAAACTGGGTAGGTCCGGTAAGACTTCAATAAATCTGGTCATTTTTTCCTTGCATAGTTGTTGATAGATGGATACGACCCAATCTGTACCCGCTTATCTTTTTCTATTATTGCCTATTACGGGTCAAGCAAGAAGTCGGGGATATTAGGCGATCGCTGAATAACGATTCTTAGATATCTCGCTGCAATATCACGACAACTGTGATCCAAGCCTACTAATCTTTGTTAAGACTTACGCACTGTCAAAGAATTACCTAACGTCAGTTCGGAATAAGCTAAAGTTCCCAGTTTTGAGGCGCGACGCGCTACCCCTCAAAAAGCCCTTAACCCCCGAATTGATATTGCTTAGGGTTTAGGAAGTTTTTGCAGGCTGAGCGTAGTCGAAGCCCGCAAAAACTTCCTAATGTGTAAGTAGTGAGACTAATTCTATAGAGGAATATCGATTATAAATTCCGTCCCTTCTCCCAGAGTAGAAACACAACTTAACTTACCTTTGTGTTTTTCCACTACAATTCCATAACTAATTGATAATCCTAAGCCTGTACCTTTACCTACTGGCTTTGTTGTAAAAAATGGATCGAATATCTTATTAATTATAGATTGCTCTATTCCCATCGCATTATCAGCAATACTCACTACCAAATTCTGAGCATCATTGACTAAAGTCCGAATCGTAATGACGGGTTCTTTATTCCAGTTAGGATAATTTACTTGGGCATCTAGCAAAGCATCAATCGCATTACTAATAATATTCATAAACACCTGATTAAGTACTGATGCATAGCAAGTAATTAAAGGCAATTCACCATATTGGTTGATTACTGTAATTTCTGGATATGCACCATAAGCTTTTAGCCGATGTTGTAAGATTAATAAAGTGCTATCAATACCACAATGAATATCTACAGGTTTGATTTTTGCCTCATCATGGCGAGAAAAATTCCTGAGAGAGTTAACTATTGTCCGGATACGCTCAGTCCCAACTTTAATAGAGCTAAAAACCTTGGGAATATCTTGTTCTAAAAAAAAGATATCGATTCTCTTAGCCTCTAATTTAATTTCAGATTGGGGCTGCGGATAATATTTCTGATAAAGGTTCAATAAACCAAGTAGATTTTCTACATACTCTTGTAAATATTTGACGTTACCATAAATAAAACTGACAGGATTATTAATCTCATGGGCAATTCCGGCTACTAACTGCCCTAAACTTGACATTTTTTCGGTTTGAATTAGATGCCCTTGGGCTGCATTGACTTCAATCAAAGCCTGCTGTAGCTCTTGTGCTTGAATTTGGGATAAAGAAGTTAGTTCTTTCTGAGTTTCTAGCAATGATTGAAGTTGAATTTTCTGCTGGGTTAACTCTTCTGTTAAGCTTTGAACTTCTCGAATTGCTGTTTGGCTAGTTTGTTGGAGAAACAAAAAATCGGGGGTAAGATCGTGAATTGCAAAGTCTTTTAACTTGATTGCCAATTTAGATAGGAGGCTTGAATCGGGATGCCACACGGAGCCAATAAAGAGAATTACTTGTTCATCTGGCAGAGCCACCATTTGCCCTTTTAATTTTAGAGAATTATGTTTAGATTCCAGCACAAATAATGATTTGTTTTTTTGCTGAATCTTCAGAAAATCAAAGGCGATCGCCGGCTGATGAAGTTGAAAATGTTGATCTATCTGTTCACCTAATAAATTTATGTCATGAGTCCGTTGTAGTACCTCTCCAATTTGAACAATCTCTAGCTTGTGATTAAATCCTATATGAAATGGGAATATCTCACAAAATATCTGAGGATTGAGTGTATAGAGGGGCTTATTCATGAATTCTGTACATTCTATGGGGCTTTGTACTCAATACGAAATGTGTCACTATCAAATCCAGCTTCACGGGATTGAGTTTGGGTAATATCAACTGCGGTGTGGAAGCGATCGCCTAAACCCTTAACTAACCCAACTACCATTGGGGCAAAACCTTCCCGAGTAGACTGATAGTGTAGATCAATCACGTTTTCAGCAACTTCTGTACATTCAAAAGATGGTGGTCGTAATTTCGGGAATTGGACGCCAATCCGAGTATGTAAATCATCTAGATTTTCGAGAAATTCTGGTAATGTATCTCCTGCCATATCTAGTATTTCTTGATAACCCGCAGTGGCAGTAAATTTAACCCAGTATTCACCAAAAGCCTGCATGATTTCTGCACTAGATAAACCAAGCACTTGACTAGCAGATTTAACTAGGCGATGAGTTACATCATCAGGATAAGCCTCTAAAATCAGAAATTGCTGGTCTAGAACTTCGGCGTTCTCCTTAATTCTTTCCCAAGTAGCGACATCGAAATAATCACATACCATGTCTTGAATTGCCCGATTAACTAAACCATACATTTCTACAACCTCTATTTCATAGCTTATGGCGCATTATACTATAACTTTCCACCTAACTTTGCTAGCAGAAACACTTAGACAGGCAGATATGCTGCTGTGGATCCTTGACTAGGGAAATTACTTACATAAAAACAAGCTCCTTTGAAATATCCCAAATTAACTAAAATATCCCAAATTAACCAGAATTAAATGAAATAATAGTTTAATATTTCTTGCTAAGAGTTTAGTCCCAAATTTTTCTGTTACTCTGTCCAAAGAATTCCCTAATTACCAAATCCAAACATTTTTTCTATGACTCTCTTTACTGTTCATAACCTGCGGGTAAGCTATCCCTTGACTAGTCGTAGTTCCCAGCTACTATGGGCAGTTGATGATGTTTCCTTAACCCTTGATGTGGGAGAAAGATTAGGATTAGTCGGGGAATCAGGATGTGGAAAATCAACCTTGGGTAGGGCGGCAATGCGGTTATTGCCTCAGGGCAGTCAAGTCGAGGGGCAGGTGAACTTTGGCGGGGAGGCAGTATTTGATTTTGCTAGCGATCGCCTGCGTCGGTTCCGAGGGGAGGCAGTTTCCTTGGTATTTCAAGATCCCATGACTCGGCTGGATCCTTTGATGACCATCGGCCAACACTGTGTGGAAACTCTGCTGGCACACCAGCCCCAATTGAGCAAGTCCCAAGCCAAGGATCACGCGATCGCTACCCTCGAATCGGTGAGGATTCCGGCTAGTCGCTGGTCTCAGTATCCCCACGAATTTAGCGGCGGAATGCGCCAACGGGTAGCGATCGCCCTAGCTCTGCTCTTAGACCCGAAACTGATTGTTGCCGATGAACCCACCACCAGTCTAGATGTCACCGTTGCCGCCGAAATTCTCACGGAAATTATCCGCCTTTGTGCAGAGCGGAATCTGGCTTTATTGTTAATCTCTCATGACCTAGCCTTGGTTAGTGAATATTGTCCCCGGATGGCGGTGATGTACCAAGGAAAAATCGTTGAAACCGGAGCGACGGAGACAATTCTCCACCATGCCCAACATCCCTACACCCAATCTTTATTAACAGCGGCTTTGCACCTGCAAACCAGTAGCCAAATCAAGGTTGACAAACCCACGGATCACGAAGTGACTCCTCTACTGAAGCTGACTAATTTGCAACAACACTACACTTTAGAAACTAGCTTGCTTCAGAAAATATTTACTAAATTCTCACCCCCATCTGCCCCCACATCTCCACCAATATCTCAGGTAATCAGGGCGGTGGATGGTATTGATTTAGTGATTTATCCGGGGGAAATTCTCGGGTTAGTGGGGGAATCGGGTTGTGGGAAAAGTACCTTATCGAGAACCATTTTGCAATTGATTCGCCCCACGGCGGGAACGGTGGAGTTTCAAGGGATCGATCTGACAAAATTAAGCCGTCTGAGCTTGCAAACTACCAGAAGACAAATGCAGATGATTTTTCAAGATCCCCATGCTTGCCTAAATCCTTTAATGACTATTGGTGCCAGTATTGCCGATCCTTTGTTTATTCACAAATTAGCGACTCCCACCGAGGCGAAATCACGGGTAATCGCCATGTTAGAAAAAGTGGGTTTATCTGCTGAGATGTACGATCGCTACCCAGCGGATATTTCTGGTGGGCAGCAACAACGGGTGGCGATCGCTAGGGCATTGATTACGAATCCTAGTTTGGTGATTTGTGATGAGCCTGTGAGTATGCTCGATGCGAGTGTCCAGGCGCAAGTATTGGATCTGATGCTGGCTCTGAAGCAGGAATTTAGTTTGACCTACTTATTTATTACCCATGATCTCTCTGTAGCTAGGTTCTTGTGTGATCGGATTGCCGTGATGAACCAAGGCAAAATTGTCGAACTAGAGGCAACCCAACAAATTTTCAACCATCCCCAACATCCCTATACCCAAAAACTCCTTAAAGCTGCCCCTCTGCTTAGTGCCACTTCCTAGATTGATCCCCCTCAGCCCCTTAAAAAGGGGGGATCCTTCGTGTTAAACAAGATGATTAATGCTTATATTTATGGCAGTCTCTAGCAACGTGAATTCGATGAAAATCCCTAGAAAACTTATGGTTTCATTAGACCTCTTGCATAAATCCATTTTTAGCACGAGTTTCTAATAGTTTGACATGCAGGATTTCCTAAGGCTGGTTGAGGGTCGTCGAATTTATACTGAGGGTCGCCGAAGTAACCAGCCCCCTAGAGCCGGACTTCGACTTCGCTCAGTCCTCATATTGTGCAATGTGAGTTCGATGAAAATCCCTAAAAACCTTATGTCTTCGTTACCAAATTGAAAAACTGTTAGTGTCATTATTTATTCGCCACTAATAAATAATAGGGGAAAGTAAGGAGGATAAAGCGATCCAAGCAACCTCCAATGAACATAGCAGCACGAGAACAACAAATACTACGAGTCAAAGCCACAAGTTTTCAACCAGAACTGGATGA
>CALRPI020000050.1:0-38582 GCA_943370025.1 Phormidium lacuna HE10JO | reverse complement strand
TCCGCGCCTGCAACAACTTCCAAATGCGTAAGTTCTGAGTAAATGACTTTTGGTAAATGACTTTTGGTAAATGGCTTTTGATAAATAGTTATCCTCGCCTTCGGTGAGGGTAACTATTTGCTATTCCTATAATTAGAAGATGAATCAATAAATACTTATGATAGATGACATTGAGGATGAGCTATTTTTATAATTAGTTAGTTTATGGATAATTCTTAAACAACCTAATTAAAATATGCAAGTTCAGCAGTATTGGTGGAAGGAGTCCAAGGGATGGCGACCCAATTTATTAGAGAAAATAGAGCCAGACGTACAACTAGTTTTAGTTTTTGGTAGCACAGCAGTATTGCAGAATCAAGAAATATTAGAGCCAATTAAAACGATCTACCCCGAAGCAACTTTTCTAGGTTGCTCCACTGCTGGAGAAATTTGTGGTACACAGGTATTTGATGATTCCTTGGTAGTCACAGCAATCCAATTTTACCGTACCCGTTTGCAAGGAGCCAAGATTAAGCTCGATCGCCAAGCAGCAGAATCTAGTTTTCAGGCAGGGGAAAGATTAGCAAAATCCCTGCCTTTTACAGATTTAACCCATGTATTTCTGCTTTCTGATGGTTTGGCGGTCAACGGCAGTGAACTAGTTAAGGGTCTAGCCCATCAGCTTCCCCCCTCGGTGACTATTACCGGAGGCTTGGCAGGGGATGGAGCTAGTTTTGCCAAGACTTTAGTATTGTGGGATGGAGTAGCCGAAGTGGATACCATTGCGGCGGTGGGCTTCTATGGTGAGGCTCTGCGGGTCGGCTATGGTTCCTTGGGGGGCTGGAGTCCCTTTGGTCCAGAGCGGAGAATTACTAAATCTCAAGGTAATATTCTCTACGAACTAGATGGTGAGTCTGCCCTAAGCTTGTATAAAAAATATCTAGGAGAGCAGGCAGCGGGATTGCCAGCTACTGGTTTATTGTTTCCCTTGGGGTTGCGTTTAGAGCAGGGGGAAGAGTTGTTGGTGCGGACAATTCTGGCGGTCAATGAGGTAGACCAGAGCCTCACTTTTGCGGGGGATGTGCCAGAGGGAGCCCTAGTGCAATTGATGAAAGCTAGTTTTGATAATTTGGTGGCAGGGGCGATCGCCGCAGCAACGACTAGTTATGTTGCCACAGAACAGACAGCTCCAGAACTTGCCATCTTAATTAGTTGTGTAGGTAGAAAGCTTGTCCTGAAACAACAGGTTGAAGAAGAAGTAGAAGGAGTGCAGTCGGTTTTAGGGGTGCAGAGTGCCATGACTGGTTTTTATTCCTACGGTGAAATCTCGCCATTTAAGCCTGGAGTTCCTTGTGAATTACATAATCAGACCATGACCATTACAACTTTTACAGAAGTGTAAGAGTCTATTTATAAAGTCTGATTTTGCGCCCCCAGCAGGGGCACAAAATCAGACCTTCTAGCCATTTTATAAATAACCTCTAAGCAATGAAAGAAATGCATAGTTTATTGAAACGTCAGCTTAAACGGAATGCGATCGACCCCACCATAATTACCCCAGAATTCCAAGATTTTATCGACTCCGTGAATGACGCTTATTGGGAAGCTGAAGATGACCGCACCAGACTAGAGAGATCGCTAGAACTGAGTTCTCAAGAAATGCTAGAGCAGTATCGATCTGTTGTTGCCCAACTAATCCAAACCGAAAAAATGTCTAGCCTAGGGCAAGTAGTAGCGGGAGTTGCCCATGAAGTGAATAATCCGATTAATTTTATTTATGGAAATTTGCCCCATATCCAACAATATTCTCAAGACTTAGTTGAGCTGATTCGCCTCTACAATTACCACCATCCAGAAACGGCTCCAGAAATTAGAGCTAAGGTCGAAAATATTGACCTAGAATTTCTGTTAGAAGACCTAACTAGTCTCTTGGAATCCATAAAATTAGGAGCTAACCGGATTCGGCAGATTGTCTTATCTCTACGCAACTTTTCCCGGTTAGATGAATCAGAATTAAAGCGGGTAGATATTCATGAGGGCATAGAAAATACTCTGCTCCTCCTGCAACATAGTCTCTATGATGGTCAGGGAAAAACTCGAATTCATATAGTTAAAGAATACGGCTGCTTACCTCTGGTGGAGTGTTATGCTGGGGAGCTAAATCAAGTTTTTATAAATATCCTCAGTAATGCGATCGACTCTTTAACTAAAATCGGAGATTCTTGCTCCTTGGCAACCAAAGAAGTAGTGCATTATCAAATAACTATCTGCACCTCCATCCTCGAAAATAACCAGATTAGAATTAGTATTCAAGATAATGGTATCGGGATTTCAGCAGAAGTTATCGATCGCTTATTTGATCCTTTTTTTACTACTAAACCTGTGGGACAAGGGATTGGTTTAGGGTTAGCTATTAGTCATCAAATAATTGTCAAAATGCATGGGGGAAGTCTCCAATGTTCATCTAGCCCCGATGGAGGGGCAGAATTTGTGATTGAGATCCCTGTTAAACAACCAGCTAAACCTCTCATCAATCACCAAAATAATTTGGCGACTAAAGTCGCAGCTACAGGAGCAAAACCTGCCAACCCAAGTTAAGAATCGACTTTGTTTTTGTATAGCAACCGCCAAGGGCGTTAGGATAATTAAAGTAGTGGCACCCCCGCTTCTTCACAGGATATCCACTACTTAACCTCCTTGGCAACTGCGATAGGTGCGGTTAGGTGCGGTTTCAACCGCTAGAACTTTTCTAGACTTATTTTGGTAATCCCATGACTTGGCGGTAGTGAATTTCAGATTTTTCGCGCATGGGGGAAGGTCGATCGCTTGCCCAGTCAGATTTGGCAAATAGTTCTCTTTTCAATCCATCCACATCGATCCCGGTAATTTTGCCATCAGCAACCACCTGTTTGCCCTGTACCCAAGCCTGATCTACTACTTGATTGGGGCGACCGAGAATTAATAGACCGATGGGGTCAGTTTTGGGCAGGAGAGATAAATCAGTTAGGTCATAGAGAACTAGGTCTGCTTGCTTACCGACTTCGATCGTCCCCAGTTGATCCTGCCTACCCAATCCCGTCGCTCCCCCCAGAGCAGCCATTTCTACCGACTTGCGGGGGGTAATCCAGTGGCGATAGTCCACATCAGTCACACAGTGGAGGATCGAACCCATTTTAATTGCCTCTAGGAGGTCTTGGGAATCGTTACTGGCAGAACCATCGCAACCAAAGGTGACATTCACCCCCGCCGCTAGGTATTTCAATACTGGAGCAATGCCACTGCCCAAACGCAGGTTGCTCAGGGCATTATGGACTACGGTAGATTTGGTGGCAGCGAGGATTTCGATATCGGCATCGGTCAACCAAACACAGTGAGCTAAGGAGGTACGATCGGTCAAGAACCCTAAATCTTGGAGGTGTGCCACAGCACTGCGTCCATACTTTTCTTGTGCCAGCATAGACTGGGCTTTTGTTTCTAGAAGGTGAGTGTGCATGGGCAAATGGTAGCGATCGCTCAATTCTACACAACCCTTGAACAATGCATCAGAGCAAAGTTGCATTCCCGTAGGCGCAGGCAGAATACTTACGCCTTCCTCCGGGTGATGGAATTCCTTAACTGCCGCCTCAAGGATATCTAGGGTAGCTTGGGTCGATCGGAAGTACGCCTCATCCTGTTTCCCTAAGCCTCCATCAGGCATACTGGTCGTTAGGGATTGGTCTTGAATCAGGGGAGCTAAGAAAGCTCTAATCCCGACTTCCTTGTAAGCCTTGACTGCGGTAGCAATAGTTTCAAATTCCTGCCCCGGCACGAGGGTAAGATGATCCACCACGCTAGTCCCCCCGGTTAGGAGAGTTTCTACTGCTGTACCTAAGGCACTGAGGTAGACTCGATCAAGGTCTAGGGGAGTGAAATCATAAAGCTCGGCAATCCATAGCTCTAGAGGCACAGGGGGAATACTACCCCGTTGCCACATTTCTGAAGAGTGGGTATGAGCATTAAAAAAGCCCGGCAGCAGGAGTTTGTTTTGCCCATTGATGACAACCCCTACAGGTTCTAGATAGGGAGCGATCGCCGTAATTTTTTTTCCTGTAATCTGCACATCTACCGCTGCATAACCCTGATCAGCGGGGATCAAAACTTGTTTAATAGTAAAGCTCACTAATTTGACTCCTCTAGGCTCTTTAACCGTCTTCAACATTATATTACGGTATCAAACTTGATAGCTGTGTGATCTAGCCTACTAATAAATTTTCTTCTGGATAGCGGACTTTATTAGGACGAGGATCCCCAAGAATTGCCGCCATCAAAAGCAATACACCTACTCTACCTATATACATAGTAGCAATGATAATTAATTTACTAGCAGTACTTAGACTAGCTGTAATCCCCATCGATAAACCAACAGTGCCAAAGGCAGAAACCACTTCAAAAAGAATTTGAATAAATTCATAATTGGGATCGGTAAGACTAACTAAAATTGTCGAAATAATGACTGTCACTCCTGAACCAATTAAAACTCCGATCGCTTTCAGAATAACTGTCATTGGTACTTTTCTCCCATAAAAATCAATCTCTTCTTTTCCCAGAAGAACTGATTGAGTACATTGAGTCAGGATCCTAATTGTAGTGGTTTTAATTCCGCCACCGGTTCCACTAGGACTAGCACCAATAAACATTAGCGCAATAGTAATAAATAAACCTGTGGTTGTCATTTTGCCAATATCAATACTATTAAAACCCGCTGTTCTGGTCGTGACCGACTGAAACCAGGCTGCCATGATTTGATCTAGTAAGGGAATATCTTTGATCGTATCTGGATTATGAATTTCCGTCAGAAAGAAGGCGATCGTGCCTAGGGCAAGCAGAAAGATGGTAGTACTAGTCACAACTTGAAAATTCAGAGAAAACTGAGTTAGCCATTTCCGCCGCTCTATAATTTCTCGGAATCGAATATATAATTCTAAAATTACTTGATAGCCAATCCCGCCAAAGATAATTAATAAGGGAATTACTAAGTTAACAATTACGGAAGATTGATAACTCATGAAGTTATCTTTTAATAATCCAAAACCAGCATTATTCCAAGCACTGATACTATGGAAGATGCCGAACCACAAACTCTGAGGCAGACTATATTGACGAGAGAATTCGTAGGTTAAAAGGAATGCTCCGGTAATTTCAAAAATTAAGGTCAATCCTAGGATGGATTTGATCAGATTTTTACTATTCAGGAAAAAAGGGCGATCGAAGGATTCTTGGATGGCTAACTTTTGTTGGATATCAAATCTGCGCCCCAACAGCAACAGCAGAAAAGTGCTAACGGTCATATAGCCCAGTCCGCCTACTTGGACTAATAATGTAATAAAAACTTGTCCCCAAAAGGAAAAGTACGTACCTGTATCGACTACGGCGAGTCCGGTGACACAAACAGCAGAAGTCGAGGTAAAGAGGGCAACAATCGGATCATTCCAAGTCCCACTGGTGGTGGAGATGGGCAGGAATAGTAAGAAAGCTCCTAGGGTAATAATGGCAGCAAATCCTAGGCAGATGGTACGGGCGATCGTCATAGAAAAATAATTAGAAGAAATAGTTTAGAAGTGAAAGTGTTCTGCAATTATCTACTGTTCTTGGTCTTGTCCCATTGTTATCCCAAATAAAAAAAGGGTTTCACCCTTACCTATTACTATGCATTTGTGATCATAATTCTTGCTAGCGGAGGAATAGCAAGGAAATGGCAAATAATATGCCAACAACTCCCAAAACTAATTGACCTGACCAGAGAGACAGAAAATCATCGATCGTTGCATTCTTTGGCTCTTGAGGAAGATATAGCACGTTAACAGTTTGCCCAATATTATATCTTGGGGGGTTAGTACTTAAAGATGAAGTAAATTCAATTGTGTTGCCCTGGGCATCTTTGAAGCGGACAAGAGGTTTCGAGGAGCGACGATCGGAGACAAAATCTATCACTATTCCTTCGGCTTTGACTGCCTGCTTGATAAAAGAATTGGTATTTTGATACCAAAATAATGCACCAACTATCATTCCCAGACTAATGGTTAAGTTTAGTAAAAATACTAATGGTTTTTTCATGATTGATGTGGGTTCTGAAGAGGTTAAATCACATCTGGCTCAATACCTAGTTCTCGAAGGCGGTTGGCAAGGGCTTGCGATCGCACCCTTTCCTGCTCTAGCAATTCCTCTGCTACTTGGGTTGCTTGACGAGCTATTTGTACCTCCTGTTCTGCAATTTCCGCCCTAGTTTCTGCAGCTTGCCGTTCTTGATCTAGCTCTAGAAAACTAATAAAAGGTTTATTGTCTGGGCGATAGAGCTGCAATCCTGCCTCAGTCATCTCAAAGCGGATGCCTAACCGGGGACTAACCCAGTTTTGCAGATCGGGAATTTCTGCTAAGTGGCCAGAACCTCCAAGCCAACCATCGATCTCTCTGGCTCTGGGATTATACACATAGTATTCTTCTACTCCATAACGCTCATAGAAGTTGAATTTTTGGATCATATTCCCCAAGCGATTTCCCGGTGAGATGATCTCAAAAACTACTTGGGGAGGAATATTATCCTCTTCCCATTGTTTATAAGACCCCCGATATCCCTTGGGGCGATCGAACACCACCATGCCATCGGGGGCTTGCCGGAGTTTATTATTCCCTTCCACCGGATACCACAATAAATCGCCAATCACAAAAACTTCGGGGCGATCGGCAAAGATTAATTCCAAATTTTTGACTAACCAAATAATTAGCTCAAAGTGTTCGGTATTTTCTGACATAGGTTCGCCGTCGCTGTCGGGATAGATGATAGTTTCGGGTTTTTGAATTTGGGTAACCATAGGTTCTTAAACCAGAGTGTTAGTATTTTTGTATTGTATAGCAACCACTAAGGCAATTAGAGAATCTATTATTGTGGAACCCCCGCTTCGCGGGGGTTCCACAATATCGCCAACTACAACTGCTCGTAGGAAATGCGGGGCAGATCGAAGCGATCGCTCGTCCGGCAATAATAAGCTGGGGAACCGAGCCGACCAATGGGGGCAAAATTGTTGATGTGGAAGCGATCACCCAGTAGCTGATCGGCAACATGAAACATGACCACCTGCCCAATGATTAGCGTGGTATTTCCTAGGGATTGCTGACTGTGGAGCACACATTCCAAACTTGCCTGAGCCTCCGCCACACGGGGAACCTGAATCTGTTTTGATGCGGCTGGATGCAACCCCGCTGCGGTGAGTTCGCTTTCTGCCGCAGGGAAATTAGCCGCAGAAATATTCATGGCGGTTAATAATTCCTCTGTGACTAAATTCACAACAAATTCACCACTGGCAAGGATATTCGCCGCCGTATCTTTCATCGTGCCATCATCCTTGTTGCCGACACTAATAATCAGGTACAGGGGATCTGCACCGATCGCATTAAAAAAGCTAAAGGGGGCAAGATTAATAACTCCCTGACTATTTTGGGAAGTAACCCAAGCGATCGGGCGAGGCACGACCAGATTTGTTAATAGTTTGTAGTTATCTTGAACAGTATTAGATTGGGGATCGATGTGCATAGGAAATCCTAGTTTTTTTGATAATCTAAATTTTTAATCCAATTTGCCCTTAACTACAAGATAAGTGGAGCCGGGTAGCCAGAAAGCAAGGGTGATGGGAAGTTGAGAAAAGTTTTTTGTATATAGAGCTTCTCTTAAATTAAACACACAACCTGCTATCCCGATCACTCCCATAATCCGCAAGGTAACTGGATTAACTCTAGGAAAAAAACAGATAGTAATGATTGTTCCCAAAACTCCGGCAAAAAGAACACAACCGGCAATAAGTTTAGGGTGCTGATCAGGCGGCAGAGCTGCCAATCTCTCTGGAATATATGAGAAGAAGAGGATACTTGCCAAAATAGTCAAAGCACCAAGGATATACCAAACTGTTTTACTCATAATATATTTTCTCTGGAGATGGTTATAGTCCTTTATTCAATACGTTAGGCAAGACTTCCCGAATCTCAGGACTTTTACACATTTGGACGTTTTTGCGGGCGCTCCGCGCCCACAAAAACGTCTACAACTCTAGATAATTTATTGGCATTGCGTAAGTCCTAAATCTAAGTTTTTGGTAGAAATTATGGCAAAGTTCTATCATGCTGAATCAATCAACCCCTAATTTTCTCCCTAACCTATGACTGATAACCGTCAATATGCCCCGGCAACCCAGCGCAACCGTGAAGCAATTCTAGAGGTACTCTGCCAAATTTTGCCTGCTCAAGGAAATGTATTAGAAATTGCTAGTGGAACTGGGGAACACTCGATCTTTTTTGCTCCGGCTCTGCAACCCCGGAAATGGATTCCTTCGGATCCGAATCCTTTAGCGATCGCCAGTATCACCGATTGGCAAAAATATTCCCCTGTAGCTAATTTAGCCGAACCGGTGACTATCGATGTCACCGCCCCAGATTGGAGTAGTCATGATCATTTACAAAACCAAGATATTCGAGCGATCGTCAATATCAATATGATTCATATTTCCCCTTGGGCGGCTTGTTTGGGGCTAATGGCAGGAGCGAGGAAGTTGTTACCAGTGGGCGGGGTTTTATATCTCTATGGACCTTTTAAGCAAGATGGCAACCATACCGCCCCTAGCAATGCCGAATTTGATGCCAGTTTGCGATCGCAAAACCCAGAGTGGGGAGTTCGGGATTTGGAGGAGGTGATTGCCGCTGCCGAGCAGGAGGAAATTATCTTGCAAAAAATTGTCCCCATGCCAGCCAATAATTTATCTGTAGTTTTTCAGGTATAGCAATCACGAAGGGAGTTGAGATGAGTTATTTTGCGGGAACACAACATAACCTGCTTGGCAACTGCTATAGCAGTCCTAAATCATTTTCTAACAGTTGCCAAGTCAACTTGCTTCTAGTAAATGGTTTCACCCGCCTTCGGCGGGTGAAACCATTGGTGAAACCATTTAGGATCACTATATATCAGAAAAATTATTCATTAGGGCAACGCCTTACTAGTCTGGTTCTAATGAAGTTTCTATGACAGTTGGCTAGAGTTCCACCGCTTAAACAATATCTCTCCTGTTCAACGATCGCTCTCCGATTTTCTTGAGTTACTTCAACTCTAAACCTAGCAGCAAAGGCACCGGTTTCAATTACCTGTTCACCTCGCTGGATCCGATAACGAAAACTATTAGAGCGATTAAACATAGGCAGAGAATTATCAGTAACTGCCAGATATTGGTCATTGTGGCTATTGCCTATTTTGACAATAAAATCTTCTGACCCTTGTGGTTGTTCGTATTCCCGATCTGTATAAGGATGATCATTCCTGTTCAAAGGAATACCAATATTTTCAATCATCACCCGCAACCCCGGAGATGGTGGGGTAGTGATGGAAAGAAAATTAGTTCTGATGTCTCCAGTTCTTATCCCCGGGCAGTCCCCAATAAATCGAGTATCGTTAATAGTTGCTGCACTGCCAAAGGCAAACCCCGTGGTACGTGGAGACTGAGATTTAGCAGGCTCAAGGGGCAATACCAGGAACAAAAAGACACCGGGCAGCGCAAATAAGCTAGTTTTCAGGATGTTCATAAATACAACTTTTATTTTTATGTAAATAATTACAGTACTTTGCGTTCAAATGAGACACTCCACAAATATTGAAAGTCCTATCAATGTTGGGTTTGAGAGTGGGTGGCTACAGCCACCCACTCTCAAACTGTTGTAATACCATTTTGTCAAATAGTTGATGCAAATAAGACTCTGAATACCTTGCTGCGTGGGGATTTGAATTAAAAAAATAGTGAAACCATTTTTTTAATTTGGGATAAGATGATGCATCATGATTTTTGAAATATATCGGTTGCCAAGCAGTTTATATTGTGGGAACCTTTGCTCCAAGAGGGTTCCCACAACCAAAATTATCCGAACCCTCTTGGCGGTTGCTATAGCATTCACTAAATTCACCAAGCAAAACTGCCATCACAGCCGTTGCAAGCAAGGAATCCACAACTATAAGTCAACTTGCTTCTGGCAGATGGTTTCACCCGCCTCCGGCGGGTGAAACCATTTAGGGTTGCGATAGACTAGATAGTGATGTCTATTTTCTGAGCTTGGCAAGGACTGTGATAATTTCTACTGGATCAACTCGTTTGGTATAGTCTGGATCAACAAAGCGATAGGCAATGATTCCAGATCGATCGATAATAAAGGTTGCCGGAACTGGTAGTTCGTGGGTTTCATCGCCATTGATTGTCGGCAGAGAAATATCAAAACCTACGAAGATATCCCGTAGGGAATCTCCAACTTGATAGACAATCCCAAACTTTCGAGCTACTTGATTTCCAGTATCAATCAGCACTGGATGGGTCAGCTTTTTGTCTTTGACCATTAAGCGGCTTCTCCGGGAAGTTTGGGGAGAGATGGAGACAAGGTTAGCTTGAAGGTCTAAGATAGTTGGCAAAATTTCTTCTAAGGCTTGCAGTTCTAGAGAGCAATAGGGACACCATGCACCCCGAAAAAATGATAGGACTGCTGCCCCAGATTGTAGTAACTGCTCCAAATGTACAGGTTCTCCCTGAAGATCATTTAGGGTAAAATCAGGTGCACGATCGCCCACCTGTAAGCTAATTTGCTCTATGCCCGACGATCTCCAATCTTCTATGTCTTGATCTAATTCCACCAGTTGATCAGCAGAGAATAAATGCGATCGCGTATAGTCACGAACTTTTTTTAGCTCTTCAGATAAGTCCATTATTTTTGTCTAAATCTCTACAGGGTTAATAGCTGAAAATGGCTTAGAGCCTCCCAAATAGCATCGGCATAGGTCGATCGCGCTAAATAGCGATCGGTGTGGGGATGGGTTTTGTGCCAGTCTAACAATTCAGGTTGAGCATTGCCCACAATTACCCCTAGGGTTTGCTGCTGAAACATAGAAATATCATTGCCAGAATCACCGCAGACCAAAGTGAATTGGGGCAGGATTTTTAATTTCTGCATCAAGTAAGCCACCGCCTGTCCTTTGTCGCCATGACAAGGCAGAATATCCACATCTTCATTGCTACTAAAAACTACTTGGGCAGCTAAACCCGCCGTAGTTAATTGGGAGCGGAGATGATCAATCACTTGAGAGTTATCAGAATTATCGCTGGAATTACTGAGGCTGTTGTCTAGGGAGTTGTCTAGGGAATTGTCTAGGAAATTATTTAGAGCAGTATCTAGGGAATTGTCTGGAGAATTATCTGGAGGTTGGAGATAGTAGCTGATTTTCCAAGGATTTTGTTCGGCTTCCGGCTGGGGGATTAGGGCGGGGAAAGATTCAAGGAATATGGCGATCGCTTGCCGTTGCCAATTTTGATCAAGTCGAGCTGCCCAATCTTGATCTAAAGCTCCCTGATGATAAATTTCTGTGCCAACCCCGGTGACTAGATAATCTGGTTCTAGTAACTGCGTTCCGGTGGCTGTGGTAAATTCCTGTTGGAGTTGTTGAAAAGAACCTAGCGATCGCCCGGTGGCATAGACAAGATAAAAATCATCACGCCGGGCAACTAGCCTCTGGTTGAGAGCGATAGTTGCCCTATGATCACCCACTAGAGTGTTATCGAGGTCTGTAACTAATAGGAATTTCACAGGATTGCGATGTTACTCTTCGTTCGATGGATAGGATCCCCCTAAATCCCCCTTCAAAAGGGGGACTTCAAGTCATTCTCCCCCCTTTTTCGGTTCGACTTCGCTCACCGAGCGGAGCCGAGGTGAATTAATTCTCCCCCCTTTTTAAGGGGGGCTGGGGGGATCAATCAGCAAAAATGTAATCGTAGAGTTCGCTGGCATCTGGTTCTGGACTAGATTCAGCAAATTCCACCGCATCAATAATTAGCTTATCAATCTTAATATCGATCGCCTCCAATTCCTCTTTAGTTGCCAAGCTATGCTCCGTCATATAATCACCCAATTTGCGAATTGGATCCCGGCTAAACCAAAAATCTTTTTCTTCCTTAGCCCGCATTTCATCAGGATCCGCCAAGGAGTGTCCCCGGAAACGGTAGGTAAGAGCTTCAATAATGGTAGGACCTTCCCCCGCCCTAGCCCGCGCCACAGCTTCTTGGGCAGCATTCCGCACAGCCAACACATCCATCCCATCCACTTCCACACCAACCAAACCAAAGGCTGCACCCTTAGTATAGATTTCCGGTACAGAGGTTGCCCGTTCGTGGGACATGCCGATCGCCCACTTGTTATTCTCGATCACATAAATCACTGGCAACTTCCACAATGCCGCCATATTCAAGCACTCAAAAAACTGCCCGTTATTGGCAGCCCCATCCCCAAAGAAACAAGCAGTAACCTGATCAAAATTATTGTCTCCCAGAGCTTCCCGGCGATACTTACTCTGAAAAGCCGTCCCCGTCGCTACAGGAATCCCTTCCGCCACAAAGGCATAGCCCCCCAACAGATGATGCTCGGCGGAAAATAGGTGCATCGAACCACCCCGCCCCTTGCTGCATCCAGTGGATTTGCCAAATAATTCTGCCATGACCTCCCTAGCAGTCACCCCAGCACTCAAGGCATGGACATGATCGCGATAGGTACTGCATACATAGTCATCATCCCGGCGCATCGCCCGAATCACCCCCGTAGACACAGCCTCTTGTCCGTTGTAGAGATGGACAAAACCAAACATCTTGCCTCGGTAATACATTTCCGCGCATTTATTTTCAAAAGCCCGTCCCAAAACCATATCTTCGTAGAGCATCATGCCCTCATCTCTGGTAATAAAATTGGCGGGGGGGACAAAGACGGGAGCCGTGCGCTCTTTCTCTGAAGACTTAGGAGCTTGAACGCTCGATGGGGCTGAGGTTTTTTGTTTTTTTGCAGTAGTCATTTCTTAGCTATTATTTTTTGAGCAACAACTAATGTAGTATAGATTAATTTAGTTAGTATTTAATTTAGTTATAGCAATCCTAATTAATTTCACTCGCCGCAGGCTGGTGAAATCATCTGCCAGACCTAATTAATTTCACTCGCCGCAGGCTGGTGAAATCATCGGACAGAAACATGTTGGTTTAGCAAGTGTTAGCAAATGATTTAGGATCGCTATAGTATTAGTTAGTATTTAATTGCTCTTGATGATGGGGAAAGAAAAGTGCGTATCCCACTTGATTACTACCGAATCCTAGGATTGCCGATTCAGGCGAATGACGAACAGCGAGCACTAGCGTATCGCGACCGGGTGCTGCAACTGCCACGCCGGGAATATAGTGATGCGGCTATTACTGCCCGGAAACAGCTCCTTGATGAAGCTTTTACTGTCCTCTCTGATCCAGAGCAGCAGGAAAAATATAATACGAGCTTTTTAGCTAAGCCCTACGCCAAGGATAGTGAAGTTGGCACAGAGTCAGCCACCGGGACAGTTACCGATCCCCAAGAGCCAGACCTCTACACCCCAAGTATTGAAATTCGTAACGACCAATTTATCGGTGCCTTGGTCATTCTCTACGAATTAGGAGAGTACGAATTAGTCCTGAAGTTGGGACAGCCCTACCTGTTAGATAAATCTGGAATTTTAGAAAGGGGAGAATTGGGCGATCGCGACCTGATCCGGGCAGATATTGTCCTCACCCTCGCCCTCACCTGCCTTGAACTAGGGCGGGAACAATGGCAACAAAACCACTACGAAGGAGCCGCTACTTCCCTAGAGACTGGGCAGGGATTGCTATTACGGGAAGGAATTTTTCCTAATGTCCAGGGAGAAATTCAGCTTGATGCTTACAAGCTCCGCCCCTACAGAATTTTGCACCTCCTCGCTCAAGGGGATGACCAAATACCCCAACGGCGCTTGGGGTTGCGTCTGCTCCAAGAAATGCTTCAGGAACGAGGCGGGATTGATGGGGCTGGGGAAGACCAGTCGGGCTTGACTATTGATGACTTCCTCAGGTTTATTCAGCAAATTCGCATCTACCTCACCTGTAGTGAACAGCAGGTACTCTTTGAACAGGAAGCAAAAAGACCTTCGGCAGTGGCGACCTATCTTTCTGTTTATGCTCTAATTGCCAAGGGCTTTGCCCAACGCCAGCCCACCCTAGTCTATCGGGCTAAACAAATCCTGACTAAGCTGGGTAAGCGGCAGGATGTGCACTTGGAAACTGCCATTTGTTCCCTGCTCTTAGGACAAACGGAAGCAGCTAGTCGATCGCTAACCAATAGCCAAGAATACGAACCCCTCGCTTTTATTCGCGAACATTCAGAAGGCTCCCCAGACCTACTACCCGGATTATGTTTGTATGCCGAAAAATGGCTGCAAAAATCTGTGTTTCCCCATTTTCGAGACTTAAACAATCAACGAGTTTCCCTCAAGGATTATTTTGCCGATCAAAAAGTACAGGATTATCTAGAATCTTTGCCCGCCGATACAGAGAGTGGCAAAGAATGGACTACAGTGGAAAACCGTGCAATTTCCTACACAACCCAAGGGGGGACTAATACATTTTTGCAGACCAGCACCAATGGGTTTGCCTCTAGCAATCCTACCATCAATCCCTCTGGTAGCCGCAGTCAAGGCGCAGGGACAAGCCAAGGGATGAGCCAAGGAACGAACCAGACTAGCCACTCCCCAAGTCTTTCCCTACCAGATACCGCCCCGCCACCACCACGAATGCAGCGGGAGGCACAAACTACGGCAGCAACGGTAGCCAGAGCAGCAAGTTTGACAGTAGAAAGACCCGCACCAGTGATTAATCCCCCCATTGGGAGTCCCCTACCCGTGGCGGAAAGGGTGACAGCAGTGGCTGGAAAAACTAATGGTCAGCACCGAGATGCGGTCTCGCTGCCCGTCACCTACCCACCCTCAGGAAAACAGGAACAAATTGTTCCCCAAAGTCCCTTGCCTCGTCGTCGTCTCCTGAAAAACCAAGCTCGGCGCGATCGCCTCTGGCGATTAGTGTTGCTTTCTGGTGGCAGCTTATTAGTCTTATTGTTGCTGTTTTATCTGCTTTCTAGTGCGATCGGTTGGCTGCAAAGAGGCATTCAAGGTGCTCCGGCATTATCTTCCCTAGAAGGTGAACAACCATTGGTATCTCTGGCGCAACCTCCGGTGCCGATCCCTACTGGTAACCAACCTCAAGCTGTCGTAGCTCCGGGAGCTTTAAGTGAGGCGACAGGCAGACAAGTAATCCAATCTTGGCTGACGGTGAAATCCAAGGCTTTGGGAGAAAACTATGAGCTTGATCAATTAGCGACGATCCTCACGGATAATGCCCTATCTCGTTGGCAAAAAACTGCCCAAGAGAATCGAGCCGAAACCACCTACTGGAAGTACAAACACAATATTGGTCAGGTTTCTATCAAGTCTAATAAGGATAAACCAGATCAGGCATTAGCAGAAGCTCAAGTACAAGAGGAAGCTCAGTTTTTCCAAAATGGGCAATTGAAACAATCTCAATCTTTTAATGATAATTTGCTAGTGCAGTATGATCTAATCCGCAAAGAAGGGCAATGGCGCATCCGGGATATGCGACTTTTGCGCTAATCCTATTATTAAAAAAAGCGCACCCTCTGGGTGTGCTTTTTTTAATGTCCTAAAACTTGGGAATCAACTACAGTAGTTTGAGAGTAGGTGGCTACAGCCACCTACTCTCAAACCCAAAATTAATAGAACTTTCAATATTTGTGGTGTGTCTCATTTGAACGCAAAGTGCGGTAAGATCGCTACAATTCTGCCCGAATAGTAAAGGTATAGTCTCCCCCCGGCTCTAGCTGATAGTCACTCCGTTCCAGAAATCTGCCTAAGGGTTCTTGGATCAATGCCCTACCTAGAGAGGGTTCCACAATTAATAGGCTGCGGCGAAAGCACCACTGGAATTGCCATTGGTAATCAGCAGCCCGGACTTCACCTACAAGTTTGCCCTGCTGCCAAGATTGCTGGGTGACACTGATATAAGCGATCGTTTCCGGCAGGGATTTAGCCATAGTTCTTAGTCTGGGGGGCAGAATTGAATCTAGTTTAGACCAATTGAGTGCAGCCAGTGGGGTTATAGATACGCTTGGTGGAGGCAGGATTCCTAAGTAGGGCGGCGGCGGGTCTGATGGGGCGACGAACAAGCTCACCCTGACAATTTGGGCAAATATTCCCCAAACGCTCTTCGGCGCAGGTACTACAAAAAGTGCATTCAAAGGTACAGATGCGGGCATCTTTAGATTCGTTGGGAAGATCGCGATCGCAGCATTCACAACTTGGGCGGATTTCTAACATAATTTCAGGCTCCTAAACCCGATCGATCATAGACCAAAACTCCATAATGCTCCGACCATTTTTCCGCTAGATGCCACCATTCGGCACTACAGGATGCCAAAGCTGTTTCAATGACAATACAAGGATTGGCTACATCCCCATAAAATCTATAAAACAATTGAGAAGTTTTAACATCACCTAGAGCTTGTTTCATAGTTAGCACTATCCGCCATAAATTACTTTGTATTCTAGCGGTATTTGCACAGGATAAAACACCCCTGCTAGGGATAGCAAGATCAGTAACGAGATGACAAAACCGATGCTTGTAGGTATGCCAACAGCAAGCAGACGAGTTAACTGGGGCTTTGTTTGAAACCGCCAATATAAATTGCATCCCAGATGGATAAATAGGGCGAGTACTGCCAGAAAATAATACGGTGCAAAGAAGAATTGGAACGGTGGAACATGGAAGCCAGCCGCTGCAAAATAGAAGTTGGTATCTAGGTGGAGTACCGTGCGACCAAGAATAACAGCCCCGACATGATTGAGAAAAAAGAACGCCAGATAAGCACCTGAACCTGCCTGCAAGCAAGATATCAACCCCTGGGGATGTTTCCAGATCCGGGCGACAAAAGTAATGCCACTATAAATCTGCAAGGCGATCGCTGAGAGGAGCAAAGCCTCAAAAAGGGGAAAGCGATAGATCAAGCGAGCTGTAGTCATGAAGGAGATGTGTGATTCAATACCTCCCAGCCCCACAAGATGATTCACTAAATGAATCAGCGCATAAGCCACAATAACTAGTGCTGATAATCTGTGAAGTTTGTGTAATGTCATGGTAAATAAGCGTTTTATCGATTGATTAACTTATAAATATTTGGGTATTATCAGTCTTACAGCAGTTTGAAAGTGGGTGGCTACAGCCACCCACTTTCAAACCCAACATTGATATGTCTCATTTGAATGCAAAGTGCTGTAAAGCATGAACGATTAAGTTACTATGATCCTCTGTCTTAACCCAGCTTGCAGTGCCTCAAATGCCCCAGATGCCAAGTTTTGCATTAGATGTGGCACGAAGTTATTGATCCAATCATGCTATCAACCCATCAAAGAGCTTGGGGAAGGAGCTTTTGGCAAAACATTCCTTGCTGTAAATATAGACAAACCATCCCAGCCAGAATGTGTGATCAAACAATTTAGCTTCACTTCTGCCCATCCTGATTTGGTCAAAAAAGCCAAAGAATTATTTTATCAAGAAGCGCAACAACTGAAAAAGTTGGGCAAACACGACCAAATTCCAGAGTTATATACCTATCATGAACAGAACAATAGTTTATACCTAATTCAAGAGTTTGTAGATGGGCAAAATCTCCGAGATGAACTGGATCAAGACGGGGCATTTAGTGTAGCAAAAGTGCAGCAGGTACTAGTAGATCTATTGCCAGTGTTGGAATTTATCCATAGTCATGAGGTGATTCATCGGGACATCAAACCAGAAAATATCATGCGGCGGCAGAGCGATCGCAAGTTAGTTTTAATTGATTTTGGGGCGGTGAAACAAGCTACAGCGACTAGCTTGCAACGCACTGGCACTATTATCGGCAGCCCAGCCTACCAAGCCCCAGAACAGGGCATGGGCAAGGCAATTTTTAGCAGCGATCTCTACAGTTTGGGGGTCAGTTGTTTGCAGTTGTTGACGAATATGCAACCCTTCGATTTGTATGATGCCCACGCCGGGGAATTTGTCTGGCGAGATTATCTGCTGTCCCAAAAAGTGCCGGATCGGTTGGGGCAAGTGCTAGATCAAATGACCCAAGGAGTTGTTAGAAATCGATATAAATCGGCCAAAGAAGCATGGCAAGCTCTGCATCCAACCGCACCAAAAACTTCAGGATTAGTTCCCTCGAAAGCTTCTGTCGTAAGATCAGTAAATCCATTTCCCAAAACTCCATTGCTCGGCAAAATCATGCATAAAATTGCTGGTAAAGGTTTTATCGAAAACCTAGGCAGTGGCGTGCAACTAGAAATGATTGCGATCCCCGGTGGCATTTTCTTGATGGGTTCCGATGATCACGATCGAGAAAAACCAATTCATCAAGTCAGCCTTAGACCATTTTATCTGGGGAAATATGTAGTTACCCAAGCACAGTACCTAGTTGTGATGGGGAAGAATCCTGCTCGTTTTAAGGGAGCAAAACTTCCTGTAGAAATGGTTTCTTGGCATGATGCGATGGAATTTTGTCAAAAGCTTGCCGTGAAAACTGGTAAAAACTATCGTTTACCTAGTGAAGCGGAATGGGAATATACCTGCCGAGCTGGAACCCAGACAAAATATTATTTTGGGGATGATGCCAGACACCTAGGGGGCTGTGGTTGGTATAACGGCAACTCCAACCGGAAAACCCATCCAGTAGGACAGAGAAGCTCAAATCAGTTTGGCTTGTACGATATGCAGGGGAATATCTGGGAATGGTGTGCAGATACTTGGCATGAAAATTATCACCTTGCACCCACTGATGGCACAGCGTGGATAGATAATGGTGATCGAGATCGCCGGGTGATAAGAGGTAGCTCATGGAATGATAATGCCCTCAACTGTCGATCGGCGTTGCGGAACAGGTTCAGCGCCAACTTTAGTTACAACAACATCGGTTTTCGGCTGTGCCTCTAAGTAGGGTTGGTGGGTTCTGGGGCGAGGAGAACTTGGCAATAGCTGGTTAGGGTAGCCAGACGATCGCGCATCCCTTGGGTTCTGGTTTGTTGTATTTGGGGGCTGCGGGCAGCTTTGAGGAGGGATAGGTCTAGGGCTAATAATTTGATCGATCGATGGGTTTCCGTGTGCAGAGATCGCCAGCGCGAGGCAACTTCTGGGGAAACCTCCAGCCCCGTATTTTCTGTCAAGTCTTCAGTAAATATTTCCTCACCTAGGGGAAATATCTGTTTTTGGTAGAAATCTTGCAATTTTTGGCAGTTTTCCTCAACTCCAAGCATAACCAGAGGCGAATTTTGCAACACATTTTCTAGCTGCATAATTAGCCCTGATAGCTGCTGATATTTTTCTAAATAGGCATTAGGTAAAATTTTGTTCATAATAAGATTAAGATTTATGTAAATAATTCTGATACTTTAATGAAATCCATTATTAACCCTTACATGAGAGAAAATTCCTTTTAAGGGATCCGCTACCTAACTCCACTGTCAGGGATTTATGGCTTCTAGCTCTGATCCAAAAAATCACAGATAAGACCTAAGTATCAATAGGAATATGTCCTAAGTATCAATCTAGATCAAATACTTGAAATCATCCAAAACCACCTGAACCTAGATATCTAACTACCATGAACACTGCAACCCTAGAAACCACCTTAGAAACTACCCCAAAAACTACCCCAGAAACTACCCTAGAACCTTCTCGCCATACCTGCCTCACTGCCTATAAGTTCGATATTCCTTCTTGGCTGCAACGTTGTTTAATCAACCGATCGGAAGGAAAAACTACCGAATATTCAGCGGAAGATAACGAGCTGATCTGTAATGCCTTTAACTTTGCTTACCAACTGCACGATGGCCAGTGCCGCCGCTCTGGGGAACCCTACATCGCCCATCCCGTAGCTGTGGCTGGCATCTTGCGGGATATGGGGGGCAGTAGTGTAATGATGGCGGCGGGTTTTTTGCATGATGTGGTGGAAGACACAGAAGTAACGGCACAGGAAATAGAAGAACGCTTTGGGGAAGAAGTGCGCCGTTTAGTAGAGGGAGTGACCAAACTTTCTAAGCTGCAATTTTCTAGTAAAACTGAATCTCAGGCTGAGAATTTCCGGCGGATGTTTTTGGCTATGGCGCAGGATATTCGGGTAATTATTGTCAAGCTGGCCGATCGATTACATAATATGCGAACTCTGGAATTTATGCCCCCAGAGAAACAAAAACAAATCGCCCTCGAAACCAAGGAAATTTTCTCTCCCCTAGCTCATCGTCTAGGGATTGGGCGCTTGAAATGGGAATTAGAAGATTTGAGTTTTAAGTATTTAGATGGGGATTCCTATCGGCAAATGCAGGAATTGGTAGTCGAAAAAAGAGCCGATCGCGAAGCCAGAATTAAAGAAACCACTGAGCTCTTACGCAACCGCCTAGACCAATCAGGCATCAATTGGCTAGATGTGAGTGGTCGCCCCAAACATCTCTACAGTATTTATCAAAAAATGGAGCGCAGCCAAAAGGAATTTAGCCAAATTTATGATTTGACTGCCATGCGAATTATTGTGGAAACCAATGAAGAATGCTACCGCACTCTCGCGATCGTCCATGATGTTTTCCGTCCCATCCCCGGCAGATTCAAAGATTATATTGGACTGCCTAAACCTAACCATTACCAATCTCTGCATACTACGGTAATTGGCTTGAGTGGCAAGCCCCTAGAAGTACAAATTCGCACGATCGAAATGCACCATATTTCTGAGTATGGGATCGCTGCCCATTGGAAGTATAAACAAACCGGAAGTTCTAGTCCCACAAAATCTGATACCACCGAAGAATATAAACTTACTTGGTTACGGCAATTATTAGATTGGCAAAATGATCTCAAAGATGCCAAAGAATATCTAGAAACCGTTAAAGGCAACCTCTTTGATGAAGATATTTATGTCTTTACCCCCAGTGGTGATGTAATTGCCCTAATCCAAAGAGCTACCCCAGTGGATTTTGCCTACAGGATTCATACAGAAGTAGGAAATCACTGCTATGGAGCGAGGATCAATGGTCGTTGGTCAGTGTTGGAAACAGAACTAAAAAATGGGGATATGGTGGAAATCATTACCCAAAAAAGTGCTAAACCTAGCCTTGATTGGTTAAATTTTGTCGTTACTCCTAGTGCTAAAAATCGTATCCGCCAGTGGTATAAACGCTTCAACAAAGAAGAGAATGTGGCTAGAGGTAGGGAATTATTAGAAAAAGAATTAGGCAAAAAAGGTTTGGATAATCTACTCAAATCTGAACCAATGCAATCAGTGGTGGAGCGGTGTAATTACCACTCTGTGGATGATCTCTTGGCGGGTTTGGGTTATGGAGAAGTCACCCTAAATTTGGTGGTCAATCGCATCCGAGAAACCATCAAAGCCAAACAGCTCACTCCACCGCCCGAAAATGCAGTCACGGAAGTTATTGCCCTCCTCAACCCTACGCCCAAAACTGATTCCAAAAATTATTCTCCCATTGCTGGAGTAGAAGGTTTGCTCTATCACATCGCGGGGTGTTGTAACCCGGTGCCGGGGGAAGCAATTATGGGGATGGTGACCAAGCAACGGGGAATCACGATCCATCGCCAAGGCTGTCCTAACCTAGAGGGAGTTGCTGGCGATCGCTTAGTTCCGGTAAGTTGGAATCCCCGGATTACCGATGGCAGACCAGCTACCTATCCAGTCAATATCCAAATTGAGGCGATCGATCGCCTAGGTTTGTTAAAAGATATTCTCTCTCACTTGATGGATCAAAAAATCAACGTCCGCAATGCCAATGTCAAAACCTCTCTCGATCGCCCGGCAATTATTGACCTGTGCATTGATATTCGGGATAAGATGCAGCTCGATCGGGCTTTTAGCCAAGTGAAAAAGATGACGGATATTCTCAATGTCCGCCGTCTCAGCCAAGGCGAGGAGTAAGCTCCCGGACGATCCCCCTAAATCCCCCTTCAAAAGGGGGACTTAAATTAATTCTCCCCTCTTTTTAAGGGGGGCTGGGGGAGGATCGTCTTACTATTCAATCCTCTGCTGGTTTGGGTAATAAAAGACGGATACCCATGATTAAAAAACCACAGGCAGCGATCGCCTTGACAATCCGAGTTGGGAATATTTCCGCTACGCCTTCCCCAACGAGAATCCCGATAAAACTAGCTAAAATCAACGCCACCACCGTGCCAGCAAAGACACTGCGGGGATGGGCAGAGCTACCACCAAGGGCGATCGCCGCCACCTGACTCTTATCCCCAATCTCCGCCAAAAACACCGTCAAAAAACTCACCCCTAACAGTTTCCAATCCATAATTAGTTACCATACCAAATATTGTTTTTAGGACTTACGCACTGTGAACCAAGTATCTAGTATCATCGCACACCCCCGATGATCGCCAAAATCAAAACATTCATCGCAACTTCATCACCCACGAATAACTGTAATCGATCGCCCCATTGAAGTAGTATGAATTTCTGTCTTCAGCCGTTTTTCTAATTCCGGTGCATTATCGCGTCGATCAAATATCACCAACCACCCTTCATCTTGTACCAACCGAGCCAAATATCCATCTAACTGTTCCAAACCTTTACTCAACGGATCGACTTTCCGAGTCCGCCAAACCTTCAGTTCAATGCCTAAGGTGACTTCACCATAACGCAGACATAAATCCATGCGATCGCGCCCGATCGCATATTCCCTCTCCAACGTTCCCCCACCATTAATCACTCGATGTAGAAAAGCCATCAACACTAAATGCGGGGCAATTTCGGAGTAAGAAGCACTTTTGAGTAACGCTTTGCTATGTTGCAGCCAAAATTCCAGAAAGGTTTTCAGTAACAGCATGAGTATCTAATAATCCTTCAGATGTCAACCAGCCCGGTGCAATTTGGGGCAGAGAGGCCATTGGCGTTACGGTGAGGACGCGGGGCAAAACTTCTCGATAAATTGGGTTGGTGATCGTCAATCCACCCTGAACATCCATCTTACACAGACCCAAATCAATTAAAAACTGAATATCATCATTGGGGATATTTCCCAATTCCAAACCTGCTAACATCGTCTCGATAATGGCTTTGACTCGGTTTTCTCGCAGTCGCTCTGCCAAACTATCCAAATGCGTATCTTGTCGTTTGATGAGAATTTCTTTAGCTTCTAAAATATGTTCTGCTGTAATTTCTTGAGATTCATCTGTTACTAATTCTTCAACAATTTCCTTAGCGATCGCATTCACCAACCAAGGTTGTCCTTGAGTAAGTTCAAAGGCTAACACTGTGGCTTCTGGTGTAAAAACTTGTCCGGTATCTTGGGTATGTTGGGCGTAGAGTTCTGCCACTTCTTCAGGATTAAAATCTCTGAGAGTAATTGATCGCACTTTAATATTATAGTGGTCGCCGCTTTGATTAGGACGTTTTCGAGGGCGCGCTCCGCGCGCCCTCGAAAACATTCCCGTCCTAACTAGAATGGCACTTACTATAACTTCTTGGCGGTCGGTGTGCATGAGCGCTGTTAGGCGACAACCACTTGCTTCAAAGAATTCATGAGCAGGTGCGTTCCCAGAAATCTATCGGTGGGATAGAAGACGTTACAAGATCGGCGATTGCACTAAGACAAAAGCCATAGTCGATAATCTAGAAATCAAGAACGCATACACAATGGTGACGCTATTTTTCTCTTGACAAATTGTTTGTGATTCTCACTTGGAGTGTAAGTAGTTTCAGTTTCACTTAAATTTATGACAACTGTTCCACCGCAGCAATGATTAGCCTCTTTACCTTTAGATGGAAGTAGACTTAAATGCTCAGGAGTGGTGGACAATATTTCAGGAGAACAAGTCTTAGCAAGTTGAGTACAGATAATATGTACATCAGGAAGTGTATCAATGACTGTCTCTACAACTTCTTTTCTAGGATTGCTATGTTTATCTCTGCCAATAGAAAATATAACCATTTGTGGTTGAACTCTCTGACATAAATTTGATGTAAAACTCTGATTATCCTTGGTTCCCACATTACCACCATGATGAGGGAACACAAGAACTTTGGATGAAATATCATAACCACTGTTGAACAAGTTTTTTAGTCCGATTTGATCAATGTCACCTGCTAAAAGTGCAATACCTTGCTCTTCATAAATTAACCGTACAACAACTGAAACCGAATTTGAATTTAAACTCTGATCATCTAAATCTAATCCACCAGCCTGTCCCACTATATCCATATTGGGCGCAAGAATTTCTATTTTGACTTTTCCAACTTCTAAACCAGTCAAACCTGCATAAATGAAGTTACGGGTTGTTCCCTTTTTATTTACTGCCTCTGTAATCAATCGACGCAAATTTGTCCATGTACGAGTCTTTTTTGAGCCATCAGGATTCACATAAATATGTCCAATCTTAATTGATTCATCAGAAAGTAAATCAATAAATCCCTTAATGTGGTCTTCATCAGCGTGAGAAATAATAATTCTATCAACATAGTTAATATTTAGGTGACGCAGTGTTTCTATTAAAGTGTCACCATGAGCGCAGTCAATAATAATTGTTCCTTCTGTATCTTGAAGTATGGCACAGTTACCATGTGCAACATCTAGAATAAATAATTTAGGCAAATCCATCATTCTCATCCAATTCTGGGGCAATTTCAAACCTAGTAAAATATAAGTCATCAGCTTTCTCTGCTCCTGTATTTACACAAGCAAATAAACATGCTTCCTCTTTGCGATCAAGAGAATTTTTGACCGTTATCGCAATTTCTTCTGGTATTTGTGATATTGGAAATCGCACTGCACGGTAAGGATTCCAGCTTGGAATAAATACTTCTACAACGTCTTCTCCTGAATCAGTAGTGATATCAACAATATTAATAAGAGTACGGTGCGGTCTGCGTATTGACGACATAATACCTTGAAATTCTTGGGAACAAGTTTCAAACCCTTTCTTAAATTTGAAACAAATCCTTTCTAGATCATATAGGTCTACTAAATCATCGCGACCTATAACTATCGGTATTGACTCTCTATACTTGCGAATGGAGACATTAATGTCTGTTTCAGTATATTGAGTTATAAGTAATGAAGGCACTTTGTCTCTGTAGAGATGTGGCATCAATTCAGCACCTGTAAACGGAGCTAGCCCCCTATCAGATAATCGATGATCACAAATAACTGCCTGAGCATTTTTTTGAATATAGGTAGATAAGTCACTAACTTTAGTAAATGTATCTTGAACTATAAAAGGTTCAAATCCAATTAATTGGAGTGTTTCAGCTAATGTTTCTCTGGATTGTTCCTCATCATCTATAACCGCAACTTTAGGCAATTGCATAACAAGCCATCCTATTTTAAAGGTAATTGAACAATAAACTCTGCCCCACCCAATTGACCATTGGCAATCACACTAATTTTTCCTCCTAAATCTATAACTGAGTCTTTTGCTATTTTCAATCCTAACCCAGTACCTGATCGTGTAGTGGTTTTACCAGCAATCCAGATTTCATCTATTGTAAGTCCTTGAATACCCAACGCATTATCCATAACTCTCAGCCAAATAAAGTCTTCATTTGATTCCGTTCGGATTACAATTTTCCGATTTTGAATAGGTGCATCTTTGGCATTAAAAGCATTAATTGCATTAGTAATTAGATTAATTAAAATTGCCTCTACAAGAGCTGTACTTCCTCTCAAATTAAGTTCGGCATCTACTCTTTCTAGCTCAATAGTAGTATTAGAAGTTTCGAGAAAAGGCTCAAACAAAATGATTACATCGGTAATCACTTGATGTATCTCAACAGTCCCTTTAGATCGCTTTTCTTTTTTTAATAGATAAATTGGATATTTAGCAAAGCCTTGAACTGAACCAGCCAATTTTTGAATAGTTGTGAAAGTTTTTGCAAAGTACTTGACATAGATTTCATTTTCTATAAGTTTCTGCATTTTTGCATTTAAAATACCAACCTGTCCTTTCAATGTATTTATTTCCCTACCTGACTCATGGGCAAAGATAGCAGCAGTAGTACCTGCTGTTGCTAAACTGCGATACAGTTGTAATTCTACATTTAGAATATCAACCTCTTCTTCTCTAATATTGTCATAGTCTTTGAATGCCAATAATGTCTCTTCTTTAGGTTTTTGCTCTGGAATATAAGTCGTGATAATATCCTCAATATTTTTCTTAGCTTCAGCAATCTTCGGTTTTATTTCTTTTTTTACTTGTTCCTGTTTTACTTCTATAGTTTGCAATCGAAAATCTGCAACCCATTCGAGTGTGTTCATTGCAAATTGTTGCAAGTTGATAAACGGCTCATTCTCTAGAAACCCTAAACGATCTGTTTTTTGTAACAACTGACTATTTACATCTTCAGCAATCACTCTACCAATGACAGTACTAGTTGAAGGACGGACTTGAGGATTGCGTGATCTCGATAAATTGATTTTTAGCCAATCATCACCTTTATCTCCATAGGGAGCGACTCTCAGACTTCGATGATATAGATGTACGCCACCAACTGCTGCTAACCATCTACGAATTTGTCGAGAATTATCTTCCCGATTTTTGGCGGAAAAGCTTTGTGGATTAAGTTGAAAAATCCATAATTCAAAATTAGCAGGTATAGATTTTTGATAAGGGCTATCACTAGATAAATGTGCTTCATCTAGTGATAGCTCATTTATATCTAGCTGTTTGCGATGCTTACTGATATCAGAATGCGAGGCTGTAGCAACAGTAGAGCCAGTCCAATCTATTAATTGAGCGGAAGCATAACCATGTTCATTCAGTGAAGCTTTAAGAACGAATTCGGCATCTTCAAAAAATTGTTCATTAACTTCCTTTTCTAAGTCTGTGAATCCTGTTCCAAGTAATTTAGGTCGAAATGATGCTTTTGTGTCAAAGGGATCAGCTAATAGTAATAATTCTCTAGCAAGTCTATTAATTTCTCGCTTACCAATTTTTACTTTCAAATTACTAATTATAATTTTTGTCCCTTGTTCAGATGTTGTTTGTCGAGTTGTTGGAGACAAAGACACATCTTCAACAGAATCTACAGTGTCATAGTCATCCCAGCACATACTTACGGAGTGCTCTATATTGGGTTCACTTTTAGGTCGTGTAGTAAGCTCTACATTAGTTCCCAGCCGTAAAGCTGCCAGCCTACCCAAGCCTTTAGAGCCTACTCGTAAACGATTATTAAGTGGTGTGCGATCGCTAGCTCCCTCTTTCTCAGATTTACCAATAACTAACCAGCCACTCTGAAGAGTTTCAATATCCATCCCCATACCGTTATCAGAGATCATAATACTGCCACCAATCTCTTCGGTATTTAGCAACTCGATCTCACATATTGTGGCATCTGCATCATAGGAGTTTTTGACTAGCTCCAAAATACCCTGATCAGGGTTAGGAATTAGTTCTTCTCCTAATCTGCTAAGGATACTTGGAGAAAATTTAAAATGCATATGAGCTTACGGCAATACATGTTGATCCTAAATATGAGTATAAATGAAATTTTGTGTTGTAGCGCATAGAGTGAATTTTGTAACTTTACCGTTGCTTCCGCTGACCATTCCCGCAAAGTCTGTGACAATAGCGAAATCAAAGGCACTAAAAATAAAATCGTTAAAAATAAAATCGTTGCGCTACCCCGATTGCTGTCCGAACTCTACCACACATCAACCCGCTTTGCTTGCTGAGTCTAGATTTGGGACGATAGGCTTGGCGGAGCGATCTATTTGGCATAACTATGTATTAGACGGAATTTTTCCGCCTAATCTGACTATAAGGCAGATAGGCTGAATGTCAAGTTTCGGGCTATTTATCCTATACGGGATGTTATACGGAAAAATTCGGGCTAATCACCTATTTGGCGTGTTAGCCCGACGACATCATGTAATATTTAGATTAGTCATCATAAATAATTTTATTATGCAAACTGAGGCATCTGCTCTTGTTGGGTTTCCTTGCGTCAACCCAACCTACAAAACTGTTTCTCCGTTAAGCCGCCAGCGCTTCAAAACGGCTGATGCTGCGATCGACAATATCCAAACTGGACTGCCAAAACTCCGGCTGGCGAATGTCTTGGTTGAGATGGGTTTGCACTAATTCTTCGGCAGTCATGCGGCCCGTATCCCGTAACAGATTGGTGTAGAGATCGTTAAACGCCTCGCCGTAGCGGTCTTTTTGGGCATAGATGCCGAGGCTAAATAAATAGCCAAACAGGTAGGGATAGTTGTGAAAACTCCGATCAGACATGGAGAAATGCTGCTTGCTCGCCCAAAATAGCTCGTCATAGCTGGCGAGGCTGTCTTCGTACCAATGCTGCCAACTGTCGCGCATCATCGTTTTGAGGGTCTCGGGGATCACAAATCCCTGCTTCCGCCGTTCGATGAGGGCCTGCTCAAAGGTGAAGCGGGCCGGAATATTCAGCAAATCGGAGGCTGCTGTGCTGCCATCAGCCCAGGCGATCGCCAGTTGCTCGGCGGGGGTGCTGGCTTTAGCGAACAGGGCTTCCCGCACCAGGGTTTCGGCAAAAATGCTGGCAGTCTCGCTTAGGGTTCCCGGGTAGTCGGTTTGGTAGAGTGGCAGGTCGCGCGTCACCCATCCGTGCCAGGCATGACCCAGTTCGTGAGCCAAGATCAGAACACTGCCCAGCGTGCCGTCAAAGGTCATGAAGATGCGCGGCTGACAGGGTTCAAAAAATCTACCGCAGTAGGCCCCGGTAGCCCGGTGGGGGGTGGGCTTGACATCAATCCAGCCTTTTTCCGCCATCATCACGGCAAAGTCACCCATGGCGGGGGTGAGGCGGCGAAAGGCGTTGGCAATTAGGTCGATCGCCTCCTCAAAGGACAGCACCGTCGTTTCGCCTGGGGTGGGCGCAGGCGCAAATAAATCCCAAGGTTGCATCTCGATCTGGAGCACCCGACCCATGGTTTTGAGGGCGCGTTGGCCAATCGATCGCCGCTGATAGGTCGCCTCCATCAGGGCATCGAGGGTGGCGCGATCGATGCAGTTCTGGTGGCAGCTTTTGTCGAGGTAATGCAGGGGGCGAATTTTGCTGCGCTGCTGGCTTTCCTGCAAGTGCCAGCCCTGGATCGCGTTGAGGATGGCGGCAACAGTGCCCGCTTGGCTGTCCCAGGCGGCCCGAATCCCGTGCCATGCAGCCGATCGCAGGGCGCGGTCAGCACGACCCGGAAGGGTAGCGGCCGCCGCCAACCCCATCGACTCACCATTCACCTGGCATTGCAACGTACCCGCCAGTTGACTGTAAAGGTTGCCCCAGCTATGCAAGCCAATCACCGCCAGACTCGCTACCAGTTGCTCTTCTTCAACACTCAGCAATTGGTCTTGTAGTTGGCGCTGATGCTCCACCAAAAAGCGCAGTTCTGATAAGAGCGGATCGCGAATCAACGCTTGGATAAAGTCGTCATTGACCCGGAGCAGAAACACCTCCATCGGCTTAAGGGCCCGGAACACGTCAGCAAAGAGCTGCTGTACGGTTGGTTGCCATTCGCGCCCATGGGCATCTTGGACATCCACGCTCAGGATCGAGTCAATGAAGCTCCGCAGGGTGAGCAGCCGAGCCAGAATCGCAACCCGCTGCTGGTGGACGATTTTGACTTGTTGCAAGAGGCCGTCGAACTGGTCTGGGGCGAGGGTGGCGGCGGTGGCGATGTGCAGGCTGAAGGGGGTGCATTGGGTGGAGAGGTCAGCGATCGTCCCTTTCAGTTCCTCAACGGTGACGGCAATTTGCGGATCAGCACTGCTGCTATAAAACTCGCTGTTATCCCAGGTTTGCTGTAGCGGGGGCAAGGACTGGGGGCGGGCGGGTGATGCGATCGGTGTGGATGGCAGGTTCGACATAGACAGTTCTCCGGGATAACTATGTATTAGACGAAGGTATTAGAGGAAATTTTTCCGCCTAATCTGACTATAGGGTGGATAGGCTGAATGTCAAGTTTCGGGATATTTACCCTATATAGAGTGTTATACAGTAAAGATTCGGGCTATTTACCCTATAAGGGATGTTATCGGCGAGGTATCGGAAACAACAATCATAAGGGACTACCGCTGTACTTGATCTGGATTTGACTGATGATTTCACGATCGCTCTCTAAATCAAATTCATCATAGTGTAAATCAGCATTGTGCTGTTTCAGAAAGGCATCTACTGACCAGCGAGAAGGTAGCCCCCAAATGCGCCCAACTTCAGCACTAGTGATTTTTTTGGTTTGATATGCTTGCACCACTAGGGCTTCTAAGATTTCATGGGCAAGACGACTGGAATTAAAATGTTGAACAAGCTCATCAGGAAGATCAATCGTAATTTGCATGACAGGCTCCAATTCACTATTTACTGATTAAAGTTGCCCTAAGTTGCCCACAGGCAGCATCAGCCGAAAGTCCACGGGTTTGGCGGATACTCACGGTGATGTGTTGAGATTCTAGCGCCTCCACAAAATCCCGCACCGCTTGAGGGCTGGGGCGCTTGTAGGTGACTTCCTTGATCGGGTTGTAGGGAATTAGGTTCACATGGGTTTGGAAGCCCCGGAGATGGTGGGATAATTCCTCTGCATCTTCTGGACTGTCATTGATCCCCGCTAGGAGAATATATTCAAACGTGATCCGGCGCCCGGTGATTTCCACATACTCTCTACATTCAGCAAGGAGTTCCCGCAGTGGGTAATGCAAAGCACTGGGGATCAGTTCTTCCCGCATGACTTGGTTAGAAGCATGGAGACTGACAGCGAGGGTAGATTGCAAATGATACTGCGCCAATTCCCGGATACGCCCCCGCAGCCCGACAGTGGAAATGGTGATCGATCGCGCCCCAATCCCCACATCCTGATTGAGCGATCGCACGGCTGCCAAAACATTCTGGGTATTGAGCAAAGGCTCTCCCATGCCCATAAATACCACATTGCTGACCCGTTGCTGGAAATCTTCCTGCACCGTCAACACCTGATCAACAATCTCGTTGGCGGTCAAATTCCGCACCCAGCCGCCCTTCCCCGTGGCGCAGAAATCACACCCCATCGGGCAACCCACTTGGGAAGACACACACACCGTCAACCGAGAGGAAGTAGGAATCCCCACCGCTTCAATAATTTGTCCATCTTGCAATTTCAATAGATATTTCCGAGTCCCATCGGGAGTCACCGATTGATGATGGATGGTAGACCTGCCAATGGGAGTATCCGCCATCTGCTCCCGCCATTGCTTTGAGAAAACAGTAATCTCAGAGAACGATCGCGCCCCTTTCTCATAGATCCACGAATACAATTGCTTCCCTCGATAGGCTGGTTGCCCTTGGGCTTTCACCCACTCTGTCAATTCCTCTAAAGTTTTGCCCAATAAGGGTTCCATCAGGGATTCTGGCACTGGAGAAACCTCAACAGATAAATCTTCTGCATCTGTGTTTATTGTGTCTGTTTCTATAGTCTGTACAGTCATAATATTTTATCTAAGTAGTAGGGTGCAAGGCTTCGATCGATGTCAACTCAACCTCAAAGGTATTATCAGCCTACTGGTTGATGCATAGACCTCGATCCCCCTAAATCCCCGTGCTAACGCACCGCTACGCTAGAAAAAAGGGGGACTTTAAGAAAATTCTTTTCCCCCCTTTTTAAGGGGGGCTAGGGGGGATCGAGATTCAAGTGAAAACTACATTTATCAATAGTTTCAGTCATGAGTTAACACCAAGGTTGGCTTTGCACCCTTAATCAACCAATGATATTGCCTAAGTTCTGATATATTGTTCCAATCCTCATCATAGGGCTTTTATGGATGTAGTTACAGTTTTAGCCGCAGCGATCGCAAGTTCCACCCCGCTGATTTTTGCCTGCCTTGGGGAAACCATCACCGAACGGGCGGGGGTGATTAATCTCTCTGCCGAAGGGACAATCCTGATGGGGGCGATGACCGGGTTTGCCGTGGCTAAGTATACGGATAATTTGTTCCTTGGCTTTGGGGCGGCGGCGCTGGTGGGGGCATTAATCGCCTTGGTAGTTGCCTTTGGGGGGATTACCCTGAAGCAATCTCAAGTAGCGATCGGCTTTGTTTTGACCATTCTCTTTAGCGATCTTTCATCTTTCTTAGGCAATCCCGTTGTCCGGGTTCCAGGACCGACGGTGCCGAGCTTTCCCCTGCCATTGCTGAAGGATATTCCCATCCTCGGCAAGATATTTTTCCAGAGTAATATGTTGGTTTATCTCAGCTATTTGCTAATTATCGGGACTTGGTTTTATTTTTATCGCACTCCTCAAGGATTGGTATTGAGGGCGATCGGTGAGCAACCCGCCGCTGCCTTTGCCAGAGGGAAAAATGTAGTCTTGCTGCGCTACCTGTATACCATCCTAGGGGGAGCTTTAATGGGAATTGCTGGAGCTGCTTTTTCCTTAGATTTTAAGGCTGGTTGGAGTCATCGCCATACGGCGGGTTATGGTTGGATTGCTCTAGCGATCGTCATCTTCGGGGCATGGAATCCCCTGCGAGTTGCTGGGGGGGCTTACCTATTCGGCTTGTTGCAATCCCTCTCCAGCGTGGCTCAGAGTGCCATTCCCAACGTGCCTACCCAAGTATTCACCGTTGCTCCCTTTGCTTTGATGATCATTCTCTTAGTGCTCACCTCCAGTGCCGGGCTAAACCGTCTCCTAGCAGAATTACCCCTATCCCTCCGCCGCCTCATCGCCCAAACCATCCAAGTCACTCCTCCGGCAGCCCTGGGGAAGACCTTTGAACAGGATTAGAAGCTATTTATAAAGTACAATTTTCCACCCCCGCCGGGGGCGGAAAATTGTACCTTTTAGCCACTTTATACATCACCTCTTAGTCTTAGATGCTATTTAACATGAACTCTCTGTCACGATTCCAGAAATCACTTGTCAACTCGCTCCATCACACCACTGCAAGGAACTGCTAACCTTGATGCCGCCGCTGCAAGGACTTGTTGGGCTTGTGGCTCCCGACCACTGGCTTCACGGTGCTAGTGATCTAAAAACCATAGATAATTTTCTAGGCAGGTAAAGAATTTTTTCTAATCACTCAATTAAGTACTAATACCCCGAGTAGCGTACAGTTAAGAACATCCAAGTGATCTAACTATTACGATTAAGTTATTTAAAATAAAATATTTAAAATTACTTTAATTTATCGTTTATTTACCTCAGTGATAGCAATCATTAATTTCCTCCGGTTTAATAATCTCCGGGGCGATATTATCGTCGGTGTCATGGCTGCTGTTGTCTTGTTTGCCCTTGCCTTCAGAGTAGTCTTTGAGGTTGGTTCTCTTGGTGGACTCTGTGGGGCAATTTGTGCTGGCTTTTTTGGCGCCCTGTTTAGCGGTACCCTGCCCTGTTTGGTGGGATACCAAAGTTGTTCTCTGAACCGACTGGGCTAATGACCGCAAGTCCTTTCTCTAATTTTTGGCACAACATCTGTGCAGTAGGGGTGAAGCATATCACTCTTACTCTCTTTGAAGTTTATTTAATTCATTTATTGCAATGCTCCTCATCAGAGGAGACACAAGGAGGTATTCGTGGATTTTTTGTCTCTGTTCGTGAAGGACTTCATTATTCAATTGCAGTCTCCAACTCTTGCTTTTTTGATTGGTGGGATGATCATTGCAGCTCTTGGGAGCGAATTGGTGATTCCTGAGGCGATTTGTACGATCATCGTCTTTATGCTGCTCACCAAAATCGGTCTGACCGGTGGAATTGCGATCCGTAATTCCAACCTGACGGAGATGGTGTTACCCATGATCTTTGCCATTATGGTAGGGATTACTGTTGTCTTCATCGCCCGCTATACATTGGCTAATTTGCCCAAGGTTAAAGTCGTCGATGCGATCGCCACTGGGGGGTTGTTTGGTGCGGTGAGTGGTTCTACAATGGCTGCCGGACTGACGGTACTGGAAGAACAAAAAATTCCCTACGAGGCATGGGCTGGTGCCCTCTATCCCTTCATGGATATCCCAGCTCTCGTAACGGCGATCGTGGTGGCTAATATTTATATCAACAGCAAGAAGCGTAAAGAAGCAGCCTATTCTACTGGGCAAACCGTTGCGGCTGGAGATGATGCTGCTCAAAAAGATTATCCCAGCAGTCGGCAGGAGTATGCCAGCCAGCAGCAGGGAGATGGAGATAATCGGGTCAAGATCTGGCCCATTATCGAGGAAAGTCTCCGGGGTCCTGCTCTATCGGCAATGTTGCTCGGTCTCGCTCTGGGACTGTTCACCCAGCCGGAAAGTGTCTATAAAGGATTCTTCGATCCCGCCTTTCGTGGCTTGCTTGCGGTCTTGATGCTGGTTATGGGGATGGAAGCTTGGTCAAGAATTGGCGAACTGCGGAAGGTAGCCCAATGGTACATCGTGTATAGTGTGGTGGCACCGTTTTTCCATGGGCTAATCGCCTTTGGTCTGGGCATGATTGCCCACTACACCATGAACTTCAGCATGGGTGGTGTCGTCGTCTTGGCTGTTATTGCTTCCTCTAGTTCCGACATCTCAGGTCCGCCCACATTGCGAGCCGGTATCCCGTCAGCCAATCCTTCCGCCTATATCGGCGCGTCCACAGCCGTCGGTACGCCCATTGCGATCGGCTTGTGTATTCCGTTCTTTATCGGTCTTGCCCAAGCGATCGGCGGTCGCTAATCCCAGACGAGTTGGGTCTGTCTGTATTACCTGGAACGAGCAGACCCAGTAGATCAATTTACATAATTTAAGGAGGTAATCAACATGTCTAAACATGCCAACAAGCTCGTCATCGTCACAGAAAAAATTCTGCTAAAAAAGGTCGCCAAGATCATCGAAGAATGTGGGGCAACTGGTTATACGGTGGTGGATACTGGCGGTAAAGGTAGTCGCAACGTGCGCTCTACGGGTAAACCCAACACTGCCGACACTGATTCAAATGTAAAGTTCGAGGTACTCACCGAAACCCGAGAGATGGCAGAGAAGATTGCAGATCAGGTCGCAATGAAGTTTTTCCTAGATTTTGCGGGCATTATCTATATCTGTGAAGCGGAGGTTCTGTACGGGAGACATTTCTGTGGACCCGAAGGCTGTTGAGTCGAGATGACTAAGCTTGTCGTAATCCGGGCAACCGTATCCCCAGCATGAGTGTCTGCGATCGGTTGCCTTTTTCCTCACCTCCCGCAGTTTTATAACTCCCTCAAACCTTTAACCTTCATCGCTATTAAACTCATGATTTTGTCCAATATTTTGCCTCCTTTGAGTGGGGGAATAGCCGCTCTCTTGGCTCCGAGAACATTATTAGCGACCGTCGTTGCTGAGGATTCACCTCTGATTCTATCTGGCGTATTGCTGACGCTGGTGGTGATTTATCTGGCTAGCAAGTTCGGCGCAGAGGTCGCTAGGCGATTCGATTTTCCACCCGTTTTGGGGGAATTAGTCGCTGGGGTGATTGTCGGTGTTTCGGCGTTGCACTTAGTGATCTTTCCTGAAGGGGGACTGTCTGCTGCCGACTCGTTGCTAATGTCATCCCTGCAAAGCTTGAATCATCTTTCACCAGAGGCACTGACCCGGATTTTCGAGTCGCAAAGTGAAGTGATTTCGGTGCTGGCGGAAATCGGCGTAATTATTTTGCTATTTGAAATTGGTCTAGAGTCCGACCTACGGCAACTCAAGGAAGTGGGCATTCAAGCCACAGTTGTCGCCTGTGTTGGGGTGGCAGCACCTTTTGCAGCAGGTACGGCAGGATTGATGTTGCTGTTTCATGTGGCGGCGATTCCGGCAATTTTTGCGGGGGCGGCGTTGACGGCAACCAGTATTGGGATTACGTCTAAAGTATTATCGGAGTTGGGGCAACTTAAATCGAAAGAAGGGCAAATTATTGTCGGCGCGGCGGTGATTGATGATGTTCTTGGCATCATTGTCTTGGCGGTGGTGGCAAGTTTAGCCAAAACTGGTGAAATTGATGTTGTCAATGTCATCTACTTAATTGTCAGCGCCACGGCATTTTTGCTTGGCTCGATTTTGTTAGGGGGGGTCTTTAACAAAGCTTTTGTGGCGACTGTCAATCAGCTCAAAACCCGTGGCAATATTGTGATTCCGGCTTTCATCTTTGCTTTCTTTATGGCATTTTTAGGGAATGCTATTCATCTTGAGGCGATTTTGGGTGCCTTTGCAGCGGGGTTGGTGCTGGATGAGACTGATGCCCGGAACGAGTTGGATGACTTGATCAAACCGATCGCTGATTTGCTGGTGCCAATTTTCTTTGTGACTGTCGGTGCTAGGGCTGATTTGGGGGTTTTGAACCCGACGGTACCGGAGAATCGGGCAGGACTATTGATTGCTGTCTTTTTGGTACTGGTGGCAATCGTGGGCAAACTGGTGACGGGCTGGGCAGTATTTGGCATCCCCGGAATCAACCGGATTGCGATCGGGGTGGGGATGATCCCTAGAGGTGAGGTGGGTCTGGTGTTTGCTGGCATCGGTTCAGCTAGTGGCATTTTGGATAAGCCGCTGGAAGTGTCGATTATCATCATGGTGATTTTGACAACTTTTCTGGCTCCACCTTTCTTACGAGTTGCCTTTGGTTCATCCACCGATCCTAGCCCAGAATCTCCTGCGGTTACAGAAACAGCAAATAAGTAACGGTGTGACGAGATTATGGCTGTGTACTAAATAGATGATTGTGGTGTGAGTTTGGGTAAACAATCATCACAATCATGGTCGATCGCTACAATCTTGCCATGCTTGCCTGCTTCAACCTGCGATCGCTCACAGTTTCATAGTCGATCTAACGGCAAAGCTGAGCGGCAGCAAGCCACACTTATAACGGAGTAAATGCCTATACTCGCCGCTCCAGCGAATGGTTATGCTCTTAGCGTTGTTTTAATCGATTCACTAAGGGTTGTACTTAGACGACCTATTAATTGACTCAAGGTTTTACTGTCGTCAAACAATCCTCCTTTTGAGGCTCCCGTATCCGATTCCGCTAACATCACGGCAATTGACTGAGGTAAACCAGCATTTTGTAAGGCATGGCTATAATTGTCTTGAGATAGGTTCTGATATCGGACAGTCTGACTAGACTGCCTACTGAGTTCAGCCGCAAACTCGCTTAAAGTATATGCTTCATCGCCTGCCAATTCATACACCCTGTTAGCCTGATCGTGCGTCATTAAAACAGCAGCATCGGCGGCAGCATAATCAGCACGAGTCGCTGAGGCAATTTTACCTTCACCCGCACAGCCAATGACAACGCCAGATTCAAGGGCTATAGGAATACTATCTGTATAATTTTCTGTATACCAGCCATGGCGCAAGATAATATGGGGTACACCAGATTCTTGGAGGAGAATTTCTGTCTGTAGATGTTCTGCCGCCAACGGGAGCGGGCTACTGTCAGCATGCAAGATGCTAGTATAAGTTAACAATTTTACACCAGCGTTTTTACACGCATCGATTACGTTTGCATGTTGAGGAATGCGGCTACCAACCTCGCTGCCGGAAATTAGCAACACTTTTTCGGCATCCGTAAAGGCTGTCTCCAGTGTATGGGGTTCAGCATAATCAATCTGTCGAACTTGTACACCCAATCTGGCTAAATCCGAAACTTTGTGTGGACTACGGACTGCGGCTACCAATTCGTTGGCTGGAACCGATTTTAAAAGTTCTTGCAAGATCAATTTCCCTAACTTTCCTGATGCGCCTGTAACAACAATCATAGTTTGACCTCTTTGCTTTTTAATTTAATGGCATAAATCCATCATATTATGAAGCACTAACTCTTAGTAAGTACCTACAAAAAGGTAAGTATATGAATCCTCCCATTAATCATCCAGACACTCTGACAGAACGCATTGAGAAGGGCGATCTTTTTGCTCAACCCTGCCCTTCGCGGGAAATCTTCAAGCATGTTTGCAGTCGGTGGGGAGTGCTCTGTCTGATATCTCTCCGCCAGGGTACCCATCGGTTCAGTGAGTTGAGACGAAAAATCGGGGGCGTTAGTGAGAAAATGCTAGCCCAAAGCTTGCAATCGCTAGCAGAAGATGGGTTTGTCCTGCGAGTGTCTCACCCTGTAGTTCCACCCTTTGTGGAGTACAGCCTGACACCCATGGGAGAAGAAGTTGCCGAGCATGTTGCCACCCTAGCCGACTGGATTGAGCTAAATCTGCCACGGGTATTAGACGTAAGGAAACAACTCTAGCAATACTGGCAGTTTACATTGGCTTACAGTTAAATTTTGCCCTGATTAGACATAACGTTTGTGTTGAGCTGCTGTCAGTGCCATCTGCATCCACATTAAGGACTTTCGCCAGTCCGCTCCAACACAGTTGTGTACGCCCAGCATGGGCGAGAACTAATGGGGTGAAAGTCCCCTGAAGGAGAACCAACATCCAAATGAACGAAAAGTTCCGAGTGATGACAACTTCTAGCTTAAGGCAAAGGCGTTTCCGCGAGGAAGGGTCTGAAGGAAGCCAGCGGCAAATCTGCAAGGCGACGAACAGAAACATCATAGAAGGCCGAGATTCCTGTGGCGAGTTACAGCGATTTTCAAATGAATAAGCCATAACCTGCTAGTATAAACAGAAATAAGTAAAAACTAATGGATCAATAATGCCAGCCCCACTCTCAATAGATTTAAGACAAAGAATCATTTCAGCATATCAAGGCAAAGAAGGGTCTTTGCA
>CALRPI020000049.1:0-38688 GCA_943370025.1 Phormidium lacuna HE10JO | reverse complement strand
ATTCGGACAACGAATCATCTGGAGCGATTATTTCGCGAGTTTCGGGCTAAGTCTGATGAGATTGGGGCATTCCCTCACGAAACCAGTTGCTTAACCGTGTTTTTCTTAGTGATTGAGCGCGATCATGCTAAACATAACCGTAAATCTGTAGCGAAAACTTCATGACACTAACACAAATCTTCGATCGCTTATCTTCCTCTATTGAGGAAATGTTCCCTTCGACTTCCCTTCGACTCCGCTCAGGACAAGCGCTCAGGGAACTTGTACAGGCTTAGGGTCAAAGCTTTTACTTATCCCGAACTGACGTTAAATAGCTGGTTTTCCATATAGCCAAATAACCAAAAAACCAGATAAATGGTTAACCAGATTACATGCAAACCAGTTACCCAAATAACCAGATAATAGTATCGGGACGAATCAGTCTGGTTTGCCAAAAAACCAGACAACCAGAATACAGGCAAACCAGATAAATACCAAGGATCAACGATCGCCCTTAATGCTCCCCTGCCGAAAGTTCAGGAAGCCTTAGTGACCACTGTACAAAGGGATTTTGCTTTTTCAGAGATCGATCGTAATGCCTGAGCATAATTTCCATACTATGCCCTGCCGCCGCCGCTACATCCCTAGGAAACGCCCCACTATCGAGAGCGTGACTGATGCAAGTTTGTCTAGTGCTGTAGGGTTTTCGGTATCTGACCCCAGCGATCGCTAAAACCTTCTCCCAAATTCTCCGAAACTTAGCATCGTGGATTGGTTCCCCCAGAGGGTTAGTAAATATTAATCCTTCTGGGAAATTTTCACGGCGAGTCCGCAATAACTCAGCCACATCGGAAGCAAGGACGATCGTTCTTGGCTTTTTATTCTTAGTTTTATGCCGCAACTCCCCCCGACTAAAACTGCGATCGAAGGTTACATCAGAAAAATCATCACCAACCTTATCCCAAGTTAGGCTGGCGGCTTCCCCCGGTCGGCAAGCTGTGGAGAGCAGGAAATAAACATAATCGTAGTAATGGGGGTAATGATCTCGAAAACCTGCCAGCACCTGAGTAATTTCTAGCATCGTTAAAGGATCGGGCAAGGATTCCTCCTGATCGCCATCCCCCCACTTTGGTAAATCCCAAGTAGGCAGGGCTAATTTCAAGTCACTAATCCCCCACTGCATTGCTGCCCGGATAATTGCCAAATATACCAACATCGTTTTTGGATTAGCCTTTCTGCCGAGGCGTTTCTCCATGGCTTCTAACAGGTGTTCTGATAATTGCTCGATCGCTAATTTATCCGCATCGATCGCCAGTAAATGGGGTCTAAGTTCCGTGAGCCAAAATATTGTTGTTTTATACTTCTGCTCCCCATTGGGGGTAATTAATTTCCGTTTTCGCTTGTGCTGTGCAAATTTCCCAACCAATCTCAGCAGCGTCGTTTTATCCCGTGCAATCCTTGCCATAAACTAATTTTTTATATCACTGTAGCCAAATGCGGGTTACACAACCCTAGTTATCCTAACCCCCTTGTGGATCAACAATCATCCCCATAGGGATGATTGTTGATCGCTAGATTGTATTACAGATAAGGACTACAAGAATAGACAAAAATAATTAATTGTCAATGTTGGGAAATTTTCACAGGGGTTAGTCTAATCCTGTTTCTAGGGCAAACTTAACTACTGTATGGCTCGATCGCAAAGTAATTAAGCATATTTTGGATGACAGACTTAAGCTCATCCGAGATCATGTGATTTAGATCACTCGCAACCCGGACTTGACTCGCCCTACAGCCTCCGTATTATCACTGAGCCAACCCCAGCACCATCACTAGGCATTCAAGGAAACTGAGGGATGATAAATACATAGAGTTCAAGGAGTTAGCCCATGTTATCCATCAACTTAATCCCCGGCGCTATCAACGACTTAATCGCTACAGTTACCGACACCCACTGCCTAACAAAGGCCGATCGCTACGGGATGATGGCAGCAATCCTTGATGAATCTACTAGCGATGAAGAACGGTGCTCTCTCGATCGCCTCCTGAGGTCTGTTGTGAAAGGTCGGATTCAACTATGTGACGAGCTATCGGTTGTATCTTAAAAGCAGCTTAAAAGTACAAATCAAGTACCTTCACCCAAAACCTTTAAGAGCAGTTGTTGATCCTTAAAACCAACTTGAAGCCTTCCACTCTCGATATCCCGAACCCAGCTTTGACTTTTTCCTAAAAAATTTGCCAGAACTCTTTGGCTTAAATTCAGTTTCTTTCTAGCACAAAGAATCTGCTGACCAGAAATGGTCGAAAGAGAGGTGGCATATTTATCAGGGCGTTGTAGCTCTGTTTCTTTGCGTTGTGTAGGACGTAATTTCCTTTTTTTTGGGGCTTTTGCCTTGGCTTCCCAACTTTCAGGTAATTCAAAACGCAAAAATCGGGCTTGCATTAACCGATTCCACTTATTACGAGGAGCGGTATCGGTAAGGCTATTGTCGCTATTGCCGTCATTCGTCCAAAACTCCAGAGCCGCCTCTGGATCATCGGGAATGTCGGCTAATCTTGCCCAGAGGGGTTGAATGTCTGGGGGGTAGGTGACAGGATCGAATATGGGTTTAAGTCCATAGTGATTTAGCACCTCCAGATCACTCTCGAACGATCGCAGTAATCGCTTCCGTTCTTCCCGTTGCGAACTAGCTTGAGATACCTTGGCATCTCCGTAGGCAATCCGAAGCAGCGTAGGGATAGTCAGACGCTGTTCCTGACCCATTTTAGTCTTAAATAAGAGCCAAAGTAACATGCGGCAGGAGCCTTCGTGCTGTTGCCATAGACTAGTTATAGTACAGAGTAGCGATCTAGGTAAATGGCTGTACTGATAAAAGGCAGTATTTTCTCTCGCCCCCTGTTGATTCAGAAAGTATTGTGACCAAGCTCCAGCTTTGACCTTGAAAGTAAGTCCCGTCAGATGCTTGCAGCCTAAATCATCTTCTTGGAAGTGATGCTGAATTTCGATTAAATGCCAGAGATAACTTTGCTTTAGGGAGAACCCTTGGACTAAGCCTTGGGATGCCCAATTGATATCGATTTGGAGTTTGCAAGGCTGTTGCACTAATTCCTTAATCAAGGTCAATTTAGCTAGCTTGTTTAAGTCTTTCCGTTTTTCCAAACCTAAATAGGCAGCAATTTGTTGATCGTTAATAATAAATTCTTGGGACCAAGGTTCTTCTAGGGCAATGGCATGGGCGGCATAGATAAGATGCAGGCAGGCTGCCCGGACATCCCAGTTAGCCAGTTCTTCTAGGGCTGTGTCCTTGGCTAAGGCGGCAGAGGATATGGCTGTGTGGGCAAGGCGAAAGGCGATCGTCCCTCGTCCCCCATTTACCTGCCGCTCATAGTAGAGCTTCCCCTTGGGATCGGTAATCCAAGGGAGAGATTGACGTTGGGATAAAACATTACACGCCTCCCAAATCACAATTGCTGAAGCAAAAGGATTGGTTTTGCCGTTGGCAAAAAGATTGGCACTAGGGAGCATTCTGAGGGTAGTCTTACAGCGACCTTTCTTGGCTTGCAATGGCACAGATGATTGATCGATGCCACAAAGCGAAACACAGAGAGGCTCGTCGGCATAGCCCTCACAGCCATTGCACAACATGGGGTCAATCCAATATTTCCCAGCTTCAAGTTTGATAGCATTTGTGGGACATAGAGGGGCACAATCCCCACAACTTATACACCGGTTTGAAATAGCACGTGTCATAGCATTAAGACAATTGCCCTAGGGTTAATATAGCGAAGCGAAAAATAGACTAGTTATCTCTACAGCAGACTCTAAGAGGTCATTTATAAAGTTGCTAGAGGGTTTGATTTTCTGCTCCCGGCGGGCGAAAAATCAGACTTTATAAATAGACTCTGGAAAGGAATTATCTAGGACTTAGAAGATTTTTTGCACGCCCCCGCAAAAATATCCTGTTGTGTAAATCCCGAATAAGTGTAAAGGGATACAGATTTCTATACACTTCAATAAAAAAGTAATTAACTTAATTAAGAGTTAGTTAATGTTTAGTTATAAATAAGAATGTCTTGTTATTTTGTTCAACTTAAGCGATTAAATAATATCTTAAGATTGTTTATCTCTAGATATTAAATATAGGGAAACTATATACCTTAACTATAGAAACTATATAGTAAACTATAGGGTTTCTAAACCATTGTTTAACGGTCATTTAGTAGTGAATGTTACAGTTGAAAATGTTACTGATTTATGACTTTTAGTTCTGTTCTTTGGCATTTGTCCGAAATGTTATCAATTCATTACTTTTAGTCCTAAATTTTGGATAGTTAAGATTGAATAAAAAGAGTCAAAAGCGATCGCAATTTCCCGTTGACGGATGGAATTATCTGGAAAAATTAATCGCTGATGAGGGATATTAGTTTAACCTGATGCGGCGGAGGAATAAAAACTATGGTTGAGATGGCAATGAAATATCGAGACTTATTAGTTACAGATGCAGGGCAGTTGCAAGCCTGTAAATCAGCTAGGGAATGGGATTTACTCCGAATGCCCTATCGGTTTCATCGCTTTTTAACGGAAGTTGAAAATGTCCTAGAAGGTGTCGATCCCCTAACAGCAGGTTTTGCTCACCAGGAGACAGATTGTTTACCTCAGCTAGCCCTGATTGTGCGGAGGCTAATTACAAATTCTTACTGGATTCAGACCCAGTATATAGAGCCGAATCCTAATACAGGGACTGGGGTATTGATGCTCTATGATGAGATTGGTTATCCCTTAACGGTACAAATTACGACCTATTTACCGGGCACTCGCTCTGCAATTCATAATCATGGAAATTGGGGGATTATAGCAATATTAAAAGGCGAAGAAAAAAATACTCTTTGGCAAAGAAGATCTAATCTCCAGTTTCCCAATTGGGTGGAACCAACAACGGAAGTGATCCTCTTGCCGGGAGATATTATTAGTTTTACTCCGGGAGCAATTCACTGTATTGAAGCTGTGGGGGATGAGCCGACAGTTACCTTTAATCTTTATGGGGAAACCCATCATTCTCAACGCTTTGAGTTTGATCCTATAACTCATACTGCCAAGAGTTTCTAATTCCTTGTTTACCAATTATCTGATTCACCAACACAAAAATCATCATGCCAGAAAATAATCCAGCCGGAAACAATCAAGATGAGTATTTCAATTTAATCGATCGCCTCCTGAAATGCCCCAGTGGTCAAGAGCCAGAAATTTTGGATTCCCAGCCATATCTACTAGATGCAGGCTTAGTAAAAGCTTTGATGCAGGTAGCAATGATGATGGCTCACCAAGATAATCAGGATGCGGCTAAGTTTCTGATTCATGTGGCACGACAGTTAAGTAAAGAGTTGGGTTTGTATCCTCAAGTTGTTCAAGAGTAATGGGCTTAAAAAATTACTGAGGCAAGAGATCTAACAGATTTTTAATGGAGGTTTTTCTATGATTTCGGAGTTAACCACGGCGGAAGTAGGCCAACTAGCGATCGATTTTTTGATGAATGATCTAGAGCTATCAAGTGAAGATCAGGAATGGTTTTCGGTGTTGGGGGTCAGGGAAGTGGGGCAAACTTGGCATGTGGTGGAAATTGGGGTGGAAGGGTTGCCAGATCAATGGGTGTTGCAGGTCTACGATACGGGGGAATGCGATCCTAACTATGCTTTTAGAACCCCGGTGCAGGCGACGGAGGCGGATACGGGTTTGGAAGGTTTGCCAGAGGCGATCGCTCAAATTCTCAGCACCGAGCGTCTCCAGAAGTGAAGATTTTTACCGCAGTGCGGGGAAAATCCTTATCTAACCTAAGTTTGGGTTAAGCAAAAGCTATAACCCAAAACCTAGATATGTTCCCTGAGCGCTTGCCCTGAGAGAAGTCGAAGGGAAGTCGAAGGTAACATTTCCGCCATATATGAAGATAAGCGATCGAAGATTTGTCGTGGGGTTTTGGCTTCGACTCCGCTCAGCATAAATTCGACGACCCTCAGCCAGCGATGATAGTTAAGTTTTTTGTAAAATGGCACTAGGGGTATTTCTTATCCCAAACTGAGGTTATCTAGGCTAATGATTTTTAGAACAGGATTCTAAATCTTCCTGTAGCAGGTGATCGTGAACTTTCTGCTGGTCTGTGTCTACAGGTTCTAAGCCGATCCAGTCGGCAATTTTTTGTTTTTCAAAACCAACTTCTCGGCGATCGCCCACTTGCAAGAGGGGGCGGCGAATTAATAACGGTTCGGCGATCATTAAATTCAATGCTGTCTCTTCATTTAGTTGATCTGGAATAATTTCTTTTGATTTAATCCGTGGAGCAGTGCCATTAAACCAATTAGGAATTGGCAAATCTCCAAAGAAGAGGCGGAGGGTTTCTGCTGTCCAAGCTGTAGTTAATAAGTTGCGATCGTCAACAGTATGTCCTGCTGCTTTTAATAATGCTTTTTGCTTAGTGTTATTTTTGCAACCGGGCTTCTCGTAAAAAATAATAGTAGCCATTTTATTAATGATTAGTGATTAGGAAAACATATTTTCACCAGTTAAAATACCGACCAAAATACTCATTAAAGCTCTTAAATCATCGGGGACGCGGTATAAATGTAAATCTTGAATTACACTCTTATTCTGTCGATCCAACACCCCAAACTGCCAGATTTTACCGATCGATACAGCTCCATAAATATATCTTTGTCCCTCATTGAGAATATGGGTTAACGCTACCATCTCCACCGCCAACTGTTTGAAACCACGCTCCAAGTTTTCATCCTTAGCTTCAATTACCAAGAACTGATGATTTCCCTGATCCTTAGATTTGGGATTAGATTCCAGAAAATAATCTAACTCTCCCCGCAATTGATTGTTTATAGTTAAAGTATAAGCTACTTTCAAATTAGATTTGGTATAGTCAATTAAATCCATCAAAACCGGGGCAATTAAAAACTCACGCCTAGCCATTTCATTATCAAAAGTAATATAGGGCAAGCCCTTAATTAGTCTTTTTTCTAGAGAATCAATCTCGGCTAGATTGCTAGTAGTTTTCGTGAAATCTAATAGCTTCATCTCAAAGGAATAATCGAAATAATTAAGAATTTCTTCGGGATAGAAATTTAGCTTGAAATAATCAGAGAAACTCAAGGAATCTGGCAAAGTAATATTACGAATCATCATAGGTCAGCGTCTTAATTCCGAGTCACTAGAATTTGATCAGTCCCAATTTGGGCTGGCTCTAATATTCCATTTTATCTTTGATTTAGGTCAAATCACGGACTTGTTCCGCATAGCAAGTCAAGCTGGCGAGATTCTTTTGGACATCAAAGGAGCAGGGTTTTAAGGCTAGGGTTCCTAAATTTAATTCATCCTGTAGGCGTTTGATTTTGTCTCGGCAGGTGGCGACACTGCCGATAATTGAGTTTTCTAGGAGATAGGTTTCATCAAAACAGGTTTGTTGATTTTGAGAAGGTTTGAGGTGTTGGGTATTGCCATTGTTTTTCAAACTCGCCACATTTTTAGACATCCGAGTTACAAAAGATCGAATAAACGGTAATGCCTCGGCTTGGGCTTCTTCATCGGTGCGACTAACAAAAAAGAACCGCGATAGCACCAACTTCTCGGAGCCGCTAGAGTTAATAGCTCGATACTGGGCTAAGTTGGTTTTCAGGCGATCGAGGGAAAACGGTGCCCCACCCATTAAGCCAAAGGAATGAATGGCCGCTAGTTCGATCGCTTGTTGATCGCTGGTGGCGAGATAAACGGGGATGTGGTTTTGTAGAGGCTTGGGGTAAACTGTCAGGCGATCGCACTGGTAATATTTGCCGCTAAAGGAAACCTCGGAGCCATAAAGTAATTTTTCCACCAACTCTAGAGCCTCTAACATCCGGGGGCGTGTCTCCCCCATGGTTAAGCCGAAGTGTTGATTCTGTTCTGGGAAGGGTCCGCCCTTAGCCACGCCCATTAATAATCTGCCATTACATAGGTGATCCAGCGTAGCCATATCTTCGGCTACGGCTACGGGGTGATGGAAAGCCAAGAGGATGGCGGCTGTGCCTAGGTGAATTTTGGATGTCACTCCAGCCAGATGAGCCATCAAAACCAAAATTGAGGGGCTGACATGGAAATCGCAAAAGTGATGCTCGGTGATCCATGCTTCGGCAAAGCCGAGGCTTTCGCCGTGGAGGATCAGGGCTGTCTGGTCAGCGATCGCACGATGGGCATCTCGATCGGGATTTTCGTAGGTACAAAAAAGTCCAGTTTTCATAGCTCACCTCATTTTCTTCACTTCCCTAGTATAAGGATTCCCTAATCCAAATTATTCCAAGTTTCTGAGGTGTTGTTATGGTTACAAGATAAATTGTTGATGGCTGAATCCTAGGCTGTGTATCAGTTTTTGGTGTTTTTTTGCAATTAAATTAGGAGAGATTATAAGTATTTTTGGGGAGAGGGGTGAGTATTTTCTTCGGTAATAATTGCCGTACAATCGGGTAGCAAATAGTTAGTTTCTTAGCGGGAAGCTCCGCCTTCTATTTTTATGTGTCAACTTCTGGGAATGAACTGTAACGTCCCCACAGATATCTGTTTCTCCTTTGAAGGATTTTCAGCACGAGGCGGGAAGACCGATGAACATCAAGATGGTTGGGGAATTGCTTTTTTTGAAGGGGTGGGCTGTCGAATTTTTTTGGATGAGAAGTCTTCTTCTAATTCTCCGGTGGCGGATTTAGTCCGTCGCTATCCGATTAAATCTACCCATGCGATCGCCCATATTCGTAAAGCTACGTTTGGGGCGGTGGCACTAGAAAACTGCCATCCCTTTCAGCGAGAACTGTGGGGCAGGTATTGGATCTTTGCCCATAATGGGGACTTGCCAGATTTTTATCCAGAGAATGCGGGATTTTATACTCCCGTGGGACAAACCGATAGCGAGCGGGCATTTTGCTTGATTTTGAATACCCTGCGGCAAACTTTCCCAGAGGGTAAACCATCTTTGCCCAGCCTCTACGCAGTCCTGCAAGCGGTGACTAAAACCATTACTGCGAAGGGAAGTTTTAATTATTTACTCTCGGATGGGGAACACTTTTTTGCCCACTGCTCTACCAAACTTTGCTACATTATTCGCCAAGCTCCCTTTGCCGCCGCCCATCTCATCGATGCGGATTTAACCGTAGATTTTCAGGAATTAACCACCCCGGGCGATCGAGTGGCATTGATCACCACCGTCCCCCTCACGGATAACGAAGTTTGGACAACAATCCAGCCCGGTGAATTGCTGGTATTTCAGGATGGCAGACCGATCGATATTTAATCAAATTTCGTCAATCAATAGCATTAAGCGATCGGCATCAAGGTTCATATACCCACGCATTAATTTTCATTACTCCTCAAAATCTAACTCAGTCTGATAACTTGATGAAGTTGGAAAAGCTAAGTCAAGGCTTTTTTCAAAACTCGACCAATTTTTAGACCCCCGCATCAATGCTGTTACTTGAAGAAGATGATCTTTAAGATGTGGTTGTCCTATCTCTTCTGAAAGATATTGATGATGTTTAGATTTACGCCTTTTTGTAATTGGGTCAGGTGGATTTTTCTCTCTCAAAACCTCTAATACTCCTGGTGGAAGTTTTTCATAAACTATTTTATTGATCAACCTTCCTACAAAAGAATTATGTTTATTACCATTCCCATTTGGATAATGCCAATTCCTGAGTCTATAAATTTCCTTAAAGAAGTCGTTAGGAAACCTTTTAGCCCATGCAAGTCTCTCGGCGGAAAGATACTTTTCTAATAATTTATTAAGTTCATTCCTATCTCTTTCTTCTTGATAACCAGTAGCCTCATCAATCAAGGCAACAATGCCTACCTTAGATAAGCTTCTAACAATCATTTCACTCATTTCTGCTAATGGTTGTTGATTGAGAGTCAGGACACCTGCTTGACGTGCGGATAAGTACAGATCACAGACAACTGGGATTACTATTGCTTCGTAGCCAATCCATTTTTTCCCAGTCTTCGAGATATATTCTAAGCCTTTAATATCTTGAATGACTTCATCAGTAATAAATTGTCTTAGATTCTTAGCGTCAATGAAAGCGGGAAATACTACTTCTCTAATATCTCTTACTTCCCCAGTATCTCTTGCTTCCCCAATATCTCTTTTGCCTCTAGCGGGTCGCTCAAATACATCAAAGACAGCTCTCTCCGATATTATACGCGTCCCATTAGTTAAAACAGCGCAGTATATCTCTCGATTACCAATCTTTAAAGTTCCTTCATGTGTTGCTTTGGGCAACTCTTTAGAGGGAAAAAGTTCATCAATGCTTTTTCCTAATACTTGTGATAAGATTTCTTGATTTTTGTAGCGCGGGGATGATTTACCTAGCTCCCATTCTGAAACAGTTGTAAGGTGTACCCCAATCTTACCTGCAAGCTCTTCAAGTGTCATACCAAGTTTCTCCCTGGTTTCCCTAAGTGAATTCATAACAAACTCCGAATAATTCGTGATAATCCCTAATAAAGTCCTAAATAAAGGTTAGCAAACCCTAATTGCTTTGTCAAATATTAAATCTAAAAGCCTAGAAGTGCCATTTTAAGATAGTTCTGTGCTTAAGTCTGGGTTGGTATTCCTCCAAGCAGCATAGCGTTAAAAAAAGCTGACAAACCCTAATTATTCCTAATTATTCTGTCAAATACTAAATCTAAAAGCCTAGAAATATTATTCCAAATTAGTTTTGGGCTTGAAATGTACTGTTTTTAGTTGTATAGTAGTCGCCGATTTGATTAGGACGTTTTTGAGGGCGCGCTCCGCGCGCCCTCAAAAACGTCCCCGTCCTAACTAGAATGGCACTTACTATAAATCAGGAAGCCTCAACATTAGACCTCTTGTAGAACTCATGACCCTCACCCTAAATCCCTCTTCCAATTGGGTAGAGAGTCTTTTATTTAGTTTTGCAAGAGATATATTAGCCATCACCCAAGAGCATTAAGCGATCGGCATCGAGGCGCACGTACCAAGGAAAGGGCTGGTCTTTAAGCCCATCCCATTTTTCTTTAAAGACTTCTGCTTGAAAATGGTAGTCCTGAGCATCAGTGGGTTTGGTGTTGAATTTCAGAAATAGGGTCATCCGGTGGGGGGTTTCGCTAGTGGCGGCTAACCAGCAGGGAAAGGTATTAGCCCCTTGGGTATTAGTGGTGATCTTGATCTGGTGGGCGCGGATGCCAATATGGGACAGGGATTCCGGAATTGCTTCCAAGACTTGTAAACTAATTCCCCAATCCATTGCCCTAACATAATTAGTCCCGTCCATTACGGCTCTAGAGAAGTTTTTGCAGCCCGTGAGCTGGGCAATTTGCACGGTTTGAGGATGCTCAAATATTTGATGTTTCGTCCCCGCTGCGATCGCCTTCCCTTCCGAAATAACGAGGAGATTTTCACAGACCCGGTAAGCCTCCTCTAGGTTATGGGTGATGAATAAGGTAATTCCTTGATAGTCGGCGAGCACATCTCGGAGGAGCTGCTCCATTTGGCTGCGGAGATGGGTATCGAGGGCTGAGAAAGGTTCATCTAGCAAGAGCAATTCTGGTTTGGTGGCTAAGGCTCTGGCGAGAGCGACCCGCTGTTGTTGTCCTCCGGAAATTTGGTGGGGATAGCGATCGGCTAAACCTTGGAGCTGCACCTGTGCTAAGTGCTGGTTAACTTGTTGTTGGCGGATAGCTCTGGGCAGATGTTGCAAACCAAAGCCAATATTTTGCCCTAGGGTCAGGTGGGGAAACAATGCATAATTTTGAAAAACCAAACTGATATTACGTTGATAGCTAGGGATATTAATTTTTCGTTCCGCATCAAACAAAGTCCGCCCGTTTAAGATGATCTTGCCGCTAGTCGGTGTTTCCACTCCAGCAATACAGCGAATAGTCATACTTTTGCCAGACCCCGATCCCCCCAGCAGCCCCAAGGTTTCCTGTTGGGCAGTAAAAGCCGTCTCCAGCCGAAAATTGGCGACCTGCTTGCCAATGTCCACCGTTAAATATTTATCAGTGATCAGTTGCTCAGTCTTGCCAGCTTTCCTATTCACTGTCTTACTGTTAACAGTTAACTGTTTAACTGTTAACTGTCCCCGCTGCTGCCAGAAGTTTACTGCCGTCATCCCAGAAATGGTGATGCCCATGATGGCGATCGTCCATAGCCAAGCTTCTTGAATATTTCCTGATTCCACCGCAAAATAGATCGCCATGGGCATGGTTTGGGTTTGTCCGGGAATATTCCCCGCCAGCATCAGGGTGGCACCAAATTCTCCTAAGCCCCGGGCAAAAGCTAGGATCACCCCCGCCACTAGTCCGGGGGTGGCTAAGGGCAAAAGAATTTCTAGAAAAACCCGTTTTTCAGAAGCTCCTAGGGTGCGGGCAACTTGCAGCAAGCTACTATCAACCTGTTCAAAGGCTCCTAAGGCGGTTTTATACATCAGGGGAAAGGAAACCACAGTGGCGGTGAGGACGGCGGCATACCAAGTAAAGACGATCGAGAAATTCCCCAATGGTCGGAGCAGTCCCAAAAAGCCATTTTTCCCCAAGAGGAGCAATAGCAAAAATCCCACCACCGTAGGCGGCAAAATCAGGGGGGCAATGAGTAGCCCTTCCAGGAAAGATTTCCAGCGCCCCCGATAACCCAGCATCCCGTAGGCGGCGGCTGTGCCTAGGAAAAAAGTAGCGATCGTGGCTAATCCCGCTGTTTTCAGGGAAATCCAGAGGGGCGATAAATCCGTCGTCATAGCTTTTTAGCCTCAATCCTTAATGAAGCCTTAATTGGCAATGCCAAAACCGTATTTTTTGAAAACATCTTGAGCGGGGTTACTACTCAAAAACTGGACATAAGCCTTGGCAGCTTCTGGATTTTTGCTAGCTTTAATCACTGCGATCGGATACACAATCGGTGAATGTAAATCTTTGGCAGCGGTAGCAACCTGTTTCACTTGCTTAGAGATTTTGGCATCGGTGAGGTAGACAATCCCGGCATCAGCATTGCCACTTTCTACAGCACTTAAAACATTGCGGACGGAGTTCCCATAGACAAATTTAGGGCGTAACTCTTCCAAAATTCCTAACTTAGTAAAGACTTCTTCCGCATACTTGCCAACAGGAACACTCCGGGGTTCTCCCATAGCAATTTTTTCTACTTTGGCATCGTTTAACTGGTCAAAACTAGTAAGATTTAGAGTAGAGTTATTCGGCACAATTAAAACCAAGGTGTTAGTTAAAAGTTGTTGCCGAGTATCAGCAAGAAGCAAATCTTTTTTTTGTAAGTTATCCATCTGTTGAGCGGCAGCGGAAATAAAAACATCCACGGGCGCACCCTGCTCAATTTGTTGTTGTAAAGGCCCAGAAGCAGCGAAATTATATTTTAATTCTACCCCCGAATTAGCAGACTTAAATAGAGGATTAATTTCTTCTAGAGCATTTTGTAAACTGGCGGCGGCGGCAGTTAATAAGCTAGTAGCTTGGGGGGTGACTGACGGGATGATTGATGGGGTGATAGTTTTTGTTGCTTGGGGGGTAGTAGCAGAGGGCGAACAGGCTCCTACCGCTAACATGATGGCCACAAATAGACCGATGAAGAAATATAAAATACGTTTAGGCATAGGAATTATTTTTGGTAATTTATGAATAATACTAGAACAAAAATAGTTTTTAATTTTGTATAGTTTGAATCATTTCAAGGATAATATTTTCCAGAAAGATTATAGTAACTTAGACTTTAGTATAAGGTTAAAAAAGAAATAAAGGCTGTTTAATTTTAATGGTAAAGTATGGAATATAAAGTCAAGATTGCGAGAATTTCTCTATTAATTAAATCAGGAGCTATATATGGAAATCAGTGCTCGGAATGCCCTTAAAGGGACTGTCAAAGCTATTGAAGTTGGATCTGTAAATACAGAGGTGACCTTAGAAATTACGGTGGGAGTGGAGATAACTGCCATTATTACCAAAACTTCCGCAGAAAAATTAGGTTTAAGCGTAGGGAAGTCCGCCTATGCAGTTATTAAAGCTAGTGATGTGATCGTAGCGATCGATTAAAGAACCACTAATAATCGCACCAATAATGGAATTTATTCTTATTGGTGCGATTGGCTCCAAAAGCAAAACCTCGCCAGTGGAATATTCACCCTATTACCAGTGCTAATTCCCCGTGGGTTTGACAATTTTTGGGACAAACTCTAGAACAGGCTTCACAACCGACACAATTTCCAGCATTAGCTATCGTCATCACCTTCCGTTCAAATTCTTCATCTTCGTCCTCCTCATCGATAAACTCTCCATCTTCATTCAGCCCCCGCAGATTCATCACCCCGCGACCGCAGACCTTGAGGCATCTGCCGCAACCAATACACTTGGCAAAATTGATCGCTTGCAGAAATTTGGGAGTCCAAGTATTACCACCGAAGGTTAGTCCTGTAAGTGTAGTCATGGGAAAGTATTCTCCTCAGATTTTCAAGAATATTAATACTGGTTAGTTCATTAACTAGTTGTCTGGATTAGTTCTAGAATTAACGTCGAACAATGCGGACATAAATGGCATTAATTGCCGCCTCATCCAAGGCTAGGGAATGATTACCCACCTGAACAATGAACCGTGGGAATCGTTGTTTAATGGCGATCGATTGTCCGGGAACTAGCCCTAGCTCTGTCAGCTTCAGTGCCATCGGCTCACTTAAGGTTTTAATTCGAGTAATTACTCCCCGTTCGTGCGATCGTAACAGCTTCAACGAAGTCCCCTGTACCGAAAATCCTGTCATCAGCATTAGCTATGTCCTCCTTCGGTCCCTGTAGAAATCTGTCGAAATTTGTTCAAGATATATCCTCTTCTCCTAGGGCCAGGAGAAACTAAACCAAGTAAGCCTCCTGATGAGTGCGGATCGTACAGTCAGATCGGGGATAAGCCACACAAAGCAGCGCGAAACCCTTCGCTATCTGCTCCTCATCCAGAAAAACTTGCTCTGATTGATCTACTTCTCCCTCCATCACCTTGCCCACACAGCTAGAGCAAGATCCAGATTGGCAAGAGGAAGGCAGATCCAGCCCCTTATCTTCCGCCGCTTCGAGGATCGTCATCGTGTCTTCGACGGGAATAATTATGTCTATTTCCCGCTTTTTATTCATCAAATGCACTTGATAAGTAGCCATAATCGTGTTCTCCAACAATAATCTAGGGGTTTTACAAAGTTAATTAACTACAGGGAACCGCTGATGGTGTACAGTCCCCAGCTTGGAAGGATTTCCCACAGCCACAGGTATCTGTCGCATTGGGATTGCTAAACTTAAAACCGCTCTCCATTAGCCCTTCCAGAAAATCAATCACCACCCCTTGGAGGAGGGGCGCGCTTTTGGGGTCGATGTAGATATGGACTCTGCCTTGTTTTTCAATCAGGTCATCAGGGCGGGGAGCATTGGCAATATCGATCGTGTATTCGTAGCCACTACAGCCGCCATCATTCACGCCAACGCGGATTCCCTTCTCTGCTGAAGGGTTGGCACTGCCTTGGAGGAAAGCCCGGAGGCGAAATTCTGCTTTTTCAGTTAGGGTGACAGTCATGGTTTTCTCCTGAGGTTATGGGTTTTAGTTATGTTTTGGTTTTTAGTTCCAGCAAGCGGCGACTTTTCTGCCCACACACGGGGCAGTTAGGGTCGTGGTAGGGGCGGCGTTTGGCAAACTCCGCCTGACTCAAATTCATGGTGAGTAGTTGGGAGAGGAGGGGTGTTCCCAGCCCGGTGATCAGCTTGATGGCTTCTAGGGCGGTGAGACAAGCTAGGGTTCCTGATACTGCCCCCAGTACCCCAAACCCCCGTTTATCCCAATCGGGCTTTTCGGGGAAGATGCAAGAGAGGCAGGGGGTTAAGCCGGGAACGATCGTAGTCAGATAAGCCTCCATATCGTTCATTGCCGCTTCCACCATGGGTTTTCCCCAGCGCACACAGGCAGCATTAAGTAGATCTCGCTCGGTGAAGTTGTGGGCACAGTCGAGGACAATATCCGCCGATCGCACCAACCGATCCACATTGTCTGGAGTCACATACTCACAGATAGCTTCGATCGCCACATCCGGGTTAATCGCCTCTAGGGTTGCCTTAGCCTTAAAAACTCTGGGCTGACCAACCCAGTCATCGGTCATCAAAATCTGCCGATTCATGTCATCTAGCCGCAGTTCTCCCCCCCGGAGGAGAATTAATTTCCCCACCCCCGCCACTGCCAGATACAGCGCCGCCGTCGCCCCTAGTCCGCCGACTCCGGTAACTAGCACGGTGGAGTTTTTCAGTTTCAGTTGTGCCTCTTCGCCAAAGCCGGGCAGCATCATTTGGCGGCGGTAGCGTTCTAATTCCTTTAGAGTCAAATTTTCCATTGTTTGCGCTCCTGATTAGTAATTATTCACTGCCAATTTCTGATAGTAAAACTACATTTTGTTGCTTTTCATGGAAGACCTTAAACAACTTTTCATTTAAGGGCGAAGAAGTGGTGAAAGTATCGTATGCCTGAGCTAGGGCGACTCGATATTTTTCTAGTTTGGCTGCTTCGCTGAGATCCGGAGATTCGGCATCGATCGCTCTGATCAAGGTGGAAAATTTTTGCAAAATATGCAAACGGTTAATGTTGACAAACTGGAGTTCGTAGTCAAGTTCAAAGAATTCAAAATATTCTTCGGCATTCACTAGTTGCTGGAATTCTGCATAGGTTCCACTCATGATTGTTTCTCCAATTGCTTGAGTTGATTTTTGAGCTGATCAAGTTGTTGAAAGATGGCGTAGGTATCACTGGCAACAGCGATTAAATTTTCATAATCCGTGGGTAATCCTTCTGCCAGATCATGGAGATCCATCTTCATTTGTCCAGCCTTACTATTGAGGCGCTTAATCTGAGTTTTGAGAATCTCAGGGGTGAGGGTTTCTGCTGCTTGAACCATAGATTTAAGGAGGTAGAGAAGGTAAAGAAAGTACAGGGAGGTAAAGAAGCAAGGAAGGAAGATATTTGTTAGAGGATGTCTGAAAAGTGTTCATCGGGGTCGCTTGCCGACTAAAGACTACGGTGCTGGATAAATCGGCTATGCAGGTTGCAGAAAGTCCCGGATTTTTCTTAGTCCGCGAAGGCTGACTTTGTTCTTTTAGTCGCGGTTTTAACCGTCAGACACTTCTCAGACATCCTCTTAGAGTCGACCGACTTCGGGGAACCGAGCGGCTAGGTTCATCCCAGAGGCGATGATTTTTGCGCCTTCGGCTTCCAGCTTGTCTAGGGAGTCAAAGCCAAACCGTTGAGCATCCCGGAGGGTTTTTGAGACCACCAGCAGCCGCCCGGAGAAGACCAAAGCCCAACCAAAGCCTTCATGGCTGAGGTCGATGACTACCTGACAGAGGAGTCCGGTTTCTTCTTCGATGCGGTAGGCGATCGCCCGATAGAAGGCTAAAATTCTGCCCTTGGTGATGGGGTCGACTTCGCCTTCCACGGAGATTTCCCGCTTTTGGGCTTTATTAACCACGTAGCCTTTCAGGAGCAATTCATCAGACCAGTTCCGGTAGGTGCCATAGCCATCGTTGGCGCGGATTTGTGCGGCGATCGCCTTGAGAAATTTTCCAGTGGTGGGGGCTGTTTCGGTTAGGGGGGGTAATTGGGTAGTGGTCATACGTTTACAGGTTCCTTAGTTTGATCGAGGTTTTCTAATTCTTCGAGGGCGGGACTTCTTTGTTGGAGAGCTTTCCGTAACCAGGGCGGTGGACTGCCCGCCAAGGTTTCCACGAGTCTGGTCAAGACATCGGTGATTTCTTGGGTCTCAGACTGGGCTTTGATGGGGGTAATCCGTTGCTTGATTAATCGAGCAGCAGCACTGCCCCCGATGGCGGAGACATAGACGATCGTGCAATCGTGGAGGGCATTGATTTTGGGCAGCAACTTATCTTCATTGCCGTCTTCCTTGAGGTCGCCATCAAATTTCAAGGTTTCCACAAAGCTATAGCTGGTTTGATCGACTTCATAGACCGCAATCTGATTGGCAGAGCCAAAGTGGGCATTGATGTGTAGGTTGTCGCTGGTGGTGAAGGCAATTTTCATAGAGGTTCCTCCTGAATAAATTTCTGAATGGGTGTCAATAATTTAGATAAAGCCTGGATTCAGAAAAACTGGTTAGGGTAATTAGGTTAATAAAGTTGATTAACTTCAATGTCCGTGGCTTTCTTCCTGTTCTAGAAACAAGTTGCCAAGATCGAACAATAATTGCATCATGCCGCGATAGCCTACGGTAGAGCGTTGCCCATTCCCCAAGCGATCGAAGATGGGCATACCAAGGCGGTAGACAGGAACGCCGAGGCGCTGGGCGATCTTCGCCACATGGGAATTACCGATCAGCAGATCAGACCCCGCCGCTAATTTCTCAAAGTCTTCCAGATCTCCTAGGGTGACAGTAGCCACGGGGAGTTTTTCTAATAGAGGGGATTTGGTGGTGGTGACAGCAGCTTGAATCTCTGCCCCCATGCTTTGTAAAAAATGCACCGTAGCCCAGAGCAGGTCTGGTTCTAGAGCCAGCGAAACCTGCTTCCGACCAAAGAAAAAATGGGTATCCAGCATCGCATCTTGGAGCTGTGCCCGTTGCCGCCGATACTTTTCCGGGACTGGTAGCCCACTCAGGTCTGCCAAGCCTTCCAGAAAGCTATCGATCGCATCCAAATTGCTCAAACTAGGGAAAACCTCGTAGGGAATGTCAAATTTGGTCTGCAACACTTCGGCAGCCTCCCGCATACTTTCACCTAGAGCCAAGGTATAGACAGAACTGCCCACTTCCCGGAGTTCGGCTAAGGTCGTGCCGCCGCTGGTGATCGAGCTGGCGGAATCCTCCAAATGCCCATCTAGGGAGAGGGAGAGATCCGGGACAACGATCGCACTCAAATCAAAAGCCGCCACCATTTCCTTAATTTCTTGGACATCCCCCGGGGCAAAGGCAGAACCGATCAGTAGGGTGATTTGATTTGGTCTGGTGGCACCCGTCTGGGGTAATTCTTTAACGATGCTGGTGATCGTAGCCGCAAAACCATCCTGCAAAGCCCCCTTATAATCTGGGGTTGAGACATAGACGATCGGCAAATCATGGAGTTCGGGATGACGACGGCGAATACTTTTCAGGATCCCCGCCATATCTTCACCACGGGTCTCCGTCAACCCGGTAGTACAGAGACCAATCATGGCTGGGTGAGATTTTTCTACCAAAGTCAAGATGGCTTGCTCGACATTTTCTTCTCCACCTAAAATCGTGCTCACTTCCGTCATGGCTGTAGTCGACAGGGGAATTGCCTCCCGAAAATGCCGCACTAACATGACCTTGGCAAAGGCAGTACAGCCTTGAGAACCATGCAATAGGGGAATAATCCCCTTTAACCCCAAAAAAGCTAGGGCTGCCCCCAAGGGTTGACTTTGCTTGAGGGGATTCACTGTTAAAGACTTACTCGGCGTGATCACAGTAGCCATTACCTTACCTCCCAAGGAGCTGGTTTACGAACTTGCGCCCACACGGGGCTGTAGAGAGCTTCTTCCAGCTCCCTAGCCATCTCCACCATGCCGATATAACCGGCGTAGGGATGGTGGCGTTCTTGGTTGATATCCAAAAAGGGAATTCTGGCTTTGAGGGCGGTGTATTGGTTCCTGCCCCCAGCAATCAACATGTCGGCTTTGGTTTTGGCGATCACCTGAAGGAGTTCTTGGGCGTTGCCTTTTTCCATCATGATCCCGTCCTGCCCTAGTAATTCCCGGATCCGTGCCTTGTCATCCTCGGTACTTTTTTTGGTACTGGTGGCACAGACCTCCATCCCCAAATCCTTCGCCGCCGAAATGATCGACCAGCTTTTCACCCCCCCGGTGTAGAGGACAACCCGCTTGCCTTTCAGTCTTGCTCGGTAGGGAGCTAGGGCTTGATCCAGCTTGGCGGTTTCTTCAGCGATCAAGATTTCCACTCGCTCCTGTAACCCGGCATCGCCGAAGTAGGCAGCAATATTCCGCAAGCAACGATTCATATCCGCTACGCCGTAGAAGGATTCTTCGATGAAGGGGATTTGGTAGCGTTCCTCCATTTTCCGACCCATGTTAATTAGGGCTTTGGAGCAGATCATCACGTTGAGTTTGGCTCGATGGGAGCAGGCGATGTCTTGATAGCGGCCATCCCCGGTAATCTGTGCCAGGACTCGAATCCCTAATTTTTGGAAGAGGGGTAAAACTCCCCAGAGTTCGCCAGCAATGTTGTATTCCCCAATCAGGTTGATGTCGTAGGGGGTGGTGGTTTCTGGTTCTTGGGTTCCCACCACGTAGTCTAAGAGGCTTTCCCCGCCCACCCGATTGCCGAGGTTTTTGCTGCCAATAAACCCGGGGGAATTAACGGGAATAACGGGAACTCCGGTTTTCTCGGCGGCTTTCTGACACACAGCATCCAGATCGTCGCCAATCAAGGCGGTGACGCAGGTGGAGTAGACAAAGATGGCGGCGGGGTGATAGCGATCGTGCAATTCCAGAATGGATTTGTAGAGTTTTTTCTCGCCTCCAAAGATAATGTCGTTTTCTGACAAGTCGGTGGTGAAGCCCATTTGATAGAGTTTGGAGCCAGAGGAAAGGCTACCCCGACTGCCCCAAGAATTGCCAGCACAGGCGATCGGTCCATGCACCAAGTGGGCAGCATCGGTAATGGGGACAAGGGCAATCATGGCGCCATCAAAGGCACAACCCCCTTGGGCTGCTCCGGGTTGAGCCACCTGAGTACAGGATTTGTTTTTGCCCGCCTTTTCTTTCTTGTGATTGTGTTCACAAGCCGACTCGCTCAGCAGTTCGTTGATTTTGCCTTGGGTGAGTTTCATAGGAGCGATGGGGTAAGGTTTACTGACTAGCAAATGTATTTGGTGACATCTTCGCCACACACATCGGCAAGATAGCTGAGTGCCCGGAACCGGAGCAAGACAAATTCGTTGTAGAAGGGATTGAGTTCACACAGGGGGGGAGTATGAAAAAAATGCCCAAACAAGGTGAATTTATGTTCAAAGGGGCAAGTGCAGGGAATCAAGCGACAAATCCAGTGGGCGAGGCGGGGCGATCGAATCTCTAGGCGATCGATCCAGCGGCGCAGGGGATCCAAAAAGCGGAGAGGAGGAGCCGTGGGGGTAGGGAATGTAGTCATGGCAGTCCAGGGGGGGAGTGAACAGTTATCAGTGAATAGTCAGCATTGATAGCTGGGTTCACTGATAACTGATGGCTGTATTAGCGAATCAGGTCATAGGAAATGTCTGTTTTCGCTGGGATGATAGTGCTCCGATCCAACTCATCGAGGATCGTATTCACAATCCAGTTGAGGAGGTTGATCGTCCCTTCGTAACCGTAGGTGCTGTAGCGGTGCAGGTGATGGCGATCGAAAATAGGATAGCCAATCCGGACAAAAGGTACGTGGGTATCGCGCCATAGATACTTGCCGTAGGAATTGCCAATTAGCAGGTCTACAGGTTCGGTGAATAGGAGCGATCGAAGGTGCCACAGATCCTTGCCGCCCCAGATGGTTGCCCCAGCTCCAAAGGGACTGGAATCTAATAGTGCCCGCAATTCTGCTTCAAAATCATTGTTACTATTGCTGACAACGATATGCACCGGCTCTGCACCAATTTCCAACAGGAATTGCACCAAGCCAATCACTAGGTCTGGATCGCCGTAGAGAGCCACCCGCTTCCCATGGAGCCAAGCCTGAGAATCGGTGAGGGCATCCACCGCCCGACCCCGCTCATCTTCTAGTTCCTTAGGAATCGGCTGACCAGTGAGGGCTGAGAGTTTGATTAAGAATTCATCAGTGCCGCGAATCCCCACAGGGCGAGCGACAGAAGTAGGTTGTTGCCAGTCTTTTTCGATGAATTCCCGAGTCTTTGTAGTGGAGTAGGCTTGGAAGGCTACAGTAGCTTTGGCATTGATGGAGTCGGCAGCCGCCTCTAGAGTCGTGCCACCGGGATACATGTCATACTCGCCAGTATTGGGAGAATCTAGATAATCGGAGTTGTCTGCCAACAGGGTGTAGTTAATCCCCATCAAGGACGCAATCCGCTTAATTTCCCGCAGGTTGCCAATGTAGGTTTCAAAGCCGGGAATAAAGTTAATTTTGCCATTGGGAGCTTCGGGCTTTTTCCCTTTGGTCAGGTTACCCAAAATCCCTTTAAGCATGTTGTCGTAGCCCGTGATGTGGGAGCCAACAAAACTGGGGGTGTGGGCGTAGGGAACGGGGAACTCTTGGGGCACTGAGCCAGCGGTCTTGGCGTTGTTAATAAAAGCTTGGAGGTCATCGCCGATTACCTCGGCCATGCAGGTAGTGCAGACAGCAATCATTTTCGGCTGATACAGGTTGTAGCTAGTTGCCAAGCCTTCGATCATGTTGTTCTGCCCCCCGAAGACCGCCGCATCTTCAGTCATAGAAGAAGATACTGCCGAGAAGGGTTCTTTGAAGTGGCGGGTAAAGTGCGATCGAAAATAGGAAACGCAACCTTGGGAGCCGTGGACAAAGGGCAGGGTTGATTCAAAACCCACTGCTGCTAGGATTGCACCTAGGGGCTGACAGGCTTTAGCAGGGTTAACGGTCAAAGCCTCCCGGGCAAAGTTTTTCTCCCGGTATTCCCAAGTCTTCGTCCATTCAGCAGTTTGAGCCACTAAGTCTGGGTCGTGACCACCTTCAAATTGTTTCTTACCAACAAACAGTTCTTGGTACTCTTCCTGGTGAAAGAGTTCTACGTGGTCTTTAATATTGTCAATGTTTTTCTGAGCCATGATAGGTGTTCTCCTATGTTTATCAGGGAGTAAGGTCAGGGAAGTAGGGGATAGCTAGAGATATCTAGGGAGGCAGAGAGCCTTAGAAAGTCCGGAGGGTAGAGAGTTAGAGCGTTAAAGCCTTGGTGTTTGGTGTAAATAATATAGAAGTTCTATGCTCCTAAAGAGAGCTACTTTACCTGCTTTGATTACTTTTACTTCTCTACCTCTTGGGGACTAAATTCTCTAAACGGCTGCCGCCTCTGGGGTTTTCCATGGTGCGCCAACTAAGCTCCAAGTGGGGCTGTTGAGAGCCATGTCCATATCCCGGGCAAAGATCGCAAAACCGTCATAACCGTGGTAAGGACCGGAGTAATCCCAGGAGTGCATTTGGCGGAAGGGAAGTGCCATCTTTTGGAAAACGTACTTCTCTTTGATGCCAGAAGCTACTAGGTCTGGCTTCAGTTCTTTGATGAAGGTTTCAAATTCGTAGGCGGAAACGTCGTCATAAATTAACGTGCCGTTTTCTACGTAGTGGGTGGTGCGTTTGTAGTCATCGTTGTGGCCAAATTCGTAGCCAGTCCCGATCAGGCGCATTCCCAAGTCGTGGAAAGCTGGAATGACGTGGCGAGGACGAAGACCGCCCACCATCAGAGCGACGGTTTTACCTTCTAGACGAGGGAGGAATTTCTCAATTACGGCTTTGGTTTGGGCTTCATACTTGGCAATGACTGCTTCAGCATTGGCTTGGATGGTTTCATCGAAGCGGGCAGCGATCGCTCTCAAGGATTCGGCAATTTGGGTCGGACCAAAGAAGTTGTATTCCAGCCAAGGAATCCCGTAGGTTTCTTCCATGTGGCGAGAAATATAGTTCATCGATCGATAGCAGTGAACTAAATTCAACTTCACCGATGGCGTATTGATCATCTCGTGCAAGGTGCCATCACCAGACCATTGGGCTGCTACCCGTAAGCCAATTTCTTCGATGAGAATCCGGCTCGACCAAGCATCACCACCGATGTTGTAGTCACCAATAATCGCCACATCGTACTCGGTGCCATCAGAAATTTCGCCGGACTTCTTGGCTTTGTCGTACTGGGGAAATACCCAGTCCCGGATCGCATCATTGGCAATGTGGTGGCCTAGGGATTGGGATACCCCCCGGAAACCTTCACAGCGGACTGGGACTACGGTTTTACCGATTTCCTTGGCAGATTTTTTAGCCACAGCTTCGATGTCATCACCAATTAGCCCGATCGGGCATTCAGATTGGATGGAAACCCCACGATTCAGGGGAAACAATTCGTCTAATTCCGTAATCAATTTGGCAAGTTTTTTATCACCGCCAAAGACAATATCGCGTTCTTGGAAGTCGGAGGTGAAATCCATCGTGCCAAAGGCATCAACGCCGGTGGTGCCGATGTAGTAGTTACGACGACCAGACCAAGAATAGTAGCCACAGCCGACAGGACCATGACTGATGTGGATCATGTCCTTGATCGGTCCCCACACCACCCCTTTAGAGCCGGCATAGGCACAGCCACGGGTAGTCATGGAACCGGGGACAGACTTGATGTTGGATTTCACACCACAGTCAGATTTGCCTTCTTCATAAACATTCAGATGCTTTTCCCGTTTTTTCTTAGATTTTTCGGGATAGACTTCCAAAACTTCTTTGATTAGTTCTTTCGTGTCGGCGATCGTGGCGGGGGCCGCCGAGAGAGTCTCTTTGAGATCTACTGATTTGGGAGGTGTCATACTTCTGCCTCACTGGTTAAAAAAATGAAGGGGGTTAATAGGGAGAGATGGCGGGGGAATAAATCAAGAAAAAGGTGAAACCTTTTTCTTGATTTGGGATCAACCCAGATTTAAGCAACGCCAGCGGGAGCTTTTACGCCTTCTTTGATGGCTTTTTCGTACTCTTCTTCGCCGCCGAGGATGCCAAATTCCACCAACAGATCTTCCAGTTCATCCATGGAAATAGGAGTAGGAATGGAGAGATTTTTGTTGTCGATGATTTTGCCAGCTAAGGTACGATATTCCGCTGCCTGTTTGCTATCAGGAGCATACTCAATCACTGTCATCCGGCGTAGTTCAGCGTGTTGGACGATGTTGTCTCTAGGCACAAAGTGGAGCATTTGGGTGTTCAGGCGCTTAGCAAGGGTTTCGATCAGCTCTAGTTCGCGATCGACCTTCCGGCTATTACAGATCAAGCCACCTAAGCGGACACCACCGGAGTGGGCATACTTCAGCACCCCTCTGGCAATGTTGTTGGCTGCATACATAGCCATCATTTCCCCAGAAGTAACGATGTAGATTTCTTGGGCTTTACCTTCCCGAATCGGCATGGCAAAACCACCGCAAACTACGTCGCCCAATACGTCATAGGAAACGAAATCGATGTCTTCATAGGCTCCATTTTCTTCTAGGAAGTTAATGGCAGTAATAATCCCCCGTCCCGCGCAACCAACACCGGGTTCTGGACCGCCGGATTCTACGCAAAGAACATCACGATAACCACGAGCTAATACTTCTTCAAGTTCTACATCTTCAACAGCACCCCGTTCAGCGGCGAGCTGAAGCACGCTGGTTTGTGCTTTACTGTGGAGCATCAAGCGAGTGGAGTCGGCTTTAGGGTCACAGCCTACGATCATCACCCGTTGGCCTAGTTCTGCCATCCCGGCGATCGTATTTTGGGAAGTTGTGGATTTACCAATCCCGCCTTTGCCGTAGAAGGCTATCTGTCTAATGCTTTCGTCAGTCATGGATTTATCTCCTTTAGAGTAGTTAGTTTGAGAGTTGTTTTCAGAGTGGCAGTTGGTTCTAGGAACTGGACTCTGTGGTTTGGTGAATTAGCCTTTGGGGGCTAGGTGAGAAAGTTGGCAACCTTCGCAATGGGGGCGAGCGCTCAACTGCAAAACCTTGAAATAATCTGGATTTCATCACACAGCCTCAACTATTAAATTGGGTAAAATTCGTTCTCGCAGGCGGACTTCGATCGCATTCTTCAGGGTGGCGGCGCTACTTTCGCAAGTCCCACAAGCCCCTTTGAGGGATACTTTGACCACATCCCCTTCCAGGTCGTAGAGTTCCACATCGCCGCCATCGGCAACCAGCATCGGGCGAACTTCTTGCAACACTGTTTGAATCAGGGCAATTTTCTGCACCGTGGTCAGGGGGAGATTTTTCGCTTGATTGGTGGCAATCTCAGCGGCGATCCGCTGGGCGGTGTTGGCTTTTTCCTGTTGAATAGTAGCGATCAAGTCTTCAATTTCTGCCCCGCAGGAGCTGCAACCACCCCCAGCTTTGACATAGCTGGTGACTTCTTCCACCGTGGTCAGGTTGTTTTCAATCACCACCCGGCGGATTCGGTTTTCACTGACACTAAAGCAGCTACAAACTAGCCGCCCGTCGTCGTCTTCGTGTTGCTCGACTTCAATGCCTCGATACTTATAAATTGCCGCTTCCAGAGCCTCCTGTCCCATCACTGAGCAGTGCATTTTTTCCTCTGGCAAACCACCGAGGTAGTTAGCAATATCTCGATTACTAATCTGCAATGCCTGATCTAAGGTCAGACCTTTGATAATTTCGGTCAGGGCAGAAGAAGAAGCGATCGCACTGGTGCAACCAAAGGTTTGAAATCGAGCATCCAGAATTTTGTCGGCGGCGATTTCAATCTTCAGGTGCAGCCTGAGGGCATCACCGCAGGCAATACTTCCCACTTCGCCAAAGACCACGGCGACAGTTGATTCTTGGGGGTCTTCGATCGCCCCTTGATTTTGAGGGTTATAAAACAGCTCTAGTACTTTTTCGGTGTAGTCCCACATGGCAGTTACCAGTTATTCGTAATTAACTATTTAGCTTGAGATTTCGTTGGAGATTCAGTCTGAGATTTGATTTTTTGGTCTTAGGTTTAATCTGGTCTGGCTAATCCGCGCTTAAACGCCTACCAAAGCCTCTTCCCGGTCTTGCAACCAGGCGGCTTGGTCGTTGGTAAAAGGCGATAAAGCTCGCAGGCGTTGGACGATGCCGGGCATCACTTCTAAGGTGCGATCGATCTCCGCCGCCGTTGTATACCGGGAGAGGCTAAACCGGATCGAGCCGTGGAGGGTGGTGTAGGGTAAGCCCATCGCCCGGAGGACATGGGAAGGCTCCAGAGAGCCGGAAGTACAGGCAGAGCCAGAGGAAGCGCAGATGCCGTACTGGTCGAGGGAGAGTAAAATGGCTTCGCCTTCGATGTATTTGAAGCCAATGTTGGTGGTGTTGGGTAAACGATTTTTGCGATCGCCGTTGATTTCCGTATCGGCAATAGCCAAGAGTCCCTTCTCTAGGCGATCGCGGAGTTGTTGCTCCTGTTTGAGATCAGCAAAATGCAACTGGGCTAATTCCGCCGCTTTGCCTAAGCCGATAATTCCAGCCACATTCTCAGTTCCCGCCCGGCGGCTCCGTTCTTGGTGACCGCCAATTAATAGAGGGCGGAACCGGAAGCCCCGGCGGACAAACAGAGCACCTACCCCCTTAGGAGCGTGGAGCTTATGGCCAGAGATGGTCATCAGGTCGATGGTGCTGGTTTTCATATTCAAGGGCAGTTTCCCCGCCACCTGGACGGCATCCACATGGAAGGCAGCACCGTATTCCTTGGCGATCGCCCCAATTTGCTCAATGGGGAAGATCGTCCCCGTCTCGTTGTTGGCATACATGGTGGACACCAAAGCCGTACTACCAGTAATCGCCGCCTCTAGTTCCATCAGGTCTAGTTGTCCCTGGCGATCTACAGATAAATAGGTGACGGTGTAGCCCTGCTTTTCTAGTTGCTTGAACAAATTCAACACACAGGCGTGTTCTACTGCTGTAGTGATCAAGTGTTTTCGCTCTGGTTGGGCAGCGATTGCGGCTCTAATCGCGGTATTGTTCCCTTCCGTGCCACAACTGGTAAAGACAATTTCCGATTCCTCCGCCCCTAGGAGGGAGGCTACCTGAATCCGTGCCTGTTTTAAGGCTTTGCCCACCTGACCACCAAAGCTGTGCATCGAGGAGGGATTGCCGTAGTACTGGGTCAGGTAAGGCAGAATAGCTTCTACTACTTCTGGAGCCACCTGGGTGGTGGCATTGTTATCGAGATAGATAATGTTGCTCATACTCCCACCCCCACAGCTTCTAGGGTTTTAGCTTTTGATGTTTGGGATGCCATGTACTGGTCGTAGAATTCTCTGGCGACTTTTTCAATCACGTCGTAGGCTTCAATCACCTGCAATCCTGATTCCCGGAGTTCGGCTTTAGGGCATTCGCCAACTTTTGATACCAGCACGGCTTTACAGTCAGCGATCGCCTTAATCACATACTCTAGGGTGGCATCTTCGCCATAACCGCCTTGGCAGTATTGGTCAATTTTGCGATGACCGACAAACTTGGCTTCGTTGGCATCCACTTCAAAGATTTGGAATTCCTTAGCATGGCCAAAATGTTGGTTGACAATCCCGCCGCCCTTAGTGGCCACAGCTACCAGAATCTTGGGGCTATCCTTGACCCGCTCGCTAGGTCTAACCTTGGCTTTTGCCAGTTTGATTTCTTCCTTGAAGTGTTCAATGCCGGCATGGACTTCCTGCCGTAGTTCAAAGTCGTACTGTTCCGGCATTTCCATGAACTTCTCTTTGGTAAATTCTTGGCTGCGGTCTTCCCCCAACAAGCCGACGGCATCCGCCCGGCATTGGCGACAGTGGCGCATCATCTTCATATTGCTGTCAGCACACTCGTCTTGGAGTTTTTTCAACTCCTTGGGGGTGGGTCCCCGCTGCCCGGTGAGACCAAAGTGGGTGCCATGCTCTGGGGCAGAAATTAGGGGCATGATGTTGTGGAGAAAGGCGCCGCGTTTGCGGATTTCTTGATCCACTTCCACCAAATGCTCGTCATTAATACCGGGAATCATCACCGAGTTGACCTTGCAGAGGATATCGGCTTCCCGGAGGGCTTGCAAGCCTTCCATTTGCCGTTCATGGAGAATTTTTGAGGCTTCCAGACCTTTGTAGCGACGGCGGCGGTAATGTACCCAAGGATAAATTTTGGTGCCAATTTCTGGATCCACCATATTGATGGTGATGGTCACATGATCCACATTCAGGGCTTTGATCCGATCGACATAATCCGGCAACATCAACCCATTAGTTGACAGACACAACTTAATATCAGGAGCTTTATCGGCAATCAGTTCAAAGGTGCGGAAGGTTTTTTCTGGATTGGCTAGAGGGTCTCCCGGACCAGCAATTCCTAGCACGGTCATTTGGGGAATCTTGCCGGCAATGACGAGAACCTTGTGGGCTGCCTCTTCGGGAGTCAACAGTTCACTCACCACTCCGGGACGGCTTTCGTTGGCACAGTCGTATTTACGATTACAGAAATTGCATTGGATATTACAGGCGGGAGCCACAGCTACGTGCATTCTGGCGTAGTGGTGGTGAGCTTCTTCGCTGTAGCAGGGATGCTTGGCAATGCGATCAAGCATTTTTTGATCAAAATTAGTTGTCGCACTAGTATTGCTGCTACAACCACAGCTATCACTCGCTTTCTGAGTCACTTTCTGCGTCACTGTATTCTTGGTGATCAAAAGATCCGCAACCGGCTGTGTTGCTGGAGAAGAAATAAGTCCTGAAGATGATGGTAGTGTCATGGATTTTCGGCAGGGCTAGGTGGACAGCGCCATTCCCGTCACCACTCCAACGCAGAAATCTAAAATTATGTTTTTTGGTCGGAAGAACCAGAATTTCTTGTCGGGAGAAGTTCAGTGAATGGCGTTGTGAAAGTTATAGCAGCCACGCCAAATCCCCCGATCGCCAAAACGCTCGGTAAGAATTACTAAATTCATTAGCTTGTACTCAAGCCCTGAAACCCGCACCACATCAACATCAAAAAAAAATATTGGGGCGGGGTGTGGGTATTTTTGATGGGGGGTGTGAGTATTTTCAATGAGGGGTGTGAGTATTTCTTGTACTCAGGGTCAATGCTAATTAAAACAAGGTTTACAGATGTTTTTAGGGCTGTTTTAGACAATTTGTGTTGTACTCAAAAAACTTCTCCAAATTAGCTAAAAACTAATGCCTGAGAAAAAATTCCTAGACTTTTCTGTTAGGTTTTTTATCAGCAGTTGTAAGTAATTTGTCGAGGCTGACCTCCAGACCTATCTAAGTTTTGATTCTGTATCTAAAATGTCATTTTTCTAGAGATCCAGAAAATAAACAGAATTACAGCAGCAAATATTTAAGTTTTTGTTTGTGGTGAACAGAAATATATTATGGCATAATAACTGATGCTTTTGATACAGAATAAATAGATACATTAGATACAAAACTGCCCCCTTGAGTACAAAGCTAGGGAGCAGATTTTTTGGGTCATATTTGGTTGTAATTCTTATGCTGGCTAAATTTAACCTTGAGTACTGAAATACCTGTACCCAGACCTTTTAATACTCATCCCCTACCCCAGAAATACTCATCCCCACACCCAAAATAAAAATAAAACCTTTACTAGATATAGGTTTTAAGCTTGAGTACTTTACTAATAATTTAAATGACTTTTAATTCGGCTGGCTGATTTCCCACGGCTTTTCCCTATTGCTATAAGCAGGAGAACAGAAAAATCTTCGCCCCCGGAAAATCATGCCCCACTCACCACCTCCCCTGATCCTCCAGCACCCTGAAAACTTTCAGGCTTGCCCTGAACAAGATATTTCCCTAATTAATTCCCCAATGGCTTTGTCATCTAGTTGGACATCAAGTCCTTTTGTGCCGCTGCTGCTGGCACTCTCAGAATTATCTAGCGTGTGGCAGGCTCTGCGGGAAGATTTTCGGATCATCTTTAAGCTAGACCCGGCTGCCCATCATTGGTTGGAGGTGGTGTGCTGCTATCCCGGCTTCCATGCCCTTTGCCTCTATCGCTTTGCCCACTGGCTCCATCGCCATCAAGTTGGGTTTGTGCCTCGCCTAATTTCCCACCTGACCCGATTTTTTACGGGGATTGAAATTCATCCGGGGGCAACGATCGGGCAGGGGATTTTTATTGACCACGGCATGGGGGTAGTCATTGGCGAGACAGCGGTGGTGGGGGATTATTGCTTGATTTATCAAGGCGTAACCCTAGGTGGCACAGGGAAGGACACGGGGAAACGGCATCCGACGCTAGGGGGACATGTGGTGGTCGGAGCCGGAGCCAAGATTTTGGGGAATATTTCCGTTGGTGACTATGCTCGGATCGGTGCTGGCTCCATTGTCCTCCAGTCAGTGCCGGCGCACTGTACCGCTGTCGGTGTTCCCGGACGGAATATTTGCCGCACTAGTCCAGAAACCTGCCCCCTGGAGCATGGTCAAGTTCCTGATGTGAGAGGGGAGGAGATCCGCGCCTTGCTCGATCGCATCGAAGCTATAGAACAACAAATCCAACAGCTCACCCCAAGTTAAAGCCAAGTCAGCCCAATTTTTAACCCTGTTTTCGAGGTCACTCCCATGACTCCTGCACGCCTTGCCTCGCGAGAAATTGATGCCCAACCTCAGATAAATCTCTCAACTACCCATGTTGTGTCTGTCCCTCGCATCGATCGTTGGCAAATCCATCAACGCTTACAAGAACTGACAATTCCCTGCTGGTGCCTCCCTGATGGTTCCCTGCGGGTAGAGATTCACCACGGCATCAATGCTCTCCTGTTGCGGAGTGTTGTCCAGCACCTTGCCCCCCGTCAGGAAAGGTTGGAGTGGCTAGAGCGATGTTGGCATCTTCCCTAAGTCCCTAGTTTTCATTCCTGTGCTTTTTCATTGTCTTTGATCCTTGATCAATAACTCCGAACATTGCACAAGCTTTTCTCATCTCACACAAAAAAAACATCGCTAACATCACAAATCCAAGGAGATTATTCCATGACCCAAACACTTAATCTTGTCCAAGCATTCGATCAAGTCCAAGCCAACCCTATTGCCTTAGGACAGGAAGTTACAATTCCAGTTTGTGAAGGATTAAATATTGCCTTTGCTAGTTTTCAAGCACTTTATTTGCAATACCAAAAGCATCACTTTGTAGTTGAAGGCGCAGAGTTCTATTCTTTGCATGAGTTCTTTGCTGAAAGCTACGAACAAGTCCAAGGATATGTTCACCAAATTGGGGAGCGCTTAAATGGCTTGGGAGGTGTTCCGGCTGCCAGCTTTAGCAAACTAGCAGAACTGTGTTGCTTTTCACCAGAAGTTGATGGAATTTTTATTGCTCGACAGATGGTAGAAAACGATCTCCAAGCTGAACAAGCGATGGTTGATCTGCTGCGTCGTTTAGCAGCTCAAGCAGAGAGTATTGGCGATCGCGCAACACGATATTTGTATGAGCAATTCCTCTTACAGACTGAGGATCGAGCTTTTCATTTAGCCCATTTCCTAGCAGATGACAGCTTAAAACTCAACAGTTAGCAGTTGCTAATTTAGGGAGATTTAACTTGATTTATCAGAGTTTAGTCAGGAATAAATAATACAGGAGTCGGTCATGCACAGCAATACTCAATTGATTCAATTTTTGCAGCAGGAACTAGCAGTTTTACCTACAGAAATAGATGTATTGCTGCGCCACCCTGAACAAGCCCATGCTCCTTTACCCATGCTTCTCTGGCAGTATGGATTAATTACCTTCCAACAATTAATTCAAGTCTTTGATTGGCTGGAGCAGCAAGTGTAACTAAATTAATGCCATGCAAATCATCTAACTAGTTTAGATTAATTTAGGAGGGAATTATGTTCTCAACTTTGATCACGATCGGGATAATGTCCACAATTATCTTAATTGCCAATAATTATATGTTAGAGGCAATCTATAAGGCTGCTTTGAGTGAATCGAAATCCCGTAATAAGATCACAAATTAAATCTGGAATGCGCTTATGACAAACTACCAAATTCAGATTAATGATACGACGCTCCGAGATGGAGAGCAGGCGGCGGGGATTGCCTTTAATCGGCAGGAAAAATTAGCGATCGCCTCGCTGCTAGACAGCCTCGGAGTTCAGGAATTAGAGATCGGCATTCCCGCCATGGGGCAAGAAGAAATGAACTCGCTGCGGGCAATCGTCGATTTAGGCTTAAACGCTAAATTACTGGGCTGGAATCGGGCATCGATGGCAGATATTCAGGCTTCCATCGACTGTGGCTTAAAACGGGTGCATATCTCTATTCCCGTATCGGAAATCCAGATTGCTGCCAAATTCCACGGGCAGTGGCGGGTGATGCTCGATCGCTTGCGAGATGTGATCAACTTTGCCCATGATCAAGGATTAGCCGTTGCCGTCGGTGGCGAAGATTCCTCTAGAGCTGATAATTCCTTTCTCCTCGATGTGGCGGCCTTTGCCCAAGAATGGGGAGCCTTCCGATTTCGCTTCTGTGACACCGTGGGTATCCTTGATTCCTTGAGTACCTACAACAAGGTGCGCCATCTGGTTACCCATCTGACAATTCCGGTGGAGATACATACCCACAATGACCTCGGCATGGCTACAGCCAATGCCCTAGCCGGTATCCAAGCAGGAGCCACCTCGGTGAATACCACGGTGAATGGATTGGGGGAACGGGCGGGGAATGCCGCTCTAGAGGAAGTGGTAATGGGGCTGAAGCGCATCTATGGGATTCAAACCGGGATTGATACCAAGCGCCTGTTAGAACTATCCCGGTTAGTTGCCAAGGCTTCTAACTGTGCAGTGCCGCCTTGGAAAGCGATCGTCGGCGAAAATGCCTTTGCCCACGAATCGGGAATCCATGCCCACGGCGTGCTACAAAATCCCGTTACCTATGAACCCTTCGCTCCCGAAGAAGTAGGTTGGGAGCGTCGCCTAGTGGTGGGGAAGCATTCTGGGCGACACCTAGTCCGCAATGTCCTCCAAGACCAAGGTATCTTCCTAAAAAACGAAGAGATTCAAGCAGTCATGGCGGCAGTACGCCACCAAGCAGTCAAAGTGAAGCGGGGGTTGACCCTAGAAGAGCTACTAAACTTAATTCCCCAGGAGAGAACCTATGTCTCTACAAACCAATGAGATTGAAATTGATTCGCCGCCGACTTTTGAAATCGGCGAGAAGGTGCGGGCATTAAAACTAATCCGCAATGACGGCACTTTCCCCGGTAAAGAGATCGGGGCTACTTTGGCGAAAAAAGGCGATGTGGGCTATGTGGTCAGCATCGGCACTTTTTTACAAAGTTCCTATATTTACGCTGTGCATTTTATGGCTACGGGTAATATTGTCGGCTGTCTCAAAAAAGAACTTGAACTCCCAGAGGAAAACCCATGAAAGTAATGTTGCGGCGGAATACGATCGGCCACCTAGTGGTCTATGTGGCGAAGAAGGATTTGGAAGAGGAAGTGGTCAATGAGGTGGACGGGGAAGAGGAAAAGCTACTCAAGTTGGCAAATGGCTGGGAATTGGCGATCGGCAATTTAGATTACCCCACCAAACTCCCGAAAACAGTGGAAGCACGGCGGATTAGCTAGTTTTTGATAGAGGATACAAACAAGTCAACAAGTCAACTAGTTGACTTGTTTGTATAACTGGCACTGCTTTTATTGAAAATTGACGAAAATAGTTAACGGTTCAGGTCAGTGCTTGCTGGGGTCTTTGCATCCCACCCAAAAGGATTCGGTCAATTTGCTTAATGGCGTAAAGCAGACAAACTAGTTCCAACTTAGTCTAAACTCCAGTAACTTGTAGTCTTCTAATAATCCCATCCCAACCAATAACTCCGTTTCCGATGCATTAACCTCAACTCTTCGGACTTGTCCATCCCAGATCACAGAAACAGCATACATCTCAAACATTTTCAGGCTACCATCACCTAGGTCACCTAGCGAACCAAAGCACCTGCAACTGCAATGGACGTGAGCGGGTGGTACTGCCCGAAGTACATGGGCGGCACCACCAGCGACGGCTTGACGAAGTTTTTCACCGCCAGGATCGCACCCAACACGCTGTACTCTGTGGTGAAGACGATCCCGTCGGGAATCTCTACAAACTGCCCAAGGAGTGCGAAGTTCTTTGATCCCACCGGCACTACCGCAGGCCGGTCGCCTTGGGCTCTGCTGAGAAACTGGCTGTTGCAGTAGGGCAGCATGCAGGGGATGCAGGTGGAGGAGTCGAGGATCTCGTGCTTTTCTTCCTCGATCTGGTCGAACTGCAAGTGACCCAACAGCTCTTCCAGAATCTCGCGGCCGGTGCATTCGGCCATGGTCTTCTTCACGAACGTACCGATGTGCTCGCTCCCCAGCGCCGTCACCCAGATGACGCAGGTATCGCGGGGTTGGTCGGGGTACAGGGGCTGGCGGTAAGTGTGCAGGTGCAGGATCCACGGGGAGGCTGTGAGCGGCAGCGGGCTCTGGCGCCCCATCTGGCGCTCCACCAACCACTCGAACTTGCGCTCGAACAATCCGCCGCGAAAGGTCACGGTGAAAGTCATCATCGTGGACTGCGAGATGTCGCGCAGGAACTGCTCAGGGCGGCCAAAGTCGGGTTGCTTGGCGGCGACCTTCTTCCACAGCGTCCAGGCTCCACCCAGGTGCTGGCTGCCGACGGCGGGCTTGTCCACCGGGCGATCATGGGCGCCAAACGAGGCGTTGCTGACCATGGAGCCGATGGTCAGGAAGACAAGATCAGTGTCGCGCACTGGGACGGATGGCTTGGGCTTGCCGCTCCCGGTCTCGATGTGGATGCGCTCAATCCACCTCCCCTTGCCGCCAGCCTCTACCTTGAAGTCTATGTCCGAGATTCGGCAGTTGTAGTGGACGTTCACGCCCTTCGTTTGCATGAAGCGCAGCGCGGGCAGGATAAAGGAATGGAAGTTGGTATAGCGGGTGCGCTCCAGAGCGACCATCGTGTCCATGTTCGGCATCTCGTGAAAGAAGAGATGCATGTAGCGCTTCATTTCCACCGCTGAATGCCACGGCTGGAAGGCAAAAAGTGCCCGCCACATGTACCAGTAATTGCTGGTGAAAAAGGCTGCTCCAAAGATGTCCGTGATCTTTGCACCGTCTGGAATCAAGAATTCGGGTGTGGCCAGAAGTTTTGCCATCTTCAATTTATCAACTGTGTTCAGACCCAGTTGGTATCCGGTGTCCTTTTCACCGTTCGCATGCAGAAGGCGAACGACCGTGTGAACTCGACATTCTTCGCGGTTCTTCTGATGGTCTTCCAGACACGACTCATCGTCGTTGTAAGGAATGATAGACCATAGCTCTTTGGTGCAGGGGTACACCTTGTCTTCAAACATGCGACTACCCTGCATGACGTAGGCCGGCTGGCCGTTCACCATGACCTCGGAGGCATCACAGCTTCCTCCAACCAAATCCTTTGCACCCATTTGCTCGAAGATATGGATGTTAGATGGATTGAAGTCCGCTTTCTGGATCAAATACATTGCAGCAGCAATGGAGCCCAAACCAAGACCATTGAGATAAATATTGACCGAAGAATCTTCTTTATTTTGCATTTTGGTGTACCTCGCCTCCGGCCAGCCCGAACTCCCGCAGCAGCGAACCGATTTGGGTTTTGTCGAGCTTGTTCATCAGCAAATTTCGCAGGAAGGCAGGTCCAGGGAGGTGGATCTCCTTGCCGTCTCGTAGGCTACCGATCGCGGAAAGGAGCATACGAATGTCGTAGGTGGAGTTAAATACTTCCGGCAAGCCGCGCTCGACGTTGAGCAGCGTATAGACGGCCTCCATCGGTGTTCGCACGGAATACTCGGTGGTGAAGATGCAGTCGCGCTCCTTGGATTCCGCGAACTGCCCGATGAAAGCGAAGTTGACTGCGCCTTCAGGTATTACATCCGGGCGATCACCGGCTTGGCGTGGCATGAAGAAGGCGGTCACGTACGGCATCATCACCGGCACGGTTATCGCACCCGTTGCAGCTAGCGCGGGAATGTCCTCGATCGGCACGCCCATGTGGTAGAGCCATTCCTGAGTGATCTCTTCGCCGCTACAGTCCTGCATCGCCTTCTTTACGTAGTCGCCGGGTTGCTCGACGAACAGCGCGTAAACCCAAACCACGATCTGATCCTTGGACTGCTGCTTGAAGTGCGGCTGCCGGTTCACCGTCCAACTAAGCAGCCAAGATGAGTCCTTCGCGGTGACGATGCCGCCGGTCACCACCTTGCCGCTGAACGGATCACGCTTGGCGATCTTCTGGATGTACTTCGGGATGCGCTCATCGAGCGTCGTGACGGTGGCCGACTCCCATTTGGTCTCGGGGATGTGCGCGCCGAAGACATCCGGGTGCCCGAACGCCGGATCCCTTGCGGCGATACGCCGCCAAAGATCCCAGGCCGGCGCAGCCCCTAGATTGAGATTCGCCGGTGTGTGGTGGTCACCGTTGTGGGAGTTCTCTGTGAGCGAGCCGATGGTGATGAACAACAAGTCGTCTGGGCCAAGATCGCCGCCGCCTTCCACGCCGTCCCTGCGCCAGTGGAGGCGGGTCGCCTGTTTGCGTCCGGGTGCAATGTCGAAATCAACATCGGTCACCTCGGTCTCGTATTGGAACACCACACCGTGTTCGGTCAGCCACTTGACCAACGGCAGCACCAACGACTCATACTGGTTATACTTGGTAAACTTCAGTGTGGAGAAGTCTGGCATCCCTTTGATTTGATGGAGAAAACGGTGCAGGTAAAGCTTCATTTCCAGCGCCGAGTGCCATTCCTCGAAGGCAAACATCGTGCGCCAGTAGAGCCAGAAATTGCTACTGAGGAACTCCTCCCCGAACACCTCGGTGATGCGCTTGTTCTCCATCTCTTCGCGGGTGGACATGAAGAACTTGACGATCTCCTTCTGCGCTTGCTCGCTGAGCGTGAACAGACCGTCGGTATGCGCGTCCTCGCCGCGATTCACAGTGGCGCGCTGCAAAGAGGAGTTCGGATCGTCCTTGTCGAGCCAATAGAATTCGTCGAGTACGCTAGCACCATCAATTTCCAGCGACGGAATCGAGCGGAATAGATCCCACAGGCACTCGAAGTGAGTTTCCATCTCGCGACCGCCGCGGATCACGAAGCCTTTTTGCGGATCCTTGATGCCGTCCAGAGCACCACCAGGCAATGGCTGCTGCTCCAAGATGGTGATTTGATTGCCCGGCATCTGACCGTCGCGGATCAGGAATGCCGCACCCGCCAGTGCCGCCAAGCCGGAGCCGACAAACCAGGCAGTCTTGTTCTCCACGCCCTTGGGTTTACGTGGGCGGGCGAAAGCTTCGTAGTTGCCACTGCTGTAGTACATCGTGTTCTCCTTTTGTTTACCTAGCGGCTCAAATCAGCGGCTGCCAGGGACTCAAACTCAGCACCAGCAGAATTCCTCAGTCCGATGTACTAGGCTTGTTAACTTGTTGCAATTCACCTCGACAGCCGATAGCCTCTACAACAATGTCAAAGCTGTGTTTGATTACTTGTTTGAGTTGATGAATTACGATACAAAAAGTAACGATTAACGACTTAATGCTGCAATCTAAATGCAAGATGCAGTGGCATGAGGATGAAGCACAACCCCTATATTTCTCAACTATCTGCCTTATCTACCGCTGTTTTCGAGGATCTTTCGGTGATTCAAAAAATATTGTGGGCTGCTAAGAAACTAAACTCCACAAAATGAGGTTGAAATTAATTCGCCGCCGACTTTTGAAATCGGCGAGAAGGTGCGGGCATTAAAACTAATCCGCAATGACGGCACCTTCCCCAGTAAAGAGATTGGAGCTACTTTGGCGAAAAAAGGTGATGTGGGCTATGTGGTCAGCATCTGACTGCCTGACACAAGTGCCTCAAAAGCAGACACAGAGAAGAAAAGAGTAGAACAACATGAGAAGCTAAAGTTATCAACGCTCTAGCTTAAGGTCTCATGAATACTTCTACTCCTCTGTATCTTCAATTATTAGGATTTTTTCGTCA
>CALRPI020000048.1:0-39039 GCA_943370025.1 Phormidium lacuna HE10JO | reverse complement strand
ATCCAGTTCTGGTTGAAAACTTGTGGCTTTGACTCGTAGTATTTGTTGTTCTCGTGCTGCTATGTTCATTGGAGGTTGCTTGGATCGCTTTATCCTCCTTACTTTCCCCTATTATTTATTAGTGGCGAATAAATAATGACACTAACCATAATTGGTATAACTATTGATGAATTATTACGAGGAAAATATACTAGTTTAATTACTCTTGCTGCCCTGTGGCTAATACATACAATTACTGAGGTGGGGCGTAATGTCTATGATACTCGTACCTTTACAAAGATTTATAACCACTTAGCGATCGATCTTGTTTTGGGACAAGTTCAACAGGGAATACCCACATCACAGATTGTGGCAAGATCAGCATTATCTAGGGAGTTTGTAGATTTTTTTGAACAAGATATCCCTCGGATAATAATTGCTCTATTTGGATTAGTCGGCGCATTAATTATGCTATCTTTTTACGATTTCCAAATTACTTGCTACTGTTTGCTGTTAATGATACCGATAGTTCCTTTGAATGTTGTGTATGCGAGAAAATCCCTTAGCCTAAATCATCGTCTGAATAACCACCTAGAAAACGAAGTAGACATTTTAGCAGAATGCCAGCCGGAAAAGGTAGATAGGCATTACAGTATATTGGCAAAATATCGGATCAAGCTTTCTAATATTAATGCTATTAATTGGGGCATCATGGAAATATTTATTATTATACTATTCATGTTGATTTTAATAAGAACAGCTTCTCTTTCTAGAATACAGCCCGGTGATATTTATGCTATTATTGCCTATGCTTGGAATTATCGCCAAAGCTTGGATATAATCCCCACATTAGTCCAACAACTAGGTCGCTTACAAGATATTAGTGATCGCATGCAGCTTAATCCAAAAAGAAAGGATGACTACTCAACTTATTTGTAAATCTACTCAAGCTTGCTTTGGGGGAAGTATCGGTTTTTATAGCCATAATTCTTCTAGCTGCCATAGTGAAATGCACTTTGCCGTCTATCACCCCCCCCAGGCACAGATTCAGCCTGTGTCAGTTTTGTATTTTCTCTCTGGGTTAACTTGTACTGAGGAAAATTTTATTACCAAAGCTGGGGCGATGCAGTATGCCTCCCAGTACGGATTAATGTTGGTGGCTCCCGATACTAGCCCCCGTGGTTTGGGGATTCCGGGGGAGGATGATAGTTGGGATTTTGGGACTGGAGCCGGGTTTTATGTGGATGCGACCCAGCAGCCTTGGGCAGACAACTACCAGATGTATAGCTACGTAGTGGAAGAGTTGCCTAGCCTAATCGAGTATAATTTTCCAGTGACAGAAAAGCGGGGGATTTTCGGGCATTCCATGGGGGGTCATGGGGCTTTGGTGTGTGGATTGAGGAATCTCGATCGCTACCAATCGATTTCTGCCTTTGCCCCGATCGCCGCCCCCAGCCAATGTCCTTGGGGAGAAAAAGCCTTTAGCAACTATCTGGGACTCGATCGAACCACTTGGGCTGCCTACGATGCCAGTATTCTAGTCCTGCAAAACCAACTCCCCCAGCCAATTTTGATCGATCAAGGAACTAAGGATAATTTTTTGACTAGCCAACTAATGCCAGAAGTTTTTGCTCAAGCTTGTCGGGCAGCAGATCAGCCTTTGATCTTAAGAATGCAAGAAGGCTACGATCACAGTTATTATTTTATTGCTACTTTCATGGGCGACCATATCCGCCATCATGCCCAAATCCTTAACCCCACGCCTTAGGAAGTTTTTGCAGGCTGAGGGTCGCCGAAGCCCACAAAAATGTCTGAAACCTATGGCTACTTACCAAATATCAAATACCAAGGAGCAAAATTAACTAAACTCATGAAATTATCTAATTTGAGTTTCTTTCGGAGCTTGCGGAAGGACAATAAGCAATTTGCGGTCATCGGTTTGGGGCGGTTTGGGCGATCGGTCTGTGGCACTCTAACCAAGCTAGGCTACGAAGTTTTGGGTACGGATGTGGACGAAAAACAGGTGGCTCAAGCAGTGAGTGAGCAATTAGTTGCCCATGCGCTACAAATTGACTCCACAGACCCCCAAGCTCTCAAGGAGGCAGGGATTTTAGAAGTAGATACGGTAGTAGTGGCGATCGGGAATTTTGTCCAAGAAAGTATTATTACTACCCTCAATCTCAAGGAGGCTAAGGTTCCCCATGTGGTGGCAAAAGCCTCTTCTGAGGTTCATGTTAAGCTCCTAAAGCGGGTAGGGGCTGACCATGTGGTGTTTCCAGAATATGATGCGGGTCAGAGTTTGGCGCGATCGCTAACCAATACCGAAATCCTTGCCCGCTTTGACCTAGACGTAGATAACAGCATTGTAGAAATATTCGTCCCCGATGAATTTGATGGCAGAACGATCAATGAGTTACAACTCAGGGGTAAATATGGCATCAACTTACTGGCAATTATTCAAGGCAAGCAGCTAGTTACAAATCCTGAACCAAATAAGTTTCTCTACAAAGGCATGGTCATGGTAGTTCTTGGCTCCAATGAAGATATTAACAAACTGCCTAATTAATTAACTTAATTTGAATTGGATAAGATCAACGTCTGCCTCTCTTCTTGACTTGCTCCCAATGATACTGATCAATAATTAAATCACGCATATAACCACCTTTAGAATCACTATCCATCAGTTGATCATAAACTTCTTGGGGAACCTCGAAATAATTGTAGGTTTTACCATTATTAAACACAGCCCGGAGGGTTTGGGTAGCGGGGTCATAGCCAACTGCCATCACCATACTAGAATCTACATCAATCATTTTCATTTAATTCATCCTGCTTAGGTAAAATGTTTGTATAAAAATGGGGTAGGGCGATCATAACTATTGCTACAGCAAGGTGATCGCCACAAGCCTAACCATGTTCAAGTAGTATTTATTATATACAGTCAATATTGGCAGGAAAACTATATTTTGTCTGACACAAACTCCAATACAAATCATCCCCGCCTCTTATCCTTCACCCTCGACGATTGGAATGTTCTTGGGGGTCAAGTTTCTGTGTGTTTGCAAAATGGAGTTGTAGTATTAGTTGGTCGAAATGGGGCTGGAAAATCCGCTATTCTTGAGGGCTTTAAAGCTATTTCATCCATTGCTATTGGTGGGATAATTGGAAGAATGAGTACCCCAAAAATATTGAAGGTTGAAATTTCAACTCCCAGAGATCGACGACTTGAGTATACCTATAAATCTATTATTCTAGATACATTTACTAATGAAACTGAAGTTAAGCCTTCATTTACTTGGGACGATCGCTGCGAATATCTAGATGGAGAAAAAGAACTTATCTGGACTACCGAGAATGGAGTAACAACCTTCAAGAATGGAGGCAACCCAATCATAACTGTTCTTGGGAATACTAGCTCTCTCCAAAGAAAAACACTGCCAGAAAATTCACCAATACAACTTCCTAGTGAAATACAATGGATTCGTGCTGTCTTGAACGGAGTTCATCTTCTTGGAAAAGTTCCTGTCCGCACAACATTAGAACGCGAAGAAGCTAATGTAAGCACGTCCAATAAATATATTTATTCTGATTTCGAGTTAATAAATCAGTTGTCTTTTAAGATACTCCATCTTATAAAAATAAATGAACTTCATGAGCTTGAAAGCATCTGTCAACGAGTTGGGATTGGTAATACGATAGCAGTTGAAAAACTTCTTCCATCTTGGATCACTGGAGAAAATATTGCAGAAACAGACTATTTTTTTCTGGTACTATTAGATGGGGTAAATATTGGGTTGCTCTCTGATGGAACACTTCGGATTTTATCTATTCTTGTAGGAATAATCAACCTAAATCTTAGTGCAACAATAATAATTGAAGAGCCTGAGACTCAAATTCATCCGGGAATGTTAGCAAAGTTACTCAATGAGATTGAGGCATACACTTTTGACAAAAACTTAATTCTCTCAACCCATTCTCCACAGGTAGTAGCTTGGACTAACCCAGAAAATATCAATTTAGTTCATCGCAAGGATGGACGGACATTTGTGCGGAAATTAGATGAAGATGAAATAAGCAATGTCATTGAATATATTTCCGATGAAGGTAATTTAGGCGAATGGATTTACAGTGGTATCCTTGATGAGCAAGATTAGTAATCTAAGAATTGCCATAATCGCTGAAGATGACACCGACTGTGATGCAATTCGGATAATTGTGCATCGTATTTTGGGTGAAGATATAAGTATAAAAAAGTGGGCATCTAAAGGTTCTGGCATATTGAAGAGAAAACTATCAGCAAAAATTAAAGTGCTTTCTCAGGAAGGTTGTAATGCTTTTGTTATTGTTCGTGATTTGGATCGTAACCCGCAGAATGGTTCGCTTAATAATGAACTAGAGCTTAGGAAAGAATTAGAGAAATCAATCTCAAGTTTTCAAGGTATTCATAAGCATATTTGTATTCCTATTGAAGAGTTAGAGGCTTGGTTTTGGTCTGACTCAGAGGTTATCAAACACATTGGCAGAGGCAAAGGACAAGCAAAGGTGAATCCCCACACAATTCCTAAACCAAAAGAGGAATTACAGAAGCTCTCAATTGGTGAAAATAGAAAGCCTCGTTACAGTACGAATATGAACGCTGACTTGGCAGCTATGCTAAATCTAGATATTTGTGCCGATCGCTGTCCCTCATTTAAAAACCTACACGAGTTTCTCAGTTTGCTATGACTTGGCTAATAATTGTCCGGTGGCGCAGAGTGTTGGGAATAATTATCGGAGCTTGGAAACCAGCTTTGATTAGAGTTTCCGAAATATCCAAAGAAAAATACTCATCTAGGTAGGGTTCTGTACTTTTGAGGAGGGTGAAAATGTAGGGCGGCATTTGGGCATAGATGGTTGATTGGGGGTTCATATCCATGATTGCCAGATGTCCTTGGGGGCGGAGCAAGCGCCTTGCCTCTTGGAAAATCTCTAGAGTTGCAGATTGGGGTAGTTCATGACACATGAGAAAGATCGAAACCAAATCAAAAGAACCGCTAGGCAAACCTGTTTGCTCAGCAGCAGCATGAACCCATTGAGTTTGCTGGTCTCCTTGATTTTGGGCATTGTAGGCAGCTACAGCTAAGAAGTAGGGAGATAGGTCTACCCCGGTGATCTTTGCTTGGGGATAGGTAGCTTGCAAGGCATTCGTACTCATGCCCACGCTACAGCCAAGGTCGGCGATCGCTCCCGGCGTTTCGGCAATATGACTCAACAATAAACTATGGTAGCTTTCCCGCAGCTTACTATCCCCATCCTTCCCAGCTTCGGGCCAAATCCCTGCATGGACAGCCTTCGCCGCTACTTCCACTTCCCAAGCTGCCTGCCAACTCAGATTGCCCTCTTCGTAGGCATGGAACGATCGCACATAATAAGCTGGATAGTTAAGTTGGGGATTCTGGACTTGCTGGAGATAGCCATCCCACGACCTCTGTCCCAACTCTTGGACGATCTGCGTCCAAGGCACACCAATTCTCTCGGCTCTTTTGATCATCATAGTCCGGGCTTGGTGCTTGGCAAACGCAGCTAGGGGCTTAATTGCCAACAGACCATTGACTAATTGGGTCATGAGTCGAGCAGAGGGATCGACAGAAGATTCGGCGGCAGGAGTAATCGAGCTATTCATAGGGATAAAAATAATCAGGTTAAGAGAAGATCAAGCGAAACAGAAAAAAGAAAATTAACTACTCCCCAGCAACTAAACTCCGGTACTCAGCCGCTGACAACACATTATCTGCTAGAGGGGCATCAGCAGCAAGACTAACTTTCAATAACCAGCCAGTAGTATAGGAATTGTCAGCCAAATTTTCTGGAGCATCCACCAAGGCATCATTGCGCTCCACCACAGTTCCAGATACTGGAGAATACATATCCTCCACCGCCTTCACTGATTCCACCGTCCCAAAGGTTTCTCCCTTAGTGACAGTCTCCCCCACCTCAGGTAATTCCAAAAATACAATATCTCCTAACTGATCCACCGCAAAGGCACTAATACCTAAGGTAGCCATGGTTCCTTCTAGCCGCACATACTCATGGCTATCAAGATATTGCAATTCATCTGGATATTCTAATGACATAGATATTTGCCTTTATTTATTGATCTTTTTGGGTCGTTTTTGACTAAGATTTCCCCACAGTGCTGGGTTAACCTTTATTTAGTGCTATGTAGCGATCCTAAATCACTTGTTAACTCTAAGGGGTTAAAAACAATGCACTAACAGAATGTACTGTTTTTAGCCGTGATTATTTGGGATTAGCCATATTTTAGCCTCAAAGACTATTCTAGTGAACCACCTCAGAGGATTTCTGCAAAGGTTCTGGAGTTGATTTTAGTACCAAAATCCTTACAAATCTAGGCTTGCGAGGTAATCATGAGTCATAAGCAAAACTAATGCAATCTGAGATTAAAGATTTCATTCCTAATCCTGAGTTGACTAGGAATCCTTTTCCCGTAGTATCAGAAATGAAGTAATTTGAAAACCTTTGATTCCTTGCCTAGGAAAGAATTAAAGGTTAAGCCACGTTACTGCAAAATATTTAAAACAATTGTTTGCATAAATTACAGAGGACACTACTCATGGCAACTTACAAAGTTACACTAATCAACGAAGCTGAAGGCTTAAACAAGACGATCGAAGTTCCCGATGATGAGTACATTCTAGATGCAGCCGAAGAAGCAGGTGTTGATCTACCCTACTCCTGTCGGGCGGGCGCTTGCTCCACCTGCGCTGGTAAAATCGTCTCCGGCAGTGTTGATCAGTCTGATCAATCTTTCTTAGATGACGACCAAATTTCCAATGGTTTCGTTCTTACTTGCGTCGCTTATCCTAAGTCTGACTGCACGATCGAGACTCACAAAGAAGAAGACCTGTACTAAATACAGTCCTAAGTCGAAGTCAATCAACCAAATCTCAACAAATAACTCCGCCTAGATTTAATTATCTAGCGGAGTTTGATTTTTTCTGCCCTTCATAACCTCTACAAGGTCATACCATTTTGCCAAATAGTTGATATAAGCAAGACTCTGAAGACCTTGCTGCGTGGGGATTTAAATTAAAAAAATGGTTTCACCATTTTTTTAATTTGGTATCAATAAGTCATAAGCTCCTAGACATTAGGCAACTTGACTTTTTCTGCCAACCCCAAGATTTGCAGGAGGCGAATTGTCATCCAAGTGATATCAATTTCCCACCAAGCCAAACCATGACGAGCGGAATATTGAAAGGCGTGGTGATTATTATGCCAGCCTTCACCATAGGTCAGCACTGCCACCCACCAGCAGTTTTTGGATTTATCATCGGATTCATGAGTCCGGTAACCAAAACGGTGGGTGGCACTATTGACAAACCAAGTGCAGTGGAACACCACGACTAGGCGGACAAAAATACCCCAAACAACGTAGGACCAGCCTCCGATCGCAAACAAAAGTAAACCCAAGACTACTTGGATCGCGACAAAATTATTTTGACAAAACTGATAAAACTTATCTTCCCCAATATCTTTTGTAAAGCGGGGAATTTCATCATGGGCGGGGATATCGTACAGCATCCAACCCATGTGACTCCACCAGAAACCCTGATTAGAATCATGGGGATCTAGGTTTTTATCTGAATGGGCATGGTGTTGGCGATGCAGCCCTACCCAAGTAATTACGCCGCCTTGACAAGCTAATGCTCCGCAAAAAACAAAGAAATACTCTAGCCACTTGGGAGTTTGGAAACTGCGATGGCTAATTAACCGATGCCAACCAAGGGTAATCCCCAATCCCCCAGTAATCCAATGGAGAACTAGCACCAAGGCAACTCCATCCCATCGAAAATTACCGGGAAATAGGGCAAATAATGCCCCTAGATGAATTAATCCAAAATAACTAATATTTACCCAGTTCAGGGGATATTTAGCTGATGTTGCAATTGTCATTCAATAACCTATGATCAAATTTGATATTTTTTTGCCTAGTCTGTGGTCTTGTAGAGTTTCTTTTAGAAAAACCCTATTTTCTTTATTTTAGACTTATTTGAGACGACTGACTGCCAGACTTGGCTTTGCGAATCTTAATAAATCATAACTAAACCATAAATAAAGGGCAAATAGGGCAAAATAAGTAGAACTTACGCATTGTCAACGAATTATTTTAGGTTCTGGACGTTGTTGCAGGCTGAGAGTAGTCGCAGCCCACAAAAACTGCCAAATACGTAAGTCTTGATAAAGTAAAAATTTTATGTCGAATATGAGTTCAGAGTTAGTTCAAGCCGCCATTCAAGACCTCCAGCCTATTTTTTCTGGGATTGATCAGACAGTCAAGATCAATTTAGCGAAAGTTCTCGCAGCCTTTCGGGAGCAACGGGTGGGAACCCACCATTTCGCTGGAGCAAGCGGTTATGGCTATAACGATGCTGGACGGGAAACCCTCGATCGCGTCTTTGCCCAAATTGTCGGAGCAGAGGCGGCAATTGTTCGATCGCAGATTGTTTCTGGAACCCATGCCATTACCTGTGCTCTTTTTGGGGTGTTGCGTCCGGGGGATGAAATGCTGTCGGTGATGGGGGCTGTTCATGACACCCTAGAGGAAGTGGTGGGTTTGCGGGAAGAGGGGCAGGGTTCCCTGATGGAATTTGGGATTTCCTATCGAGAAGTTCCCATGACTGCTGAGGGAAAGCCAGATTGGGAAAAGATCGCCACGGCGGTAAGTAGCAAAACTAAAATGGCATACATTCAGCGATCGTGCGGCTATGCATGGCGCAGGACTTTAACCATTGAAGAAGTGGGCAAAATTGTCCAACTGATCAAGCAGCAAAATCCCCAGGTGATTTGTTTCGTAGATAACTGCTATGGGGAATTTAGTGAAGACCGGGAGCCAACGGAGGTTGGAGTAGACCTGATGGCGGGATCTTTGATCAAATCACCGGGGGGGACAATTATTACCACCGGGGGTTATGTGGCTGGCAGGGCAGACTTGGTGGAGCAGGCGGCTTGTCGGTTGACGGCTCCGGGGCTAGGCAGCTTTCTGGGGGCGGGGTTTGAACTGCGCTTACTATTCCAAGGTTTGTTCTTAGCACCCCAAATGGCGGCAGAAGCCATCAAGAGTTCCCATTTAATTAGTTATGTGTTTGATAAATTAGGCTATCCGGTCACGCCACCACCGACAACGCCAAGGGGAGATTCGATCGTGGCGATTAAGCTGGGTTCCCCAGAAAAAATGATTGCTTTTTGTAGTGCGATGCAAAAGGAATCTCCGGTGGGTGCTTACCTAGAGCCAATTCCCGGAGAAATGCACGGCTACAATGATGAAATTATTATGGCGGGGGGGACTTTTATCCAGGGCAGCACCTCCGAACTTTCTGCCGATGGCCCCATCCGCGAACCCTACATTGTCTATTCTCAAGGGGGAACTCATTGGACGCATATGGCGATCGCCCTAGAGAGCATTATCGATCGAGTTGGGGCTACCTAACCTGAACTTGGGGAAATCTGGTATAAGTAGTGAACAATAGGACTTACAGCAGTTTGAGAGTGGGCTTCGACGACCCTCAGCCCACTCTCAAACCCAACATTGATAGGACTTTCAATATTGGTGGCGTGTCTCATTTGAACGCAAAGTGCTGTAACTGTTTCTGTAGCCATCAATGCTGTAGAAGACATCCTCACCAAAAATTGCTACCTTAGGACTACCGATCAAGCTATCCAGTAATTTAGATTATGACTAAATCTCCACCCAAGCCAATTCCTATAAATACTCCCACCAACTCTCTAGGAAAGTCCTCCCTTGGCAAAAAAATAATCCAGCAGTTAACATCGATTGATTTTATTGCTCCGGCGATCGTTGGGGTTATTGCCTTAATCATTTGGGAGTTATTTGTGAGGATCACTAATTTGCCCCCATTTCTCCTGCCGGGACCAGTGCTGGTGATTCAAACCTTAGTTAAAGACTGGGGAGAGCTATTTGCTTCTTTGATCATTACCGTCCAAATCACCGTAGTAGCTTTTCTAGCCGCAGTGGTTTCTGGGGTCTTAATCTCGGTACTATTTATCCAAAGTAAATGGATTGAACGGAGTTTCTTTCCCTATGCCGTGGTGTTGCAGACTACCCCAATTGTGGCGATCGCCCCCCTGATTATTCTCTGGATTCGCCGCGTTGTTCCCGAACCGAATACAACCTTTGCCGCCTTGGTGGTGTGTGCTTGGATTGTGGCATTTTTCCCGATTATTTCTAATACCACTCTAGGTTTAAATAGCGTCGATCACAATCTCCGTAATGTGTTTCAACTCTACCGGGCTTCCAAGTGGCAGACCTTGATTTATCTTCAGTTACCAGCCGCCATGCCCTATTTTTTGGGAGGGCTAAAAATCAGTGGCGGCTTGGCATTGATCGGGGCGGTGGTGGCAGAGTTTGTGGCAGGAACTGGGGGAGCAAAAGCTGGATTAGCCTACCAAATTCTTATGGCTAGCTACAACCTCCAAATTCCTCGTATGTTTGCAGCTCTACTCCTAACTACGGTGTTGGGAGTCTTAATCTTTGTTGGCTTAACCGCCCTCTCAGATTTCCTTCTCAAGAATTGGCATGAAAGCGCAGTGAAACGAGAAAATTAAACTATGAATCTATCAATTTTAGAAACGGGCAGCTACTGGCTAAAAAATGCCCACGTACCTGTAGCGTCGCTTCCCCTTGGCAATTGGCAAGAAACCAGAGAGAGTTTGGTTTTAGTAGATATTTACGTTCAATCCGGCATAATTCAGCAGGTTCTACCAGCAAGAGAAATTACAGTGATTTCTCAGGATAATATTTCTCAGGATAATATTTCCCAAAATCAGAGCTACGATCTCCGACAGGGGATAATCTTGCCCAGTTTTGTCGATATTCACACCCATTTAGATAAAGGGCATATTTGGGAAAGGGCGGTGAATAGGTTGGGGACTTTTGATAATGCTATCGCTACGATTCATCAGGATGAATCGACCTACTGGCAGCCAGAGGATTTGTATCGGCGGATGGAATTTGGGTTGCAATGTACCTACGCTCATGGAACTCAAGCCCTCCGCACTCATTTGGATTCCTTGGGAGCGCAGGCAATCACTGGGTTTCAGGTATTTGGAGAGTTGAAGAAAAAGTGGAGTGATCGCCTCACTCTCCAAGCCGTATCCCTTGTTTCTTTGGACTATTATTTAACCCCTGCTGGAGACAAATTAGCCGACCTAGTGGCTGGATCTGAGGAAATTTTGGGAGGAGTGGCTTATGTCCATCCAGAATTAGAGCAGCAGATCGATCGCATTTTCACCCTAGCTCAGGAACGGGGCTTAGATTTAGATTTCCATGTAGACGAGACTAACGATCCAGAATCGAGATGCTTGTATGCTGTTGCCTTAGCCGCCATCCGCCATAATTTTTCGGGCAAGATCACCTGTGGTCATTGTTGTAGCTTGGCAGTGCAATCTGAGGCAGTGGTGACAGAAACCCTCAAGGTAATCAAAGATGCTGGAATTAGTATTGTTAGCTTGCCCATGTGTAATATGTTTCTCCAAGATCGGGAAGGGGAGAGAACTCCTAGATGGCGGGGGGTAACGGCGATTCAGGAACTCCAAGGGGCAGGGATCCCGGTGGCGATCGCGAGTGATAATTGCCGAGATCCTTTCTATGGTTTTGGGGATCACGATATGCTGGAAGTCTTGGCGCAAGGAGTCAGAATCGCCCATCTAGACAATGCCTACAGCAAAGCCGCTGGGATGGTGACTAATATTGCCGCCACCATGATTGGTTTACCAGACATGGCAAAGATCGTCCCCGGTGCTCAGGCAGATTTAGTCCTATTCCGGGGACGCAGGTATAGTGAACTACTCGCCCGATCGCAGCACGATCGAATTGTGCTCAGAAATGGTTTACCCATTGATACAACGCTGCCAGATTATGCAGTGCTGGATGATTTGGTTTTGTCAAGAGGTAAAGAGAGGTAAAGAGAGGTAAAGAAGGTACAGGGAGGTAAAGAAGTTAAAGAAGGTAAAAAAGTTAAAGAAGACAGGAGTTACGCAGATGGGAGCTGAGCGTAGTCAAAGCCGGCAACAATATCCATGACTCTTGCTTATTCGTTGGCTGTGTGTCAGTTCTAGAAGAAATGGTGATTCTGTTTTTCTTCATCAATCTTGTAGCCTTTAGTACATTAGCCAAGATTGCTAGAATGCTTTATTTAACCTATAGCAATCCTAAATGGTTTCACCCGCCTTCGGCGGGTGAAACCATTTACTAGAAGCAAGTTGACTTGGCAACTGTTAGAAAATGATTTAGGACTGCTATAAGTTCTGTTAAAGATGGAAATATTTGGAATTATCCAGTCTGATTTTGCACCCCCTCCAGGGTCGCAAAATCAAACTCTCTTATCAATTTGATCGCCCCACTCATTCTTAATTACCTATGCTAACTACTAATCAATCTATTAACTGGAATACGATCGCTCAAGAATTAGCCGGAATCGAAACTATTTCCGACCCGACTCAGGTTGCCAAACTCTCCACCGATTATTATCACTTCAGCCCAGTGTTGCAACCCCTGCTCAAGGATAAAACCGGAGATTTAGTCGCCCGCCCTAGTACGATCGAGGAAGTTCTCCAAGTAGCCCAAGTTTGTGTCCGCCACAAAGCCCCGTTGATTGTCCGGGGCGCAGGCACCGGTAACTATGGGCAGTGCATTCCCCTCTATGGCGGCTTAGTGTTGGATCTGAGCAAAATGACCAAGATCAACTGGCTCCAGCCCGGACTAACTTCCGTTGAGCCGGGTGTCAAGCTGGCAGCTTTTGATAAGCAAGCACGGGAAATGGGTTGGGAATGGCGGATGGTTCCTTCTACTTACCGGACTGCTACCATTGGCGGATTTATTGCTGGCGGGAGTGGCGGCATTGGTTCGATTACCTACGGGCAATTGCGCGATCGAGGTAATATCCATGCCCTAAAGGTAGTCACCATGGAAGATACCCCCAGAATTGTCGAGCTGCGGGGCGATGAGATCCAGAAGGTCAACCATAACTACGGCACTAACGGGATTATTGTGGAATTAGAAATGCCCCTAGCTCCTGCCCTGCCTTGGGCAGAAGTGATTGTAACTTTCAAGGATTTCATGACTGCCGCCAGATTTGGTCAAGCCCTAGGGGATGCCGATGGCTTGGTCAAGAAATTGATCAGTATCCATGCTGCCCCCATCCCTAGCTATTTTGTAGCACTGAAGAATTATCTGCCTGCTGACTGTCATTGTGCGTTAGTAATGATTGCTGAATTTTGTCTGGAACCATTTCAAGAACTGGTAAAGGAGTTTGGCGGTGAAATTACCTACCAAAAAACTGCCAAGGAAGCTACCAAAGGCACCAGCTTATTGGAATTTACTTGGAACCATACCACCCTCCATGCCCGGAGTGTGGATACAAACCTTACCTACCTGCAAACTCTATTTGCCGCCGATAAGGAGCTAAAACTGCTAGAGCAGATGTATAAGCATTTTGGCGATGAAGTGATCCCCCATCTAGAATTTATTCAAATGCATGGACAAACCTTGCCTGCTTCTTTGCAGATCGTCCGCTACTCCACCGAGGAGAGGCTCAACGAGATCATTAAATACCATGAGGATATGGGAGCTTTCATTGCCAACCCCCACACCTATATTTTGGAAGATGGCGGCATGAAGACGATCGATCCTCTGCAATTAGCCTTCAAAAAACTAGTTGATCCCTACGGTCTCTTAAACCCCGGCAAAATGAAAGCATGGACTTTTTGAAGCTCTGCATACCAGAGAGCAGGAGCAAGGTGATACTATGGTTGAAGAAAAGCTGCTACAAATAAATTGTCTAGTTGTAAATTTGCTTACCCTACTCTCCCTGAGCGAGACTAACTTGCTGGGAAATTTATATTGAATTATTGAATTATTGAACTGAGTTAAACCTTAGAGGACTGTGATTATGGAAGAAGCTGTAGGGATGGTAGAAGTGCGGGGGTGGCCTCCGGCTTTGGCAGCAGCAGATGCAATGGTGAAGGCAGCAAATGTCATGCTGGTGGGCTACGAAAAATTAAGCGGGGCATTCTATACTGTGATTGTCCGGGGCAGTGTTTCTGAGGTCAAAGTATCTGTTGCCGCTGGGGTAGAGGCAGTGAAACAAGTCCAAGCCGGAGCCGCACCGGGAGAGAAATTGCTGTTGTCTTACCATTTGATTCCTCGACCGAGTGAGAATATTGGTCATGTTCTGTTACCCAAGGAATACGACATGGCGATCGAGGCTTTCCGAGTTAGGGGTTAGATTCAGAATCAAAAAAAATTGCAGCAGTTCTTGGAGTTGCCCTAGGAGTAGTTAAATAAGCTTTACAAAATGAAGCAACTACCTTAGCAAGTAATAAGACAAACTAAATAAATCTACATCTTTTTAATGGGCTAATTTTGTTACATTGATTTCTAATATTTAACTGCTGTAAAGCTGGTATATTATAAGATTGAACTCTTCATTAGTCATCTGCACCCCCAATAATTACCTAGACACATACCTAGACAAACAACTCACTTCTTGGGGATGCTGCCATATAACCAATATCAGTACAGAATTGGGCATCATAAAAAAAACTGGGTCAATCACTCAGTGACTGATAGAGTGCAAATCTTCGGGACTTATACTCAATGTTCCTTGTAGCCTCTAAAGATAGCAATTACAAGGTCTTGAGCTGTGCTTCAGAGGATTCCAGCTTCTGGACTAGAGTTAAATTTATGGAGAATTACCACCTAAAGCTGAGTTTAGGTGTTTAAATCTCCTCTAGCTACGCCTATATAAACTCCTTGGGGAAAGCTTATATAAACCACTTATATAAACTTAAATCAACGCTTAATAATATTCAAAAACGAAGGATTAATGGATGGAATTTTCAATCGCTACACTACTCTCTAGCTTCACTGATGATAAGTTGGTAGCTCCGAAGGTTTTAGAGAAAAAACTAGGCTTGCAGGATGAAGCTAATCTACATCGACTCCAAATTGCCCTAGATGCTCTAGAAAGAATCGGCTTATTGTTTAAAGACCGGGGCAAATATCGCCGGGTGTTAGAAGAAGATGTGGTGGAGGCCAAGCTCCGCTGCTCTAGTAAAGGGTTTTGTTTTGCGATCCAAACTACGGAGGGTGGAGAAGATATCTATGTCCGGGAGAGTCATTTAAGTAATGCTTGGAATGGCGATCGCGTCTTAGTCAAGGTCACTAAGGAAGGCACCCGCCGCCGTAGCCCAGAGGGACAGGTGAAGGTGATTTTAGAACGGGCAAATCCTTCAATTTTGGCGCGGGTGAAGCAGAACAAGGAGGGTTATAGTGCGATCCCTCTAGACGATCGCCTGTTATTTGAAATTGATCTCCTCCCCGAAGACGAGCAATTACTCTTAAATTCCATTGATTATCTAGTCCATGTGGAAGTATTGCGTTACCCCTTGGGGCAGAAGCCACCCATGGGCAGGGTGGCGAGGGTGTTGGGCAGTGAAGCAGAGGCGATCGCAGATACGGATATTGTCTGTTGCAAGCATGACCTGAGGACTAGTTTCTCTCCCGAACTGGTGGCAGCAGCAAAGGATTTAGTCCCCGCTAAATTAACTAAACCAACTCTGAAGGGGCGGCTAGATTTGCGGCATCTCCTGACGATCGCAATTGAGCCAGAGCCGGGGAGTGGCAGGTGGGGAATTGGGGATAAAAATTTCGAGCAAGCTCCACCGCCCACCCCAGCCCCCCAAATCATTGAAAATGCCATTAGCCTAGAGCAAAACTCTGAAGGCAACTGGTGCTTTAGTTTGCATATCACCGATGCAGCCCACTATATTGAGATGGATTCTGCCCTCGATCGGGAAGCGAAGCGGCGAGCCACTACGGTATTTTTGGGAGACATGGTGCTACCCTTGCTGCCCCCAGTTTTAGCTAATGCTTTATCTTTGGTACCGGGGAAAGACCGGTTAGCAATTTCCATCATCCTGACCTTTGATGGCAGTGCCAACCTATTAGATTATGCGATCCGACCCTCGGTGATTCAGGTCGATCGCTTGTTAACCTACACCCAAGTTCAGGCAGCACTGACTACTGAAGGAGATGCCGTACCGGCAGATATTTCCTTGGAGCTAGCCACAATGCTCCAGTATTTGTTCTTTAATCTCAGCCCGGCAATTAAAGCTCAGCGTCAACAACGGGGCAGCTTTGAAATTCTCGGTTTAGAAACGCTGGATCCCTACAAAGATGAGGGTAGATTGGGGGCGATTGCCAGTTATCCCACCACTCCAGTTAGATCCTTGCTGGCTGAACTAGTTGCCGTGGCTAACCAAGCAGTGGCTAATCATTTCCATGCCTTGGGTCTGCCCCTGCTCTATTGCGTGCAATCTGCCCCAGAGCCGATGGATTTGCAGGATCTCATCAAGCTGGGCAACAACCTAAAATTGGATATGGAACGTCCTCAGGAAGAGGAAGTCACCTCCAATGATTACCAACAGTTCTGTCAGCAGTTTGTCAAATCAAAACATCATCGAGTCCTGCACTACCTGTTGCAGGGAACCCTGAAACCAGTCTTATTTAGAACCAAGCCGGGGCGACACTTTGGTCTGGCTCTAGAGAGTGGTTATACCCGGACTTCCCAGCCCTTGGGGCGCTACGGCGATCTGGTGGTACAGCGATTAATCCATGTATTGGCAGAGAAGGGACGCGATCGAAAAACTACCCGCACCAAGGAAAGCATTGACCTGTTCCATAGCAGCAGCCACGGGCAATTTGATTGGAGCATTCTGCCCCCAGACCTCCAACAGGAGTGGGAAGCAACTTTAACCACGCTGATTAGCCATATTAACGATCGCGAAAAAGTCGCCATCGATGCAGAGCAGGATTGGCGAGGATTGCACAAGGCAGAGCAAATGAAACGGCGCACGGGGGAAATGTTCACCGGGCTAATTACCGGGGTGCAATCCTACGGTTTCTTTGTGGAAATTGATGATCTGTTGGTACAGGGTCTAGTCCATGTGAGTTCTTTGAAGGATGATTGGTACGAATATCGATCGCGCTACTCTTGTTTGGTGGGCAGAAAGAACCGCACAGCTTATCGTTTGGGAGATCAGGCGGAAGTGCAGGTGAAAAATGTCGATTACTACCGCCAGCAAATTGATCTAGTTACAGTGGGGGATGGCAACAAAGCCAGCAATGAAGAGCTAGAAGATGAAGAATAAGCCCCTAGTCTTGGCGGTGTCAGGAGCTTCTGGGTTGATCTATGCAGTCCGAGCGTTGAAGTTTCTCTTGGCGGCAGATTATGCGATCGAGCTAGTCGCATCTAGGTCTACCGCCATGGTTTGGCAAGCAGAATCTCAGATCAAAATGCCCTCGGAACCAGACCAGCAGGAACTATTTTGGCGAGAACAAGCCGGAGTAGCCGAGGCGGGTAAACTGCGCTGCCATCGGTGGAGTGATGTGGGGGCAAATATCGCCAGTGGTTCGTTTCGGACTTTGGGGATGGTGATTATTCCCTGTAGTATGGCAACGGTGGGCAAGGTGGCGGCGGGTTTAAGTTCCGACCTTCTGGAACGGGCGGCGGATGTGCAGCTTAAGGAAGGAAGGAAATTGGTAATTGTCCCTAGGGAAACTCCCTTTAGCCTGATCCATCTCAGAAACCTGACCACCTTAGCCGAAGCTGGGGCAAAAATCGTCCCTGCAATTCCAGCGTGGTATCATCAGCCCCAAACCATTGAAGATCTAGTAGACTTTGTAGTAGCTAGAGCCTTAGATCAGTTAGATATTGATTGCATCCCAATTAATCGCTGGGAAGGACATTAGAAATATGTTCAGTTCGGCTCCGCTCACTGAACGTCTTCCGATTTGCTCGATGAGCGGATTCTAACCGAATTTTGATGAACTGAAATCATGCTAAACCTATGTTTAACTTGCGATCGCTTTTCCTCTTCTCTGTGATAGCTGTCCTAGGTTTGTTTATTGCCCAAAACCTAGGTATAGTGTTGCCTTTGATAGTTTTTGGAGTGAAAACTCCTGCCCTGCCCTTGGGGATTTGGGTTTTGGTGGCGATCGCCTTGGGATTCATTTCTAGCTTGTTGCTTCAGTTACCCAGTAGTTTCAGCCGTCCTCGCCAGTCTCAGCGAGAAAACCTCAGAGAAAATTTTAGAGAGAATCTCCGGGAGAGCGATGAAGAGGAGTTTCTCGAAGAGCCGATCGCTCGCAATCAAACCTCTGAGGGGCGAACTTATGGGGGTCGAGCTTATCAGAATGAGAAGCGATCGAACCCAGAGGTTAGCTCAGACATTTCTGATTGGGATTTAGAATTTGGGGATGATTGGCAAGATCAACCCCGTCCGGTGAGTCCACCACCAAGAAATACGCCTGAACCAAAGCAATCAACTGGATCGCCTCCTCGATCGTCTGCTTCTTATGATTTAGGAACTTCAGGGAGAACTGAGGCGGCGAAACCTGAGGTGGGTAAAACTGAGACAGGCAAGACGGAAGTAGGTAAAACCGAGGTGGGGAAGTCGGGGGTGGGCAGAACTGAGGCGGTCTATGATGCCAACTATCGGGTGATTAATGCCCCTTTTTCGCCCCCACCTCAAGTGGCAAAGGCTCAGGAAGAAGACTGGGGTTTGGAAGAGGATGATGATAGTGTATTTGATTTTCCAGAGGTAGAAGCTAAGGACAAATAAAAGTTTTTTTTCTTGTTCCCTCTCCTGCGGGAGAGGGTGAGGGCTTTCTGTTCTGGTAACTTCTTGATGAAATTCCCTGTACAAAGGGGACAGAGTTTGCTACAAATTAAATTATGAGAAATATCTGAAAAATATTTAAAAAACTTTATTTACCTGAGAGAGGAACCTATGGACGGCATTGATTTTCGGATTGCGATCGTATTAGCACCCCTACTCCTAGCCGCCGGCTGGGCAGTCTACAACATTGGTGCTGCTGCTCTGAAACAAGTACAGGGTTTCATGGCAAAAGCTAAGTAGGCAAGTTAATAATCAAGATTTGGGTGGGTTATCTTTAGAAGATAATCCACTTTTTTATTATTTCTCGCAATTACTCCTCTGTGGCGATCGACCTATGCCGAAACCAAAACCCGAAGCAACTCCCGAAGAAACAAAAGAGCCGAAACCCAAAGCTGAGAACCCTGCACCCCTCAGATTCGTAGAGAAAACTGCTCAATCTTTGATCCGTTGGTCGCCGATGGGTAGTGCCACTGGGCTATTAGCCCATGCGGTGCTGAATCAAAATTGGTTGATGGCACTTGTCTCTTTTCCGGTGACAGTGGCTTCTGTAGTTTGGGCAAATTACAGCGAAGGTTTTACCGATAAGCTTGGGGAAATTTATCGAGGTCGAGGTACTAATGATGCAGAAGGATTAGTTAAATGGCTAGATACTCTAGATGAAACGGTTAGGTGGCAGCTTTCGGGGTTTGATCAAAAATATCTTCAGAGCCAAGGGAATCAATGTCGTGGGTATATTATCGAAGGTTTTAACCCAGAGGGTGCTTCTATAGATTTGGATGAAGTTTTTGTTCCCTTAGAAATTAGAGATGAATTTATTTCTTGTAACGACGGGCGACGTTTAGCGATGCTGCCGGGTTTTAGGCGCAATCTTAAGGACGAAGCTACAGGCAGAGATATTTGGGAGCTATTGGCAGAAACTCCTCGATCTCCGTCTTTGAAACAGATGGCAATTTTAGCGTTGGGGGGCTACGGGAAAACTACCCTAATGCGGCATATTACCTATACCTATGCTCAGGGAAAACCCCGTCCTTACAATGCTCCAAAATTAACTCCTGTGTTGCTATATCTCCGCAAATTCCAAACTGTAATAGCTGAGTTAACACTTACTTTGCCAGAGTTGATTACTGAACATCACCTCAAAAATTTACCGGGAATTAAAGATATTAAGTCACCTCCCGGCTGGGCAAAGCTTTTACTGAGGCAGGGTAAGGCTTTGGTAATGTTTGATGGCTTTGATGAAGTCGCTCAAGATTTGCGCCCAGCGGTGAGTGCGTGGATTACTTACCAGATGCAGCAGTACGACAAATCGGTATCTATTTTGACTTCACGACCCGGTGGTTATGACCACTACATTGCCGAAAAACCAACAACTAAGCTGAGAGTAAAGCCCTTTACCCCTAAGCAACAAAGGGAATTTATTGAAAAATGGTATCTAGCTAAGGAAGGTAATCCTAAAGATAAACAGCAGCGGAGATATTTTGCCCAAGTAGCACAGGAGAAGGCGGAAAATTTGATCGAGCAAATTGAAGATAGACAAGATCTGAAAGATATGGCTATCAATCCGTTACTGTTGAATATGATTGCTTTCTTTCACCGTTTTTCTTCTAGCAATGAACTGCCCACCTATCGGGCTGAACTCTACAGGGAAATTTGTAAACTCCAGCTAGGCGATCGACCAAGACTCAGGGCAATTAAACTATCCCTAGATACGGCAGAAAGTCAGCAAGTGTTACAGGGTTTGGCTCTAGAGATGATGAAGGAAAGCCAAGAAAGGCTGGTAAGGTCAGAAATGATTAAAGCCCTAACACCAAAACTACAGGCGGTAGATAATTCTGTGGATGTTAAGAAATTCTTGGATGAAATTACTGAGGTTAGCGAGTTGTTGGTAGAGGCGGAGCAAGGGGAATATGAATTTGCCCACTTGAGCTTTCAAGCATTTTTGGCAGCAGCTGAAATTGAACGCCTAAAGCAAGAAGATTTTTTAGTCCAGAAATCTCAGGCAGATGATAAAGATTGGTGGAAAGATACTACTTTATTTTATGTAGGTTTGGTGAGAAATCCTGCTAATCTACTCCAAAAATTACTAGATCGAGGGTCGGTGAATCTTGCCTATGAGTATCGCAAAAATACTGCTAAAAAAATTGATAAAGCAACAGAAGATAGGCTAGAGCAGTTAGATATTGCAATTCGAGATCGACGCTATCAGAGGCTAGAGAGATTCATGAAAAACGAGCAGTGGCAAGAAGCTGACTATGAAACTTATCAAGTGATGATCGAGATTTTGGGAACCGAAGAGGGAAATTGCTTAAGAAAAGAAGAATTGTTGAATTTTCCCTGTGAGGATTTATTAGCTATAGATGAATTGTGGGTAAAACATAGCCAAGGGAAGTTTGGATTTAGTATCCAGAAGGAAATTATCAAAAATTGTGGTTACAAATTAGAGGGGAGTGATCCCCCAACGATGATAGTCTGGTATGATTTTTTGGATCAAGTAGGCTGGAGAAATAAAAAGACAGGAGTATGGTGGGAACCTATTTATGTTTTAGATATAGATAGCAAAACAGGGACTCTACCGTTCCGATGGCGTCGCGCCGAAATCATATACAGCCGAAGTGCAAACCGAGAAGAACAACAACAAAAAAGAGATAGTGAGGTAGTGGGATTATTCTCTCGCATTGATATTTGTCAACTGTAGCAGATAAGGCTTTCATCGAGTTGTAAAAGATGTCACCGATCCTTGTTTTCCCCGCCAGACATACCTTCCCACATTTTTGTCACCTAGCGGCAGCCCTGTTGATTCAGAAGTCGGGGATATCTCAAAAATCTCCGCCACAGTACAAATTAAACTGATATCCCCGACTTCTCCTCTTCGCCAACCCCTTTATCTACAGAAACTGAATTCGGGTTAAGCAAAGGCTCTAACCCGAAACCTATATGCGTTCCCTGAGCGAAGTCGAAGGGAACATTTCCGCAATAAATGAGGATAAGCGATCAAAGATTTGTCGTGGGGTTTTGGCTACTTCGGCTTCGCTCAGCATAAATTCGACTTCGCTCAGCCAGCGATAATGGTTATGGCTTTCGTAAAATGGTACTAGGAGTATTTCTTATCCCGAACTGATACCATTTTGCCAAATAGTTGATACAAATAAGACTCTGAATACCTTGCTGCGTAGGAATTTAAATTAGAAAAATGGTTTCACCATTTTTCTAATTTGGTATGAGGTTAAATTAAATGTTAACTATGACCGAAACCCAAAAACTTTGGCAACCCCTCGCCCAACAATTAGTTATTCCCCACGATGAAGCCAGTTATCAAAAATTGGTTGAATGGCTTGATTCTCTCATTGATGAAGTTGGGGAAAACGAACAACATCCCCTAGCCTCCTTGATGGATATTATTGGCGTTTTAATTGAATATTATGAAAGCGATCGGATTCCCGAACTTTAAGAAGCTATTTATAAAGTCTGATTTTGCGCCCCCGCCGGGGGCGCAAAATCAGACCTTCTAGCCACTTTATAAATGACCTTTAAGAAGCAGAAAGAGTCTCAAAAGAAAATCTCAAATTTGCTGATTCTTTCAGGGAATAATTAAGTTTTTCAAACCCAATAACTACCCCAGCTTTATTTTTCATCAAAACCACCTCATCCCCAGTTTCTTCACAAATATATTCCTCCTGTGGATCACCAAACCAAACAGTAAGAGTATTTCCTTGCTTGTCGTAGTATATTTTTACCTCTGCCATAGTTTCTCTCCTTCTTTAATTAACGTGAGTTCGATGGTTTTTAAAGGCCTAATTGAATTCAAAAAATTGCACAAGATGAGGACTGAGCGAAGTCGAAGTCCGGCGGTGTGGGGCTGGTTTCGACTTCGCTCAACCAGCCTAACGAAACCCTGCACAACGTGAGAACGAAACTGTAGGGTTTTAGGGATTTTCATCGAATTCACGTTTAATTACATCAGTAGAGTAGGCAGTAATGGCGAATTTGATCAGGTTGAACGAGAGTTTCTCGAACTTTAGCTTCCTGTTCGCGCATGATGGGATGTTTAATAGTGGTGATAATCTCCCAGTAAGCACGGCTAACTCGCACAGTGAATTTAAGCGGGGTAGATAACTCAAATAGTAACTCTTCCATTATGGTGTGGGCTATAGTGGTGGGCGGCGGTTAAGACCGCCCAATTTTTTCTACTTAAGAAAGCAAAGACACCGCCCGCTTAGCCATAGCTTCTGCCGTCATCCCGTTAAACGCCATCAGTTCCCCCGCCGAAGCTGTGGTTTCTCCCCGCTTCCAAGCAAAAGTATCCCGCTTGGCACTGCTCCTGAGCATGATGGGTTCCAACATTCCTGAGGCACCACCAATCACCCCAATCAGGGCATCACCGCCAAAGATGGCATCAAACTTGGCATCAGTCAAGAAATCTCCGTCCGGCTCCGAGCAAGTATCCCAAGCCACATCACTAGGACGATAGAGACGGCGGGGGCTAATTACCGAGACAACCTTCACGCCAAATCCCTGCTCTTCTAAGGTTTTCGCCGCTGCCAAAACCGGAATTAACGTCATATCTCCAATCACGGCAAAGACTACCTTTTTGCTGCCGGGAGTATCCTGAATCACGATCGCGCCATCGATCAACCCTTGGCGAGTTTGCTCCAAGGTAGTGCGAATGGGGAGGGGAGACTTGCTAGCCGTGATGACAACACCCTTGTTTTTGGCAGTCAAAGCCCATTCATAGCAAGCTTGAATACTATTGGCATCCAAGGGGAATAGGGGGAAGATATTGCCATTCCGCATCATAGCCGCAAAATAGCCCTCGATTTCTGGGCGCTGGTGAGTCCAGCCGTTTCTACCCTGCTCCAAAGCCCCCGCTGTAAACAGGGTGACAGTTGCCGGGGTGGGGCGGCGGAGTTCTGCCATCGCTTGGGTCACAGTTTGCCAAATGGGCAGACCATTGACGGCAAAGGATTCGTAGGAACACCATAGGGTTCTGGCTCCCATCAGGGATAGACCCACAGCTAAACCAGCACAGGCATCTTCGCTCAGGGGTTCATAAACCTGACCAATGGGGCTTTGGTTATACAAATCATCCGGGGTGGGGTGGATGATCTTCAAGGCTTGGTTAATGTTGGCAATCCCAGAGGCTTCGTTGCCATCAGCGTTGGTGACCAGGAAGGTGCGATCGCTCTGCCCCACCGCTCCAACTAATTTCCCCATCGCTGTCGTGGCGACTTGGGGATCCCCGCCTACGGCAAATTCCTGTAGGGGCAGGGTTCCCAAATCTGCTACGGGCAAGGTAAATTCTGTGACCGCAGTTTTAGCAGCAGGACCACCGCCCGATCGCTCGCAGTTCATCCGCACCAATGACCATACTTCTACTGGCAGAGCAATGGTTTGCAAAGCTCCAGAGATATGGGGGGCATCGAGGGTATCCTTGGGATAGAGGTTATGGGATTTGGCTCCCCGGGCATGAACCCCAGCACCTTTGAGTTGTTTGATAATAAACACCGTTAGTTTGCCACCTAGGGCAGACTTGGCTGCCTTATCAACGGCGGTTAAAACTGCTTGGGTAAATTCTAGGCGGGATTTGGGGGAAAAAGCCGTGCCATCTACGTAAGCACCGGGCTGATTTTGGTCATCGTAGTTTTTGGCATCCACCAAGATCACTTCCTCAAAACCATTGCCCCGCCAATAATCAATCATTTCTTGATTGGTTTTGGTAGACACCATACTATGGTGTTCTTGACTGTAGCCATTCCAAACTAAGACGGGTAGGAAATTGGTTACTTGGGGATAGGCAGTGTGGAAGTGCGCCATACTGCTCATGGGGTAAGGTTCCCCCATGCCGCCATCGCCGAGGGTGAAGGGAAAGAGTTTGTCGCGGTGCAATAGGGCTGCTGCCATCGCAAAGTGTTGTCCCTGTCCCAAAGGACCAGCGGGGGCGAGGATGCCGGGAATATAGCCAGAGAGGTGTCCTAGTAAGCCGTGTTGTTCCCGAAACTGATCCCGCAACTGCTGCACGGTGGCGATGCCCATATCTTCGAGGGAGCGATCGAGAAACATGGCACTATAAAATCCGGGGGCGTGGTGTCCGACTTCCGTGAGAATATTTTTGTGACCTAGCATTACCAAAGCCGCATAAGCCTCGGCTTGGCTAGCAAAGCCACCGGGGTGACCTGATGCCTTGCTGCCGGTGACTTGCAGAGTTAAATAGCGCAGGGCATCGGCGTAGAGCATGGTTTGATAAACAGCCTGAGGATTACTAGGATCACTAATGGCTGAGGCACCGGGGGCGATCGCTGCCTCTTGACCATAGGTGTCAAAGTTGGGGATTGCCTGACCAAAATATTGAATGCCCTCACAGAAAGCCGGAGTTGGAACCGTCATAATTACAAATACCTCTTTTCAATTCCCCCTAAGGGGATCACTAAAATCTGGAATAAATTCATCCTAAATTTATCCTACAGTTAGGACTGCACTAATATTGCATGATTAGGGATAGGGATTGCTTAGGCGATCGATTGGCAAACGGAAGTTTCGTAGTTAGAGCAGTGTTGTTAAAGTATTTAGGGTAGATAGCCGGATTAAACTACAGTGGTTATACTGATAGTCTGATATTCTCAATTATCTTGAGGTTGGTAATTCATGCAGCGTTTTTGGCAATTTGTGACAACAGTTTTAGGCGTTATTTTTCGCCATCCAATTACGGGGATGAGTGTCATTTCTCATTTACCAGATGGCAGAATTGTATTAGTTCGCAGGCGAGATAATGGCAAATGGGCGATTCCGGGGGGGATTGTCAATTGGGGTGAGAATCTCAGGACTTCGGCAATGCGGGAATTAGAAGAGGAAACAGGATTGCAAATGATTAAGGTCGATCGCTTGGTGGGCATATATTCCGATCCCCGCCGTGATCCCCGGATTCATTCCATTTGCGTGGTCGTAGCAGTGCAGGCGGAGGGGACGATCTCTGTGCAAGATGGCTCGGAAATTATTGAGGCGAAGGCTTTTGATGTCAGAGATTTGCCCCTAGGCGGCATGAGCCATGACCATGACCAACAACTCCAAGATTATTTCGATGGCTTGACTGTGCTGGCTTAGGTGCTAGCAGATTGAGAGATGGTGGCTACAGCCACCATCTCTCAACTATAGTGCTAGACAGCTTAATTAGGACAAGGTTAGATACGTTGGCTGAGCGAAGTCGAAGCCATATTCGTCCTAACTTTTGTGGCAACAACTATATTACGGTAGAAATTCTACGATTAGGCGATCGCCCTCTTTGAGTCCTAGTTCTGCGGCTCTGCCATTGCGGAGTTCAATTACCTGATCAATATCGACATTAAAAAGTGGTCCATAGCTGGGGCAAGGATCCGCAGTACAGGGAGGAACCTGAGCCTCAATTTTTTTGATTATTCCTTGATGCAAAAAGACCATATCCAAGGGAATCAAGGTATTTTTCATCCAAAAACCTACTGCTCTAGCTGGTTGAAAAGGAAACAACATCCCTCGGTTAGGCAGTAATTCTGTCCTAAACATCAAACCTATTTCCTGTTCTTGGGGAGTATTTGCTACTTCCAAGTCAATTATTTGGTCGGCGATAATCACCCTAGCAGTAAGAGGTAATACTTGTGGTGATTGTCTTGATTGTCCCCTTGGCTGGAGAGCTTGTTGCATGGGAGTTGATTGATCAATCTGAGTAGTGAGGCGAGTTGGTGGAGTTGAAATAGTCGCTGGATTAGGGGCTAGTGGTGAGGCGATCGCTCCGACCGTCGAGCTATTAGTCGAGCTATTAACTGAGCCATTTACAGGTGCAGAAACAATAGGCGTGGGACTAGGAGAATTAGATAGGATTGAGGATTGATTAGATTGATTAGACAGCGATGAGTTGGTACAACTTGCTAAAAGACTACAACTTAGTAAGACTAATCCAAATTTTCTAACTCTGGGACTCTCGTAAAACATAACCTACCCCCCGTACTGTTTGAATTAAGCGCCGCTCTCCCTCATCTTCAATTTTTAGGCGGAGATAGCGAATATATACTTCGATCACGTTGGACTCGCCAATAAATTCATAGCCCCAGACATTTTCCAGAATCTGCTCTCTAGTTAATACTTCCCTAGGGTGAGACATCAGGTATTTGAGGAGTTCAAACTCCTTCATGGTTAGCTCGATCGCCCGATTCGATCGAATCACCCGCCGACTAGCTAAATCCAGCACCAAATCCCCAAATTTGAGCTGCTCGGTTACCTTGGTTTCTGGCTCCAGATAGAACCGGATCATTTGCAGCAACCCCTCTACTCGATAGGGTTTAAGGAGATAGTCATCTGCTCCAGCCTGCAAACACACTACCCGGTCTTCCACGGTTTCCTTTGCCATCAGCAAAACCACTGGCATCCGCCACCCAGCACTTCTAATCTGGGTACATAATTTAATCCCCCCTTCGGCTGGTAAGGCTCGATCGATGATGACCATTGCAGATTGGAGAGTCTGTAATTCTTGCCAAGCGATCGCAGGACTAGTTGTAGCAATAACGCCGTAACCTACCTCTTGCAAGTCTTGACGGATTTTCTGCACAAAGGTTTCTTCAGTTCCTACAACCAAAATTGGTCGAGTTGATTTATCCATTATTTAATTAAGCTATCTATAGCAATCCTAATTGAGTTTAGAATTTTAGAGGGTTGAGAACGTCTCCCCCTCCGAGCTGCCATGTACACACAAGTATTGATCATCTCGTTTAATGGGGAGGATCCCCCTAAATCCCCCTTAAAAAGGGGGACTTAAATTAATTCTCCCCCCTTTTTAAGGGGGGCTGGGGGGATCAAATCCTGAAACGTAATCGGAGTGGACTTGTGTGTACACCGTAGCCCTCCGAGGGAGACGTTCTCAACCCATTAAGGATGGTTATATATCAATCCTCAATGGGTTGTGATGGGCTTCGACATCGATTAGGATACAAAACTATCGCTGCAAAATATACGTAATCCATAATTCATAAATTTATAAGGTGGGCATTGCCCACCCTACAAATTCTACAAATTCTCAGATTTCCGAACCCAGAAGCTATTCTACAGGACGCAAGCGAGTCACCTTCAGCTTGAAGGGACCACTGCCCGTCGGACCAAAAGCCCTAACCCGGACAATATAGCGACCTGTTTCCTTGATCCGCACAAATAGCAATGAATTGGTAGTGCCATCAGTGCCGTCATCATTTTGCCCAACGGTAGTTCCATCACCAGCCAGCAGAAGAACCACCGCATCGAAACTATCAGAAGTTAAGTCAATAGTAACTTGATCCCCACTAGTTAAATTAACTACATAGTCCCTAGCAAAGCCTTGTTCACCAGTAGGAATATCTTGATCTGTTAAGGAATCAGATACCTCAGCCCCCGGATTAATGGAAATAGGGTTATAAACTCTGGTTTGGGCACCAGCAACCTCCGCAGTAGCGGCAATTAAAAAGAAGGCAGTAGGGATTAGTAGTGCTTTACTACAATGGGAGAAGAAGCCTTTATTCATGTTGATTTTTTCCCTTAGGATTGAGTAATAGTATTGTAGGGTGTTAGGAATACCAGCCTCGATCATAGCTATTTTCCGAGGAAGTGTCTGTATCTTCCTAGATTCTTTACACTTATGATTTCTTGATATTCTGCGTCATTCGCGGGAAACCCTTAATGACTAACTACTATTTTTTATGACAAGTTACGGAATTTTAGGTACGGGGGCTTTGGGTGGTTTTTATGGAGCAAGACTGCAACAGGCGGGAATGGAAGTACATTTCCTATTGCGGAGTGATTATGCCCATGTTAAACAAAGTGGCTTAACCATCATCTCGGCTGATGGTAACTTTACGCTGCCAGAGGTGAATGCCTATGAATCTGTGCAGGAGATGCCCGCCTGTGATGTGGTGCTCTTGGCTTTGAAAACTACTCAAAACTATTTGTTGCCCCAATTGCTGCCTCCCTTAATTAAGAAAAATACCGTAATATTAGTGCTGCAAAATGGCTTGGGAGTAGAGAAGCAGGTGGCGGCGATCGCTGGGGATGAGCGAGTACTTGGTGGTTTGTGTTTTATCTGTGCCAACAAAATAGGCGCCGGACATATTCACCATTTGGATTATAAGGCGATCGTCCTCGGAGAATACGCCCCCCAATACCACGCTCAGGGAATTTCTCTCCGCATGGAACAAATTCGCCAAGACTTTGCCCAAGCGGATATTCCCCTAGAACTAACGGAGGATTTACTTTTAGCGCGGTGGCGGAAACTGGTGTGGAATATTCCCTACAATGGTTTATCGGTGGTGTTAGATGCCACCACGGCAGAAATGATGGCGAGTCCAGAAGTTGTCGTCCTAGTTAGGAAAATCATGGAAGAAGTGGCGGCGGCAGCAGCGGGATGTCATCGTCTCATTTCTCCTAATTATTTGGATAAAATGCTCGACCATACTGCCAAGATGAAACCCTATCGGACAAGCATGAAAATTGACTACGATGAGCATCGTCCCCTAGAAATAGAATCAATTTTTCTCAATCCCTTAAGATATGCCCAAGCAGCGGGGGTGAAACTATCGCTGATCCCTATGCTCTATCAGCAGTTAAAGTTTCTGGATACCCGCAATAGTAGTTTGTAGAACCATCGCTTCGCGATGGTTCTACAAACTATAAAGTTGCATCACTTCTCCTAGGGGTAATCGCGATCGCACTCCTAGTTCCCATGAAGACTGATGCCCTCGCTCTAGGTGATCGCAGGCGGCACAGGCGATCATCGCCGCATTATCGGTACAGTATTTGAGGGGCGGGAAAAATACTTGCAGATCATGTTTAGCAGCGGCGGCAGTGAGATGGTTTCGCAGTCCACTATTGGCGGCTACACCACCACCAATGGAGATCGCTTTTAATCCATAATCCTTGGCACAGGCGATCGCTCTTTTGGTCAAGGCTTGAGCCACAGCGTGCTGGAAACTCGCCGCAATATCAGGAATGGGGAGATTATTTTGTGATTGCTCAGTTTGCAACTTTTGGACAAGGCGTAACACCGCAGTTTTTAAGCCGCTAAAACTGGAATCGTAGGGATGAAAACCTCCATTGGGCAAGGAAATTTTCCCTTCCGGCAGGGGAAATGCCTTGGGGTTACCAGTTTGTGCCAGTTTATCGATAATTGGCCCACCGGGATAGCCCAAGCCTAATAATCTTGCTACTTTGTCAAAAGCCTCCCCCGCAGCATCATCTCTGGTTTCCCCTAGGGTTTGGTAATCTCCACAATCCTTGACCAAAATCAAACTAGTATGTCCTCCAGAAACCAACAGGCATAGGAAAGGCGGCTGGAGTTCGGGGCTACTCAGGTAGCTGGCGTAGATGTGTCCTTCTAGGTGATGGATGCCTAAGAAGGGCTTTTTATATAACATTGCCAAGGTTTTTGCCGCCGTTGCCCCCACCATCAAAGCTCCCACCAAACCGGGGGCGCAGGTAGCCGCAATGCCATCAATCCTTGCCCAATCTAGGTTAGCAACTGCCAGAGCTTCGGCGATCGTGCTATTGATAGTCTCAAGGTGTTGCCGAGAAGCCACTTCCGGAACCACACCACCGTAACGTTGATGAATAGGAATTTGGGAAGACACAATATTACTCAAACAAGTGCGATGCTCCACTACCGCCACAGAAGTTTCATCACAACTGGTTTCGATCGCCAAAACTATCGCCATTGGTATTCCCTATCTTTAATATCTTGCAATTGCTCAGTGTATTATGTGCATAGCTGGGACTTCTATAGGACTTCAGCACAGAATTCTAAGTAGGTGGGCATTGCCCACCATTGCTGTCAAATTAACGTCAATTATTATGCGCCTGCCCTTACCTCAGTTTAGTGGATTCGATCGCCCAGAGTCCCACATTGGCGAAGTGATTGCCACCGCCACCACCGAATTTATTGCCCAGTGCCTAGAGCCGGAGGACTTGAGCTTTCCAGTCATGCCTCCCTTTGGCAGTTGGGTGATGGCCACCGATGAGGAATCAGGAAATCAGGTTTTGGGGGTGGTCTACTATGCTACCACTGCCCCCATTGATTCTGTCCACAAAGCCACCGCCATGGGGCTATCTCTCAAGGAACTCCAGCAGCAACAACCGCAAATTTTTGCCATGCTGAAAACCGAATTTCATTCAGCGATCGTCGGTTTTGCCACCCCAGAACCAATTAAATTTTACCAATACTTACCCCCCAGACCGCCGCAAATTCATCAAGCAGTCTATCGTTGCGATCCAGAATTAATGCTGCCCTTCACCGATAAGTTAGATTTCTTGCGATCACTGCTGCAAGTTTCCCAAGCTCCGGTGGAATCTTTGGTGGCGGCGACAATTCGGGAAATCTATCAACTCCGCAGGTTCGATCGAGCTTGGCTGGTGCAAGTGGGCAGGACTTTGAGTGTTTTATTGAAGGATGATTACGATCGACTCCGCTATATTCTCAGCCAAATCCAGCTATAGAAATCCTAAATTATTTCACCCGCCTTAGGCGGGTGAAATACAGCAATTTGAGAGTGGGCTTCGACGACCCTCAGCCCACTCTCAAACCCAACATGGATAGGACTTTCAATATTTGTGGCGTGTCTCGTTTGAACGCAAAGTGCTGTAATTTGTAGCAAAAGATTTATAGCAAAAAAAAAGAGAGAGTTCCGAAAAACTCTCCTAATCATCAGGGTGCATCTACTAATCAAAATATATCATAGCTGCATGAGGGGTGTCACCCCCTATTGTATTTTTTTGGTAAAGTTTATTCTATTCAGCTACTGTATTCTTCCTTATCCCATTTTGCTAAATAATAGTAAGCACCCTCAAAAACGTCCTAATCAAATCGGTGACTACTATACAAATAAGATTTTGAATACCTTGCTGTGTAGGAATTTAAATTAAAAAAATGGTGAAACCATTTTTTGATTTGGTATTAGAACCCAGTTTTACTTGAGGGGAAGAAACACATCGATAATTGCCTCATGCTCAGGCACATCGGGGAAAAACTTCACTCTCTGTAAAAATAATGGAAAGTCTCGTGGTTCTTCTCCACTCAACGGTAGCCAGTTGGCATAGAGATAAGTGATGCTTTTGCGAAGATTCGCATCATCGCCAACGTATCGCAACACAGCGCATCGACCACCGGGAATCGTTTTGCCGACAACCCCAAAGGAATTTTCAGCCACATCCCGGTCTGTTGAGGCACAGATATCCAGACGAAAATTTTCAGGCGAAGTTTCTGATTGATTGTCGGAGAAGATGTTGAAAGTATCACTGACTTGGGGCGACAGATGATTCTGCTTACGCCATTCGATAAATTTGCGGACTGAATTCCCGATCGAAGCTGGGTCGCCAAGGTGTTCAAGAGCCGCAACTTTTGTTTCTGGAAACAGGATTATCTTGACATCCTCAGGCTGATGGTCTGGTTGCATATGTTCGATCCTTAAGTCACTCAATGGTTGATAAATTACGTGCCAAGGATTCCACTGGGGATCATCTCTGAATTCTGAGGGAGTTTGCCCGATCGTCTTCTTGAAGGCGCGAGAAAACGATTCATGATTTTCATAACCACTGGCTAGGGAAATATTGATGATCGGCATTCGATCGCGAAATGCAAGTTGATAGGAAGCACGTTTCAAGCGAGTGAGTTGCAGGTACTTGTATACACTAATCCCCAAAAGTTCAGAGAACTGTCGGTGAAAGTGATACTTCGAGAATGCAGCCACCTTGCTGAGATGCTCGATCGTCAGGTTGTCTTCCAGATAGCGATCGATATATTCAAGTACCTTGCGGAATCTAGAGTGATAGGTGACAACGACAGATTCATTAGCAGATTGATTCAATGAAGTATCCTCCTTGGCTATTAATAGCCTACTTCCGGGGAATCCATGCCGCCTGACAGAAATTGCTCAATTTAACAAACACAACCAGAGATGTCAGTTGAAGATGTGTTGACTTCAGTTCAAATTGAATATCCGCCGATCGCCCTAGAAATCCACCCCAGTCACCTGCCAAACACCCTCCACATGGGCAACCCAGCGACCGGGCTGAAACTCCCCAAAACTGGCAATAATCAATTCACGGGTTCCGGGTTCCTCCGTGGCACGGGTGTAGTAGCGGAGCATGAGATTATCTTCACCCTTATAAACATCAAATTCACCCTGAGGAACAACATAGCCTTGGGTTTCCACAATCTGATGAAAATTCTCAGCCCCCAGAATATCTTCTAGCTCATGAAAATACTGACCATCAATCTCAGCAAGGGCAAAATCTCGATATCGTGGACTTAAAGGTATTTTCACCAGGGCATACCAATCATCTACAGTGCCGTCGTAGGCATCCATCAACCGAGTCAGGTCGATCGCCTTCACTGTAATTCTTGGCAGTTGGGGCGCATTCACCCGCTCCCCCACCTCAACCCGGCACAAAACTAAGCGCAGCCCATCTTCATAGCCCGTCACAAACTGCACCCGATGGCTAAAGATGCGAGTAAAGAGAAAGCCTTCCCCCGTGAAAGATTCATCACTCCAGATCCGCTCACAACGACTGAGGAAATCTTTCTGATCCCAATCCGATGGCACAGTGGAAGCAAGGAACCAATCAAAACAGATCGGCACATTACTCCGTCCGGGTAAAGCACTGGGGTTCCATTGGATGCGTTCCGGGGAATTGGAGTATTCCTCAAACCAGCGAAAATAACCGAGGAGAGTAGCTAAATTTGGATAGCCAGCCGCTTGGATTTCGGCAACTTGCTGGGCAGTAATCCCCTCAGATTTGATCCCCGCCACATCGAGTTCGATCAGAAAAAACCGCCGTTTGGCAGAAAGAGTGCCTTGGCTTTCAGCATCGAATTGCCGAGTCAGGGCAATAATATCTGTCGAGCGTTTTTCGAGACTCTCTAACGTGTAATTTGAGGGAGTAGTCATGGTGCTTGAGGTGGCAGAAGTAGGGGCAGGAGTTGCTGCACCTGTTGCGATCGAGTCTATCTTTGGTTCAACGCGCTTCAATTCCCGATTGGTGGTTTTCCAAGCAAAACCATTGGGCAGGACAAAGCCAAAACCGATCGAGGTCGGCACAATAAATGGATAAAAAGGCTCATCTTTAACCTTTGTCCCCCCAAACTGCAAGACAAAATCCCCCCACCAGAAATAGAAACCCGGTATTTTTCTATCTAGACTGTAGGTAAGCGATCGTAATTTATCTGATATTTTCATAGTAAGATCCTGAGTTGTTCCCAAGATAGGCAAAATAGAATGGGATTGTCAAACATAAAAAAAGGATTTACTTATGGTTAGAACTGCTTCCACTATGCTGGCACTGGGAACCACTGCCCCAGAATTTGACCTGCCCGATGCTGTTTCAGGAAAAACTATTTCCCTAGCCAGTTTTGCCGGGAAACAGGGCTTGTTGGTGATGTTTATCTGCTGCCACTGTCCTTTTGTTAAACATATTGAGCAGGAACTCGCCAAGCTGGGCAAAGACTACGGAGATCAGAACTTGGGGATTGTAGCGATTAGCTCCAATGATGCCGAAAAATACCCCGATGATGCGCCGGAAAAACTCAAGGAAATGGCAGAAACCTTAGGATTTAATTTTCCCTATTGCTATGATGCCACTCAAGAAGTAGCCAAGGCTTATACTGCTGCTTGCACCCCTGATTTCTTTCTCTTCGATCGTGCGTATAATTTAGTCTATCGGGGGCAACTGGATGATAGTCGTCCTAGTTTGGATGTTCCAGTGACTGGGGTAGACCTGCGGGGAGCGATCGATACTCTCCTCGCCGGGAAAACCATTAGTCCAGAACAAAAACCCAGCATCGGCTGCAACATCAAATGGAAACCGGGGCAAGAACCGGAATACTTCAAAAATTAATCAACAGGATTTATGCCTGGGTTGGTTATCGAGGGCGGTGAAGTTTTCTTGGGCTGAGGGTCGTCGAAGCCCTCAATAACCTTACTAAAATATCAGGACTAACAATGGGGAGATTTCTAGGGTTACTAATACTTTCTTGCTGCTTAGTCTTAGGGCTGGCAAATTGTCAGGAACAGCCTAGTGCTACCCAGCTCGATCGATGGCGACAACAGGCGATCGTCCTGAATCAATCCATCGTCCAAACGATCGCCGACCAAAAGAAAGATAGCCAAGCCCAAGAATGGTATCTCACCATCCAAGGGCAAGTCCAAAAGCGATCGGTCTGGAAACTCAGCGAACTCCAGAAATTATCTAAACAAGAAATCAAAACTACCAATCCCCACAATACAGAGAATCGAGAAGCGATCCAAACTCTCCAAGGCATAGCTGTGTCTCAACTTCTAGAGAAATCCGCTGTAGATCCAGACGTGAAGGAAGTAACTTTTTTGTCTTCCAATAACTATCGAGTCACGGTTAGTCTAGAAGACCTGCAAAAGTATCCGATTCTCCTAGCTTGGGCTAGGGACGGGAAGCCTCTGACTCGCAGTGAAGGAGGTCCTTTATACCTAGTATTTCCCTACAGTAATTACCCCGAACTTCCAGATAAATATTCTGATGCTTTCTGGGCTTTCTATGTTACAGATATGGTGGTAGGAAATGAAGCAATTAATGTCAAGGTTGACATTACCCCCTTTGATGTGGAGAGTAAAGTATTCGATCGCAATGCGCTAGATTCCTTGCCCCAAACTACCATTGAAGAGACCGTGGGATATAAGTTTGGTTGGCCTGTGGGCAAGGTAAAGTTAACAGGAGTCAAACTACGAGATGTAATTAGTAGAGCTAATATTAGCCTAACTGCTCAGGGTGCGGTATTTATTAAAGGTAAATCATCCCTAAGTAGTGAACCCCTAAAACCAGTGCAGCTACCTATTCCAGAAGTGACAAATTGCGATATTATTCTGGCGACTAAATGGGGAGAAAATTCAGCCCTAATTCCTTCCAGCATGGGTGGTCCTGTCACCCTAGCTTTTTCTAATAGTTGCGGTAATGGAGTTACCCTCAGCCCCAAAAATACCCAACATTGGGCTACTTTGGTGGAAAGAGTTGAAGTGAAATAGACTAGATTTACTCATTTAGAAATTTTTTGGGGCTTCGACGACCCTCAGCCCACAAAAATTTCTAAAACCTTGGATAATTCGTTGGTTGTACGTAAATCCTAATTAAATAAACTTATCCCCTTGAAGAATTGTGTTTAAATCAATTCAATTAAGAATTATGACGGCGACTACCCTGCTAATGGTAATTATTATTGGGGTAGTAGTTTTGATGTGGGCAGGAAATGAGAATTACTTGCATCGCCAACAAAAGGAAAAGGAACTCCAAGCTCTAGTTTTTGCTTTGTCAGATTCTTGGGTGAGCGAAATTGTCGATCGCAACTGGGGTCAAATGCGGTTAACGATTGATATTTTGATGCAGAGAAATGATGAATTGGCCTATGTCTTAGTATCTGATAGTCGGTTAGTTAACCAAATAATTGCCGCTAGCGACCAAAGATTTGTCGAGCAATATATTCCAGAAATAGTCCCAGCTTTTGTGAGTCAAAATGCCTTAGTAGAGATCAAAGATACTTTATTTCAAGAAACTTTTTTACTAGAAGATATTGAATTCCCTAAGGGTAAGAGGCGATCGCGGCGGGGGGAACCAGTCATTGAAGCAGCGTATAGTATTCGTAATTCCTTTGGCGAAAGGCTAGGAACACTGAGGATTGGCAGTTCCCTAGAGCGGGTGAATGAGGCAGTAGCGAGGGCGATTATCAAGGTGTTGTGGGTGGGGGTATTTGGCTTAATTTTAGGCTTGGGTGGTGCCTATGTCGTTGCCAAGGAAATTAGCCAACCAATTCAAAAACTGAAGAGAAGTGCAGGAATTATTGCAGCGGGGGATCTAGATTATCGGGCAGTGGTCGATCGCTCCGATGAGTTAGGAACCCTTGCTGCCGCCTTTAATGACATGTCGATCGCTCTCCAAGGTTCTTTTTATAAATTGCAACAGACCTTAACAGCTTTTCAGCTATTTGTTCCCAAAAAATTCTTAAGTGTCATTGCCTTAGATGGTGTAGAAAATATCAAAGTCGGTGTGTATGCGACCCGGACAATTACCATTTTATTTGCCGATATTCGGGGCTATACTTCCATGTCGGAACAACTAAGTGCCAAGGAAACTTTTCAAATTTTAAATAAATATTTAGCTTGTATGGGAGAAGCGATTGATGCCCATGATGGCTTCATTGATAAATATATTGGGGATGCGATCATGGCTCTTTTTGATACGGAGTATAGCGATAATGCCTTGAAAGCAGCCTTGGCAATGCAGCGATCGCTCCAAGAGTTTAATCTTCGTCAAGACAGCCAACAACAACCCCGGATTCAAATTGGCGTTGGGATTCATCGAGGCGAAGTAATTATGGGAACGGTGGGTTTTACTTCCAGAATTGAATCTACAGTAATTGGCGATGCAGTAAATGTGGCTGCCCGTGTCGAAAGTTTAACCAGAAATTATAATTGCGGAATTATTGCTACCAATGCTGTAGTTACTAACTTGATGCAACCAGAAAATTTCACCCTAAGATTAATAGACGAAGCGGTGAAAGTCAAAGGGAAAGGGGAAGCGATCGCTATTTACGAAATTAATTAAAGGTTATCTAAAAAGGTTCTGCGGTTGAAACCGCAACTACAAAAATAAAGTCCGTCTTCACGGACTAACAGAAATCTAGGTCTTTCATTACTACAAATAAAAATGGAGAATCTGCCATGTCAACCGACAATTCCTTTAGAAATGCCATGACTAGAGTTGTGAATATGACTCGTGATGCCAGGTTGAGCGATCGCATCAGAAAACTAGGGTTGGATATTGTCAATGTGACATGGGAAGATACAGCACGCACACCCGGCTCCTGTTGGGGTACAAATATTAGCGACATGACTCTACAAGTCCACCATCCCGATCGCCCTGATCAAAAAGAACTCCTCCCAGTGATTCGCTATCCCAACTTTACTGATAAAACAGGTGATGTCCCCTTAGAACTGATCAAAATCAAGGTCGGTAACGAGAAAGGAGAGGCACCACAGGTGATTACCTTAGAAGAATACTTGACAAATCTATCCCAATACCTGAGCAATCAAACAAAGTTTCATGCTGAAAATCAACCCTTGATTACCAAGAAAGATACCCATGTGTTGGTAAGCGCCCAAGCCTGTTTTCTGCCTATCCCCCAAGAAGGCAAGTGTAGTTTCAATCCAGTATTGTTCAACTATCAATCCCGCAGTGAAAACCCTGCGGTGCTAGCTATCTTGATTTCTACTGAGGGCAGCAGTGCCACAATTATTGACAATGACCATGACTTAGCTAGCTGGGGACAAAATCTTTATTTCAATAATAATGGACAGAAAACCTGTCTGACGGGGGAACGCCTCAGCGATTATAAGGAGAATCAAGCTCAGGAAATCGCTAGGGAACAGGGAGTTTCTATTGAAGAGGCTCGATCGCAAGTCACCGTCGCTCAAGATGTAAATATGGTGATGATTATTCAAGTTCCCTTAAAACATAAAGAGCCTGTCTATAAAGGGGCGGGTGGTAGTTTTGGTGCTACTCTTGGTGATTTTGGTTTTATGGGTGGTAGTGTATATCCTGCTTCTGTATCAAGGATGATGACAATCGATTTTGATACCAGCGATATGGAAGATGCGGTTATTGGTCATGGAGAAGATGAGGGAGAGCATCTGGAATTGGGGGGATATAAACTGGAGCGGGACGATCGCTATCCCCTGCGCCTGACAGTTCAATTCTACAAAGCTACCAGCAACGGCATTATTGACGACCAAGACTTAGAAAACATCAGTCAATGCATCAATGCCGCCTACTCCAGTGCAGACTACATTGGCTCTCTAGTAGTGGGGACTCTAGAAAAAGGCAACCTAGGCATGGGGGAAGCTCGTCCCACCCAACCAGCCCCATTGCCTCAGGCAGTGCTTTCTCCACCAAAAGACTATCTAAAAGTGGTCAATCCTTTCGCTCCCCATCAACAACCTAAAGCATGATCCCAAATCAAGAAAAGGGTGAAACCCTTTTCTTGATTTACAGCAACTTGAGAGTGGGTGGCTACAGCCACCCACTCTCAAGTTGCTGAATAAGTGGGGAGGTGTTTCGCCCCCCCCACTTATTCCCCAAAAAAGGAAACTTTGTTTCCTTAGAACCCACATTCCGCTCATAAAATAAGGTAAAAAACAATTAGAAAACAGGTGCAGGAAGAAGATAGTAGCGTTGACAAGCAGGAGAAAAGAAACTCAAAATATGGAGACGAGCAGGAGACAAATTGACAACTTGAGTCAGCCCTTG
>CALRPI020000047.1:0-39646 GCA_943370025.1 Phormidium lacuna HE10JO | reverse complement strand
GCTTTTGATATCCTAGACGACTGGCTGAAACGCGACAGGTTCGTGTTCGTCGGCTGGAGCGGTATCCTACTCTTCCCCTGCGCCTACCTGGCTCTAGGTGGATGGCTTACTGGAACCACCTTCGCCACCAGTTGGTATACCCACGGTTTGGCTTCCAGCTACTTGGAAGGTTGTAACTTTCTCACAGTGGCTGTTAGTACCCCCGGCAACACCATGGGACACTCCCTGTTGTTCCTCTGGGGTCCTGAAGCTGGTTGGGACTTTGTGCGTTGGATTCAACTCGGTGGTTTGTGGACTTTCGTTGCTCTCCACGGAGCTTTCGCTCTGATTGGTTTCATGCTCCGGCAGTTTGAGATAGCCCGTTTGATCAACATTCGTCCTTACAATGCTCTGGCTTTTAGTGGGCCGATCGCAGTCTTCGTGAGTGTCTTCCTCCTCTATCCCCTCGGACAATCCGGTTGGTTCTTTGCGCCTAGCTTTGGTGTAGCCGCGATCTTCCGTTTTCTCCTCTTCTTCCAAGGGTTCCACAACTGGACTCTCAACCCCTTCCACATGATGGGAGTTGCTGGGATTCTCGGTGGAGCCTTGCTCTGTGCCATCCACGGAGCTACGGTAGAAAACACCCTGTTCCAAGACGGCGACAAGGCTAACACCTTCGGAGCTTTCAACCCTACCCAAGCAGAAGAAACCTACTCAATGGTGACAGCAAACCGTTACTGGTCACAAATCTTTGGGATTGCTTTCTCCAACAAGCGTTGGTTGCACTTTTTCATGTTGTTTGTACCTGTAACTGGATTGTGGATGAGCAGCGTCGGCATTGTCGGCTTAGCATTGAACCTGCGTTCCTATGACTTCGTATCTCAAGAAATCCGAGCAGCGGAAGACCCTGAATTTGAGACTTTCTACACCAAGAATATTTTGCTCAATGAAGGTATCCGGGCTTGGATGGCTCCTCAGGATCAACCCCATGAGAATTTTGAGTTCCCTGAAGAAGTTCTGCCCCGTGGTAATGCTCTCTAAGTTTATTAGCTTCAATTCTAGACTTCTCATAAATTTAGAAAATTTGGAATTGAATTAACTTCTTTAATTAGGCTCTAGCTCTGCTGGGGTCTTTTTTTGTCAGCAGTAAGACATATAGCAGATTGAATAGCATGGATTACACTTTGCTAACTTCTCCTAGAACTTGAGATTCTTGAGGTTTGGGTGATCTGGGACTCGATCAAACCCTAGGTAGTAGTTTACATTGTATAATTTAACATCGATAAATTTATAGTTCAAATAATATACTTGCTATATGCCTAATCTTGTTGGGGATAACATGCCAAATAGGTAATTAGACAGAATTTTTTCGTATAAAACCCTAATAACAACCCATATTGGGCATATAGCCAAAAACTGGAAATTTAGCCTAATTTGTAATGCGAAGCCCACCACTTTGATGCTATGCTATGTTGATATCTAATCCAGATGTATCTTGACTACCTGAAGGTTTTGTTTCTTAGACTATCTAGACTAGAAAATTCTTACTCAAGTTATTGATATGCAAAGTACTAGAAAAATTGCAAATAGAGTTGTTGTGACAGGAATGGGTTTGGCAACACCTTTCGGTGATGATTTAGAATATGTGTGGAAGATGTTAATTAACGGAAACTCTGCAATTCGTCGAATTCAAAGTTTTGATCCATCTTTACTAGGCTGTCAAATTGCTGGAGAGATTGTAGTTGGCAAGGGTATAGGTGAAATTGACCTAGATAAATATATCGATAGCAAGAATCAAGTAAGATATGATAGATTTATTCAACTTGGCATTGTTGCTGCAACTCAAGCTATGAATGATTCAGGTCTTTCACGGTTCTTAGAACAACAACGAAGCAAATCTACTTATGAAGAATATGACAACTTAATGGATTTGTATGGAGTGATTATAGGTTCAGGAATAGGCGGTTTATCTTCAATTGAAAAAACGGTTCTAGCAATGGCAGATGAAAAAATCAGAAATAAAGATAGAGGAATTGCCAAAAATCCTTTAAGAAATCCTTTTTTTATAGTTGGTTCATTAACTAATTCTGTTTCTGGATGTGTTTCAAATATATTCGGCTTAAAAGGTCCGAGTCAATCGTCTGCTACTACAACTGGATCTCATGCAATAGCAGATGCAGCGAGATTAATAGCTATGGGGTCTGCTACAGTAATGCTCGCTGGGGGTTCTGAAGCTACAATTTGTGAAACGGCAATGGCTGGTTTGGATACTATGCGTGCATTGTCAAGAAACAATAATAATCCAGAAAAGGCTTCATGTCCATGGAATAAATCACGTGATGGGTTTATTTTAGGAGAAGGATCGGGAGTTTTAGTTTTGGAAGAATATGAACATGCAATGAGACGCGGTACAAAAATTTATTGTGAGATTATTGGCTTTGGAACTTCATGTGATGCTTATCATCTGTCGGCACCTCATCCTGAAGGAAATGGTATTATGAGGGCAATGAAAACAGCTTTAAATAGTGCTCAAATTGATATCTCTGAGATAGATTATATAAATGCTGAGGGAGCTTCAACAGCATCAGGAGATTTAGTAGAGTTAAGAGCTATAAAAAGGCTTTTCAAAGGAAATTTAATTGCCTTAAAGACTTTATCAATTTCATCGACAAAATCGATGATTGGCAACTTGCTAGGTGCAGCTGGTGCAGTGGAAGCAATTTTCTCAATAATGTCGATTAATCGTGGACAAGTTCCACCAACTATAAATCTTGATGATCCTATCGAATTTACAGATGATGAAATTGAAATTCCAAAAAAAGTAACAGAGGTTTTCAATTTGACTCCAAATATTATGGAGAAAAAGAATATTCAAATTGCTGCTTCAAACAGCTTTGGATTTGGAGGATCAAATGCTTGTTTAGTGTTTAAAAAAGTGTGATTGCTCAACTGGGTTCAGAGAGAGAAGGGAGATAATTCTCAATAGCCTAGAAAGTGGATAAACCTTGACGCATACCAGATGGCTTGCACTTGGGGGTCTAGGCAGGATTTTACCCGCTTAAAATAGTTTGCTCAATGCCCCTTCTGATATTTTTATTTGATAATAGCTCTGACATCATTTTAGATAAGCGTTGGTAGCTAATAGTATGGCTATAGCGACAGTAGGTGGCTATCTGCTCGATAAATTTGCCAAAGGGTGATTGGAGAACACTAGGCGATCGTGCGTTTACGGTTCTGGGTGTATTTGGGATTGGTGGGCAGGACAGATTCACTGTAGATTAAAAATTGATTGCGTCCGTTATTTTTGGCGAGGTAGAGGGCTTGGTCGGCTTGGGAGAGGAGTTGATCGGGAGAGGAGTCGATCGCATTCCCCAAATCTCTCCTCCACACGCACCAACGATCCAATATTTCCATGTCTTGTAACTGAATTAATTTACAGCGGCAAAACAAGTCTAGGCGATGGCTATCTTTAACTAAAGCGATCGCATTCTTCCCCAGGGTTGAAAGTTTTTAGTCGAGGGGCTTAACATTGTGTATATTTTCACCCAGTAGTTAAATACCTCTGTTATCTTGGAGGCAAAAGATATCTGGAGGGGCGGTGATGGCGAGGCGCTGGGTTGGTTTGGTGGGGGTGACTCCTTTGTTGCTGGGGATGATGGTTGCTGTGCCGCAGATGGTGATGGCTCCCTTGGTGTTGGCGCAGAGTAGTCAGAGCAGCCAAGCAACTGAAGCTCTAAGGCAATTTAGAGAAGGGGAACGGCTCCGTCAGCAGGGAAATAGAGAATCTTTACAGCAAGCTTTAGAAAAATACCAACAGGCTTTGTCTTTATTAAGAGCAACAGGAAATCGTAGAGGGGAGGCTATCACCCTGAATAATATTGGTGACGATCCTCAGGCTAGTTCTTCCCGACAAAAGTCTTGCCCTGCTTGATTCCCAAGCTAATCGAACCAATGCCCTCAGTAACCAGCTTGCTCAATATCGTTTTATCCATTGAGCAACTCATGGGTTTGCCAATACCCAGAAACCAGAATTATCTGGGATTGTGATGTCTTTGGTGCAGGAAAATGGGCAGAAACAAGATGGTTATCTGCTGTTAGGGGATATTTTCAATCTGAATTGAAATGCCGATCTGGTAGTCCTCAGTGCATGTGAAACTGTTTTGGGAGAAGTGTTGCAGGGTGAGGGATTGATTGGTCTGACACGAGGTTTGATGTATGCCGGAACTCCGAGGGTGGTAACGAGTCTTTGGGCTGTACCAGATAGTCAAACCGCTGACTTGATGGGCAAGTTCTACGAAAAGATGTTGCAGCAGAATCTTAGACCTGCTGAAGCATTAAGGGCAGCGCAGTTAGAAATGTTTCGCAGTGAGAGTTGGGTGGCTCCCTACTATTGGGCGGCTTTTACTCTCCAAGGCGAATGGCACTAGTTCTGAACTATGGATATCTCCTAGAATAAGAAAATGAACAAAGTTATTAAACAAGCTCTGATTTATGGTTTAGGAGCAGCAACAACTACTATTTCAACCCTGACTACAGCCCAAATTATTCCTGCTAATGATGGCACAGGGAGTAGGGTGCAGGAGCAGCACGGCTTGGTTAACATCACCGGTGGTAGTTTAACTAGGGATGGGGCAAACTTGTTTCATAGTTTCCAGCAGTTCAATGTTTCATCTAACCAGAGTGCTAATTTTGTCTCTAGCCCCAATATTCAAAATATCCTCAGTCGGGTGACTGGGGGCAGCCCTTCGTTGATCAATGGATTGATCCAAGTAACTGGAGGCAACAGCAACCTATATCTCATTAACCCAGCCGGGATAGTTTTTGGGAACAATGCCAGTCTGAATATTCCCGCAGCTTTTATAGCGACTACTGCTAACCAGATTGGTTTTGGCAACGGAAATTTCCTCTCTGGTGCAGGAGTTACTAATTATCAAAACCTGATCGGAACACCCAATCAATTTATCTTCAATCATCCCCTAACTGGCAGTATTGTTAACCCCGGAGGTTTAACTATCAGTTCTGGGCAAAATTCCACCTTCCGCCGTGGCGAGACGACTAATAATCAGACTAATACAGTCACCCTTGTTAACTGGGGAGAGCAGACTGTCCTGATAGCTGTACCGGGAACTAATGTAGTTCGGATTTCTCAACCGGGAAATATTCTGAATTTAGAAATTACGCCTCCAGAAAATGGAGTCATTACCCCCTTAATTCTGCCGGAATTACTAACTGGAAATCGCAATACTCCGAGGATAGGTCTGACTTCAAATGAAATAAATATCCCTCTTGCGCCACCTCCTCCTGTTCCTAGACTTACGGCTCCTTCCATCAGAGACTTCGGTGCTGAGTTAGGCAGTGGTCGTTTCCTGCGAGATCCGGGAATTGAATTGAGAAGTAATTTATTATTGTCACTAGATATAACACTGATTAGAGAGAATGCAAGGAGTTACCGACAAGAAACTAAGGAGCTTCTATCTAATGAAACCGATGCTCAGGAGATATTGAAAGAGGCTGAACGGCTCCGCCGCCGAGGAACAAGGGAGTCTTTGGAACAAGCATTTACTAAATTTCAACAGGCTTTAGTTTTATTTAGAACTGGCAGTGATTCGATTAGTAATTTAACTAGTGGCAATATTACTAGTAATAGTTCAACTGGTAGTATTGCGATCGCCCATAATCTCACCCAACGCCGGGGAGAAGCTGATGCCCTGAATGGGATCGGGGCAGTCTATGCAGCTATGGGACAGCCCCAACAATCCTTGATTTTCCATCAGCAAGCCCTGTTGATCAGCAGAGAAACCCAATATCGGCACGGGGAAGCTGCTGCTCTAAATAATCTTGGGGAACGCTATAGAGACTTAGGGGAATCCCAACGGGCACTTGATTTATTACAGCAAGCTCTACTGATTAGAAGAGAAATCAGAAACCGGACTGAAGAAGCCGATACTTTAGATAATATTGGTGGAGTTTATGCGGGAACCGGACAATTACAGCAAGCTCTTAATTTCTATCAACAAGCCCTTTTAGCTAGTAGGGAAGAAACTAATGCAATTGAGGAGAAACTGCGCCGCCGAACTCAAGAGGCAACTACTCTAAATAATCTGGGCGACACCTATAGAGTCATTGGGCAACTACAACAGGCATTAAATTTCTATCAACAGGCTTTACCGATCAGAAGGGAAGTGGAGGATCTGGCAGGGGAAGCAACTACCCTGACTAGTATGGGGACGGTTTATTTTGGCATTGGACAACTGCAACAGGCATTGAATTTCTATCAACAAGCCTTGCTCCTGAGTCAGGAGGTGGGATATCCAGCTTTGGCAGCGGGCATCCTGAATAATATTGGTTTGATTTATGCCCATGCTGGGCAATCTCAACAGGCGTTGGATTTCTATCAACGATCGCTCAAGATTAATCGGGAAGTTACCTACCGAGCTGGAGAAGCAACTGTACTAAACAATATTGGTGCAGTGTACAAAACGATGAGGCAACTCCCCCAAGCGTTAGATTTCTATCAACAATCTTTGGTGATTACGAGAGAAGTTGGCGATCGGGCGGGAGAGGCAACTACCTTAACCAGTATAGGTGTGGTCTACAGAAATATGGCAGCACCTCAACAGGCATTGAATTTCCACCAACAAGCCCTCTCAGTGACGCGAGAAGTAGGCGATCGAGCGCAAGAAGTAGCTATCCTTGGTAATTTAGCCCTAACCCAACAGGATTTGTCTAATCTGCCGGCATCTTTGGAAAATATTCAGGCAGCGATCGCCATAGTAGAAGATATTCGTGGTCAATTAATTAATCCCGAACTCCGCACCTCCTACTTTGCCTCGGTGCAGGATTATTACAAACTACAAATTGACCTGTTGATGCAGCTTCATACTTCAACGACCCTCAGTAACCTTAATCAAAGTTATGCGGCTCAGGCGTTTAATGTCACCGAGCGATCGAAAGCCCGAACTCTTTTGGAACTGCTGACAGAATCTAAAGCCGATATTCGTACCGGAGTAGATCCCCAGCTTTTGCAACAGGAGAGAGCTATGCAAACCCAACTAGCCGCACTAGATAAACGCCGGATTGAGATTGCTAGTAACAGCGTTGGCAATAAGCAAGCGATCGTCGACCTCGAAGCCCAACGAGCTACCCTGCAAAACCAAATCCGTAACCTTCAAACCCAAATCCGTGCCACCAGCCCCAAGTACGCTGCTCTCCAATATCCACAGCCTCTGTCCTTGGAGCAAATTCAACAGCAAATTCTGGATGATGATACCGTAATTCTGTCCTATTCCCTTGGTGCAGAACGTAGCTACCTCTGGCTAGTCAGCAAAACGGAAATGAGTAGCTATCAACTGCCGAGCCAAAAGATTATCGAAGATCTAGTGAACAAAAAAGCTCGATCGCAATTCACCAGTCATCGTACTAGTCATGATGGTTTCTTTCTCGATACCTCTGAGGTTAGTAATATTCTCCTCAAGCCAGTACTAGACAAATTAGGCAATAAACGTTTAGTCATTATCAGTGACGGGGCTCTGCAATACTTGCCCTTCGGGGCTTTGCCCGACCATAGGGCTGGTAATAATCAATACCAACCCTTACTAGTCAATAACGAAGTTGTCTACCTTCCTTCGGCATCTACCCTGCAAACCATCCGCAACGAAACCCAAAACCGCACCCCTGCTCCCAAAACCCTTGCTATTTTTGCTGATCCAGTTTTCTCCAGCGATGACCAGCGAGTTAGTCAGCGCTCTACTCCTACCCCAAATAATGAATTACCTTTAGTTGCCCAGAATTTAGACATAGCCGCCCGCAATGCTAGAGGTAATTGGACTCGCCTCCCCGGTACTCGCCGGGAATCCGAAACGATTCTCAAACTAGTTCCCCCAAATCAAAGCCTTTTCCTGTTTGACTTCCAAGCTAATCGGGAAAATGCCATCAGTAACCAGCTTTCTCAATACCGTTTCATCCATTGGGCAACCCACGGTTTTGCCAACACCCAGAAACCCGAACTATCTGGCATAGTCATGTCCCTAGTCGATCAAAACGGGGCGGGAAGTAATGGTTATTTACTTTTGGAGGATATTTTTAACCTCAGTTTCAATGCAGATTTAGTCGTCCTCAGTGCCTGTGAAACTGGTTTGGGGGAAGTGGTGCAGGGTGAGGGATTGATTGGTCTGACACGAGGATTAATGTATGCCGGAACTCCGAGGGTGGTAACGAGTCTTTGGGCTGTACCGGATAGTCAAACCGCTGACTTGATGGGCAAGTTCTATGAAAAGATGTTGCAGCAAAACCTTAAACCTGCTGAGGCATTGAGGGCAGCGCAGTTGGAGATGTTTCGCAGTGAGAGTTGGGTGGCTCCCTACTATTGGGCGGCTTTTACCCTCCAAGGAGAGTGGCGCTAGTCTGCAAGGACGGCGATCGCTATCTTTTTCAGCCCCATAACCTTCTTTTGGGGGAGCCGTTGAGTTTCTGGTGAGCATCTTTTAATAGGTGGGGAATCTCTAGTTTTTCTGGACAGCGGGGCAGACAATCTCCACATTCTGTGCAACGGTTTCCCTTCTGTCCCGGAAACCAATGTCCAGCATTTTCTAACATCCCATAGCGATATTCCCCGTACTGAGTCATATTGTAGGCGATCGCCAGATTACGTAATCTGAGAATTTCTGGAATATTAATATTCTCAGGACAGGGCAGACAGGCATAGCATTGGCTACATTTGGTATTGTTTGAATTATTTCTAAGATCGGCATTATTCAGGCTACTATGCTCAGAATTAAGAGCTTGCAGAAAATGATTTTCTAATCTAGTCAAGATAGCTAATTCATCGGGCGTTAGGGGGGCAAGAACATCATTAAAACTAGGCTTTGAGGTGTTGATTATCTCCAGAGCCGAGCCAACTTCTGTGGGATTTGCAGCACCAAAGCTGAGGGTGGAGATGCCGCGATCGCTGAGTAACCAACGATAGGTTAAATCCAATGGTCTAAAGGGTTGACAAAGTTCCTGTAGCTTAATTGGCGGATCGTAGAGTAAGCCGCCCTTATCAGCAGGAGAGATAATAAATATCCCCATATCTTTCTGCTGTGCTAATTCGATCGCTGCCTGATGTCGTTGAAAAAAATAGTAGTAGTGGAGATTAATAAATGCAAATAAGTTAGTGTTAATTGCCGCCAAAATGATTTCTAAAGGGGCATGGGTGGAAAATCCAACATGGTGAATTTTACCTTGATCCAAAGCTGATTGAATTGCTGACCAACAACCATTTTCTGAAGTAATCCAGCTTAAATGTTCCCAAGTATTAATGCCATGAATAGCTAAACAATCAAGATAATCTAGCTGCAATCTCTCCAAAGATTCATTGATTTCCTGCTCCATTTTCTGGGGGTCTGGAGTCGGTAATAGCTTAGTAGTAATGTATAGCTTTTCTCTGGCTATCCCTAAACCAGATCGCAGAGCTTCACCTAAATAGACCTCGCTCTTGCCGTAGCCTCTAGCAGTTTCTAGGTGATTTACTCCTTGGGCGATCGCTTCTTTTACAGTGTCCTGAAATACCTCGATCGACTCCAAACACCGCATCGTCCCGCAGGAAAATATGGATAGTTCTAGATTGGTTTTGCCAAAGCGACGATAGAGCATAAGCTGATGTTTTCTTAAGAATGGTAAAATGCAGAAGTCTAGCAATATGAGTCTGGGAACGGCTCCACCGAAGGGCTACGGTATACACACAAGTTTACTCCGACTACGTTTCAGGGCTTGATCCCCCCCACCTCCCCTTAAAAAGGGGGGAGAATTAATTCAAGTTCCCCTTTTTTCTAGCGCAGCGGTGCGTTAGCACGGGGATTTAGGATTGCGATATTCAGTCTCTGTAACTAAATTAATATGTCCCTCAACCAACGCATCCAAGAATTTTACGACGCTTCCTCTGGTTTATGGGAAGAAATTTGGGGAGAACATCTCCATCATGGTTACTACGGCATCAACGGACGGGAGCGCAAGGAGCGCCGCCAAGCCCAGATTGATTTGATTGAAGAATTACTGGCATGGGGGCAAGTATCGCAACCTGAAGATATTTTAGACGTGGGTTGTGGCATTGGTGGCAGTTCCCTGTACTTGGCGGATAAATACACAGCTAAAGCTACAGGAATTACCCTCAGTCCGGTACAAGCAGACCGAGCCAAGGTTAGAGCCGCAAGCCAAGGTCTGGGCGATCGCACCACTTTCCTTGTGGGGGATGCCTTAGCTATGCCCTTTGCCGATGATAGCTTTGATCTGGTCTGGTCTTTGGAAAGCGCAGAGCATTTTCCAGATAAACAAAAGTTTTTGCAAGAGGCTTATCGAGTCCTCAAGCCGGGGGGATTATTACTTCTAGCAACTTGGTGTCATCGCCCCATCACACTAGCTACGGGGGAGTTGACTAGCCAAGAGCAGCAGCATTTAGCCGAAATTTATCGGGTTTATTGCTTGCCTCCGGTGATCTCCATTCCCGAATACAAAAATCTCGCTCAGCAGGCTAACTTTCAAAATATCCGCACCGCAGATTGGTCTTCCGAGGTGGCTCCTTTCTGGGATGCGGTGATTGCTTCGGCTTTTTCTGGAGAAGCAATGCTCGGGTTGCTCCAAAGTTTGAGGCAGGGAAAATGGCAGCCGATCGAAGGTGCTCTAGTCTTAGGTTTAATGCGGAGTGGCTATCAACGAAGTTTAATTCGCTATGGTTTATTGTGTGGTACCAAGGAAACCTAATCATTACAGCAGTTTGTGGGTGGGCGGCAACAGCCGCCCACCCACAAACTCAAATCTAGCCAACATTTACATAAAAAGTGCTGTAAGTATGAGTTTAATTAATTCCCCTACTAATTTAGTTAGTAATCTCAACAAAAATTTATCGGCTTTCTGGCAATTTTCTCGCCCCCATACCGTGATTGGGACTAGCTTGAGTATCCTAGCGTTGTTTCTGATTTCTGTGGCAGACGTAGGGAGCGATCGCCTCAACTTTCCCCTAGGCTTTTATCAATACCTAAAACCAAATCTTCCCCTATATACAATTCAATTACTATCTACTTGGATAGCTTGTCTAGCCGGAAATATTTATATAGTCGGCTTAAACCAGCTCGAAGATATCGAAATCGATAAAATCAATAAGCCCCAACTGCCCCTAGCATCTGGGGCTTTTTCTCGCCAAGTTGGCCAAATTATTGTAGTTGTATCAGGAATTTTAGCTCTATTAGTTGCCGCAGTTTCTGGGAAGTTTCTGCTGTTAATGGTCTCCATTAGTTTAATCATTGGCACAGCTTATTCCTTGCCCCCCATCAGATTAAAAAGGTTGCCTATCTTTGCCGCCCTGTGTATTCTCACAGTCCGAGGTTTAGTGGTTAATCTAGGTTTGTTTCTGCATTTTCAATCCACTTTATTCGCTACTGAAGATTTGTCAATACCTAATTCTATCTGGGTAATCACTTGGTTTATTTTGGTATTTACGATCGCCATTGCCCTAGGCAAAGATATTCCTGACATGGAAGGAGACAAGCAATATCAAATTAATACCTTTACAATCAAGTTAGGTAAAACAGCGGTATTTAATCTTTGTCGGGCAATTTTGACGATCGCCTACCTAGGGATGATCATAGCTGGATTGATTTGGCTACCGGAAAATAATCTATTATTCTTAGCGATTAGCCACGGTATCGCCTTGGGGCTAATGTGGTGGCAAAGTTGGGGAATTGCTCTAGAGAGCCAAGAAGCGATCGCTCGGTTTTATCAATTTATTTGGAAGCTATTTTTTATGGAATACTTAATATTTCCTCTTGCTTGTTTGTGGGTTTAATTCTATAGCAACTTCTCTACTATCTTGATTATTTTACGGGATAATTGTAGTGGTGAATCGAGGCGGGTTTGACATTTGCAAACTCGACCTTATAGAACCTATTTGGGATATTTAATGTAGGATGTGTTAGGCGACAGCCGTAACACATCAGAATCTAGGGAAGATGCGTTAGGCACTAGCCGTAACGCATCCTACGAGGATAATTGATGGAAATCAAGAAATACCAATATGATCACAAATATAAATTCTCATCTACCTGAAACAAAATATTGGATATGGCGGGGATTATCGATTCGCTACCAAGTTTGTGAACAATCTGCAAATTCCGACCAAATTAATCCGGGTTCAACTATTAAGAATCAAGATCAAGCAGTGGTTTTAATTCATGGTTTTGGAGCATCTAGCGATCATTGGCGGAAGAATATTTCTGCCCTAGCAAATCAGAGCCGAGTTTATGCGATCGACCTGCTTGGCTTTGGCTTTTCAGATAAACCAACACCGGGAAATGATCTTCGCTACACCTTTGATACTTGGGGTGAGCAAATTATTAGTTTTTGCCAAGAAATAGTTAAATCTCCTGCTTTTTTGATTGGTAATTCTATTGGTTGTATTGTGGCACTCCAAGCAGCAGTGATTAATCCAGCAATGATATTAGGAATTGCCATGCTAGATTGTTCTTTGCGGTTGTTGCACGATCGCCGCCGTTTAGAACTGCCTTGGTATCGTCGCTATGCTGCACCTATTTTACAAACCATCTTGAATTTCAAGCCCTTGGGCTATTTCTTTTTCTCTCAATTAGCCAACCCCAAACTAATCAAAAAAGTATTATTACAAGCCTATAAAAACCCGGATGCTGTCACCGATGAATTGATCGATTTCCTTTATCAACCCTCCCAAACTGAAGGAGCGGCTGATGTATTTTTGGCATTTATTTCCTATTCCCAAGGACCTTTGGCGGAAGATTTGTTACCCCAGATGCAATGTCCGGTGTTGATTCTGTGGGGAACTGAGGATCCGTGGGAGCCGATCGATCTCGGTCGAGCATTAGCAAATTATCCGGCGGTAGAAGATTTTATTCCCCTGCCGGGAGTCGGACATTGCCCCCAAGATGAAGCACCGGAACTAGTTAATCCACTCTTGGCAAGCTGGCTGAGTAAACATTCTAGTTGGAGCGGAGACGTTTTTGAGGGCTGAGCGGAGTCGAAGCCCTCAAAAACTTCCTAATCAGATTTGTGCTTTCTGGTATCGGACTGGCAGTTGTATTAAAACCTGCTATATCTGACCAGAGATTAACCTTGAGAGGAACTTCTATGGGTGGATTAGTAGTAGTAGTCATCTCTAATTCCAAGAAAGCTTGATGGCGATCGAAGGGATAATCACTCACCTGCCCATCAAAGATAGGTAGAACCACATCGGCTGGTTCCATGATTTTTCCTTTAGCAAATACCCGTTCTGGTTTGCCTGTAGAGCTATTAACGCTAAACTTCACCTCTTGGCTAACTTGTTGCTATCTGCCGTATCAAAACTTCCGTGGGGAGTAAACTGAATTCGAGCAGCCATGTCACCTTTAATAGGATCAATACTTATAACCTTAACGGAGGCTTCAACATAATCTGCGCCGGGTTCTGGAGAGCTAAATTCAGCAATGTTCCTAGCAGATTCTAGGCGATAAAGTCCGATCGCCGCTGCCTAGGCAATCAAAAACAATCCTAAAAAAATAATGGTTTTTGTAATTTGCTGACGAGTAAATCCTTTTAAAATGACGAGTAAATCCTTTTAAAATATTTATACCCTTATACCTTCTTATACCTTGGTAATATTGCAAGTAGATGGCTAAACCCAACTCACTGTATTCAAACCTATTCTCCTATGTCATCAGCCCAAACCCAACGAGTCATTGAACTCCGGCAGTTACTTCAGAAAGCTAGTTATGAGTATTATGTCTTAGATAGCCCTACCTTAGAGGATACGGTTTACGATCGCTTCTATCGGGAATTGCAAGACCTAGAATCACAATATCCAGAACTAATTACCCCCGACAGCCCCACCCAACGAGTGGGCGATCGCCCGGCGGCGCAATTTCACACGGTGGAGCATCGGATTCCCCTCTATAGCTTGGAAAATGCCTTCGATATTCCAGAATTGCAGCAATGGCAGGAGCGGTGGTTACGGCAGGCGAAAACTCTCCAGTTGGATATGGAAAATCTAGGAACCGCCCAGCAGGTTACCTTGTGGGAACCCCCACAGAGCGAAGATCGCTATCCTTCAGATTATGTTTGTGAACTAAAAATTGATGGTTCGGCTCTGGCGTTGACCTACGAAGATGGGTTACTCGTTAGAGGTGTGACTAGGGGCGATGGCACGCGGGGGGAAGATATTACCCAAAATGTGCGGACGATTCGATCGATCCCCCTGAAATTACAGGGCAACTTTCCCTCGATCGTCGAAGTCCGTGGAGAAGCGTTTCTGGGTTTAGAAGTATTTTCTGAACTCAATCAACAACGCCAAGCCGCCGGGGAAGACCTCTTTGCCAATCCCCGCAATGCGGCAGCCGGAACTCTGAGGCAGCTCAACGCTCAGGCAGTAGCAGAACGCAGATTAGATTTCTTTGCCTATACTCTGCATTTACCGGAGGATGGTCTGAATAATCCCAGCAATATCCCCAGTAATTCCCTCAACTACACCCCACCCACCAGCCAATGGGAGGCACTGGAATTTTTGCAAAATCTGGGATTTCGGGTGAATCCCCATCGGCAGAGGTGTGCAGACCTCAACGCCGTAGCAGATTATTACCAACAGTGGGATAGCCAGCGGCGGGATTTGGCTTATATGACCGATGGCGTGGTGGTGAAGTTGAATAGTTTCAGTTTGCAAACCCAGTTGGGCTTTACCCAAAAGTTTCCCCGCTGGGCGATCGCCTTGAAATATCCCGCCGAGGAAGCTCCCAGCATTGTCCGAGCCATTACGATCCAAGTGGGCAGAACCGGGGCATTAACTCCTGTCGCCGAGCTGACTCCAGTGGCTTTGGCGGGAACTACCGTCAGTCGAGCCACCCTGCACAATAGCGATCGCATTGCTGAGTTGGATCTGCGGGTGGGGGATACGGTGGTGGTGCGGAAGGCAGGGGAAATTATCCCAGAGGTGGTGCGGGTGTTGCCAGAGTTGCGCCCGATCGATACCCAGCCCTTTGTGATGCCAGACCATTGCCCCGCCTGCGGTTCAGGGGTGGTGAAGCCCTTGGGGGAGGCAGTCACCCGGTGTGTTAATTCCAGTTGCCCGGCGATCGTCCAAGGCAGCATTCTCCACTGGTCTAGCCGGGATGCGATGGATATCAATGGTTTGGGAGAAAAACTCGTCCAGCAGTTGGTCAGCCAAAAATTGGTGGGGTCGATCGCCGATCTTTATGAACTGACGGAGGAGCAACTTGCCAGTCTCGATCGCTTGGGGCAGAAATCTGCCAGTAAGTTAGTTGCGGCGATTATTGTCTCCAAATCTCAACCTTGGGCAAGGGTACTCTATGGTTTGGGCATCCGTCATGTGGGCAGTGTCAATGCCAAGGCGATCGTCCAGAAATTCCCCCACGTAGACCAGTTGGCGGCTGCCAGAATCAGCGATATTGCGGGCATCTACGGCATCGGGGAAGAAATCGCCCAATCCACCCATACTTGGTTTAGCTTGCCCACCAACCAAGCCTTGATCAGTCGGCTAGGCAAACTAGGCTTAAACCTAGGCAGTACCGAACCTGTGGCTGTTGCGCTAGTTAGCAATACCAATATTACGGGGAAGGTTTTTGTGATCACGGGAACCCTGCCCAACCTCAAGCGCCCGGAGGCGAAGGCGATGATCGAAGCTCAGGGGGGCAAGGTGACGGATAGTGTCAGCAAAAAAACTGATTACCTAGTGGTGGGGGCGGAGGCTGGCTCTAAGTTGACTAAGGCAGAGGGTTTAGGGATTCCCTGTCTCTCGGAGGCAGATTTGATTGCATTGCTTCAGGGAGAATAGTGATCCTATGACACTATTATCTTTGTCACCCCCTTGAGCTATTGAACTTAACCGACTATATTGAAACTTTCCATTGCAGCGCGATCGTTAAGTGGCGACTTTACGCTACCAATTCATAACAAGCGGCAACCGAGGTCGGAAATCTATTTGTTTCCCTTGCATTTCTCCATCAAACCCAAGCTCCATACAATACTCTGCTCCTACCCGTAGCTTTATCTGATTGGTATTAACCACTGATTGAAGTTCGGGTGACAACTGATTCGCAGCAGGACTAACCAACTCCACACGAGTAATTTCGCGTAAAGCAATACCATGATCTAGAGGTTGTGACTTCTCAACAGGGTATCGATCTGGACGTTGACCAAATGGAGTCTGGAACAGCCACGGCTCAGTCAAAACATCACTATTCTTTCCCACCTCAATACTTATTGTTTTAGGCAAATAAGGTGGGTGATATGCCCAACTGGAAAATGCAACTGTGTCACCAGAACTGATGACCGGACGTACACAGATCCCAAATGGACAGGCACCATCCTTCCGATGGGTCCATCGTTCCCAAAGACGAGTGGGACGAATTAGTTCAGACCTCACCTCTTCTGGATCATGAACCCATAACAACTCCAACATTGCATTATGAAAAAAGAAACGGCGATTGGTGGTGCCTTGCCCAGGATGCTTATTAGAAGTTCCCTCCACCAAACCGAATGATACTAGGCGCTCAGCTTCGTAAGCACCAATGTCAGTCAAGATAAAGAGATGATCTAATTCAAATGCCATAGATCGAGAGCCATCTGAGAATGGACTTACTTAACTTTTTACAGCAATTTTCGTTCAAATGGGACACATTGCAACCGTTGAGAGTGGGTGGCAACAGCCACCCACTCTCAAACCCAACATGGATAAGACTTTCAATATTTATGGTGTGTCTCATTTGAATGCAAAGTGCTGTATGTTGTGGAAACCGCAGCTTCGCGGGGATTTCCACAACCAAAATCATCTCAACCCTCTTGACGGTTATCGACCGCCTTCCCCAGTAAAGCATCTTTCACTGAGGAAAGACTTCGCAATCCAGCCTCTAGTGCCACTAGGGATGTATTCTACATAATCCCAGTACGCTGCTTCCGTATCACTGTCACGCACGGCGGCTCCCTCCTCGTAACGCAGTCTGTTTACTCTTTGTCCCACTAAGACATAGCCAACGATATCAAACTCAACTCCGGGACCGGAGCGCATATTCACCCGTGACCCCCTTTCTTGACCCACAATCTCAGAATTGCATCTTCCTTGGACTATGGATTGGGCACTGGCGATCGGGGTGAGTTGAGGCAGGAGGGTAACCAGAGGAGTAAGTACAGCGATCGTAGCGATTAAAGTTTTTTTAATTTGCATAGGTTTCTGTTGATTGTGGGTATTACAGCAGTTTGAGAGTGGGCTGAGGGTCGTCGAAGCCCACTCTCAAACCCAACATTGACAGGACTTTCAATATTTGTGGCGTGTCTCATTTGAATGCAAAGTGCTGTAATTATGGGCTTTTCACTTGAAGTTATCAATAATTACTCTGTTTTTGAGTGATCCTAGTCTTATTTAGTCCGTGTTTATCATCACAACTAACAAAGTCAATTTAAAGTTGATTTTGGGATGGTATACAGAAAAATTCCGACTAAAATCCCCTTTTAGGATGGTTAGACGGAATTTTTCTGCCTCATTATCTATTGGGCGTGTTATCTACAAACTCCATTTCCAGTTGGTGATCTCCGGTTTATCAACGCCGTGTTCATAGGCGTAGAGGTGATGATCAATAATTTGATTCTTCAGCCACTCTTTAACGTGGGCGCCAGCTACCCGGAGTTTGGGAACCCGATCGATCACATCAATAGATAGGTTGAAGCGATCGATCTGATTTTTCATTGCCAAATCCAAGGGAGTATTAATATTTCCCTTTTCTTTGTAGCCCCGGACGTGGAAATTATCGTGATTGTGACGACGATAAGCCAATTTATGAATTAACCAAGGATAGCCGTGGAAGTTGAAAATCACTGGTTTATCCATAGTAAACAGGGAATCAAAATCGCGATCGCTCATCCCGTGGGGGTGCTCACTTTCTGGTTGCAGTTTGAACAAATCCACCACATTGATAAAACGGATTTTTAGCTCTGGGAAATGGTGGCGGAGGATTTCGATCGCCGCCAAAGCTTCCATAGTTGGCACATCACCACAACCGACTAAGACCACATCCGGCTCATAACCCTGATCATTACTAGCCCAGTCCCAAATGCCGATCCCCTTGGTGCAATGTTGAATTGCCGCATCCATATCCAGAAATTGCAGGTGGTTTTGTTTATCTGCCACGATCACATTTACATAGTCAGTACTTTGCAAACAATGATCCGCCACCGATAGCAAGGTATTGGCATCCGGTGGTAAGTAAATCCTGACCACATTGGGACTTTTGTTGGTCACCACATCCAGAAATCCGGGGTCTTGGTGGGTAAAACCATTGTGATCCTGCCGCCAGACGGTAGAGGTGATTAATAAATTCAAGGAAGCGATCGGCGATCGCCAAGTCACCTCTCGACACTTTTCTAGCCATTTGGCGTGCTGGTTGATCATCGAGTCGATCACATGGACAAAAGCCTCGTAGGTGGAGAAAAATCCGTGCCGCCCGGTGAGGAGATAACCTTCTAGCCAACCCTCTAGGGTATGCTCACTCAATATTTCCATCACCCGACCATCGGTGGCTAGCTCACTACCATCCATATCTTCGGGCAGAAATTCTCCTAACCAAGTTTTTTTGCTGACTTCATAGATGGCTGCCAAACGATTAGAGGCTGTCTCATCGGGACCAAAAACCCGGAAGTTGGTCATGTTTTCCCGCATCACATCCCGCAACAGGTAGCCCAAAACCCTGGTGGTTTCAATTTCCGTGGTTCCGGGTTTTGGAATTGGTATGGCATACTCACGAAAATCTGGCATTTTCAGAGCCTTCCGCAACAAACCACCATTAGCGACTGGGTTGGCACTCATCCGCAGATGTCCCACGGGAGCCAATTCCTTGAGGGCAGGAAAGAGTCTGCCCGTGCTGTCAAACAGCTCTTCGGGTTTGTAGCTCTTCAGCCATGTTTCGAGGATGGCTAAGTGGGCAGGATTTGTCCCTACGTCAGTCATGGGGACTTGGTGCGATCGCCAAAATCCCTCTAGTTTATGGCCATCGACTTCCTTGGGGGCAGTCCAACCCTTGGGCGATCGAAGAATAATCATCGGCCAGCGGGGACGACGAGCTATTCCTGTACTCCGGCATTCTTTTTGAATGGCACGAATTTCCAGCACACAATGTTCCAACGTTGCCGCCATTGCTTGATGCATAGATTCTGGATCGTCTCCTTCTACAAAGTAGGGAGTATAGCCATAGCCCTTGAATAAATCCGTCAACTCCTCATGGGAAATCCGTGCCAAAACCGTGGGATTGTTGATTTTATAGCCATTCAAATGCAGGATTGGCAATACTGCCCCATCATGGATCGGGTTCAAGAATTTATTAGAGTGCCAAGAGGTGGCTAAGGGACCAGTTTCTGATTCTCCATCCCCCACCATTGTCACGACAATCAGGTCTGGATTATCAAAAGCAGCCCCAAAAGCATGGGAAACGCTATAACCCAACTCCCCCCCTTCGTGGATCGAGCCGGGAGTTTCGGGAGTTGCATGGCTACCAATACCGCCGGGGAAGGAAAATTGCTTAAAGAATTTCTCCATCCCTTCTTCGTCTTCGCTCTTATCGGGATAAGTTTCAGAGTAGGTTCCTTCTAGGTAAGCATGGGAGATGACCGCCGGTGCTCCATGACCGGGACCTGCAAGGAAGATCATACTTTGGTTATGTTTCTTGATCAGCCGGTTCAAATGGACATAGGCAAAAGCCATGCCGGGATCAGACCCCCAATGCCCTAAAAGTCGGGTTTTTAGATGTTCTGCCTTGAGGGGTTCTTTGAGTAAAGGGTTTTCCCGGAGATATAACATCCCTAGACAAAGATAAAGGCTGGCTCGCCAATAGGCATTAATTTGACTGACTTCGTTAGTGGTGAGGGGATTGCCTGTAACTGTAGATCTGGCAGTTCCCGATGTAGAGAGGGATATTTGCGGAGGGGTCATGATCATAATGTTTTACAATTCTCCAAAATTTTCCAGATTAACTTATGTTGCCAAGGCTATACTAAGTTTTGTTAAAAACTGGTTTTTGCAAATAGTTTCTTAATTTTTGAAGCCTCAAATCCCTATATATGTATTGAGAAATACTATATGATTCAGATATCAACGAAAATCTTTCTGAATATTTGTGTTTTGCAAAACATAGCTGGATAGAAACAACGTTTTTCATGACCCAACCCCATAGCCACATAGGGAAAGAGAGATTATGTTTCTATTAGCTTCTAGTGGGCAAGGTTATTTCTAAAGTATAAGGTTGTCTGTCAATATTTTTGAGGCGTTGTCCTTAATGATGCAAGAAATAGTTCACGAGATTATATTTTGAAAAACCATTGATTAAATAAGTTAAATATATAATGACCTTAATTAGGTTGAAAACGCTCTAAGTACAGGATGAAAAAAGTGTAGAGAGTTGAAAAAGTAGATAAGAAAAGGGTTTCATGGAAAGTAACTAAACAATCAAAGAAACCCTATAAACCAGATTAACTTATTACAACAAACCTTGAAACCCCTCCTTGGGTGGCATGGTGCAGGCCTAAACTTCCTTGCCCTATTCCTCATTGCCCTCTTGAGAGTTAAAACTATCAACTTAAGCTCCCTAGCTATAGGATTTCGCACTCAGGCAAAAACCGATTCCAGCTACAAGAGATTGCATAGATTTTTGCGCCACTTTGACCTTGACTATACCCAGTTAGCCAAATTATTCATGGCTTTGATGGATTCCCCAGCCTTGGGTTTTGAGTGTAGATCGCACCGAATGGTCTTTAGGCTTAACCCGGATCAATATTCTCATGTTAGGAGTAGTAAAAAATGGAGTAGCTATTCCTCTGTTAGGGACGATGTTGGACAAGAAAGAAAATTCTCATAGTGATGAAAGAATGGATTTACTTGACCGCTTTCAAAGTATCTTCCTCGATGTCATCGTTGCCTTCCTGAGTGGCGATCGAGAATTTGTTGGCAAGGAATGGTTAAGCTATTTACTTCTGACACCCAGTATCCCTTTTCGATTGAGAATCAGAGATAGTGAGAAAATCAGAGATGGAGTTAAAAAACTGAGAACCTCAGTAGTCTTCGCTCATCTGAAAGTGGGTGAAAGCCAAGTCTTATCGGGTGGTCACTGAGCCTTGCCGATGTGTCGTAGATGGGTTTGGGGTCGCTCGGTTTATGTAGCTGGACTGAGACTAGAGGATGGAGAGTTATTATTAGTTATTGGCTCGGAGTCTCCAGAAACAATGATTTCAGACTATGCTCAACGTTGGGGAATTGAAACCTTGTTTGGGATGTTTAAGACTAGATGATTTTGCTTAGAATCAACCCATGTAGTTAATGGAGAACGCTTAAGTAAGTTGTTGGCACTAATGAGTTTGGCTCTCTGTTGAGCAATTAAAGTAGGGGAGTGGCGACATGAACATTATCCCCTAACGGTCAAGAAAGATGGAAGATTATCTCGGAGTATATTCCGTTATGGACTAGATTTCTTGCGTTCCATGTCCCTTGATTTAGACTTGAAACATAATGATTTTCTTGACTCTTTACTTTTTTGTCCTGTAATTAGATCTCTTTCAACCCTTCTAGACTTGCTATGATTAGATTAGCGCAAGCCTAGCCAAGTAAATAAGTCTTTGTGGGTAAATAGTTCTAGAGCTAACAAAATCAAAAATCCCAGCATGGCAAACCGGCCATTAATTTGCTCTGCATAGGCAGTAAAACCAAAGGCAGGTTCTGGAGGCGGTACTTGATTATTTGTAGGCTGAGAACTTTTCGGAGTAGCTGAGAGCTTTGGTTCTGGAGTCGGGTTCTCTGAAGACATAGGTAAAATTCTTTTGAATATTATATAGCGATCCTAATTGATTCACGAACTGTAAATGGTTTAGAATGGCGCACCCGGACTGGTGCGCCATTCTAAACTCAAATAGGATTGTTATAGTTAATAAATATTAGTGACACAACACTTTTTATAATTACTATAGCAAGCTCTAGTCTAGTTATACCAAATTAAGAAGAGAGTGCAACCCTTTTCTTGATTTACATCCTCACACAGCCAAGTGTTCAAAATCTTATTTGTATCAAACATTTCGCAAAATGGTATTAGGATGGGAAAGTTTTTGAGGGGGCACTAATGACCTCTATCGCATTTGGTCTTGAGCCTTATAATAGAAACACTTGCACAAAAATAGTACAAACGATCCCATGACTTTTTGCCACCAAAAGGGAAATCCCTCTTCTGTTCCCCAATCAGCTTATATTCACATTCCCTTCTGTCGCCGTCGTTGCTACTATTGCGATTTTGCTATTTCTGTGGTGGGGGATAAGTTGCGGGGAGAAAATTCTGGGACAATCCAAGAATATGTCCAGTTTCTCTGTCAAGAAATCTCTCAAACTCCCAGCGAAGATTCTAGTTTAGCTCTACCCTTGAAAACTATCTTTTTTGGTGGCGGCACACCTTCTTTATTATCAGTGGCGCAGCTAGAAAAGATTTTACTAGCCTTAGATAAGAAATTCACAATTAGTCCCCAAGCCGAGATTTCTATAGAAATTGATCCCGGAACTTTTGATTTAGCACAACTCCAAGGCTATCGGAAATTAGGGGTAAATCGCTTAAGTTTAGGAATCCAAGCATTTCAGGATCATCTATTAAAACTAGCTGGTCGATCGCATAACCAAACAGACATCTTTAGTGCCATAGATTTAATCCACCAAGCTAACTACAATAACTGGAGTTTAGACCTGATATCTGGTTTGCCCGAACAAACTTTAGTAGATTGGCATTCATCTCTAGAAACTGCTCTAGTCGCTCAACCAAATCATATTTCCAGCTATGATCTAATTGTGGAAATCTCTACCCCTTTTGCCAAACAATACAAACCGGGGATTCAGCCTTTACCAGAAGATGAAACTACTGCTCAAATGTATCGTTTAGCCCAGCAGGTTTTAACTAAAGCTGGCTATGAACATTACGAGATTTCTAACTATGCTCAACCGGGTAAACAATGCTGTCACAACCGGGTTTATTGGCAACGAGAATCCTATTATGGATTTGGCATGGGAGCGGCTAGTTATATTGATCATCAAAGGTTTACTCGTCCTCGGACTAGGCAAGATTATTACCAATGGATACACAATGGTTGTGTAATTGAGACCCCAGTGCTGGAATTGGAAGAGATGTTTTTAGAGGCGTTAATGTTAGGTTTAAGGTTAGAAACCGGCTTGAAAATAGAAGAATTAGCAAAAGAATTTGGCAAGGATTTAGCTAACTGGACTTTGGAACATTTACGCCCCTATCAAAAACAGGAATGGGTAGAATTCCTAGGTGATCAAGAAATAGTAGATTATGTAAGATTAAAAGATCCAGAAGGGTTCTTATTTTCTAATACTATCCTCTCGAATTTATTTCATCTTCGAGATTCATAGACCCTTTGGGAATACTATAGCTGCTAGGCATAGGTTTCCAGAATTTGAGCTACTACTTGATTTCGTCCGTTGACTTTGGCATGGTAGAGGTGCTGGTCTGCTTGACCAATTAAATCCCTAGGCGACAGGTGGGGTTGGGGAATGAGAGTGGAGACTCCGATACTCAAGGTGACAAAATCTGCCACCTTGGAAGCACTATGGGGAAGCTTAAGCTGCCTGATGCTCGATCGCATTGCTTCGGCAACTTGAGTTGCTCGCCCTATTTCAAGATGAGGTAAAATCACCACAAACTCTTCTCCCCCATAACGAGCCACGATCGCCCTTGGTTCCATACTTGCTGATGCTTGCATGGCCTTGGCAACTTTCTGCAAACAGATATCTCCGGCTAAATGCCCATAGGTATCGTTATAAAGCTTAAAAAAATCCACATCACACAAAATCAAAGACACAGGCAATTGTTGCTGGAGAGAATCTTGCCAAATTTCCTCCAGATTAATTTGAAAGAAGCGACGATTCATGACTTGGGTGAGACCATCAGTTTTAGCTAAATGCTCTAATTCTTGATTTGCTGCTGCTAACTGCTGATTAGTGATTTCTATTTGTTTTTTTGCTTGATACAATTGATTTTGGAAATTTATTTGCCGTTGCAGCATTCTATTAATACTCTTAGCTAAATTAGCCAACTCATCTTTTCCTTCTAATTTGATCTGCCCCGGATTTTGTAAATCCCCCTTAATTTTCCCTACTTGTTGATTTAATATCGAGATCCGAGATAGGACAAACCGATCCAACACAACATATAAAATCACGCTAAAAAATAATAATGCGATCCCTAAAACTAAGAAGATTTTAGTAATGCTTTCTGTAACATCAGAAAAAGGGCTGGGAGATAATAATTGCATCACAGCCACTGGCTCACCATTGGCATTACGCATTAGCAGGGCAACAGATTTACTAGTATCTCTGTTATAGGGCGGTGCAATAGTATTGGCAAGCTGCAATATTTGCCGATCTATCTGGACTGGCTCTCCATTAATAGAGAAAGTTCTTTCTCTAGGTCTTGCCTGAGATAATTCCCTCGAACTTTTTTCGAGGGGCTGCTGTTGGCCAAGTACTGGAGCAACTGCTTTAGGTAGTTGTTGAGGTGAATTTGTTGGTTGTAGAGATGGGGTTAGGGATAAAGAATTAGCTTGTCTAGGTTGGGGGCGATCGCAGACAGAGCGAGGAGCTCCGTTTACTTTATCGATCACCAGTCCGTTAAATCTATTGCCATTAGCTTCTAGTTTTTGTATTAGTGGTGCAAACTCTGCCTGATGGGGATAGATAATATTTATTTCCATACGACTATCTCCCCCCGCCTGACATAATTGATCTTGGTTCTTCAACTCTAGGGTTTCTGTCGATGGCTTGACAAGAAATTCCTTGAGGCGATTAGTCAAAGTTAAGCTTTCCTTTTCATGTATTTGTACTGATAATAGTTGAGAAAATGTGGTTAAGAGTCCTACAGCTAAAATGGAAATGGAAAGACCAATAATCAATACAGTTTTTGTCCGTAAATTCATATTAAGATCACTCCTAAAATATTAAATTTGATATGTATGACAAGCACCCATTCCAGTTAGGACGAGGACGTTTCTGATGGCACGCTCCGCACCATCAGAAACGTCCTAATCAAAGCGGCGGTTGCGATAGCCGTTGCCAGAGAGGTTACACTTCTTCAATTATCCTAACCCCCTTAGCAGTTGCTATATCTTAAGAATATTAATAAAGGCGCTCCCACAGGGCGCGCCTTTATTAACTCAATTACGAGACCATTACCCCAAAATTAGTTATCCAAATCTTAACTTTTTGCTAAAAGTCTAAATCATCCATCATGCCCGGACTGATCAGCGTAATGTCAAATTCATCCAAGGGCTCACTATTTGTTAGAGTGTCTCCCTTCTGGAGATAGTAAATTACTCGTACTTGGGGTCCAAAAACTACTTCATCTTCATCTTCAAGATCTCTAGCATCCATTTTATGACCATTAATCATTAAACCATTAACACTAGGTTTGCCATTGGCATCACCGTCTACTATCTGGTAGTACTGGACTCCATCGGGTCCCGTGCGACGAAAAATGTTGGCATGGTAACGGGAAACAAACTGTGACAAGATACGAATCTTGCATTTTGCATCTCTGCCGATCGAATAGGAAGATTCATCTAGGGTTACTTCTCGCCGCCCTCGATCGTCTTCCACCACCAGTATGTGTTTTTGATTTGATTTTGCCGCCATGGAGAGTAAAAGATGGAGAGTAAAAGATTAAATAGTCAGTATAGCAATCGCCAAGGGGTTAGGATGGTTTTGGTTTTGTTAGCCTTCGCTCAACGAAGGTGAACACAATATAATCTGCTTGGTGACAGCTATAAATCGACCCGAAATAGGTAGTGCAGCCAAGTAATTGCTTGCTAGATAGGACTTGGGGAGCAACGCTACCCCAACACCATGCTTTCTAGACTACCCGTGAATAAGCGTTTGCTTGATCATATCATAACCACTGATTTCGGCGTAGTAATAGAGAATTGGTAACTACACTGAGGGAACTAAAAGCCATTAAAGCTCCAGCGGCTGAAGGATTGAGACTTATGCCCCAAGGAAGGAGAAATCCCGCAGCCAAGGGAATGGCTAGGGTATTGTAGGCAAAAGCCCAAAATAAGTTCTGACGAATTTTCTGGAAGGTGGCACGGGATAAGTAAATGGCTTGAGCTACGTCCGTAAGACGATTATGAATTAACACTAAGCCCGCCGTCTCCACTGCCACTTCTGTTCCTCCTTGGAGGGCAATTCCTACCTCGGCTTGGGCTAGGGCCGCAGCATCATTGATCCCATCTCCCACCATGGCAACTTTATAGCCTTGGGCTTGGAGTTTGCCGATCGCTCCCGCCTTTTCTTGAGGTAAGAGACCAGCTTGAATATTTTTTGGGGCAATCCCTAGTTCTGCACCAATTGCGATCGCTGTGCCTAGTTGATCTCCCGTGTAGATCATAGTTTTCAATCCCATTGCGGTCAATTTTTTGATGGTGGTTAGGGCATCTTCTCGCAGAGGATCTTTAACGGCAATTAGCCCGATTAGCTGACCAGCCATAGCAATATAGACCACAGTTTTTCCTTGGTTCGCCAACTGCTGGGCGGTGGCGATCGCCTCGGCAGGTACAGCAATCTGCGATTTTTCTAGCCACGGCAGATTTCCCAAATAGACTATTTGACTATGCCCTTGATCATCTAGGGAATTATCTACTAACCCAGAGATGCCTAGCCCCGCTTCTGTGTAGCTATCGGTTACTAATAGCAGTGGCAAATCTTGGGCGGCTTGTTTTATCGCCTCAGCTAGGGGATGACAAGTAGTTGCTTCTAAACTAGCGGCTATTTGTAATAGTTTAGCCTTCTGTTCCCCTAAATCTTCATCTCCATGCTGATTCCTAAATTGATTCTCAACTTGATCCCCCAAAACTATACAATCACTAACTCTAGGTTTGCCACTAGTCAGGGTTCCGGTTTTATCAAAGATGATCGTATCTAGACCATTAACCTGTTCCAATACATCTCCACCCCGGATCAGTAAACCCCTCTCTGCTCCCATACTTGTCCCGACTAACAGAGCTGTGGGAGTTGCCAAACCAAGGGCGCAAGGACAGGCAACTACGAGGACAGCGATCGCCAATTTGCCACTCAGGGCAATCGGGGTAATTGTTGACAGATGATGGTAATGGGAACCCATCACCAGAGGGTGAGACATCACAAGGGCAATATCCCAAATTTTAGTGCCGAAAAAATACCAAAATCCAAAAGTCCCCGCAGCTAGAATCATCACTCCGTAGGTAAAATAACCAGCTACCGTATCTGCCAACTGCTGCACCGGAGCTTTCCGAGTTTGGGCAGCTTCCACCATCGCCACAATCTGTGCCAAGGTCGTATCTTCCCCAGTTCGCTGGGCTTGCATCACCAAAACCCCCGATTGATTTAGCGTCCCCGCTAAAACCAAAGAGTCTAACTGCTTTTCTACTGGCAGGGGTTCCCCAGTGATCATGGATTCATCCACCAAAGATAAACCTCCCCCCACCACACCATCCACCGGAATCTTCTCTCCCGGCAAAACTTGCAGCCATTCCCCCACCCGGACTTGATGGACAGGAATTTCCATCCCTTGAGGCTGTCCCCCATGACTTGGGGTACTGCCATTACTTGAGACAACTGGCGGCGGGATCAAACGGGCAATTTGGGGTTGTTGTTGACTAAGTGCTGTGTAGGCCGCCGTAGCTCTGTTGCGTGCCTGAGCCTCTAGGGTTCTGCCGAGAAGAATAAACCCCAAAAGCATCACTGGTTCATCAAAGTAGCACTCCCAGCCTAACTGAGGTAAAAATAGAGCCAAACAACTGGCAGTGTAGGCAGAAAGTGTTCCCAATGCCACGAGGGTATTCATGGTGGGAATACCCCGGAACAGAGCAACCAAGCCGGAGAGGAGTAGCGATCGCCCCGGCAGGACAATACTAAAAGTTGCCAGACTCCAATGGAACCAAATATTATCCATCTGACTATGGGTAAGCCAGTGACCAAAACTAGAGAAAACTAATAGTAAGAGGGCTGTAACTAGTTGTTGAATTTGCTGACGAGTTTGGGCTTTTTGTTTCTCCTGTGCCTCTTGACTATCTAGACCAGAATGGAGGAGATGCTGCGATCGGGCTTGACTCGGAAAACCCGCTTGGGTAAGCTGGGCAGCTAGTGCCGCAGGATCGATCGTCCCAGTTGCAGCTTCACACACTGCCACCTGGGTAACCAGATTGACACAGGCAGATAATACTCCCGGATACTGACTTAACTGCCGCTCCACAGCTCCTACACAACCGCCACACTTCATCCCCCCCACATCGAGGGTAATTTTCTCTGTTTTGATATTTTCTATCCTGATCTCTGTAGTAGTCATTTGCATATTCTACCCATATAAGGATTGAGATATCATGAACATTATCAGTAATGACTGGATTCGTCACAATTCAAATCACGGGAATGTATCCCTTTCACCATGAACCCCAACCAACCTCCAGAATCTTGGGAAACTACAGAAAAACAACTCCAATTATTTGTTTACTTAATTCCTGTTATCGGCTTTTTCCCAGCCCTATGGACTCTTTATCGCCGCCAAGGGAGTCGGGAACAACAGATTGCCAGTCGCCTGTCTGTCACCTTGGCTTTGAGTTGGCTGTTAAGCTATAGCCTCCTTGTTTGGCAATGGGATGTGTCTCAATTGTGGACATTGCGTTTATTATTGATCAATGGTCTGCTGACTTCCAGCTACTTTGGGGTCAGTATATGGCTAATGGTGCGGATTTATCAAGGTAAATTACCTAGATTGCCGGGCATGAGTAAAATAGCTGAGGGTGTTGTTCGTAAGCATTTATCCTAAGCGTATGTAAAATATTTGGTGTGAGAGTATAAATCTGTGCCTACGAGAAAAGTTCGCAGCAAAAATAACCCATCCCCTCCTCATCCTACTACCAAGAGGAAAGTCAAAAAGCGTCGGGGTAATTGGCTATGGTTATGGTTACTATTTATTGGGGTATCTTTGTTTTCGGCAGCGGCAGGAGGATTGCTGGCGGTATCCCTTTCCACTACGCCTCTACAGCAGGTGCAACTAACTCCAGAGGAGCAGGCTGTATTTGAGGGGAATAGTATTGCCCGGAGTACGTTCAATTTGCCAGAATTAACTCGCCCGGTAAATATTCTAGTATTGGGATTAAAAGTTACTGATGCTGATCTAGGTGCTCCGACAAAGATTGGCAAAGCTCAGGAATTAGTCAACTCCTTTAAGGGTCTGACCGATACGATTTTCCTGTTGAGATTTGATCCCCAAAGTAAGCGGGTAGCTCTCTTGTCAGTGCCTAGGGATACGAAAACCTTGGTAGAAGGAAGAGGAGAAACGAAAATTAATGAAGCAAATGATGTAGGAGGAGCAGCGGGTTCTGCCAAGGCAATTAGCAATCTGTTGGGGGGAGTGCCGATCGATCGCTATTTGCGGGTAAATGTCCAAGGGATTGAGAAGCTCCTTGATGCCCTAGGAGGTGTAACTATCTATGTGCCTAAAAATATGCGCTATCAAGATGATAGCCAGAAACTTTATATTGACCTCAAGCAAGGAAAGCAACACCTAAATGGTAATCAAGCCCTTCAGTTTCTCCGGTTTCGCTACGATGAGGACGGGGATATCGGCAGGGTTCAACGACAACAGATGATGATTCGGGCGTTGATGGAGCAAACTCTCAACCCCATGACTTTGGCAAGGGTTCCCCAGATTATCTCAGTTATTCAAGAAAATATTGATACTAATCTGAGTGTGGAGGAGTTTGTCGCTTTAGGAGGCTTTGGGGTGAAGATCGATCGCTCTAAGGTGGAAATGTTGCTGCTGCCGGGGCAGTTCAATGGTGATGGCCGCAAAGGAGTTAGTTACTGGCTGCCTAACCAGGAACAGATCCAGAATATTATGGCTAAGCATTTTGACTTAGGAGTTAGTCGGGGATTAGTTCTGAATCCCGGCGATATCAGTATTTCCCTTCGAGATAGTACCAAGAATCCAGCGGCGGTAAGGGCGTTAGCCCGCAAGCTAAGTGCGATCGGCTATCGGGTCACCATTGATGAACCTTGGAGCGAACCCTTGGCAACTACTCGGATATTGGCTCAGGGGGGCTACGAAGAGGGCGCCCAATTAGTCCAGACTAACCTAGGTTTGGGGGAAGTTTTGGTCGATAGCTCTGGAGGTTTCCGCTACGACGTGACTATTCAATTGGGTAAGGATTGGAACGGTCAAAAGTAAATAGCTTTGCTATTTGCGTTCAAATGAGACACGCTACAAATGTTGAAATTCCTATCAATGTTGGGCTCGAGAGTGGGCTGAGCGGAGTCGAAGCCCACTCTCAAGCTGATACCAAATTAAAAAAATGGTTTCACCATTTTTTTAATTTGGTATCAGCCCACAACAACCTCTAAATGGCATAAGTCCTATAATTTGGGGTTAATGTTGGGTTTGAGAGTGGCGATAGTTCCCCACTCTCAAACTAATGGATAAAACTAGTTTGTTCCACATTTGCCGATCGCGGTGGTAGGCAATTTTGGGTATGCAGGATCAACTACACTAGCCAAAGATTGGGTGGGGATAGTTACATTTTCTGTTAGAGAAATATTCGGATTAGGACTAGGCAGCAGACACACCGTTAGCTCCAGCAGTTTTTCTTGGTTAGGAGCAGCTGTTTGTTTGACTACTTGAAGAATTGTATTAATTGGTAGTTCTACCCTTTGGTTAGGGGCTTTAGTTAGGGGCAGCAGGAGCGGGCTGCTTAATTTTAGGCGATCACCGGGCTGTACGCTTAGCTGGGGGGGTAAGCTGGGAGGGGGAGTTGGACTTTTCGGCATCATTGCCGAGGGCATTGCGGTTGGTTTTGGTGATAAGGTGGAGGCGATCGGGACTCCCGGAGAAATCGCTGGAGAAATTGTGGGAGCAGAAAATGATTTGATCATCCCCAATTGGATCGCTGCCCAAACTCCCAACCCTCCTGCCAGCATAATTGTCACCAAGCCCAAAGCGTAGGGAATATTTCGCTGTTGGGGTAGCTCTACGGTTTTTTGAATTTTTAGGGGAGGGAGGGCTGTCGGCGAGCTTGGGGTTGCCCCAGTATTAGTCGTCTGAGGAGCTTCCATCACAGGAGCCGTTATTTTCTGGAATACCAACGGGGCTGGCAGGGGAGCAGGAGTAACTTGGCAATAAACTAGGGCAACCGTTACATTGTCATGACCATTTTGAGTATTGGCAAGATTAATCAGATTAGCCACTGTTTGCGGCAGATCGCTCTTGCCCCGGAGGACAGGTAAAATAATATTCTCCCAGTTTTGCTCTACGCGATCGTAATCACTCAAGCCATCGGAACATAACAAAAATATGCCCGACTCATCGGGGATAAAGCGCTGCACTGTGGGATATAAATTACTTGAAGCAGTCATGCCCAAAGCCTGCACCAAAGAACCAGAGGAAGGATACTTCAAGGTCTCTCGATACAAGGCATAGCCTAGGGATACTTCCCTAGAAGCAATATCATCGTCTAGGGTGATTTGGTAGCAGCCCGTGGGGGTAATCCAGTAAGCCCGGCTATCCCCCACGTGGCTCAGATAAAATTCATAGGCTCGGCTCCACGCCATGACCAGAGTTGTCCCCATCCGCTGCCGACTCTGCCGCTGCTCTCGGTCATTGCGATCGCTAATCATGTCATTAGCCACTTGTATCGCCGCCTCTAATTTTTGCTCTATTTCTTGGGCTGGGTAGTTAGCTGGTAACTTGAACTGTTCTACCTGCTCCCGGACTGTGGCGATCGCCAGCCCCGAAGCCACTTCGCCTCCCTCATGGCCACCAATGCCATCACAGACGATCGCCAGCAAACCTTCCTGCACAGACCGGACTTTCCCCGGTGCTGGATAGCAAGCATCTTCATTTCCTTCACGGGTTGGGCCCTTATCCGTGGCGGTAAGGACTTGGTATTGATGGCGCACAGAATCACGACATTGCTGAATTCCTCCATCGATGGTAGCCAACAAGCTAGGAGCATCGGCGATCGCTCCGGTAATTAGCTGAGTCCCCAGTTCCTCTAGAAACCCAGCCATCAAACTCTGGGGCTGGACTAGAGTCAGCCAGTGCTGCCCCAAATCTGATAAGCCAAGGACTCGATCATTAGTACGGAGTTCTAGCAATTTGACTAAAGAGCCATTCACCCGGACTAACTCTGGATTAAGCAGGCTGACGCTGACTTTTTGCTGATGCAGAGGTTCCCAGAGAATAGCCATTTGCCTCAGCCAAGATAGTTGCCGCAGGGGAGTAGCTTCTGACCACATGGTACTTAGCTCCGGGGCAAGGCTCTCACCAATCATGGCTGCCCCCTCCAATAGCCATATAGGTTGAGTATCCAGGACCATACCATAAACTTGGGGAACATGGAGTCGTTGATGAAACAGCCGCAAGTAGTGGGCAATTTCTGGGGGGAAATCTTCTGGAGTTTCTGGAGGGGTGGCGGGTTGGGTGTCTAGTAATAATCGAGGCTGCACCACAAGGTAGCGATCGGCGATCGTCTCCCCAATCCGTTGCACCGCCATCGTCACCCCCAGCATCCAAAGATAGCGTTTCACTAAGGGTGTACCACAGACTTGGCAAAATTTATCATCCAAGTGATTAACCGCCTGACAACGAACATTAGGACAATTCAGCATTACTCCCGATGGTGGTATTGATTTCGATAGGTATTCTTTTTCTAGTGTAGTAGCCAGCCAACATAATGACGATAATGCAAACTAATTGTTCAGGTTGCTAGAGATTTTGGCGATCATAGCTACAGGGGCAAAACCTGCCGACCTAGGTTGCAGAAAGTCCCAGATTTTTCTTAGTCCGCGACAGATGTACTGTGCCGGATAAATCGGCGAAGCTCAGTCAAACCATCAAGCCTAGGACTTTTTCTTGTAGTCGCAGTTTTAACCGCCAGACATTTCTCAGCTATCCTCTAAATAGTTGAAGTGCAGCCACCTACTCGCAAACTGCTATATTAATCTTGAGTATTACGCTTGGGTAATCGATCCCTTCGGAGATTTTACACCCCAAACGCCTTTCCTCAATTTATTAGTTGTTATCACTACCCTCTATTTATAGCCATCAAAAAGCAGGTCATACTGGAGAATACCTGTTGTATGAAGGTTCTCCCGCCCAAGTCCGATCGCTATAGATTAAAACAGGACTTACTCTTTCGGACGTTTCTGCGGGCGCAAACTCACAGCAGTCTGAGAGTGGGTGGTTGTAGCCACCCACTCTCAGACCAAACATTGATAGGACTTGCAATATTTGTGGTGTGTCTCATTTGAACGCAAAGTGCTGTAGATGATTCGTTAGTAGTGTGTAAGTCCTAAAAATTTATCAGTCTTTCAGGGTGAATCATTGGTCTCTTGTCTGAATTACTTTTTGGTAAAACCAAACGATAATTCGTGTCCTTAAAAAAAGTATTCATAGCAGAACTTACGTGCTTAGAGGTTATTTATAAAGTCTGATTTTCCACCCCCAGCGGGGTCGGAAAATCAGACCTTCTAGCCACTTTATAAATGACCTCTTAGAGTTTTTTGCAGACTTTGACAATGCTCAGCCCACAAAAAACTCCAGAATCCTAGATAATTAGTTCACAGTAAGTAAGTCCTAAAAAAGTATTTACACAAGAAGTCTAGTTAAATTAATTAGCTTTAATTAGCTCAATTGCTCAAGCATCAACAGATACTTGCTGGGGCTTAGCTCATCTTCTTCTAAATATTGCTGCTAAATACTGCTATCAATTTTTCCAATCCTAAGACTCTCCTATGGCTGAGAAAGATGTTCCCCCTTCCCAAGATCATAACTTTGATGAATTCAATACTCCTGTGAGTGATGAGGCTAGAGAGCTTTTGGAGAAAATTGAACAGTCCCATGAAATGCGCTACAAAATGATGAACCTAGAAACTTGGTCTTTGGCAAAGACCATGGATGCTTTCTTACCGGGATTTTGGAATCGGTTTCTGGAAAACCGGCGCACCGCCATGAAAAATTTCATCGAGCAGCGCCGAAAAATGCGGATTGGGGAAGATGGACAATCCAGTGAAGATGAGTTGATTGAGAATATCGCCCCTGATTCTGATGTCTCCCCGGAAGAACTGATGCAGGATCAGCCTTCAGAAGAGATGTTCTAACAGCAGTTTTAGAGTGGGTGGCTACAGCCATCCACTCTAAAGCCAAACATTGATAAGACTTTCAATATTTGTGGTGTGTCTCATTTGAACGCAAAGTGCTGTAAGTAGATTAATGAAATAATTTAGATGGCAGAATTGCTGGTTCAAAATCTAGATGGTGGGCAATGCCCACTATAATTCTATTCCTTAGTCTTCTAGATCCCATGAATCTACTTCAGCGGCACGTTCGAGCATATATTTAGGACGCAATACCAGAATTAACTGCCCTAGGATAGGTTGGGTTGGTGGCGCACCAAACCAGCCCATGAGGATTTCTTGACCTTCAAGAAATAAGAAGTGGCTATGAATATTCCATTCTTGGACGGCTCGATCGATCACCAGCAATACAGTTTCTTGCTTGCCATTCGGTAGATCTCGCTCGGTCATGATTGCCACCGGATCCACAGCTTTGCGGAGGGTAGACCAGCCGGGGAGAGCGACCACTGCTTGACTGGTGGTTAGTTGACTCACGCCAAAAATTCCTTGGGTAGGAATGGATGGAATCTGCTGCCAAGTTTCTAGATTCAGGCGATTGGCACCAATCAGGGAACCAGCCAAAGGAACTAGGCGGGGTAGTTCTTCCTCAGCTTCGAGGCGGTGGATAGGTAAGATCGGGGCTTTAGCTGAGGCACTAGCATCTACCCCAGTGAGAATTTGTTCTACTTTTTCTCTGGCACTCTGGGTTTCGGCAAACATCAACCCCCGGACGACTAGGCGCGATCGCTCTTGGAGATTAGTCTGTTGTTTGGCTAATTTCCAGTATTGATAAGCCACCATATCTCCGGCACTGCGGCTAAAGCCCTCTGGTAATTTGCCGAGGCGAGAAAAATCCTTCATGGCTTTAGCCACCTCATTGGCAGCGGTGGAATCTAATCCTCTAGCTACAATAAACTCAGCCGCAATTAATCTTTCTTGCTGAGTTAAAATCCGCAATTCGTAGAGAATGTCACTGCCGGTGCGTTGGAAGCGATCGATCACCGTTGCTCCTGCCCCAGCACTGACGATGCTGGCATAAACTTGAGTTGCGACAATGATTTGATTTTGTTGAATTGGCTCAAATCCTGTTGCTTCAAAAATTGCTTGGGCAGTATAACCAACTTTTTGGAGTTGCTGACAAGCACTACCCCAACTAATCCAGTTTTCTTGCTTTTGGCGCAGTAAGATCAGGAGCTGCTCTGCACTTATATTCATTTCACCAGTTATTTCACTATTTATTTTGCTGGATGACGGGTTAGAATCAGAGTTATTGGAGATAGGTTCTGTCATAATGGCAGGATAAATTTAGCTAAAGTATGGGGCTTGACTTAGTTTTATGAATAATATTCCTGATCTTGATACTATCACTCGTCAACTCATGAGCCTAGAAAAACCTAAAAAACCCAAGATGCTGGTGGTAGATGATGAGCCAGATAATCTCGATTTGCTCTATCGGACTTTTCGCCGCGATTTTAATGTTCTCAAAGCCGATAGTGGGATTAATGCCTTGGAAGTGTTGCAGGCTGAGGGAGAGGTGGCAGTGATTATTTCTGATCAGAGAATGCCCGAAATGAAAGGGACAGAATTTTTGAGTAAAACTGTGCCAGAGTTTCCTGATACAGTCAGGATTATTCTTACGGGGTTTACGGATGTGGAAGACTTAGTAGATGCGATTAATTCTGGACAGGTTTATAAGTACATCACCAAGCCTTGGGATCCTAACGAGCTAAAAAATGTCGTCCAGAGAGCTGCAGATAGCTATGAACTGATTAAAAATAAAACCGGAGAATTGAGCCGCGCTCAGGCACAAACAGAACTACTGCAAACGATCGTCCAATCAGTCCAAGAATCTCAAGAAACCCAAGGTATATTAACCCAGATCGCCACAGCCTTTGCCCATAGTTTTACCTGTGATTGTTGTATTTTGCAGGTAGTAGAAGGGGAAAAAATCGGGGCGGTTTTTGGCAGGTTTGGCAGTCAAGAAATGGTCAACCTAGAGGATGATAGTCTGGCAGCCGGAGCGATCGCTACCCGCAAGTTACAGGTATGGGTGGATAGTGCCAACGCTGAAGCAATTGCCGATGCCGATCGCTATCGGGCAGCAGGGCTGAAAACCCATCTAGTTGTGCCTGTTCTCTACCGCAGTCAAGTCTTGGCGATTCTCTCCCTCCAGTGGCTCCAGCCCTGCAAACTCTCGGAAGATGAAGTTAAATTAATTCATCTTTCAGCCCAGCAAGTGGGTTTAGCCCTCACCAGTGCCAAGTTAGCTTAGTCCCATGCCATCTAATCAATCATCTCATCAACCAAGATCAACAGAAGTTCGGGAACTATTCGATCGCATCGCCCCAGTTTATAACCAGTTAAACGACTGGCTCAGTTTTGGGCAACATCGGGTCTGGAAACTGATGGCGGTGAAATGGAGTGAAGCGGGCAAAGGAGATACCTGTCTTGATGTTTGTTGTGGCAGTGGTGATCTGGCCAAACTTCTGGCAAAGCAAGTTGGCAGTAGGGGCAAAATTTATGGATTGGATTTTTCTGCCCAACAGCTACAGGTGGCGGAAGCATCCACGCCGATCGATTTGACAATTAATTGGCTAGAAGGGGATGCTCTAGACCTGCCCTTCAGAGATAACTATTTTGATGCGGCGACGATGGGCTATGGTCTGCGGAATGTGGTGGATATTCCCCAAGCCTTGCGAGAGTTGCACCGCGTACTCAAACCCGAAGCCAAGGTAGCGATTCTAGATTTTCATAAGCCCAGTAGTGAATTAGTCAATTCTTTTCAGCAATGGTATTTGGGTAATGTTGTAGTACCGATGGCGGAGCGATTTAATTTCACGGCAGAGTATGCCTACCTGATGCCGAGTTTAGAAAGGTTTCCCGATCGCCTCCAACAGATCAAACTCGCCAAGGCGGCAGGATTTTCTGAGGTGGTGCATTACCCGATCGCCTTTGGTTTGATGGGGGTCTTAGTCGCCACGAAATAGGGAACCACGAGGGTCTGGTGGTGATAGGGAGATTTGAGGAGGAAAAGTCGGGAATCTGGCGGAGATTTTGGAGTTGACGAAGAGATTTTGGTTAGATTCCCGACTTTTGAGAGCACTGTGATTTTGGGAAGGAATTTTTTCTAAAAACATGAAACAGAAACAATGGTTAGCGATCGCCCTCAGAGCCATGATGGTAGCGATCACCACTCTCCTCATTACCTTTACCAACCAAGGATTGCGATCGCCCGCCTCTCTCACACCTCCTCAAGCATCAAGTTTTCTCTTATCCCCCCCTTTTGTTGGCGTAGCCACTCTGAAAGAGTTAGGGGAGCTAGGGGGGATCACCCCTACTCAATCAGACCAAGAATCGATCGCCTTTGACCAACGCCGCCACCATCTCCTCAGCCAGTTAGCAAAGATCAACCTCGAAGAACTAGACCAATGGCAGCAACGCAACCAGATTAGTGACCCCCATAAATATCTCCTGCCAGTGATCCTTGCTCGTTTGAGTCTAGAAACTAGTCAGCAAGAGGCTGAGAAATTATGGCAACTGGTAGAGAAGCTAAACCAACAGCAGCCTAGCTTGTACCATTTTCGGAGCATTTTTGATGTCCGGCTATTTTTCCGTTTCCGTGATCGCCTACCCGCCCAGCTACAGCAGATTTATCAACGCATGGTGTCACCGCCCCAAGTTTTGAGTTGGCTGGATCAAGGCACAGAAAATCATATGTTTATGCAGAGAGTTTCCGGCTTGGCATTGCTGGATGGCAGTGGTTGGCCGAGTCCCTATCCGGCAGTAGCTGCCACCAATGAAGCATGGTTGCGAGCAGAGATTAGTAAATTTCTCACCATTGGGCAGGGGGAATTTAATTCCTCTACCTACACCGGCTACTCGATCGCCGGACTCCTCAACCTCTACGATTTTGCCAAAACCCCAGAACTCAAAACCCTCGCCAAGGCTGGTTTAGACTGGTTGGCGGCTAATATGGCACTGCGCTACAGTTGGGGAACTATGGGCGGGGCAGAAAGCCGGGGCTACGATCGCGGTACGGGGGATGGCAGTGGGTTGAGTGCGATCGCTTGGTTGTGGTGGGGCGGGGTGAATGCCCCGGAAATATCGAATAATTACGCTAGGGTGGCTCTGATTCCTGCCTTGAGCAGCTATCGTCCCCCGGCGGCTTTGGCAAAATTGGCGCTAAAGGAAGTTGCTCTTCCCTTCACACTTCTAGCAACCCATCCCGCCTACTATAGCTATCACCAAGCTCAACAATTCGGCGAGATCTTCTATGTCACTCCAGAATATAGTTTGGGAACTCTTCTCATCCCTAAGCGTAGCTACCAAACCCAAGGCACGATAAATGCTCAGTATGCCACCCATAAATTAGTCATCCGTCCATTGGTAGTAAAGGACGTGAGTTTGCCATTCTCTCCGTTTTCGTTCGATCAATCCCCCGAAGCCCCTTTGACTCCTTCAGATTGGCTACGTCAACAAAAGGGGGGAACTGGAGAAAATACGGTGATTACCCTAGGGGGAACCTTACATAGTCCACTGGCGACGGGAGCCTCACCGGGAGATCAATACTTACAATCCCAAGGCACGGTAATCTATCAATTACGGTTAAACGAGGCAGATCTTCAGGCAAAAGTACCAGCAGCATCTCATTTGGTTTTGCCAGCTTCAGCCCCACAGCCAAGACGTTTTGGCGATTGGTACATTTGGTCGATCGAAGGAGTATGGCTAGTGGCTCGTGGCTGGGGCGATCATGCGCCGAATCTAATCACCTCAACCAATAATTATCAAATTTGGGCTGTCCAGGGCAAAAACACCGCTTGGATTACGGAAGTTGCCTCCCTGAGGGAATATCCGACTTGGGAAGATTTAACTAATGCCTTAAATCAAACAGCGATCGAAGATACCCTCTGGGAGCGATCGGGAAAATTAAGTTATCGCAACCTCAAAGGAGAAGTATTAACCATGACCTACAATCCTGAACTGGGGATTAATCAATCTATTCCTGAGGCTATTCAAGATTGGCAAGTCATCTCTAGCCCCTATATTAACGAGTCTCTACGGCGGGGAATTTTAGCGATCGATGTACCGAGTTATCCCCATGAAGCGATCGATCTCAGAAAAATCCTTCAGTTGGCCTTACCTTAAAAACAGGATAATCAATGGCGTAGAAATTACAGCAGTTTGAGAGTGGGCTTCGACTCCGCTCAGCCCACTCTTAAACCCAACATTGATAGGACTTTCAATATTTGCAGTATGTCTCATTTGAACGCAAAGTGCTGTAAAAGAATAAAGGGCGCAAAGTCTTCATTGGTGTCAACTTAAGGCTGAAAGCCTTGAAGGACATCGCTTTCATCTAGTCCTCGATCCCCCTAAATCCCCCTTAAAAAGGGGGACTTTGAACTATTTCTTGTCCCCCCCTTTTGAAGGGGGGCTAGGGGGGATCGAGGACTA
>CALRPI020000046.1:0-42446 GCA_943370025.1 Phormidium lacuna HE10JO | reverse complement strand
CATTGGTGTCAACTTAAGGCTGAAAGCCTTGAAGGACATCGCTTTCATCTAGTCCTCGATCCCCCTAAATCCCCCTTAAAAAGGGGGACTTTGAACTATTTCTTGTCCCCCCCTTTTGAAGGGGGGCTAGGGGGGATCGAGGACTAAGCATCAAACAGTAGGCTGACACTACCTTTGACGTTAAGTTGCCACCAATGAAAGCCTTGCGCCCCTACCCTAGAAACCATTTCATATCTTCAATGTAGTGGATAAACACGACTAAAATTGTGAAATAGAATTTCGACTGAATGCCTAATCAAATGGATTTCACCCATTTTTCTAATGCACCAAATTAGATGTGTCTATCCAGTAGGATGTGTTAGGCGACAGCCGTAACGCATCTTCCCTGTATTCTGATGCTAAGACCTAACTTCGCTACTCAGGCAGGACAATGTTAACCTATTCTCGGACTCCCTTCGCCCGCGATCGCACAGATTCGCCGTGGGAAGGTAAGCCCTCGGCTTGAGTTAGGGCTTGGATGGCTCCGGCAACTTTTTGCAGGGCTTGGGGGGAGTATTGGATCAAACTAGAATGCTTCATGAAGGTTTCCACCCCCAGAGCCGAGGCGTAACGAGCCGCTCCAGAGGTAGGCAGGGTGTGGTTGGGACCAGCAACATAGTCTCCCACGGCTTCGGGAGTAGCGTAGCCAAGGAAGATCGCTCCGGCGTGACGAACTTTTTCTAACAGATCCCAAGGTTCAGCTACTTCTAGCTCTAGATGCTCAGGGGCAAACTGATTGCTGAGGTGGGCAGCCTGCTCTAGGGAATCGACGATAATAATTAACCCGTAGTGGGCGATCGCTTTTTCGGTGAGCAATCTCCGGGGATGGTCTAGCAATTGCCGTTGGACTTCTTCTTGGACAGCGATGGCTAACTTAGCGTTGGTAGTAATTAAAACTGCCGCTGCCATCGGATCATGCTCCGCTTGGGCTAAAAGATCCGTGGCCACATGACTAGGATTAGCATCCTGATCAGCAATGATCAATACCTCCGAAGGACCAGCTAGGGAATCAATCCCCACGGTTCCATAGACTAATTTCTTGGCGAGGGTGACGTAGATATTTCCCGGTCCGGTAATGACATCGACCTTAGGAATAGTATCTGTGCCGTGGGCTAGGGCGGCGATCGCCTGCGCCCCCCCAACTCGATAGATTTCTGCCACTCCTGCTTCCTGAGCTGCCACCAATACGGCAGCATTGAGGTGCTGATCTACTCCCGGTGGTGTCACCATGACTAGACGGGGAACTCCAGCTACCTTGGCGGGGATGGCATTCATTAATACTGTACTGGGGTAACAAGCCCTGCCTCCGGGGACGTAAATGCCAGCTCGATCAACAGGGGTGTAGCGCTTACCAAGGACTACTTCATCTTCCCCAAAATGCACCCAAGACTTGGGCAGGCGCTGACGATGGAATGCTTCGATATTCCGGGCTGCCAACTGGATGGCACTGAGGAGTTCCTGAGAAACTTGCTGATAGGCTGCATCTAGTTCTGCTCCCTTGACCCGTAACTGATCGGCGGTGAGGGTTCGGGCATCAAATTCCTCGGTGTAGTGCAGCAGAGCTTTATCTCCTTGACGTTTCACCGCTTGGAGAATTTCCCGGACTGTTGCCTCTTTATGCACCACCTGATCATCGTGGGTGCGATCGCAAATACGTTGCAATTCTGTTTCGGCTTCAGCCTGGTCAGTAATGATTCTGAGCATGGAGTATTCCCCCTTTCTAGGTATTACCCGTCCGAGACAGGTCTAGAAACAAAACGCCTGAACTATTACCCGGACTCACCTTTCTAGCTTAACGTAAATCCTTGATTTTAGGGGATAGTACACCAAGTCTAGGAATGCCAAATTTTCGTCACTCGACCCTTGATTTCCTTGCCTAGCCAAGAGGTATTCGTGGCGATCGATCTCAAATTCTGAGAGTTGCACTGCCAGATTTTTTGGGGATCAAAGAGCATCAATTCGGCAGGTTGGTTGGGGGTGATGGGGGATAGGCTTTGGTGTAAACACTGAGCAGGCTTAGTACTCAGGCTCTGCCAGAGTTGCAGAGGAGTTAATTTTTCGGTTGCCACCAAATGCTGCCAGAGGAGGGGCAGGGCTAATTCTAGACCGATCGCCCCCGGTGGTGCATCACTGAAAGCTACGGTTTTTTCGGCGTAGGTGTAGGGAGTGTGGTTGATGGCGATCGCATCTAATACACCAGTTTTGATCCCGGTGATCAAAGCCTGTTGATCTTCTAGTTCCCCCAAGGGCGGCTGGAGACGCAATCCCGGATCGTAGGTGGCAAGGTCTTGGGTATGGCAGATCAGGTGGAGCCACGTAGTACTGGCAGTAATCGACAGTCCCCGATCTTTTGCCTCAGCAATTAATTCCACTCCCCGACGGGTAGATATGCCCATAATGTGTACGGGAGTGGGGATGGTGGCGATAATCTCCAGCAGGGCAGCTAGATAAGTCGTTTCGCTGAGGTGGGGATTGCCAGCCAGCCCAAAGGTGAGGGAATTTAATCCTTCCCGTGCTACGCCTCCACTTTCAAGGGAGCGATCGCCCAGAGCCAGAGCAATGGGTTTATGCAATGGTTGGAGATATTCCAAAAGACGACGGACTAGTAAAAAATTGGCGATCGGCTGTCCATCAGCAAAGCCGACAATTCCGACTGCTGCCAGTTCCGCCATCTCGGTCATCTGCTCTCCTTGGACTCCGTGGGTCAATGCCCCCCAGAAATAGAACTGGGGAGCCTTAGGAGAGTTAGAAGGAAGATGCTGATCGGAGTGATCTGAATTATCCACAACCTTGCCAGCAGGATTATTTAAGATATCTAACTTCGTTTGCAAAAGATTTAAGGTAGCAGGACTATCGATCGCGGGTGTAGTATCTGGCAAAATAGCAATTCTCGTAAATCCCCCCGCCTGAGCCGCCGCCGCCAAGGAAGCAATAGTTTCTCGCTCTTCAAACCCCGGTTCTCCAGAATGACTGTATAGGTCTACTAAACCCGCGCCAACAATTAATCCCCGCCCATCGATAACAGTTGTATTGGGGGGAATTTCTAAAGGATTCTCTGGGGCAGCAATTGCTTGAATTATCCCTTGGCAGATCAACAGGTCAGCGATCGTATCTGTCCCCAATACTGGATCAATCACCCGGACTTGTTGTATCAATTCATTCATCATCTTTTTGGAGGGGCTTTCTCTAGCTACTAGTATCTAGCAATTCTTGTTGGAAATCGTAGGTTGGGGAGAGCGAAGCGAAACCCAACTTGGTATCTGCTCTCGTTGGGTTTCCTTGCGTCAACCCAACCTACAAGAATGGGTTTATCTCTAGCTGCCAATATTTTTCTGGGAGGCTAATGCCAACAGCTATGTTACCTTGGGAAGGCTCTACTTTCTCTACTCATCTTCTATGAAATCTATGGCAATTCCTCCAGATCAAACAGACAAAGAGATTTCTATCCCCGTGTTGCCGGACTATGAAATGCAACTGCTAACGGCGATGGCTTTTTTCTTGGGGCGGAAGGTCAATCAACAGGCAGCGGCAGTGGTGGCAATGTATCTGCGGCAGTCCCACGATCGGATTCTTACCCAAGTAGATTTTTATGCCCAACGTCTAGGCATGTCGAAATGGGATTTGTTAGATTTGATTTCTCAGGATAGCGATCGAGCGAGGGAATTATTAGATAGTGCCGGAAAAGTTCATAATCCAGACCCGGATATTTTTGGGGGACTGGAGTAAAGTTTTGTGAAAAATCCTAGATAAATCCCTTATCCTAAAGAATGGGTCTTTTGCTTAATCAAACTTCATCATTAAACTGCTTCAATAGGGAAAGCTTAAATTTATGGCACGCTACAGTCCACACACAGAGTTGCAACGACAGGAATTATTAACCGAGCTGGGGCTAGAATCGATCACCGATCTCCTCAAGGTGATTCCCCCAGAACTGCAAAATGTTAAATTTAATCTCCCCGATGGCAAGCCAGAATTAGAAGTTCGGCAGATTCTCCAAGAACTATCCGCCCAAAACCAATCCCTAGACCAAGTAGCCGCTTTCCTCGGTGCTGGGTGCTATCACCACTTTATTCCCGCCGCCGTCTGGGCTTTAGTTAGTCGAGGAGAGTTTCTGACTAGCTATACTCCCTACCAACCAGAGGCTGCCCAAGGCAGTTTGCAAGCTATTTTTGAATTTCAGACGGGGATTGCTCGGTTAACAGGAATGCCCGTGGCTAATGCTTCTTTATATGATGGGGCTTCTGCTACAGCCGAGGCGGTGTTGATGGCTCTGAGATTACAAAGCAAGCGTTTATCGCTGCACAAGGATCAACCAGCCCAAATTCTGGTGGCGGGCAGTCTGCATCCCGAATATAGAGAATTATTAAGCACCTACCTCGTGGGTTTGGATGTGCAGGTGGCTTCTTTGGGGGTGAATGCAGCCGGGGCGGTAGACGATCGCCATCTACAATCTCAGTTGAGCGATCGCTGTGCGGCGGTGGTGGTGCAGTATCCTAATTTCTTTGGCACCGTGGAAGATTTGGGGGCGATCGCTGCCCAAGTTCACGCCGCAGGAGCTTTATTAATTGTGGTGGTCAACGATCCGACTACCCTTGCAGTCTTGAAAACTCCCGGAGAACTGGGAGCAGATATTGTGGCTGGGGAGGCACATTGTCTAGGAACCCCTCCTAGTTTCGGGGGACCTCATTTGGGAATTTTGGCGGCGAAAACCGAATTTCTCCGGCAGATTCCTGGTCGCCTAGTCAGCCTCACCGAAGACGCGAGGGGACAAGTGGTGTATACCCTGACTTTACAAACCAGAGAACAACATATCCGCCGGGAAAAAGCCACTAGCAATGTCTGTACTAACCAATCTCTGATGGCTACTGCGGCGGCGGTGTATATGGCTCTTCTTGGTCCCGATGGCTTGCGACAGATTGCCACCAACAGCTTGCAACAGGCACACACCCTAGCAGCCCAGATTAAAGAATTACCGGGTTATCACTTGGCTTATAACGGGACATTTTTCCATGAATTTGTCGTCACCTGCCCAATTCCTGCTCAAGAGGTGATCAATTTAGCTCTTGAGCACGGCATTTATCCCGGCGTGGCATTGGCAACTTGGGATGACAGCCGCACCCATGACCTGCTGATTTGCACCACAGAGATGAATACACCCACAGACTGCCAAAAGCTAGTTAAATTTTTAGCTGGCTTCTAGTTAGAAATCATCACCCTCGCCCTAAATCCCTCTCCCAAAGAGGACTACCGTGTACACACAAATCCACTCTGACTACGTTTCAGGGTTTGATCCCCCCATCCCCCGCGCTAACGCGCCGCTGCGCTAGAAAAAAGGGGGGAGAATTAATTTAAGTCCCCCTTTTTAAGGGGGCTTAAAGCCCTCCGGGCATACAAGAAAAGGGGGATCCTCTCCATCAAACAAGATGATCAATACTTGTGTGTACAAGTCAGCCTAAAGGGGGAGAGGGACTTTGATCTTGCCCCCCTTCTCCCATTTTCCGAGAATGGGCTGGGGAATAAAATTCTAGTAACTACCTTGCAATAGAAAAAAATTATGAATCAAGATGTGGCGGACTTGAGGAGAGATTATCATCTCCAAGAATTAAGTGAAACAGATGCTGATCCTGACCCGATCGCTCAATTTGCCAACTGGTTTGAGACGGCGATCAAGGCGCAAGTCCCCGACCCCAATGGCATGACCCTAGCTACGGTGGGTTTAACAGGGAAACCCGCTAGCCGAGTGGTGTTGCTCAAGGGGTTCGATCGCCAAGGTTTTGTTTTCTACACTAACTATCACAGTCACAAATCCCAAGAGCTGGAGGCACATCCTTGGGCAGCTTTGACATTCTGGTGGGTAGCACTGGAGCGGCAGGTGAGAATTGAGGGCAGGGCAGAAAAAATATCTGCGGCTGAGTCTGATACCTATTTTCACAGTCGCCCTAGGGATTCCCAGCTAGGAGCGTGGGCATCTCCCCAGAGCGAGGTGATTGTCGATCGCCAAGTCTTGGAGCAAAATTTACTAGACCTAGAGAAAAAGTATGCTGGGCAGGAATTTATCCCTCGTCCTGAACATTGGGGCGGCTGGCGAATTGTCCCGGAAGCGATCGAATTTTGGCAGGGACGCTCTAGCCGATTGCACGATCGCCTCCTCTATCAACTCCAATCTGACGATACATGGCTGAGAAGTCGCCTCTCACCCTAGGAGATCATCTGCGATCGACACCCTACAACATAACCTACAGCAGTTTGAGAGTGGTCTTCGACGACCCTCAGCCCACTCTCAAACCCAACATTGATAGGACTTTCAATATTTGTGGTGTGTCTCATCTGAACGCAAAGTACTGTAAGTGGCGACAACTGGCGACAACTATAGTTATCCTAAATGGTTTCACCCGCCTTCGGCGGGTGAAACCATTTACCAGAAGCAGTTTGACTTGGCAACTGTTAGAAAATGATTTAGGACTGCTATATATAATTCCTTTCTTAATAATTACTTTCTTAAATCCCAAGGGCAATCTTTCTGGCAAGTTTGAGAGCAAGGAGTCATTGGTTTAGCTGCTGGTTCGTAGTCTGGACAGGCGATCGCTTCTTCCGTCAAAGCCCAGCTAGGATGCACAGTGCATTTGAGGCAGTAGTTGTTAGTAAAATAAACACAGCTATGGCAAGGAATTTCATGGAGCCGTTTTATATAGTTAATTCCTTCACGAGTAGTTCTGAATAGGGAGACGATCGCAAAAGTCACAGCACCACCGGCTACTACGGTATAGGGAACTGAAACTGGGGTAGTGACCTGTAGCAAAATATCTAGTAACAGCATAAAGGTTTTTCTGATTCTCAATAATTTGGGACTTAGAGGTCATTTATAAAGTGGATGAAAGGTCTGATTTTTCGCCCCCGCAGGGGCGAAAAATCAGACTTTATAAATAGTCTCTTAGGAAGTACCTAGGAATTATCTAGATTTTCCGAGGTTTTTGATGAGGATAATTTTTGTTGGAGAAATTATGTTTCTAGGGAGTTTCTTCTGCTTTTTCATGGAAAGAAAGACACTTATACTTTCTGTTTTTTTTGCAGGGGCGCAAAGCCTTGAACCCCTGCAAAAAACTTATTTGTGTAGCAACCACTAAGGAGGTTGAGCTAATTTTGGTTAGGAATATTTCTCTCTTTCAAGAGTTCTAGGATTTACCGATTGATAACAGAAATAGTTGGCGGGTTTTGTCGATCTATCTCCCGAAAATCCTGAGAATTCTCCCTTAAGGACAGCCAAAAAGAAATGATTTGTCGGGCAACTTTTTGGGGATAGAAATACTGGAAGAAATATCTCCCATCGGGACATTGCCAAATTTGATCCAGATCTCCTAGCCATTGCTGCCATCCTGCTAATTCACGAGGTGAAATAATTAGATCATCCTCTCCTCCACAGAAAAGCGTCGGCACTCCAGTTTTTCCAGCAGGAATCAATTGGTTTTGTAGCAAACTATGGGGAGAGGGAGAATTTAAGAGGTCTCGATCGAGAATATCTAGCAATTCGATCGCCATGCCCTTTGCCCGACAACCAAATAGGTTATAAACCATTTGGGTGAGGAGAGTCTGGCGGCTACAGGGTAAAAGCCGCAGATGGGTGTAATAAAAAGACTGCCAATCCAATCCCAGATGGCTGCCTACCGACAGCAACGTTAAAGATTTAACCCATTGGGGATAGCGGCGAGCGTAGAGGATACCAAGTAAACCATTTGTTCCATGACCAATCAGGTGAACAGGTTGATCCAATTGCCGTAAATAATCATGGAGCAGACCCAGTGCCACCTCTAGATCACTCGGTTCATCAGGGGTTTGGTGGTATTCCCATTTAGCGATCGATACTTGCCAAGAAAGATAGCGCAGCAGAGGGCGATCGAACTCTTGAAAACTGGGGCTAGTGTTTAATAAAACTGCCCCCGGAGATTTCTGCATTAATCTATACTCCAAAATCTCGTTTTAGTTGACGAACCCAAGCTTTGATACGACTAGTGGTGAGATCAGATTGGTTATCTTCATCGATCGCTAGCCCCACAAACTTGCCATTTTTCACTGCTTTGGATTCATTAAATTCATAACCCTCCACTGGCCAATAGCCCACGGTAGTTCCCCCTAATTCAGAAATCTTTGCTTCCAGAATCCCGATCGCATCCTGAAAATTTTCTGCATAACCCACCTGATCTCCAGCCCCAAAATAGGCAACTTTCTTATTCACGAAACTGACATTACCTAGATCGTCATCATAGAAACCAGCCCAGTCGCTCTGCAATTCCCCCACATTCCAAGTCGGGCATCCCAGTATTAGATAATCATACGCACTAAAATCTTCTACACTTGCTTGGGCAATATCATGGAGCGTCACTATATTAGCTCCACCAAATTCTTTCTGAATTGCATCAGCCAGAGTTTCGGTATTACCAGTCTGCGTTCCAAAAAATAAACCTATCTTCGCCATATTTACTCCTTAGTTGACACTAATAGCTTTCCACTACTAGTTAATTATTCAAGCTAATTGCTAATTAATTGCAATAAAAACAGAAATTGATGTGGAGGCGAAATTTCTCCCTAGACGACTAGTTCTCTGAAGTTGACAGTAAGTAGCATAGTTAGAACTAATTCCTGCCGCCCAACACATCAAAATCTGTAAACTTCCAAATTTCCGACTCTCAAAACTTTTGAACAATCAAGACCTTGTAGCAATCCCAGCTTTGATTAGTTTGGTTAGAATATTTTTGATGGTGCAGAGTGTGCGATCAAAAACATCTCCGTCCTAACTAGAATGGCACTTGCTATAGATATCTAGAAAATTTAGTTCTCTGCTAGACTCAGAGCTTGCTCTACTCGCTTGAAGTTAAAGCCCATTGCCCTCAAAGCGTGCCAGAGATGGCCTTGAAGAAAAAAGAACGCCAAGAAGAAGTGGGCATTTGCCAACCAAGCACGAGAAGTATGCATCCCAAAAGGCAAGTTAACTGTATCGGCAAAGTAAGGACTAATCCCTAACTTCACCTCTAACACAGGACCATAGAACTCTACTGGATAGGCGATGGTGTTCACGGCACAGAAGTAGGCAGCCACAAACCCGGCTAGGGCAATGCCTCCAAGGGAGTAGGAAAGAATCGCTTCCCCAGAGAAAATCAACACCCTTTTTGCCCATTTCAGAGGTGGCACCAAGATATGCCAAACCCCTCCTCCCAAGAGCAATAGTCCCACATAGATATGTCCACCCACTAAGTCTTCTAGGTTGTCAACACTGGCAAAATGAGTTTGATAACCATAGATAACTAAAGGATTGAGAGTTGGCTCAGTAACAATCCTGACAGTCTGGGTTGCCGAATCATACAGCCCGCCAAAGTACATGGCTTTTGCTACTAGTAACAAAGCGCCTAACCCTAAAAAGAGGAGATGATGCCCAAGGATTAATCCCAGTTGCTTGGGGTCTTCCCAACTAAAATCAAACTTACGGGCTTGCCCTTTGGAATCTTTAAGGCTTTCGGGAGCTTTGAAGGTGTGGAATAAGGCTCCTGCTCCTAGGACAGCAGAGGAGATGAGATGAACTATTCCTACTACAAAGAAGGGATAGGTATCTACTACTTGACCGCCATCCCCCACACCCAAGCCCAAGGAAGCTAAATGGGGTAAGAGAATTAATCCTTGTTCTCCCATGGGTATTGCCGGATTAAAGCGAGATATTTCAAATAGGGTAAATGCTCCAGCCCAGAAAGCAGTCAGGGCAGCTTGACCAACATGGGCAGCAATGAATAGCCCAGATAGGTTAGCAAAGCGGGCATTACCTGCCCACCAGTCATACTTTACATTCGGATTATCGTAGGTCTGCATAATTCTCCATGCCTAAGTTTTCATGGATAGTTCTGTCCAGCGATCGAAAATCACTATTGAGAACTATCTTCAATAAAGTTAAGCACAGACAGGAAAATAACTGCAACTCTTTTTCAATAAACAGAGGTTAAGTTTTGTATAGTTGCAGGGCTGAGGGAGATTAGATAGGATTGCGATCAATCTGCAAAATATTTACAGCACTATGCTTTCAAATCAAACATGCCATAAATTTTGAAAGCTCTATCGAAGTTAGAGATCATTTATAAAGTGCCTAGAAGGTACGATTTTCCGCCCCCGCCGGGGGCGGAAAATCGTACTTTATAAATAGCCTCTTAGGTTTGAGATTAGGTGGCGACAACTCCCCACTCTCAAGTTGCTGTAAATGCAGAAGTACTAATTCAATAGGAATTTACTTATGATAAATTTTGGGTTAAATAGTAGTAGTTTATTAGGTTTGTTTGATGTGATTCTAGCAATCATAATTTTCATCATGACCTTAAGTTTAATCTCAGGAAGCAGAGGGATGCAAACTAGTGAATCTATGGGATTTTATATAGCTCAACTGATCATAGTTCCAATATTCTTGCTCATAGCAGGAATCATCTTGATCTTTCAAGGATGGAGATTGGATCCTATTTTACAGTTTGGGATAACTTGCTTACAGTTAGTAGTGTTTTTTCTCTTAATTAAAGACTTCTCTTTAAATCGAGGTAGATAATTGATTGGGTCTGAGTAGGGGCGGCAATTGTTGTTGCCCAGCCTACAGCAGTTTGAGAGTGGGTGGCTGTAGCCACCCACTCTCAAACCCAACATTGATAGGACTTTCAATAAGTGCTGTAAATTTCTGTAATAGTTTGGAGATTATTTAATGAGCGATTGGATTCAAGTTAAAGGAGTTGTTCATAAAGGTTATGAGGTGGCATCGGGGAAATCTGGTGGCTCCCGTTTTCCTCAAGGGACGATCGCCATGCAAAAACCATTTTTTAGGGAGCAAGGATTGAATCTTGATGCCTACTTTATGGGGACGATCAATCTGGCGATCGCTCCCCTGAAATATAAAATTAAACAAGCAAAATATACCTTCAAAAATATTAAGTGGTCACCGCATGACCCAGCCGAAGATTTCTCATTTTTTGATTGTCGAATTTTAATTAGCCCAACTAGAATCTTTAATGGTTTAATTTATTACCCTCATCCCGAAACTAAACCAGAACATTTTCAAGCAACCGACATTCTGGAAATTATTACACCCTTGATTAGTGGGTTAAGCTACGGTGATAAGCTGCTTCTTGAAGTAGATGGTCAACAAATAAATTTTAGTCTTCAGTCCAAGTAGAACGCCATGCAGCTTGTGCCTGGGCAACTTGATATAGCTTTGATTGTTTATGATATTCTCGATCGAGGGCATGGAGTTTTGTGATTAATGCCCGGAGATTATTACTAATATTGCCTAGCTCTGGATCATTAAATTCCAAATCTCCTAATCTCAGATAAATAGCCGTCAAGGGGAGAATTTCTTTTGAGGGTTCCTTAGCAGATTCTTTAAAGGAAATATGCTGGGCAATCTCTGGGGGAAGATTTTGGGAGAGGCTGTGAGAAATAAGAGGATTATTTTCGGAATCATTTTCAACCTCTGCACTGGAATTATTTCCCATCTCTACTAACAGATTTATAGTATTGGGTCTGCTAATTACTGCGGCGGTATTGAGGGATTCTACCTTAGCAGCAGCTTCTAACAGGAAGATCGGTAACTGTTGAGCTAGTAATTTAGCCTGATGGAGGAGGTTGTTCACTTCCTTGGAACCTTGTTGGAGCAGTTGGATTATTTCTATATCTGTTTGCCGCTGCCAATTAACTAGTTGCCTAACTTTGGCTATTTTTTCTGGTTTTTCTTGCCGATCTACTTTCTCTATTTCTTGAACATTGTCTAGGGCTACATCAGTTATTTTCAAAGGGATTAAGGCGGAAGAAGTAGAGGGAGAAATAATATTTTCTAGGTCTGCTAAGGGAGTCGAAAGTTGCGTCATAAGTCCCTGAGCAATTTGCTTAACTTTAGTTTGCAGGTTGGCTCTTTGAGTAAGAGATAATCGGAGAAAATTTTCTGGATAGACATCAGTACAAATCTGATAAACCGCTATAGTTAGCTGCCGTTGGACTGATTTACCCAAGAGTTTTAGATACGTAGAATAGGTAGCCAAAAGTTGCTGACTGATCAGGTCGATCGCCCCATCTAACTTAGCTAATTCTTGCTCAATCTTATCAATCCGTTGCGACATAATTTCTAAGCTTTCTTACAGCACTTTTCATATAAATGGGATTCGGGACATTTTCTGAAATACTTACATAGGCTTGGGTTTGCGTGTGGGCGGCGACAGCCACCCACACGCAAACTGCTATATCTCAATTTGCACAAGCTTGTAATCGGCTGATTTGGGTGACAATCCCATCGGCTCCCTGCCGGAGAGTGGCGGTGGATTGCTGAGGATTATTCACGAGAATACTTACCACCACAGGGTCATAGCCGGGGATATCCAAATAACCAGAGAGTGCTACCACTCCCCGCAGAGTTCCGGTTTTGCCCCAGAAATCTCCGGGGATATTTCGCAATCGGCTGCGGAGAGTGCCGTTTTCTCCAGCTTGGGAGAGGGAATTTCGATAGTTGATCGCCTCCGGAGATTTTGCCATCCCTTGGAGGGTTTGGACGATCGCCCTAGGGGTGATTTGGTTTTGCCGTGACAATCCAGAGCCATCTACTATTCTATAACCCCGTGGATCCACACCCAAACTAGTTAAGGATTCTCCTGCCGCAGCGACCCAGTTGCGATCGTCCCCCGTGGCAATTTTTCCCACCTGCCGAGACAACATTTCTGCATAAAAATTATCGCTCTCTCGGTTCATTGGCACTAAAAGATTTGCCAGAGGCGCAGATTCTACGGCGGCAATTTCTGGAGTATTAGCAGAAACTATGGGCGATCGACTCCGATTGGCTTGGGTTTGATTAATATTAATCCCTAATTTTTTTAGCTCGGCTTGAAAATTTTCCACCACTTGCAAACTAGGGTCAAAGACTGGCAGATAAACTTCTTCTGGGTCTGCGCTCACACCAAGATTGCCACTAACTTCCAAAATGTTGCTATTAGGACGAAAGTCTACCTCCACGGAGGAACCACTTCGGCTAGTCTGAGACTTATTGGCAATTCGCCATTGATTGGAGGCAAATTCATCGCTCCAACCTAAGCGCAATGGCTCCCACAATTTTTGGGGAATTAGGTTCAGGGTGACATAACTTTGGTTGATTACCAAACTACTCACCGGAGGAGCATCGGTACTTTGAATATCCGCCCACGCCCAAGAGGGATGAAACATTTCCCCTTGAAAATAGCTATCATCGCCAACCAAAAGATTGACATTGCGCTGCCCTTGCTTCACTACTTGATTAGCTACTTGTTGGCTTAGGCGTTGCAGTTGGGCATTGTCAAAGCTGGGATCTCCTCTGCCAACTATGACTAGGGAATTATCTTGGTTAAGGGCTAATCCATTGTTAGAGGGTGAACCTCTAAAACCCTCATAAACAGAAGTGCGGATACGAAATTGTCCCCCTAGTTTATTCAGAGCCGCAGCAGAGGTGAGGAGCTTGACATTAGAAGCTGGAGTCATCAAGCGATCGGGGTTTAGGTCATAAATAACTTGATTGGTATTCTGGTTAGTGACTAAGATGCCCCACTGCGATCGCCCGGATTGATTGACTATGCGATCGATCGCTCTGGGCAACTGGCTAGGACAAATATCCCCCGCCTTGTCTGCTGCCTCTTCTCTTAGTTTCTTAGATTCTTCACTATTATTAAGCTGATCAATCTTTTCCAGCTCATCAGCTTCCCTAGCATCTAAGGATCGCCGAGATAGCTTGGGCATTTCTAGGATTTTTGTGGGTAATTTTGCTGTATTTGAATTAGTTGAATTAGTTGACAAAACTTCTGCTCTCAGAGGTGCAGCAGTTAAAATAAATTGAGAACTCAGTAAGAGAGAGAAAACCAAGTATTTGCTACAGTTAGCGATCAAAAACATAAGATTTAAGGTGTTGAAATTAATTCCGATAATTTAATCGTAGTGTCCCCCAATTCCAAAAATGTAAATGTATTGGTCATCGAATTTATAAATTAACCGATCTTTTTGAGAGAGTCTGCGTGACCATAATCCAGCGAATTGATGTTTGAGAGGTTCGGGCTTACCTGTACCTTTTGCAGGATCGCCTCTTAGTATTTCTTTAAGCAAACGACAAAGAGTTCTATGTTGTCGAACATCTTTTTGTCTAAGTAACTCATAGGTTAGCTAAGTGTCTCCTTCAAATACTAAGGATATCATCAATCTCCTGAGTTGAAGGATGGTAACCCCCACCATTAGCATGGGTAGCAAAGGATTTGGTAATCTGTTTCATTAGATCAGTATTTTGTAATACATAAAGAGTTTCTTGAGCTTGCTCCCAATCTTCGGCACTGATCACAATAAAGTCAGCACCACTATGACCTGTGACTTTTAGGGGTTGATGCTGATCAAGAACTTGATCAATGTAGTCTTGGAATTGATCGTGAAATTGCTTGATGCTAACACTGTTCATTGACTTGAATTATTGGTAATCATACTAGTAGGGGTTTCGCATTTGCGCTAGAGATTTCATAGTTTATAGGGTTGATGCCGCAAATGCCAAACCCTCCTCGATTCACCACGACAAATATCCTGCAAAATAAAGAGGGTAGAGCATTTGCTAAAAAAATTTCTTGTTTGATCGATCAACAGTCTCGCAAATGCGCTACCCCTACAACAGAATTAATCCATCACAGTCTTTTCCATCTTGTATTAAATAGGGATTATACAGAAATTTTCCTTGCTTTGGGCAACTGCCACCAAGGTAGAAGTGGGTATTCGTGATGCTCCCAGTGATAGCCAAAATGGTAGCAGGTAATGAAAGATAGCCACAAAGGGCGATAGATGCTGGTGGCGCGGTGGGCATCAGTGAAACCACCTTCCGGTGTTTGGTGGGGGAGATAGGTGCCGAAGTAGAATAGCTGAACAGAACTCAACAGAGAAGGCACAACCCAAAATAGGGTGAGATTATCGTTGGGAATCCCCAACTGAGTTTTGATCAGGTTATAGATCAGGCTTAAGCCCAGAATTCGCCACCAACTCCAATGCACCGCCATGAATTTCACATACCAAACAAAGAAATTCCGCCGCTCTCCCTCGTGGTAGTCTGGGTCTTCTTGACTAGCGGGATGGTAGTGGTGTTCCCAGTGCTTGAGAACTAGTTTTTGGTAATCAAATAAGGCATAGACCTTGACTGCAAAATTGCCTACTAAATCATTAATAAATTTATTTTTGGGATAAACCACGCCGTGCATGGCATCGTGAGCAGTGATGAACAAACCAGTGTAGAGAAAAATCTGCCACACCATAGCGGGGATGACTAGATAAATTGGGGTTTGGGACACATCGATCGTACACAGAAATACCGTACTCACAACCCATGTCATGATAACTATTAAGCCGATGATCAATCCTCGATTGTCATTCCTGTCAACCTTCAGGGCATCGGGAATATTATTAGACTGGGGTGAAGAAGCATTCTGAAATGATGTAACCATGTAAAACCTGAGTAAAATCTATATCTGGGTTTAATCAAAAAAAGTTTCATCAAAAAGCTGGTATCGCATTCTTACAAGGAGTTATGAATGGCACAACCGGAGGTTGTGCCATTCATAACTCCTAAAATTTGTAAATTCATTAAGATTGCTATATCTTAGCTTTAGGAGTTTGGCTTTAAGAATTGTAACACTAGCCTACAGGAATTGACATCATGCCAGAAATTAACGATCGCGCCCTAGTTGCTGAAATAACTGCCCTCTACATGGAGTACGAGCAGGCTCTGTGTAGCAATGACATAGAAACTATGGATCGCTTATTTTGGGATTCAACCGAGGTGATTCGCCTAGGGGCAACGGAAAATTTGTACGGCATCGAAGAAATTCGGGCATTTCGCCAAGGTAGACCAGCGGTTAATTTGGAACGGGAAATTCTCAAACTCAAGGTGGTGACCTTTGACCAAAATACTGCCTCTGTGGTTTTAGAGTTTAAGCGGATGATCAACAATGTCGATCGCTACGGCCGGCAGAGCCAAATGTGGCGCAAGTTTCCCGAAGGTTGGAAGATAGTTTTTGCCCATGTATCCTTTTTGCCTTAAGCCGTAAGATATATAGCATTCCTAAATGGTTTGAGAGAGACGCACCCTTCGGGTGCGTCTCTCTCAAACCTCAAAGATCTACAAATGATTTAGGATCGCTATAGGAGGCTTTGAAGTTGAGGGAGAGTTGGTGAAGAAGAAAAGTCGGGAATCTAGCCCAAATCTTCTCATCAAAAATTCCCTTGAGATTCCCGACTTTTGAACAGCCCTTGCTTTCCCGACTAAATTAATATAGGTTCTTGTAGTTTTTGGGCTTCCGCATAACTGAAAGTCCCGACAAATTTCACATGAAAATATATTAAGCTATACCATTAAAGAAATCGATCGCTTCCCTGAGAGCTTTAACAAAAATATCAATTTCATCATGGGTATTGTAGAAATACAAACTAGCCCTAGCCGTGCCAGATAAGCCTAAAATTCTATGCAAAGGTTGAGTACAATGATGCCCAGAACGAATGGCAATTCCTTCATCATCTAGTAGGGTTGAGATGTCACTGCAATGAATTTTATCTACACTAAAAGCAGCCAGAGCCGCCCGACCTTCGCCTTGGGCATTGGGCTTGGTGCCGTAGATTTTTACTTCAGGAATTGTGGCTAATCCAGCAAATAAGTGTTGAGTTAATTCCGCTTCATAGGCATGGATTTTATCCATACCAATATCAGTTAAATAATCCACCGCTGCACCGAGGGCGATCGCTTCCCCAATCGCTGGAGTTCCTGCCTCGAATTTGTGGGGTAAAGCTGCGTAGGTAGAATGATCTAGAAACACATCAGCAATCATTTCTCCACCCCCCATAAATGGTGGCATGGCGTTAAGAATAGCCTCTTTCCCGTAGAGGAAACCAATCCCTGTCGGCGCACACATTTTATGCCCCGAAGCGACTAACCAATCACAATCGATCGCCTGTACATCGGTGACTAAATGAGGCACAGCTTGGCAGGCATCAATTAACACTTTGGCACCGTAACTATGGGCAATCGCTGTAATTTCCTGCACTGGATTAATACAACCCAAGGCATTAGAAACATAGACCACAGAGACTAGTTTCGTATTAGAGGAAATCAAAGATTTGAACTGTTCCAAATCAAAAGATTGATCCTCAGTTAATTCCACAAACTTCAATACCGCCCCAGTCTTCTGCGCCACAATTTGCCAAGGAACTAAATTACTATGGTGTTCCATCACGGAAAGAATAATTTCATCCCCAGCATGGAGATTATTCAAGCCCCAACTATAGGCAACCAAATTAATCGCCTCACTGGCATTACGAGTATAGATAATTTCATCGCGGGAGGCGGCATTAATAAATTTTGCCACCTTATCCCTAGCTCCTTCGTAGGCATCGGTCGCCCTTGCGCTCAGGGTATGCGCCCCACGATGGACATTAGAATTGTCTTCCTCATAGTAGTTTTGCAAAGCCTTCAGCACTGCGATCGGCTTCTGGGAAGTGGCAGCATTGTCTAGATAAACTAAGGGGTTGCCATTCACTGATTGGTTGAGGACAGGGAAGTTCGATCGAACTAAATCGGCAAGATTTCTAGTTTGAGTAAAAGTCATAATATTATATTAATTAGTTATTGATTTTAGATAGTTCTAAAAAGGTGATTATTTTAGTAATCCCTGATTTTATATTTGGGTAAGAATTACCTTCATAGTACAAAGAGAATCTTTTATTTCGTGGTAATGATTGATCCTATACTTGAGGACTTACAAACCACTCAGCAATTATCTAGATTTTGAGAGCTGAGCGAAGTCGAAGCCCTCAAAATCTAGATAATTAATTAAATAACCATCGTTTTACAAGCCATGCACCGAGATAACATCTGTCGCAGAGAAGCCACAGGTAATTTATTGACGATATCTAAAGCAAAAGCCTCCACTAACAAACTAGTCGCCGCAGCTTGATCTAGACCTCGGCTTTGGAGATAGAAAATCTCATCCCCATCTAGTTGGCTCACCGTTGCCCCGTGGGAGCATTTGACATTATCAGCAATAATTTCTAGCTGGGGTTTGGTATTCACCCTCGCCTTCGGAGAAAGTAATAAGTTACGGCTGATTTGTCCGGCACTAGTTTGTTGGGCTCTCTTGCCCACAAATACCCGTCCATTAAATACTACAGATGCCTTGTCATCAACAATAGTTTTATGGACTTGTTGGGTGATGCCATTGGGGTAATTTAAGCAGATATTACTGTGTTTATCTGCTAGTTGTTCCCCACTAATCATCGTCAAACCGTTGAGGGTAGTTTCGGTACTTTCGCCAATTTGGAAAATATCTAAATTATGACGAGAAATCTTTGCCCCCAGACTAATCGTATGGCAGTGATACTGACTAGATTTAGCTTGAGAAATAGCACTTCTAGCAATATGAAAAGCCGCGCTAGTTTCTCGTTGGACACGGGTATGGGTGAGAACAGCATTTTCCTGCACAAAAACTTCCATCACCCCATTGGTAAAGTAGGGATGAGAGGCTGGGGCATCGGGACAGCCTTCCCCAGTGGCGACATACTGCTCGACTAAAGTTAACTTTGCCCCTGGTTCTAGAACCACTAAAGCCCTCGTCTGACTCACCGTGGGTGTTGCTTCGGGAATAGTAATAAACAACAGATGAACTGGAGTTTCGACAACAACATTTCGATTTACCCAGACGATCGCTACATCGCTAATGCCGGCAGTATTGATGGCATTAAAAACCTCGGTGCTATCCTGCTGTTTGCCGAGATAGTTCTCGATTAAGTAAGATTTAGGCAATGCCGATAGGTTGCCAATAAATATCCCCTCCGGCAGGGCTTGGCTAGATGATAAGTCTGGAGCATAAAAACCATTAATAAAAACCAAATGGCTATTTTCTGCCTCTGGTAAAATTAGATGGGAGATATCCTGACTAGTTAGGGTTTTATGGGGAGCGGCGGTGAAGTTGGTGGCGTAGAGATTGGCTAAATCGGTAAATTGCCATGCTTCATCTCGCTTAGTGGGTAATACTAATTCTTCTAGGACGATCGAGGCTCGATCGCGTGCTTCCTTTAGCCAAGGCTCCACCATCGGAGCTTGTTGCACCTGTTGAATTAAGGCGGATAAATAGCTTTGTTTCGTGATTGTTTGACTAGTCATTATCTCGCCACCTCCAATACTTCTTCTTCTCTGACCCATTCATAACCACGGGCTTCGAGTTCTAGAGCTAGTTCTTTGCCACCACTAGTCAAAATTCTTCCTGCTTCCATGACATGGACAAAATCCGGAATTATGTAATCTAGTAATCTTTGGTAGTGGGTAATAACTAACATGGTGTTATCTTTATTCGCTAGTTGATTTACCCCATTGGCGACTATCTTCAAAGCATCGATATCTAGCCCCGAATCGGTTTCATCAAGAATAGATAATTTTGGTTCTAAGAGTGCCATTTGCAGTATCTCATTGCGCTTTTTCTCACCGCCAGAAAAGCCTTCGTTGACACTGCGATCGAGAAATGCAGCATCCATTTTTACTACATCTAATTTCTCATGGACTAGGTCTTCAAAATCAAAGGTATCCAGCTCTGGCAATCCACTATGTTTCCGTTTTGAATTGTATGCCACTCGGAGGAAATCAAGATTACTAACTCCGGGAATTTCTAGGGGATATTGAAATGCCAGAAATATCCCACTTCTAGCCCGTTGTTCTGGTTCCATTTCCAGAATACTCTGACCATAGAAAAGGATTTCTCCCCCAGTAATTTCGTAGTCTGGATGCCCGGCTAATATCTTAGAAAAAGTACTTTTCCCAGAACCATTGGGTCCCATAATGGCATGAATTTCTCCAGCCTTCATTTCTAAATTCAAACCCTTCAGAATAGGTGTTCCTTCCACATTGGCAGTTAAATCCTTAACGGATAGAATTACCTCACTATTTTCAATAATCATTCTAGATAATCTCCTGTAGAATTTTCTTCATCTATTATTTGTAGTTCCTGTATTTGCCGGATTGACAATACTCTATCTGTACCTTTGACGAATATTCTGGCTTTATCTGGACTTTGAGGATTGACGATTAAACGCTCCCGTCTAGTGTCAACCAAAACATCCATCGATTGCATCGGGATTGCCCCTAGAAGAACTTCTACCTCTGTGGGCAAAACTACTGCCGTGACGATCGCTATCCTATTCTCAAACCGGATTTCCACGGGTCCCACGATGTCAACAGTTATAATTGAACCATCTCCTAGTTCTACTCTTTGTTCATCAACCTTAGGTAAATCTAGTTGTTGTTGAATTGATTTAGGAATAGTCAGCATGGAAGCTCCAGTATCTACCAATGCTTTAACCCAAAGAGATCTAACATCTTGTTTTTGAATATATCCTTTACGCAAAAGCAATAGGTCTTCACTACTTGTTAACTGAATATCGGCAAAGGTAATTCCCACTTGTGACTTTTCCTAACCTAGAAATGCCTAGGTATTAACCAACTGAACCCTCAAGTTTCAGACTTAGTAGCTTATCTGCTTCGACAGCAAATTCCATCGGTAATTGATTAAAGACATCTTTACAGAAACCACTAATCATCATGGAAATAGCATCTTCTTGGGAGATACCCCGTTGAGCAAAGAAGAATAATTGATCCTCGCCAATTTTAGAAGTAGAGGCTTCATGTTCTACTTTTCCGGTGTTATTCTGGACTTGAATATAGGGAAAGGTATTGGCTTGGGCATTGTCACCAATTAGCATCGAATCACACTGGGAATAGTTCCGAGCGCCTTGAGCTTTGGGATTGATTTTTACTAAACCCCGATAGCTATTTTTGGATTCTCCAGCAGAAATCCCTTTAGAAATAATTGTACTGCGGGTATTTTTGCCGATATGAATCATCTTGGTGCCAGTATCGGCTTGCTGTTTATTATTAGTTAAAGCAACAGAATAAAATTCGCCGATCGAGTTATCACCAACTAAAACACAACTGGGATATTTCCAAGTAATTGCCGAACCGGTTTCTACTTGAGTCCAAGAGATTTTAGAATTCACTCCTTGGCAAAGACCCCGCTTGGTAACAAAGTTATAAATCCCGCCTTTACCTTCCTTGTCGCCAGCGTACCAATTTTGGACAGTGGAATATTTGATATCAGCATTATCCAGCGCGATTAATTCTACAACCGCAGCATGGAGTTGATTGGTGTCATACATGGGGGCAGTACAACCTTCCAGATAGGATACCGATGCTCCTTCTTCTGCCACAATTAAAGTCCGTTCAAACTGCCCAGTATCACCGTTATTAATCCGGAAATAAGTTGATAGTTCCATGGGGCATTTCACGCCCTTAGGAATAAATACAAAAGAGCCATCACTAAAAACAGCCGCATTGAGAGCAGCAAAGTAGTTATCGGCAATGGGAACTACACTCCCCAGATATTTTTCAATCAGTTCGGGATGTTCTTGCAAAGCTTCCGAAATAGAGCAGAAAATTACGCCGTCTTTGGCTAGCTTTTCCTTGAAAGTGGTGGCGATCGACACACTATCAAAAATCGCATCCACAGCTACATTTGATAAACGTTTTTGTTCTGATAGAGAAATTCCCAACTTTTCAAAAGTTTCCAACAAAGCTGGGTCTACTTCATCCAGACTTTCTAACTTTTTCTTCGGCTGCTTGGGGGCAGAATAATAAATAATATTTTGGTAGTCAATGGGAGGATAAGTAGCTTCTTGCCATGAGGGTTCCGTCATTTTTAACCATTGACGATAAGCCTTGAGGCGAAATTCCAACATAAAAGCTGGCTCATTTTTTTTGCTAGAAATTAATCTAACTACGTCTTCATTCAATCCCTTAGGAATAGTATCACTCTCAATATCAGTGACGAAGCCGTACTTGTAGGGTTGGTTGACTAGGGTTTTGACGCTGGCACTCATGGGCTTTTGGTGTGTTCTCTCTTAATTTAGGGGAATAGATAGCTAGCAGGAATACAGAGGGGGTGTTTAGGGCGATCGTCTCTAAGTTCCTTTCCTAAATTTTCTCATGTCTAGCTATACTAAAACAATATAGTTGTTGTTTATCCCTTCTTTAAGGTACATTAACAACAAGGATGTTGTCAAACTCCTCCTAAACATATTTTTCTCAGATAATTTCTTAGAAGCTATTTCTTAGAAGCTATTTATAAAATCTGATTTTTCGCCCCCGGCGGGGGCGGAAAATTCAGACCTCCTAGCCCACTCCCCAGACTATGATCATGACAACCACCCAAACTACTTCGACCAAACAAGATATTTTGCAATTGCTCATGAAGCGCAGTCAGGCAAGTGCGGCTGAATTAGCCACTGCCTTAAAAATTACCGCCCAAGCTATTCGCCGCCATCTGAAGGATTTGCAGGCAGAAGGTCTAATTGAGTACAAATCTGCTCAGTTAGGGATGGGTCGCCCCCAGCATATCTATCAACTTAGTCCCCAAGGAAAGGCTAAGTTTCCGAAGGGTTATGGGGAGTTTGCGTTGTCTTTTTTGGATACTTTAGCGGAAACTGTCGGCAAGGAGCAGGTGAGTTCGATTCTTCGTAAGCAATGGGAGCGCAAGGCGGAAGAGTATGGCGATCGCTTGGGGCGGGGTTCTTTGGCCGATCGAGTGAAAAACCTAGTTGCTCTTCGTCAAGCGGAAGGCTATATGGCGGAATGCTATGCGGTAGAGGAATCCAACAATAGTTTTATTTTTGCGGAACACAATTGTGCCATTTCTGAAGTGGCGGCATCTTTTCCTAGTGTCTGTGGTCACGAGCTAGAAATGTTTTCTGTCCTATTGCCAGATTGTCAAATAGAGCGCACCCACTGGCTGATCGATGGTGAGCATCGCTGTGGATATTTGATTACAAGTCACAATAGCGTAAGTAATCAGTGATATCAAGTCTGGCTACACGCCCATAGTTACAGCAGTTTGAGAGTGGGGGAGTACAGCCCCCCACTCTCAAACCCAACCTTGCATTCAAAGTGCTGTCATGATACAGCGGTTCTCAGTTATTTGAAGACAATCTTTCCGTATCGAACAATGGGCTTAAGCCCATTGCCTGTCGTCTGCGGAATAGGCTTGAATTAGTAGCTGTTTGAGATCGGCAATCAAGGGATAACGGGGATTAGCTCCCGTGCATTGATCGTCAAAGGCATGATCCGCCATCTCTTCCACATGAGCCATGAAAAATTCTTCACTGACCCCTTGAGCCACCAGTACCTCTTGAATAGAGGCTGGAATTTCCACTTGCCGTTTTAGGTCTTCCACCGCATTGATTAATCTTTCCACTTTTTCATCATCAGTATCCCCGCCTAAGTTTAGGTAATTGGCAATCTGGGCATAGCGCCATTTGCTATTGGGGTATTTATTCTGGGAGAAAATTGCCTGCTTGAAAGGCACATCCGTGGCATTGTATCGAATCACATGGGAGATCATCAGGGCATTGGCTAAACCGTGGGCAATGTGACAAGTTCCCCCCAATTGGTGGGCGATCGAGTGACAGATGCCCAAGAAAGCATTGGCAAAAGCCATCCCAGCGATGGTGGCAGCGTAGTGGACTTTCTCCCGTGCCTTGGGGTTATTCGCCCCCTCTTGATAGGCACTGGGCAGGTATTTGAACAACAGGCGGATGGCTTCTAGGGCTAAGCCATTGGTATATTCTGAAGCCAAGACAGAAACATAAGCTTCGATCGAATGGGTCAGGGCATCGATCCCCCCATAGGCAGTCAGGCGTTTGGGGATATGCAGGGTGAGTTCGGGATCCACGATCGCCATATTCGGAGTCAGGGCATAATCAGCGAGAGGATACTTGATCCCAGATTTTTCATCTGTAACCACGGCAAAGGGCGTAACCTCCGAACCAGTCCCAGAAGTGGTGGGAATAGCCACCATCATCGCCTTTGCCCCCAGGGGCGGCAGTTCATAGACCCGCTTGCGAATATCCATAAACCGCATTGCCAACCCCTCAAACTCAATATCTGGATGCTCATACATCAACCACATCACCTTTGCTGCATCCATGGGTGACCCTCCACCAAAGGCAATAATCACATCGGGATGGAAGCTATTGCAGATGGCTAAACCTTTCTGGACTGTGGCTAGGGAAGGATCTGGTTCCACTTCATAAAAGGTGTGGTGAGCAATGCCAATGGCTTCTAGGCTATCGGTCACTTCTTGGGTTAAGCCTAGTTCAAACAGGGGGCGATCGGTAACAATCAAGGCTCGTTTTCTGCCCTCCAGATCCCGCAGGGCGATCGGCAAACAACCAGACTTGAAGTAAATCTTTGGCGGCACCCGAAACCAGAGCATATTTTCTCGCCGCTCGGCAGCGGTTTTGATATTCAACAAATGATGGGGAGTGACATTAGTAGAAACGGAGTTGCCACCCCAACTGCCACAACCTAGAGTCAAGGAAGGATCCAAGCGGAAGTTGTACAGATCACCGATCGCTCCTTGGGAAGAAGGAGTATTGATCAGCATTCTGGAGGTTTCTACTTTGCTCTCAAAGTACCGAATATGTTCTTGGTTACTGGGGGCAGTATAAAGAACAGAGGTGTGACCATGCCCTCCAAACAGGATCAGCTCTTCAGCTTTGGCTACCGCATCGGGGAAGTCTTGAGCGTGGTACATAGCCAAGATCGGGGACAGTTTCTCGTAGGCAAAGGGTTCATCTTTATCGATCGCTGTTACTTCGCCAATCAAAACCCGGGTATTCTCTGGCACAGTAAACCCAGCAATGGCGGCAATCCTCTGTACCGACTGCCCGACGATCGCTGCATTCAAGCGCCCATCGATTAAAATTACTTGGCGGATCTGCTCCCGCTCCTTCTCTGAGAGGAAATGCGCCCCCCGCTTCGTAAATTCTTGTTTCACAGCCTCATAGACCCGATCCTCCACCACCACTGACTGTTCAGAGGCACAGATCGTCCCATTGTCAAAGGTTTTACTGAGAATAATCGAACTCACCGCCATCTGGATATGCGCTGTAGCATCAATGATGGCGGGAGTATTCCCCGCCCCCACGCCAATGGAAGGATGACCAGAAGAATAGGCCGCCTTCACCATGCCTGGCCCACCAGTGGCGAGGATCAGCTTGACATTAGGATTTTGCATCAAAGCTTGGGATAGAGGAACCGTGGGTTCATCGATCCAGCCAATAATATCTGGGGGCGCTCCGGCAGCCACCGCCGCCTCTAGGACAATTTTAGCTGCGGCGATCGTGCATTCCTTGGCATGGGGATGGGGTGAGAAAATAATCCCATTTCTAGTTTTCAGGGCAATCAAGGACTTAAAAATAGTCGTGGAAGTAGGATTAGTCACTGGGACAATGCCTGCGAGGAGTCCCACAGGTTCGGCGATCCGCTCGTAGCCAAAATGTGGATCAGACTCAATCACACCGCAGGTTTTGTCATGCTTGTATTTGTTATAGATCATCTCAGAGGCAAAGTGATTTTTGATGGCTTTGTCTTCAATGACCCCCATGCCAGATTCTTTTACCGCTGCCTTAGCAAGGGGAATTCGCGCCGCATTAGCCGCGAGGGCGGCTTGCTTGAAGATGCGATCGACCTGCTCTTGGCTATAGCTGGCAAACTCCACTTGAGCTGTCTTGACTCTTTGAATTAATAACTCCAATTCCTCAACATTAGTTACTTTATTAGTCACTTGATTAGTCTGATTAGTCACTTGCATTTTCAACTCTCCTCATATTTTGTTGTCAAACTGTATGTAATGAAGCCCTGAGACCGGAAATACCTCCCCCATACCTCCTTTACCTCCTCAAATCCCGATCGCCCCCAGCGCCTTAATCCCCCTTTGGCGAAATACCTCGACGGTTTGCTGTACCAGTTCCTCAGAGGCAGCAGGGGTATCTTTGAGGGCATAGGGCAGGCCTAGTTGTTCCCATTTGTATTCCCCCATTTTATGAAAAGGTAAAACTTCCAATCTCTCCACGTTCTTGAGGGTGGCGATGAAATCCGCCAGTTGCTCAACATTACTGAGGTTATCCGTCAGGTGGGGAACCAAGACAAAGCGAATCCAGACCGGCTTACCAATGTCACTCAGGTATCTGGCCATGGCTAAAGTTGGCTCGATGGAAACATTTGTGACTTGGTAGTAGAGTTCAGGAATGTAGGATTTAATATCTAGCAAAACTAGATCCGTTGCTTCAAGAACTGGTTTAGCAACTTCTAGGTCACAATAGCCAGAGGTGTCTAGGGCGGTATGTAAGCCTAGCTGGTGGCAGCGATCGAAGATTTCCTTAGTAAATTCTGGCTGCATCAAAGGTTCCCCGCCGCTGACGGTTACCCCTCCCTTGCGAATAAATGATTTACATTTTTCGATCTCACTAACTAAATAATCAACACTCACCTCCTTACCATCATGGGCATTACGACAATCCGGGTTATGGCAGTAGAGACAACGTAGGGGACAACCTTGAGTGAAGACGATGAAGCGAATGCCTGGCCCGTCTACAGTCCCAAAGGTTTCGATCGAGTGAATGCGACCAATTCCAGTCATGATTTAAACCTTCGCTTCAACCTTCGCTTAGAGTTCATTTATAAAGTGGCGAGAAGGTCTGATTTTACAGCACTTTTCTAGTCTGTGGACGACAGGCAAGGGGCTTAAGCCCCTTGTTCTAGAGGAAAAGCCTGTCTTCATATAACTGAAAACCGCTGTATAAATAATCTCTTAAACCTTCTCGTGGAATGTCCGCTTAATGACATCCAGTTGCTGCTCGCGGGTTAGCTTGATGAAATTCACCGCATAGCCAGATACCCGGATGGTCAACTGGGGATAGTTTTCTGGATGTTCCATGGCATCGAGCAGTGTGCTACGATCGAGGGCATTGACATTAATGTGATGACCACCATCGTGGAAATAGCCATCCAGCAACCCGACTAAGTTATTAGTCCGGTCATTTTCTGTCCTGCCGAGGGCGGTGGGGACGATGGAAAAAGTATTAGAAATCCCATCTTGGCAGTCACCGTAGGGCAGTTTGGCGACAGAAGACAGGGAGGCGATCGCTCCACAACTATCCCGACCGTGCATGGGGTTGGCACCGGGAGCAAACGGCTCTCCTGCCTTGCGACCATCGGGGGTATTGCCGGTTTTTTTGCCATAGACCACATTAGAAGTAATCGTTAGCACCGATTGGGTGGGCACAGCACCACGGTAGGTTTTGTGTTTGCGAATCTCATTCATAAACCGGGTCACTAGGTCAATGGCAATCTGATCTACCCGATCGTCATTATTGCCGTACTGGGGATATTCCCCTTCCACCAAATAATCTACTGCCAAGCCTTGCTCATTGCGAATTACCTTGACCTTGGCGTGTTTAATTGCTGACAGGGAATCGGTCACCACCGACAAACCGGCAATCCCACAAGCCATGGTGCGATAGACATCTCGATCGTGGAGTGCCATCTCGATCCGCTCATAGCAGTACTTATCGTGCATGTAGTGGATCACATTCAGGGTGTTGATATAGGCCTTCGCCAGCCATGCCATAGTCTGTTGCAATCGGACATTGACTTCATCGTAATCTAGATATTCTGAGGTGATGGGGGCAAACAGAGGGGCAATTTGATCCCCAGATTTTTCATCTTTCCCACCGTTAATGGCATAGAGGAGAGCTTTGGGCAGGTTAGCTCTAGCTCCAAAAAATTGCATTTGTTTGCCAATCCGCATCGCTGAGACGCAACAGGCGATCGCGTAGTCATCCCCGTAGGTGGGACGCATTAGATCATCATTCTCGTACTGGATCGAGCTGGTATCACTGGAAACTTGGGCGCAAAATTGCTTGAAGTTTTCCGGGAGCTGCTCCGACCACAATACCGTCAGGTTCGGCTCTGGAGATGTGCCCAAATTAGTTAGGGTATGCAGGAAGCGGTAGCTATTTTTGGTGACGAGGGTGCGACCATCCGCCCCCATGCCGCCGATCGCCTCGGTCACCCAAGTGGGATCCCCAGAAAACAGGTTATTGTAATCGGGAGTCCGCAGGAAACGCACCATCCGTAATTTCATCACAAAGTGATCAATTATTTCCTGTAGCTCAATCTCGGCGATCGCTCCCGTCTGCAAGTCTCGCTGAAAATACACATCCAAGAAGGTGGACACCCGCCCCAAGGACATGGCTGCTCCATTTTGTTCCTTGACAGCCCCTAGATAGCCAAAATACACCCACTGCACTGCCTCTTGGGAATTTTGCGCCGGACGACCGATATCAAAACCATACTTCGCCGCCATGGTTTTTAGTTCAAACAACGCCCGGATTTGTTCCGACAACTCTTCCCGGAGCCGGATAGTGGCTTCATCCATCTCATCTAGTTCCAGCGATTCCTGCTGGGTCTTCTTGTCGTCAATCAGGCGATCGACCCCGTACAGAGCTACCCGCCGATAATCCCCAATGATCCGCCCCCGCCCGTAGGCATCAGGCAAGCCGGTAATAATTCCCGATCGTCTGGCCAGACGCATTTCTCTGGTATAGGCATCGAATACCCCGTCATTATGGGTTTTGCGATACTTCGTGAAAATCTCTTCAGTTTGGGGATCTAGCTGATAACCATAGGCTTCCAAACCAGCCTTGACTACCCGGATGCCGCCGTAGGGCATGATTGCTCGTTTTAGGGGGCGATCGGTCTGCAAACCGACAATTTGCTCTAGGTCACGGTTAATATACCCGGCCTCATGGGCAGTGATGGAGGAAGGCACTTTGGTATCCACATCTAGAACCTCTTTTTGCCGCTCCAGTTTCATCAAGGCTAACACCTCCTGCCAGAGTTCTTTTGTGGCGATCGTTGGCTCCACCAGAAACTTGGCATCCCCCTCGTAGGGAGTGTAGTTCTTTTGAATAAAATCTCTAACATTAACTTCTGTTATCCAACTACCTGCCGTAAAGCCGTGCCATTCTGCATACATAGCTTTAACCTCCATTTTTTCAATTCTTTAACGATGCGCTAGCGGTGATTCCTGTCAATGTATCTGCCGTCAACATATGCCAATATGTTCGGCAATATATCATATCAATTCCATTAATTAACTTCCATTGATTACCTGTTGATACAACAGGTGGATTTAATTGCTGACCGCTTATCCTTTATATTGTTTCATTATAAACCCATCTATAATTTCTGAGGATATTCTTAATCCATAGAATTACAAAAATTAATCCCTTAACCAATACATAATCTGCCAAGAAAATATCTGAAAATCAGCAGAAGAATTGTTGTCAAGACAACAATTCTTCTGCTAAGACAAATTGGCAGTATTTAACATCTTTATTGCTTCTAGCCTTTGTCAGGAAGGAGTTATAGCATCTAAAATTCTCATTGCATAGCTCATAAATCAGTTCAACCCTCTACATGGGTATAATGTTTCTCAAGCATTTCTCAAGCACTAAGATTTCGACAATTAATAGCTGCTATTTATCTAATGCAAGTCAAGGATTGATGACGAATACCCCTATAATAGTGAAGAAAATATAAAGACTCCTGAAGAGTGATGTGCTTAACAGATAGACAGTCAATTACTTTTGTAAAATAAGATTTGTATCTATTGAAAAATATCGATGAATATCAATCCAATCACTTCAGACTACACAAAATAGGACTAGATATGGGAATCTAAAAATAGGTTACAAGTTTCCTAAGAGGCTATTTATAAGGTCTAATTTTGTACCCCCGGAGGGGGCGTAAAATCAGACCCTCTAGCCACTTTGTAAATGACTTCTAAAGTCCCAGATATTCAGATAGCTAAGTTTAGGAGCATGACATGGAAGAAAGATCAACACAACAAATATCAACGCAGCAGACAAAAAAGATATCTATTGGCGATCCAGCCCATGATATTTGGAAAGAGCAGCGCCATCCCCTTGACTGTATTTTTCACCCTCGATCGGTGGCGGTGATTGGTGCCAGCGAAAGAGAAGGCAGTGTCGGCAGAACATTGCTGTGGAATTTAATTAGTAGTCCCTTTGGAGGCACGGTTTTCCCAGTCAATCCCCAAAGACCCAGTGTGTTGGGGATTAAATCCTATCCCCAAATTGCCAGTGTGCCGGAAGTTGTGGATCTGGCAGTGATTGCCACCCCAGCGCCATCGGTGCCCCAAGTAATTCAGGAATGTGTGGCGGCGGGAGTTAAGGGGGCAATTATTGTTTCGGCGGGTTTTAAGGAAGTCGGGGCAGCGGGGATCGCCCTAGAGCAGAAGGTTTTAGAGGCAGCTCGTCGGGGCGGGATGCGAATTATTGGACCTAATTGTTTAGGTCTGATGAATCCCTTGTTGGGGCTGAATGCAACGTTTGCCAGTACGATCGCCCGTCCCGGCAATGTAGCTTTTATCAGCCAAAGTGGAGCGCTCTGTACTTCGATTCTGGATTGGAGTTTGGGGGAAAATGTCGGGTTTAGTGCCTTTGTCTCCATTGGTTCCATGCTAGATGTGGGCTGGGGAGATCTCATTGAATATCTCGGCGATGATCCCCATACCCACAGTATTGTTTTGTACATGGAATCTATTGGTAATGCCCGGGCTTTTCTCTCAGCAGCACGGGAGGTGGCTATGGATAAGCCAATTATTGTTCTCAAGGTAGGGCATACGGAGGCGGCAGCGAAGGCGGCAGCTTCCCACACCGGAGCCTTAACTGGCAGTGATGAAGTGCTAAATGCGGCATTCCGGCGCTGTGGGGTGTTGCGAGTCCACACAATTTCTGATCTCTTTGATATGGCAGAAATTCTGGCGAAGCAGCCAAAACCCCAAGGGAATCGCCTCTCGATCATCACTAATGCTGGTGGTCCGGGGGCGATCGCCACCGATGCCCTGATTAGTGGTGGGGGAGCTTTAGCGGATCTGGCTCCGGAAACCATTGCCCAACTCAATGAATTTTTACCCCCCCAGTGGAGTCACCATAACCCCATTGATATTTTGGGGGATGCCAGTAGCGATCGCTATGCGCAAACCCTAGAGGTAGTGGCGCAGGATGCCAATAGTGATGGTCTTTTGGTCATCCTCACTCCCCAAGCCATGACTAACCCGACCCAAACCGCCGCCCAACTGCAAGCCTATAGCAAGCTGGGCAAACCCATTCTCTCCAGTTGGATGGGGGGTGAGGAGGTTTTGGCAGGAACTCAACTGCTGAATCAGTCAAAAATCCCCACATTTCCCTACCCCGATACAGCCGTCAGGTTGTTTAACTACATGTGGCAGTACACCTACAATCTGCGGGGTATCTATGAAACGCCTTCCTTGCCTGTTGATTCTGATCTCCATGCCCCCGATCGCCTCACTGTGGAGCAGATTCTCCATAAGGTACAGGAGAGCCATCGTCACCTATTGACGGAATACGAATCGAAGCAACTCCTCGCGGCTTATGGTATTCCCACTATTACAACAGAGATTGCCACCAGTGCCCTAGCCGCAGTGGCGATCGCTGATCGGCTGGGTTATCCCGTCGTTCTCAAGCTGCACTCAGAAACCATCACCCATAAAACTGATGTGGGGGGCGTGCGCCTGAATCTTCTCGATGCCGCAGCGGTAACTAGTGCTTTTGAGGACATTCAGTCAAGGGTGGGGGCGATCGATGCGGCTGCTTTCTTGGGGGTGACAGTGCAACCGATGGTCAAACTAGAGGGCTATGAATTAATTTTGGGTAGCAGCTTAGATCCCCAATTCGGGGCTGTGATGCTGTTTGGCATGGGGGGGCAGTTGGTGGAAATTTTTCAAGACCGGGCTTTAGCCCTGCCGCCATTGAATACTACCCTAGCCCGGAGAATGATGGAGCAAACCCGGATTTATCAAGCTCTCCAAGGTGTACGGGGTCGCAAAGCGATCGATCTGGATAAGCTAGAGCAGTTATTGGTGAATTTTAGCCAACTGATTGTGGAGCAACCTCAGATTCGGGAAATTGATATCAACCCCCTCCTAGTTTCCCCGGAGGGAATGATCGCTCTAGATGCACGGGTACTACTGCACACTAGGGAAGATTTTGCCCAGAGACCAGTCCCAGCAATTCGTCCCTACCCTGCTAAGTATGCCCAGTCATGGCTATCCCACAAGGGCGATCGCCTAAAAATTCGCCCTATCCGTCCGGAAGATGAACCCCTAATGGTGCGTTTCCACCAAGAACTCTCGGAGGAGAGTGTTTATCTGCGTTATGCCCATTTGGTGAAGTTGAACCAGCGGATTGCCCATGAACGATTAACCCGGATTTGTTTTATTGATTACGATCAGGAAATAATTCTTGTGGCTGATTACAAAAACCCCCAGACTGGGGAGCATGAAATTTTGGCTGTGGCTAGGTTAAGTAAGCTCCACGGCACGAACGAGGCAGAATTTGCTCTGATTGTTAGCGATCGCTATCAGCATCAAGGGGTGGGCACTGAGCTATTAAGGCGGCTGATCGAAGTTGGCAAAGATGAAAAACTAGAGGCGATCGTGGGTTATATTCTCACCAGTAATTATATGATGCAGAATATTTGTCGCAAGCTGGGGTTCCAATTCCAAGCCGATCCAGAAACGGGGATGCTCAAGACCCTTTTTGTCATTTCCTAGTGCTGAGACCAAATCAAGAAAAGGGTGAAACCCTTTTCTTGATATAAATCTTTAATCAATCTGCGTCCTGACTTCTCTGGCTATTACTACCAAGAAATTGGACAATCACATTGGTGCGGTTTGGTACTTTTTCCATTACTACAATGCCTTGCTTCGATCCTGACCATTACTATCTTCTAGCCTTTAGTCAAAAAGGGAGACTCGTATATCCTATCAATTTCAAACTCTATATCGGTGCTCCCGTTTTCCCAAACCAGTCGGCAAATTCTAATATCTGCATAAGCGAACCAGTTCTCATCTACTAAGAGAACTGGCACATCGATCGGGATAATTCTATAGCCCTCTTTTTGAGCAGAGTATCTCATCCCTTTTTTAAGCTGGTCAGGGTAGCCCTGAGACGGCTTTAATTTCAAAAAGCTATTAACTTCACACGGCATTCCCATAACCTTTTGTTCTCCAACTACCGGATACCAAGAAAACTTTACTTATATGATATGCAAGCTAACGGCAGAGTTGAGCGGCGATCTACCAACTTTAAACGTAACGAGAAGACCCTGTTCGCCTCTCCAAGACTTGTTATCTCGCTAACGCCAATCTTCCATATTTATGCCTGCTTTCGGATTCGTTCTTGGAGAAGAGCAACAACATCTGAACTCATTTCTGCCTCTGGCTCAGTTTGTTCCCGTGTCGCTAACACTGACTCAATCTCAGAAGACGAAGCTTGCCCTAGCTGCTTTATCAATAACTGGAACGCCTGCTGTTGCTGTTTAACTTCCGCTTCAGGGACAACCTGAATCGCATGAGCTAAGGCTGCCTGACGAGTCAATGCATAAACAATATACTGATTCAGCGATACGCCTTCACCTTCAGCGAGATGAGCAAGCTCTTGATGCAACGTTTCAGGTAATCGTAATGTTAATCGGCTCATGGTTTTTCTCCTAACGCTAATAGATTCACAAACTCTACAGGTGTCAGAACTCTTAGCCCCAACGACTCTTTCGCACTCCGAAAATCTCGAATATTAGACGTAACAACGATCGCACCTGCATTCATCGCACAATCAATCACTAAATCGTCACCTGCATCTGGGGAAGTCGGTCGCCACGAGAAATAAATATTCGTGTATTGACCGACACTGAGGAGCTGCCCTAACAATGGTTGTAGTTTACTCCAACGTGCTTCCGAGAGCTTTCGAGACAGCACATCGTCATATTCATAGGCAAGGGCATTGGAAACGCAAACTACCATCAGTCCAGCCAACCAGGCATCAATAATCAGACCTGAAGCCCCGCCTTGTTTGGTGAGACCTTCAAACACAACATTGGTATCAACAACAATCCGAAGCAACGGTAAACCAGACATGACACTACTATAGCACCACATGCAGTGTCGAATCGTTGACTCGCTGTAATAATCTGGAAGAGTTACAGATAGCTTTGAAAGAACGCCCTAACACTTGAAACAAGGCAAGACAACGACTAAGCTTACCCGCCGCCGGAAGCGCAGTGAGGAAGTGAGGAACGAACGACGAGCGAATCATCTGTAGGCGGTCGGGTGCAACGCCTTGTTAGGCGGCTGTTAGAGTCTTTCAGGACGAGAAGTGCTCATACCAATTTGGTTTGAGTTGCCTTGATGCGTAAAAATGGTCAACCATTGCTTTGGCAGACGGTAGAACGAAAGGCACAGGCTCACTTACGAGTTTGCTCCAAATGGACTGATTAGAATAGCCAACGTGCTGCCTATCCATCGTTTTCATATGAATAATGCTATTTCGTAGCTCTTCCAGAGCAACGAAATCTTGCCACACTTTTGTTCCCTTTGGCGAAGTAATTCCAGTTATGGCTGGTAAAATGTCTCCAAGTTTTATCTGTAAACTCAATGAGCGTTCGATTTGCGACTTATTGAAAACCTCGCTACATTTGGATTTGGTGATTGTGTGAACGAAGTCATCTGGTATCTCTTCGTTAGCGAACGCCTCAAGAGCGGTGTAGGCGAAAACCACCGAAGCCATTACATCTTCCAGATACGAGAAAATATCTTCATCCGTAAGGCTCTGCAAATCTGGGCTAGAAGAAAATCTTTGTGAAGTAACGCGAGCCGATTTGTAATGCCTGTTGGACAAGTTAAAAAACAAAGCCGTTGCATTTGGAATTGGAAAAACAACTCGACCACATTTGTAATCTATTTCGGCGACTCCTTTTCCAACCGCGCCGGTTGGTAAGGAAGTACTGCTGCCTGGCAGTGTAGTCGGAGCCGCAAGCCGCACTACCATCTGACAGCGCCAATCTGCTTCTGAGAAGTAATCCTCTGACATTTCAATCCTTTAACCTCGGATTATACAGTTTATCGAACCTGCGGAATTCGACCAAGCCGCGCGCAGCCGCCTAACGTTTGAGTTGAACCGCATTTGCTACGCTCAGCCGTTAACTAGAAGTCGTTTCATGTCGGTTCCAACGACTTGTTATTTCGTCGCTCTTGGGTTTTAGCATATAAGGCAAGTTTATATATTTGAGTGATCGATCATCTTTGATTCTAGCGATCGCATAAGCACCCATAAAATGTGAGTTCGACGGTTTTTACCAGCCTGATGACAAGCAAGTTATTTTTTTCCCGATTTTTAATTTGGTAACAAAGCTATAAAGGTTCCATGTAATGGAAAGGATCCCCCTAAATCCCCCTTAAAAAGGGGGACTTAAATTAATCCCCCCCCTTTTGAAGAGGGGCAGGAGGGATCAAACCCTTGATTTTAGAGAATTAACCTCGGTTTTTCTCAGACCAGACGCGGGTGGGCAAGCCCCAGACGTAGATGAAACCTTCCGCAGCCTTGTGATCGAATAGATCATCGGCTCCATAGGTGGCAAGGTCTGGAGAATAGAGGGAATTATCAGAACTCCGCCCAGCGATCGACACACATCCCTTAAAGAGTTTGAGTCTGACAGTACCCGTAACTCTGGTTTGGGTTTGTTGGATAAACGCATCGATCGCACCCTTGAGGGGGCTATACCACAACCCGTTGTAGACCAACTGGCTATAGGTTTCCTCAATGCCTCGCTTGTAGTGGCTGACATCGGCTGTCAGGACTAAACTTTCTAGTTCCCGGTGAGCTTGGATCAACACCGTCAAAGCTGGGGTTTCGTAGATTTCCCGTGATTTGATCCCGACTAGGCGGTTTTCCATCATGTCAATCCGCCCGATGCCATGATTGCCAACGATCTCGTTGAGCTGACTGACCAGAGCTACAGGAGCTAAGGCTTGACCGTTGAGACTAGTTGGTAAGCCCCCGGTAAAACCAATTTCCACGTACTCAGGAGCATCGGGAGCATTGGCGATCGATTTAGTCAACAGATAAATATCCTCTGGAGGTTCCACATTCGGATCCTCTAGAATGCCAGCTTCAATACTTCTGCCCAGAAGATTGCGATCGATACTATAGGGCGAAGATTTTTTCACCGGAGCCGGGATGCCAAATCTTTCCCCATAGGCGATGCTCTGTTCCCGACTCATGCCCCATTCCCGCGCCGGGGCGAGGACTTTGAGTTTGGGGTTCAGGGCGGCGATCGACACATCAAACCGCACCTGGTCATTACCCTTGCCCGTACAACCGTGGGCAACGGCATCCGCTCCGTATTCTGCTGCTGCTTCTACTAATAATTTCGCAATCAAGGGTCTAGCAAGGGCTGTGGACAGAGGATAGCGATTTTCGTAGAGGGCATTAGCCTGAATAGAAGGAAAGGCATATTCTTTCACAAACCGTTCCGTAGCATCGGCAACCAAGGAAACACTCGCCCCAGACTTGAGAGCCTTCTCCCGAATCGGTTCTAATTCATCCCCCTGTCCCAGATCCGCTGCTAAGGTAATGACTTCTTTCACGCCCCATTCCTCTTTGAGGTAGGGAATACAAGTGGAGGTATCGACACCGCCAGAATAAGCTAAGACAACTTTTGTAGCACGACCCATTTTTTTCTCTATAAAAACAACAACCATCTATTATGCAACTAATTCTGCCTTTTGAATGTTGCCTTTAAGCCTTTTACCGTAGTTTGAGAGTAGGTGGCTACAGCCACCTACTCTCAAACCCAACCCTGATAGGCATTCTGGTAGTCCTAAAAGGTAAGGATTTTAGGGTAAGGATTTCCCCCGCAGCGCGGGGAAAATCCTTACTTCTATGGCACTACCAGCATTCTGATATCTTTAGGACTTACGCACTGTCAACGAATTATTGAGAGTTCTGGACGTTTTCGCAGGCGCAAAGCGCCTATAAAAATAGACTTTTTGAGGGGCAGCACAACGCGCTGCCCCTCAAAAAGTCCTTAATTAGCATCTAGTCATTCTCTCAATGATCGCTAATTCGACGCTTCGATAATTACTACAGTGATATTATCCCTACCACCATGCTCCTTAGCTGCATTGACTAATAGTTCAGCCGACTCAATACAAGGAGCCGGGGGTTTCAGGTAACTCAAGATCGATTCCGCGTCTAATTCTTCGGTTAGACCGTCGCTGCATAATAGCAGGCGATCGCCCGGCTGGATATCGATCGGTTGCACCACTACTGGAGCCAAGTCTTTCCTGCCCAAGCACTTAGATAAAATATGCCGCCATGGATGAGATCTGGCTTCTTCTGGAGTCAATTCTCCCAATTTCAGTGCCCTTGCAACCCAAGTATCATCTTCCGTAAGTTGTTCTAAGGATTCTTCCCGGAGGCGATAGATGCGAGAATCACCAATATGAGTTAACCAGTACTTATTATTGTGAAACAAAACCACCACTAGGGTAGTTCCCATATCTGCCCTTTCTGGATAAGTCTCTTGGTCTTGAATAATCGCTTCGTTGGCTTTTTGCACTGCTTCCGTCAGCAAGGTTTCTGAGTCTGCCCAAGATCTCCACCGCTCCCGGAGGTGCTTCTGAATCACTTCAGTTGCTAATCGGCTAGCTTCTTCGCCGCCAGCATGGCCACCCATACCATCAGCCACCAGAAAGAAGTTACCTTCTGGGTCAAGAAAGAAACTATCTTGGTTAGATCTTCTCACCATTCCCGGATCGCTCAAACCCGTGAAGTTAAATTTCATAGACTATCCACTAAGTAAACTATTGATTAAAGGATTTTTTAGGTAAGAATTAGCCCCACGGCGTAGGGTAAGTTCTTACTTCTCTAGTAACACCGACTACCTTACAACATCCGGTCAAATCGATCGACCTTCCGTAATAATCTGATTAACAAAACCCCGACTACTACAGCTAAACAAAGCAATATTAAAGCTAATATTACTTTGTCGCTAACAAATAGTATAGTTGCCGACACCGTAAATGTACCGATTAAAATCGTGTAATTAGTTGCCTGCTGCATACTATTGAGTTTTCTTAACAAACGATCGGATTCTGCCGCTTTGACCCGGACTCGGATATCACCCCGCTCTAACTTGTCGATCGAATCTTCAATACGCCGGGGTAAACCTAAGGCTGTATTCCCCATCTGGGCAGCTTGGCGGCTGATCTCATTGATAAAGCTATTATTCTCCATCGCATTGCCATTGATAATATCCATCGCAAAAGGCTTCGCCACCTCCATAAAGTTAAACTCCGGATCTAGTCCCTTGCCTACTCCTTCTAAAGTCGAAAAAGCCCGCATTACAAAGGTAAAAGTTGCTGGGAACCGAAATGGTTGGTCATAAGCAATTTCATAAAGATCATCACTAATATCTGCTACAGACTGATTTTCAAAGGGCTTATCCATGAAATAATCCAGCATGTACTGGATCGATCGCCGCACCGGAGCCATATCATCTGTTCTGGATAGAGCGCCCAATTCCACAAGGGATGCAACCACGCGATCGGCATCCTTCTGGGCAATCCCAAACAGCGTCTCCATCAACTGTTCCCTGACATTAGACTTAATTCTGCCCATCATGCCAAAATCATAGAAAATCAACGCCCCATCGGTATCCACCGCAATATTGCCCGGATGGGGATCCGCATGGAAAAATCCATCATTTAACAATTGTTGGAGATAAGCTTTGGCTCCCAATTGAGCTAATAGTTTCCGGTCTAAGCCCGCAGTTTCCAATGCCTCGTAATGGCTGATCTTGATTCCCGGCAGGTATTCCAGAGTTAAAACCCTAGGGGAAGCGTAGCGCCAATAGACACGGGGAACCTTGACCCAATTGTATTCCCGAAAGTTGCGCCGGAACGTATCGGCATTGGCACCTTCCGAGAGGTAATCAATTTCTTCCCAAAGAATCCGGCAGCATTCATCGTAGATACCCATCCAATCACGATTTTTGCCCCAATCAGGGCGGCTCTGAAAATACCGAGCAATGCCTCGAAGAATATCTAGATCGATCGCAAAAAGTTGCTTTAGTCCGGGTCTTTGGACTTTCACTACTACGTGTTCACCGGTAGTCAGCTCTGCCCTGTGGACTTGTCCCAAACTAGCAGCGGCGAGGGGGATGGGATCAAAGCTATTGAAAAGTTTCTCTACAGGCTTTCCCATATCTTGTTCAATAATTGCCGCTGCTTGCTCATAGCCAAAGGCCGGAACTTGGTCTTGGAGTTTGACTAGCTCATCGACGTATTCGCTGGGAAAGAGGTCTGCTCTAGTGGAAAATAGTTGTCCTACCTTAATAAAAGTTGGTCCCAAGTTCAGCAGGGTTTCGCGAATCCATACAGCTTGTTTCTTTCTTCTAATTGCTTTTTTTTCTTCTGTGATTCCCCCCCGATAGCTCCAAGGCTTGCTATCTAGCCATAGCCCAGTCATCAAAGTGCCAACAAAAGTCCAGATATCGACGAAACGACGTTTATGGGAATATTTTTCCCGGTTCCACCGATACTGCTTGGGAATGATCGGAGCACTGGCAAGGGAACTATAGGTATTAGTTTCCCGATATGAGGGGAGATTGACAGCTTGATCAGGTAAGGCAGGCACAGTTATTCCTTAAAAATTTATTGGTATTAGATGGCAATGTTCCAAAGTTCCGTAGTGGGAGGGAAGTTCTGGATAGGTGGATAACTGGATGGTTAGCTAGGAAATAGTTTGATTCCGGTAGTTTTGCAGAGCCGATCGCAAGCGAGCAATCTCTGCCCGTAATTCATCGATGGTTGCTTGCAAATCTCTTTTGGGGGAGCTAGTGGCAGGACTATTAGGAGAGGATGAGCCTGTGGCTGCTGCTTCTTCTTGCTGTGCTCTTTCTAATACCTCTTGGGTAAACTGGCGGAGTCGCTCCCGCTGCTCGGCATCAAATTTGCCCAGTTCGCTCATGGCATGGGTCAAGGAATCTTCGAGGTGATTGTTGAGAACTTGGGCGATCGCCCGACCCACAAAAAAAGCATGAATTACAGGGTTGCTCATAATTTACTCATGATAAAATTTTGTTTCTTATTTGTTACATATTATAACTTGGTTTGCAGGGATTGCTCCCAAGAGCTTTGGGAAAAATATATATTTAGGACTTACAGCATTTTGAGAGTGGGTGGCTGTAGCCACCCACTCTCAAACCTAACATTAATAGAACTTTCAATATTTGTGGTGTGTATCATTTGAACGCAAAGTGCTGTAGAAGCTATTTATACAGTCTAATTTTGCGCCCCCGGAGGGGGCGCAAAATTAGACCTTCTCGCCACTTTATAAATAACCTCATAAATAACCTCTTAGGCACTGCCAATGAATTGGCGAGAGTTGCAGACATTGCGCCATTCCTCGAAAAGCCCTGTTTTGCGGGTGTGTTTTATGAGGGGTTGAAAACCCCTCATAAAACACACCCACAAAACTTTCATGATGCTATAGACCCATCAACTAATCGTTGACGGACTACTAATCTTGGGGCGGACTAAGGACGCTGATGGAACCATCAGGATTGATGATTAACTTGGCACCGAGGGATTCTAGTCGTTGTTTGGCAATTTTTTTGGTTCGTTCATCGGGGACATTGCTCAACACCATTGTCCAAGCCATTACTTGAGCATTTTTACTTTGGGGATTTTTGGCTAAAAACTGGGCTGTTTGTTGAGAAGCTGCCGCCAGAGCCTGCGATTCTGTATCTGGGTAGGTACTCGCCCAAGCAGCACTGGTTAAAAAGGAGTTTTTGGCACCTACTCCATCACCCAAAAATAAAAGCTGATCTATCGCCTTGAGCCGCCAGACAGAATAGGAGCGGGGTGGGTTTTGGGGAGTCATGGATTTGAGTCCTTGATCCATCAGGGCGATCGATTTTTCTGGCTGGGCGGCGTAGAGAGAAATACTCGTAGACAAGGGAACGTAAGCCCCCAAAAATTTAGGGTCGCGATCGACAATAATTTCAAAATATTTAGGACTCAAGCCATAACCTGTTTGATCCCGTACTGGGTCATCACCAAAGTATTGGGCAAACTGGAGGAAGACCCAATTGGCAAGTAAGTTATTAAAACCAAAACTCGGCATCCGTCGCCATAGCTGAAGACGGACTTCTTCGGTAGCTAACTCTTGCTTAATTTGGGCGGGAGTGAGCACCTCTTCGCTACTACGAATTTGTTGCAATCGCGGTATCTGTAGTGCCGCGACTACGCCAAAGCAGGCGATCGCTGCCACCGACACCATCAGAGAGGAAAAAGAAACCGAAAAATTTTTAGCCATAGTTTTTTCATCGTACTAGGTACGGGAGATCAAGACTGAGCAGGTTGAGGAGCTTTTTAGGTGATAACGATCGTGATCAAAGTCACTCAGCAAAGTCGCACCCCATCACTCAGCCCAACCTGATTAATCACCGTGGAAACACTTAATCTATCACCATTTATTTTGGGCAGTTCTTCCATACTAAAGGAGTAGAGTTCAGCCCCCAAAAAAGCTCAAAGCAAGGTAAAAAACCATGATACAACTAGACATTCTCCCCTCCGCCCTTTCTGAATTGTTCGCTGCTGCTGCGATCACTGGTTCCTTAACTATCGCCGATCGCTACGGTCTTCTGGCTGCCCTACTCCAAGATAGTCTGACCCCAGAAGAAAGAGCCGCGATCGATCGCATCCTTCACGGAGTTCGTCGGGGTAGAGTTGCCTTGGTGGAAAGCTTATCTACCGTTCGCTAGATCTCAAGAGCCTAGAACCTCTGCGATCGAACATTGCCTCTAAGGATTTACAAAAGTCTTCCCGATTATGAAAACCTTCTAGCCGCTCTACCACCTCACCTCCAGCAAATAAAAGCAAGGTTGGCAGAGATTTAAGGCGATAGGTATTCGCTAACTTAAAATTCTCATCAGCATTAACTCCCACTACTCTAACCTCCCCATTCCATTGAGCATGATAGCTCTGGATGATCGGCTGAATTATGCGACACAAACCACACCAAGGCGCACCAAAATTCACGAGAACTAATTCCGGTGACTCTAAAACTTCTTTAAAAAAAGTCTGTTCGGTTACAGTAAAAACCATGACTCCTCGAAATCACTATCTGTTTTTTATTATTTAGGACTTACGCACTGCCAACAAGTTATCGAGAGTTGTGGACGTTGTTGCGGGCTGTGAAGACCCTCAGACCGTAACAATCTCAAAATGAGTGTTCTATTTATTGACAGGCATACCTGCTTAACTAGAGCAGAATCTTCATTAAACCGTAGTTGTTATATCAGTTTGGCACTCCCACTTCTAAAAAGTGGAGGTTGAGAGTCATTTCCCTAATTTATTCCCAACTTTGAGCCATTCAGATTTGATTTCCTACTTTGCTATTAGCCGATTTCCTCTGATAATTATCCCATATTCGCTTCAGATTAATTACCTCTTAATTACTTCACTATTAGGACTTACGCACTGCAAGTAAATTATCTAGGATTATGTAGGTTTTTTGGGGGGGGGGGGGGGGGG
>CALRPI020000045.1:0-42859 GCA_943370025.1 Phormidium lacuna HE10JO | reverse complement strand
GCCCAGGCTATCGTAGATCGTTTGGCGAAATTGCTGAAGTTGTTTGAAAATCATAATGTCAATGGAAAGTTTACATCATTGACATTACGGCAGTCGGTGCCTATCATTGACTGCCTTCCTACTCGTTTTTTAGTCCAAACTCAAGTTCTAAAACAAAACCAGTTGATTTGTAGAGAGATTGGGCGCGGTAATTAAAATCTTTGACATCCAACCAGAGGCGATGGGCATGGTATTTTTCAAACGCCATTTCCTTGACTAGCTCGATCGCCTCCCTGCCGTAACCCCGACCTTTGCGGGTGATCACTAGCCGCTTTAGCTCAATACTGGCATCGGGATTAGTTAGTCCTTGGACGATCACATAGCCCACTTTTTCTAGTTTTTCTGGTTGAGTTGGCTGACCAGCTTCCACAATTAAATGGGCACCATCAGCTTGGCTGAACAGATCAATATGCTGCTCTCGTGGCCATTGACCTATGTAGGGGCTATTTTCTGGGCTAGATTCAGCGGCTAAAACATAATCTAAATCTGGAATCTGGGTAGAACGAAGAGTGACCATGGAGAGATTATTCAGGATTATTGATACTCTGCTGATTCAAGAATCACTTCACCTTAATACATAGAAGCTTCTAGTTGATTAAAAGGCACAAAAGATTCTGTGTACAACAAAATGGGCTTAACCCCAAACACCAACTTGCCTCGATGGGATTGGCGATCGATCACCAACCCCACTGGGCGCTGCATCTTCTCTGGATGTACTTCATAGTAAGTCTGATAAATTTGCCGAGCTGCCCGTAGCACCGCAGGATCTATTAACACCGAGGGTGTATTTTGTTCGTAGTTATCTGATCTAGTGGGGGAGAAACTGACCATAGGTAGGAGAAGGAGGTAAAGAAGGTACGGGGAAGTACAGGGAGGTAAAGAACTTGTAGGGTGGGCATTGCCCACCCTACAAATTCTCAGAGAAAACTAGAATTTGTAAATTGTAAATTATTGAAATAGGGGAAGTGGAACCCTAATAGGTGGGCAGTGCCCACCCTACATTAAATTCTAATTGAAAATATTAACAATCACCAAAACTAATTTTTCCAACTCCCCTCAATATTTCTCTACCTCCTCTACCTCCCTATACCTCCTGTACCTCCTGTACCTCCTACTCCATCGCCCTTAACAACGCCGCCCCCATAGCCTTGCAACCTAAGAGATTCATTCCCGGCGAAAAGATATCTCCAGTTCGATCGCCCTGATCGAGGACTTGCAAAACGGCTTTTTCTAGTTTTTCGGCAGCAAGGGGTTCATTTAAGCCATAGCGGAGCATCATGGCAGCGCTGAGGACTTGGGCGAGGGGGTTGGCTTTGTCTTGGCCGGCGATATCTGGAGCAGAGCCGTGGACGGGTTCAAAGACACCGGGGTTGTTGGATCCTAAGCTGGCAGAAGGCAACATGCCAATACTGCCCGTGAGCATGGCGGCGGCATCGGAGAGAATATCGCCAAAAAGATTCCCGGTGACGATCGTATCAAATTGCTTCGGATTCCTGACTAACTGCATGGCTGCATTATCTACGTACATATGGGACAATTCCACATCGGGGTATTCCTTGCCTAGCTCGGTGATGCAACTCCGCCATAGTTGGGAAACTTCCAAGACATTGGCTTTGTCCACAGAGCAGAGTTTTTTGCTCCGCTTCCGAGCAGCTTCAAAGGCAACCCTGCCGATGCGATCGATTTCTGATTCTGCATACACCATCGTATTCACACCCCTTCTTTCCCCCGTCTCGCTCGTGAAAATTCCCTTGGGTTTGCCGAAATAGATACCCCCGGTCAATTCCCGCACCACCATAATGTCCACCCCTTCCACTACTTCCCGTTTCAGGCTAGAGGCATCAATTAACTGGGGCAGAATGGTTGCCGGACGCAGGTTAGCAAAAAGTTCTAAGCCAGCTCTCAAACCTAGCAAGCCTGCTTCGGGGCGCTGGAAGGAGGGCAAGTTATCCCACTTATAACCGCCGATCGCCGCTAATAGCACGGCATCACTTTGCTTACAGATTTCTAAGGTAGCTGCAGGCAAGGGTTCCCCAGTGGCATCAATGGCTGCTCCACCGAGGAGAGCTTCGGTAAATTGAAATTCCAAATCCATCTGCTGCCCCAATAGTTGCAACACTTCCACCGTAACCGCCATGATTTCTGTGCCGATGCCATCGCCGTGCAGGAGGGTAATTTTGTAAGTTTTTGTCATCTTGACTATCCTAAAAATCTTCTATACTCAGAATGCTGATCATACCCACGAGTTCAGCAAAACTTCAACCAACTCCCCCAGAATTTTCTGGGATTCTGGATGTTTTTGTGGGCTGAGCGTAGTCGAAGCCCACAAAACTCTCCGAACGCATACATCCTAATTTTCCTGATCTAATTTTGAACTCTCCCCCTAACCCTATGCCTGATAATCATTCCTCTCCTGAAGCAGAGATTGATCTCGATCGCAGTCTCCTCGAACTGGAAGACCAACTGGCTACTTTTAAAGCTCGTTATCTACAGGTACAGGAGGATCAGGCAGAAAAAGCAACCCTTGAAGAACAGAAACAACTCCTGAAACGATCGAGCAAAAACCCCCAAGTGCGATCGGAGTTGGCAGCCATTAGTCAGCGCCTAGAAGAATTGGAGTTTCATCTAGAAAGTAATCTCTTCAACTGGCGCAGTATGGGAGAACCTTTTTGGCAGGCGGTGAGATTTTTGGGAGCGGGGATTTTAATCGGTTGGTGGTTGCGATCGTATTTTAGTTAAACTAAACGAATACAGGATTTATACAAATAGCGTAGACTTTGTAGGGGCGCAAGGCCTTGTGCCCCTACCCATAGCAGTTAACCTAAAATAAAAAAGTAAAAAATATGTATTTAGTTACAGGAGCTACGGGTTCCCTTGGGCGGCGGGTGGTGCGGCTATTGCGAGAGCGGGATTTACCTGTGCGATCGTTCGTGCGGCTGGCATCAAAGTATGCTGAATTAGAAAATCGTGGCTCGGAAATTTTTATCGGTAACCTCAAAGAAGAGCGAGATATTCAAAAAGCCTGCCGCCGAGTGAAATATATTATCAGTGCCCATGGTTCTGGCGGCGATGCTCAGGAGTTGGACTATCGGGCAAATGTGGATTTGATCGATCAGGCAAAGGCAGCCGGGATCGAGCATTTTGTGTTTATCTCGGTCTTGGGAGCAGATCGCGGTTATGAAGATGCCACGGTATTCAAAGCTAAGCGCGAGGTGGAAAAATACCTGCAAAACAGCGGCTTGAACTACACCATCCTCCGTCCATCGGGACTCGCCTCCAGCTTGTTGCCCCTAGCAGAGCAGTTCAAAAAAACTGGCGTGTATTTACTCAATGGGGATCCGAAGAATCGGACTTCGATCGTCAGTACCGATGACTTAGCTCGGATTGCGGTGGAATCTCCCCTGAATGTGGGTGCCAGAAATCGGATTTTCCCTGTCGGGGGACCAGATATTTTGAAGCGGGAGGATATTCCCCGCATTTTAGGGAGGCTCTTCAACCGGGAACCGATAATTCTCAACCCGCCGCTGATGGTTTTAGATGGGTTACGGACGGGGATTGGCATGTTTAATCCTGCCCTCTATAAGGGGTTAGGAACCCTAAGAGTTTTGGTTGCCAATGAGTTTTATTGTACTGCCAACGAAATTGACTCTCTAGAAACTATTTATAATTTCAAGTTGGAATCCCTAGAAACTTTCCTGCGAAGATATTTAGTTACCTAGTAGTCTGTCAACGATTAGTTGATGGGTCTACAGCATCCAGAAAGTTTTGTGGGTGTATTTTTTGAGGGGTTTTCAACCCCTCAAAAAATACTTGACAGACTACTAGGGTTGGAAGTTTAACTATTAGAACGTGAGTTCGATGGTTTTTAAAAGCCTGGTGGCTAGAGAATGGTTTTCTGGTATTTTCAATTTGGTAATGAAATTATGAGGACTGAGGATCGTCGAAGTCCGGCTCTAGGGGGCTGGTTTCGACTTCGATCAACCAGCCTTAGGAAATCCTGCACAACGTGATAACGAAGCTGTAAGGTTTCAGGGAGTCTCTCATCGAATTCACGTTATTAGAACTTACGTACTGCCAACGAATTATCAGGGTCTGTGGACGTTTTTGCCGGCTTCGACTACGTTCAGCCCGCGAAAATGTCCAAATAGCAATTGTCAAGGGGGTTGAGATGATTTTAGTTGTGGGTGGCTGTTGCCGTCCACAACCAAACTACTGTATTACTGCATCAGAGAAGTTAGATCTAGATGGGCAGCCACCTGCTCCGCTAGAGTATCTAACATCACCTCTCGCTGTTCCTGATAGTTGGGGATGCCAGTAGGCAAAGAAGACAGCCCCCGGCGACTGCGGAGATGATTTAGCCACATTCTTCGCCAAGCACCATTATCAAAAATACCGTGGAGATAAGTACCCCAAATACTCAGGTCTTGGCGGACTATCCCCAAACTAGGGTCATTAAATAGGGGGCGATGGCTGGAGGAGATGCCCTTAAAATCTAGCTTGGTAATCCCTTGGTGAATTTCATAGCCCGTAATAGGAAATCCTTCTTGGGGGTATTGAGAAACACAGGTACGCTGTTTGGTGATTTTATGACGACCAAGGATAGTTCTCAGGGGGAGTAAACCCAGACCGGGGTAAGTTCCCGCTGTGCCCTCCAGCCCTTCCAAATCGGCGATCGTCTCCCCCAGCATTTGTAATCCCCCACAGATGCCCATGACTATGCCGCCACCAGCGACATAGTTTTTGATGGCTCTAGCCACTCCAGTTTCTTCTAGGGTTTGGAGATCGCTGATGGTGGTTTTTGAGCCGGGAATAATCAGTACATCGGAATAGCCAAAGGACTCACCGGGGGCGAGGTATTGGAGATGGACAGTCGGCTCTGCTTCTAAGGAGTCAAAATCGGTGAAGTTAGCAATTCGGGGCAGGCGGAGGACGGAAATTAGTAACTCACTGCCCTGTTTTTTGCCCGATCGCCTTTCGAGTAAATCTAGGGAATCTTCCGCCGGAAACACCTGCTCTAGCCACGGGATCACCGCCAAGATAGGGATCCCCGTATATTCTTCTAGCCAAGTAATCCCCGACTCTAGGAGCGATCGCTGCCCCCGAAATTTATTAATGACAATGCCTTTAATTAGAGCCTTCTCCTCTGGTTCCAGCAGCGCCAGCGTCCCCACCACATGGGCAAAAGCCCCGCCGCGATCGATGTCCACTACCAAAATAGTTGCCGCTTGCAGATGCTTTGCCACCCGCATATTAGTCATATCGCGGTGTTTGAGATTAATCTCCGCTGGGCTACCCGCCCCCTCACACACCACCCAGTCAAAATCCTTTGCCAAAACTTCCAACGATTCTGTAATAGCCTGCCAGCCGCGATCAAAATACTGCTCATAATAATCCGCCGCCCCGACTCTCCCCGCCACTTCCCCTTTAATAATTACCTGAGAAGTCATATCTCCTTGGGGTTTGAGCAGAACTGGGTTCATTTCCACCCTCGGCTCGGTCTTGGCAGCCCAAGCTTGCACCGCCTGAGCATGGCCAATTTCTCCCCCGGTGGCGGTGACGTAGGCATTGAGTGCCATATTCTGCCCTTTGAAGGGGGTAACTCGTTTGCCCTGTTGAGCCAAAAGGCGACAAATTGCAGTGGTGATTAAGGATTTTCCGGCATGGGAGGTGGTTCCCACCACCATTATTGCTTTCATAGGTTGGCTCAGAATTTATTTACATTGTGGGAACAGCAATTCTTATTTTAAATCGTAATAGCATGACAACCTCAATAGGTTGGTTTTAATCCAAGGTGGCAAGTGAATCGAGGAAGGTTTGGCACTTGCAGACTCAACCCTGTAAACAATGAAATCTCTAGCGCAAATGCGCTACCCCTTGTATCTACTTACAGCACTTTGCGTTCAAATGAGACACGCCACAAATATTGAAAGTCCTATCAATATTGGGTTTGAGAGTGGGTGGCTGTAGCCGCCCACTCTCAAACTGCTGTAATTCCCCAAAAAAAGGAAACTGTGTTTCCTTAGAAGAATTGCTGTTGTGGGAACCTTCGCTTTGTGGGGTTCCCACGATAGAAACCGGTCTGTGAAAAAACAAGCCCGCAGGGGCGGACTTGTTGCTGAGGAAGGCGATCGCCCTATTTAAATACTTAAGCAAACTACTTAAACTACTTGCTCTACTTCCGAGATTTCTGGGATAAATTCCCGGAGGCGGCGCTCAATCCCCATCTTTAGAGTCATCATCGAACTGGGGCAGGAGCCACAAGCCCCTTGGAGGCGAACTTTAACCACAGGGCCATCCAGTTCCACTACTTCCACATTGCCGCCGTCAGACATCAGGTAGGGACGTAATTCATCTAGGACAGTTTCTACATTTTCTAGGGTCAGAGCCATAGTTGCCATAAATTTACCTCTGGAATAATTAATTAATATTGCTACCACTTATGTCTAGTCTAACTTATAACCCGGCTTTCCCCCCGGCTGGCTAGGTAGGCTAAGGATAGACATAATAGGGCATTAACTATTAGGAAACTCCGGGCAACTAAACCATCTCCCAAGCCCCAGACTTGTGGATCAACAAGGGCATTCACCATCAGGCAGCTAGTCACACCGATCGCAGTACCGATGGCAAACCCTTTACCTTGGGGGTGTCCCAACAGGAGCGCGATGAGACCGAAGGGAATTAGCACACTGGCAAAGAGGGGATTGAGAGCCATACCGCCAGTTAGGGCATTGCCTAGTTCTGGAATAGAGCTACCTAACACTCGGAAAGGAGCTTGGGGCAGGTCAAAAATGTATAATCCCCTGAGGAAAAATAAACCCGAGCTGCCAGCAACTAAGCCCATGCTCAAGCTCCAATTGAAGGGGAAATAGACCCGCAATAGCCAAGCTAAAAGATAGGAACCAAGCACCATCCCCACCTTGGGCAGCAGGGCGACGGCTCCACCATCAATCCAGAAGCGGGGACTCAGGTAGCCATTATCCCGCAGCCAACGGAAAAAGTCTTGGAAGGTGATCTGTCCCCGCACGGCTAATTTCACTGCATTCCCAGCATCTAGTTGTCCGGCTCCGTAGTGGTTGAGGGGATCTTCAGCTACGTTTCTGGCGGCTTGCTTGAGGACATTGAGGATTTGATCCGGCTCGGTGACTCCACTAGCTTTAATCAATGCTGCCACCCCAGCTACGTGGGGAGCCGCCATGCTGGTGCCTTGGTAGCCCATGAAAACTGCTTCTTTAGTTACAGGGTCGATCGTATTTTGCAGCACCTTCGCCTCGTCACTGCCGCCGGGAGCGGCAATGTCTACCCCCGCCCCAAAGTTAGAGTAAGGAGCTTTAAGCCCCCCCGCATCGAGGGCAGCCACGCCGATCGCGTGGGGATAACGAGCCGGGTAGGAGGCTGATTCTTCTCCAGAGTTCCCCGCCGCCGCCACGACAACGACACCTTTACTGTGGGCATAATTGATCGCCTGTTCCAGCAATTCACTCTCCCCAGCCCCGCCCAGACTGAGGTTAATCACATCAGCTTTATTATCTGCCGCAAAGCGAATCGCTTCGGCAATATCTGCCACTGTTCCCGCACCACTTTCATCCAACACCTTCAGGGGCATGATGGTGGCTTGGTAGGCAATCCCCGCCACACCATAGTTATTGTTGGTGGATTGGGCGATCGTTCCGGCGACGTGGGTACCGTGACCCACATCATCCAGAGCCTCGATGCGATCGTTCACAAAGTCATAGCCCTTGGTAAATTTCGTCTCCTTCAAATCGGGAACCGGACTAACTCCCGTATCGATGACGGCGATTACGATCCCGTTGCCTTGGGTTTCCTCCCATGCAGATTCCACATTGATACTGCGAAAGTTCCATTGCTGGCTATATTGGGGGTCGTTGGGGGCAGCAAATTGGTTATAGATATAGTTGGGTTCAATATATTGGCTATCTTTAGCGATCGCCGATTTTTGCAGTTGCGCCAACTGGGTGGCATCCCCCTTAACTATATACACATGGTCGTTCTTAGAAAATTCACTATTGAGGCGGGGGGTAAGTTGGAACTGTTGCTTTAGGCTCTGGAGTTCTTGCTCTAGCTGCGCTGGAGGTAAGTCATCTCGCAAATTGAGGACGATCGAACCATACTGCCCAGACTTAGCCAAGCCGGGGAAGCTGGCCACCGCCCAGATCAAACCCAAGAAAAACAAACTAACTATCAAGAACTTTTTCATGGCCGCCTCAAAAATACTGAATTATTTTCCATGATATCCCTTCCGACAAATAATGTCAGGACTTATACATTTGCAGGTTTTTGCCGGCTGAGGTGAGTCGAAGTTCGCAAAAACGTCCCCAACTCTCGATAATTCCTTGACAGTGCCTAAATACTCAGCTCTAGCCTGTCTCATTTGCACAAAAAATACTGTATGTTAGGTTTCGTTGTAACTGGTTGTGTCTTCCTATGCATTTCTAATATAGTAAGCTCCATTCTAGTTAGGACGGGGACGTTTTTGAGGGCTTCGACTTCGCTCAGCCCTCAAAAACGTCCTAATCAAATCGGCGACTACTATATCTATGCAAAGTAACTTATTTACCGCTGTTTTACTGCCCTTGGCTTTGGCAATTGTCATGCTGGGGATGGGTCTGAGCCTGGTTCCCAAAGACTTCCAGCGGATTACTCGCTACCCCAAGGCAGTGGCGGTAGGCACGATCTGCCAGATAGTACTATTACCCCTACTGGGAGTTGCGATCACCTTGGTAGTCCCCATGCAACCAGCGATCGCCGTGGGCTTGATTGTGCTGGCGGTCTGTCCCGGTGGACCTTCCTCTAATCTGATCACCTATCTGGCTAAGGGGGATGTAGCTCTATCGGTGACCCTAACGGCAGTCAGCAGCATGATCACCGTGTTTACCATTCCCCTGTTCACCAATCTGGCACTCCAGCATTTCCTTGGCAAAAGTGCGGCGATCGCCCTGCCAGTAGGATCGACAATGCTGCAAATTTTTCTGATCACGCTGCTGCCCACGGCGATCGGCATGGCAATTCGGCAGTGGTTTCCTACTACGGCACATCGCCTAGAGAAGCAAATGAGCCGTTTGGCGGTGGGATTATTGGCACTGATTATTGGCTTGTTGTTGATCAAGGAAGGTAGCAAGTTGCCGGGATTTTTTGTCCAGGTAGGTATTGGCGTAGTCCTGCTCAACTGCCTAGCTATGCTAACGGGATTTCTCGTGGGGAAATTGTTTCGGCTGCCACTGGCACAACAAATTTGTATCGCCATTGAAGTGGGGATTCAAAATGGCACCTTGGCGATCGCCATCACGGCTGGTCTGTTGAATAATCCTGATATGGCAGTACCTGCGGCTATTTATAGTTTGTTGATGTATGCGACTGGTTGCGGAGCCATTTTTTACGGCAGACGAGCGATCGAAGATTGAAATTGTGAACTACTTCCTGAGCATGATGGGGATCTCAACTAAAAATTCGGTGCCACTGCCTACTGCAGATTGGCAGTGAATATTTCCTTGATGCTTTTCCACAATAATTTGATAACTAATCGAGAGTCCGATGCCTGTACCTTTACCAACTGGCTTAGTGGTAAAGAAAGGATCGAAAATTTTTGCCTTGATCGCCTCTGGGATGCCGCTGCCATTGTCTCTAATAATAATTTGGACAAAATTTCCATCGGACTTTCTGGTGGAAATAGTGATAGTTGGAGATGTTGGATGGGTCGCAAAATAGCCATTTTGTTCGAGTTCCTGTAAGGCATCCATCGCATTACTTAATAAATTCATAAATACTTGATTCAGTTGTCCGGCGTAGCATTCTACTAGGGGGATTTCGCCATAATCCTTGATGATCTGAATTTTTTGCTGCTCGGATTTGCTTTTGATTCGATGTTGCAATAGAAGTAACGTGCTATTAATACCTTCATGGATATCTATGGGCTTCATCTCTGCTTCATCCAGCCGGGAAAAATTTCTTAAGGTCAAAACAATTTGCCGAATCCTTTCTGCACCTAATTTCATCGAATGTAGGACGTTGGGGAAATCCTCTTGCAAAAAGCTGAGATCAATTTCTTCAATAAATTCTTGAATCTCTGGATCGTCAGGTAGCCCTTGGTGTCTTATCGAGGCTTGATAGCGATCGACTAATTCCAATAAATATTCACTGTATGTTAAAACATGAGTCAGATTACCGTAGATGAAATTGACGGGGTTATTGATCTCATGGGCGACTCCAGCCACTAATTGCCCTAAGCTAGACATTTTCTCGGTTTGGACTAATTGAGATTGAGTATTTTGTAATTTTTGCAGAGTTTTTTCTAACTCTTTTGCTTGGGCAGTGGCTTGCTGGGTGAGATATTCCTGCTCATCTAGGCTTTTTTGAATACGAATTTCTGCATATTTACGATCGGTGACATCTCGCAGAATTGCCATATATTCTTGGGTACGATCGGCTTCATTAAAGTATTTTGATACGGCTATTTCTACTACACAAGGTATTTTTATTTTCTGCTGATGGCCATCAGAGTAGTAGTGATATTTCTCTGTCAAGATATTTTCGCTGAGGTTTTCCCAGAGAGTGGGAGCCTGTTCAAGTTCTGCTAAAAAGAGGCTCATGGGTTTCCCTAAAATCTTGGTTGCTCCTAGCCCAAACAGAAATTCGGCGGCAGGATTTACTTTGCAGATTACTCCTGTACTATCAATTATTAACATTGCGTCTAAAGCCGCAGTAAATAAGTGTTCAGCTCGATGTTTTGCTTCTTCCATCGCCATGACTTCCGGTAAGCTAGTCCAACAGGCGATCGCAATCCCAATGAACGCCACAATTAGCAATAGGACTAGAAATAGATCGTTAAAATTTTTACCACTCCGATCAAATTGGAGGTTTAACAAAGTATGGGCTAACCAGCCAAGACTTGTACTACCACAGACCAAAACGATAATTGTGATAGTTTGGACAATCATGAAATCGAAGGATTTGAAAAAAGTGGTGTGTTGGTAAAGCTTTTTCCATTTCTGTACCTGAAAAAAGTCCAAAGATGATCTTCTGATCAAGGCATCAGCACTAAGTATCACAATTGGCAGGATCAATCCGATAATTAGATCTAGCCAACTCCAAGCGATTCCCCCAACTATCAGTACTACCGACTCGATCGCTAAAAATAGCAAAGCCCAGTAGGGATACAACACCTCTGGACGATCACGTTGCAGCCACAGCCCCAGATGCACCGCCATCATGCTCGATAAATAGCCCACTCCAGTCACCATCACCACCCGCGACACATCTCCCCACAACAGGCAGAGTAAACTCATAATCAAGGTGGCAAATAAACCATGACCGATAACACTCCGGTTGGTGAAGAGGGTAAATAGGGGAGAGAGCTGGCGATCGAGGGCAAGTTGATAGAGGACGCGGGGAGAATTGGATACGGCGGTGGCAGAACTGAGGAGACAACCTGCCGCCACCAAAAACGTAATTAAAATAGATGCAGTTCCACCCCAAAAAGGTTTGGCGGCTGAGAGGAGATGCAAGAAGGTATTTTCTCCAGCTTGAATATCCGTGGAAAGTCTGGCCAATACCCAAGAGCCACCGACATAGACGATCGGGATTAGAGCTGCCATATACTGCAAGCATTTCAGCGTTAGATCCGGGCGACGACTCTCAGCCACAAACGATGAGGCGGTTTCACAACCATACACTGCATAGACCGCCACAAAGAACCATTTTGCCCAGAGGACAAAAGATGGGGGTGAGACTGCTGTTGCTGGCAAGAGTCCCGGACTATTGGGGGCAAAGGTTAGCCAACTAATCCCCCCAAAACAAAAAGCAATTAGTAATCCTACTGCTGGGACAATAAAAAAAGCTTGAAAGATGGCTAGCGATCGCACACCGCTAAAAGCCACGATATAGGGCAAGATCACAAAAGCAACTTTCAAAAATCCATCAGGACTTTGCAAGTTAAATTCCAGCAAAATAGATTTGATTAGATCCGCCAAAATAATCGCATTGATCGCTGGCACTGATACCCAACCCAACCAATAACCGATCGCTGCATATCGAGCAATTAAGGGATAATCTGCGAGCAACCGGGCTGCATAGTTGGGCGTACCTCCAGACATCTCTGGCCATTGCGTACCTAAGCGTTTAATTTGCAGATTCAGCAATACAGAAGCAACTACACAGGGAATCCAGACCCAAATTGCTTGTTCCCCCAATTCAATATGCATTGCTGGGGCGACCCCAAACCAAAGTAATAGTCCTGTGGCTCCGAATCCCCAAGTCTCAAAGCTGCTCAGATTCTGAGGTAGCCGCGATCGTGATTGTTGAGGAGCGATCGCTGAAGACTCAGGAATCTTGACTGGAGAGGGTTGAGGTGCCGGGTCATTCATATTAGGTTTACTCTATCGGGTCACTCTAGTAATCGAAGCTATGCATAGTTGTTAAGGCTATCGTAGTTACCATGATTTTAGGATATACAAGGAGCTTAAGCCCCTCTCAAGCTTATATATCTGCTTGGCAATAGCTATAGCAATCCTCATTAGCTTAGAAATTGCACACTACATCATTAGAAATGAATTACAGAGGCTCTCTATAAGAATAGGATTTTCCTATTCCAAATTACCCTGACAGCATTTTGCGTTCAAAGGAGACACGCCACAAATATTGCAAGTCTTAGAGGTCATTTATAAAGTGGCTAGAAGGTACAATTTTCCACCCCCGGCGGGGGCGGAAAATCGTACTTTATAAATAGCCTCTTATCAATATTGTACCGAGTTAAAAAAAATGATGAAACCATTTTTTTAATTTAAATTCCTACGCAGCAATGCATGTAGAGTCTTATTTGTATCAACTATTTGGCAAAATGGTATTAGGTTTGATAGTGGGTAGCTACAGCCACTCACTATCAAGTTGCTGTAGGTTAAATGGGTAGATTCCGCACTCTCCAGCCCGACTCTCTGCCCACCTTGCCCACCTTGACAAACTCAAAATTTGCCCAGATGAATATCTCGCCGTGGGGAGTCGAACCCGTTAATTCCTTAACGTCGCTAGTAGAGATAATCCATTGATGATTGACGGCATCCTCTAGAGCATGATAATTGTGCAGCAAATCCCGCTTCGGAGTGGTAGCTTGGGTAATTGCTTTGATCAGTTCCCCTAGGGGATTGTCCTTGTTGGGGGAATTATTAGAACCATAGGGACTATTAAAACTATTTAGGGTCTCATTGGTGGAGACGGTGGTGGAGACGATCGCTCCTTGCACTACTTTGGGTTCCCGTGGCAAGGGCTTCTCTTGGGCAAGGGCGGGGAACTCTAACAGGGCTTTACCTGCCGCCAAATGAGTATGTAACTCATACATTAAAGTCATCTGGGCTTGGGAATATTCTCCCCGTTCGGGAACTAGCTTCAGGGTTTTTGCCAGATCAGCAACTGCTTTCCGGGAAGAAAGACCAAAGATTATGCGGAGGTCATCGATCGAGTAAGGCATCAGATTTAGTCCACTTTAATTTCATGTTTTAGATTTGTGCCAAAGAGGTCATTTATAAACTGGGTAGCAGGTCTGATTTCCCAACCCCGCCGGGGGCGGAAAATCAGACTTTATAAATAGCCTCATAAATAGCCTCAAAGAAGTACCGGAGAATTACCAGATAAGTGTCTTAAAATTATTATCTAGGCAAAATTGTAGAACAGTATTCCAGAGGACGATCGCCTGCTATGAATTTATCGGATTTCCCCAACCTAGCCACAGCCCTGAAACATTTTTTTGGCTACGATCGCTTCCGTCCCGGTCAAGAGCAGATTATTAATCAAATCTTAGCTGATGAAGATGTCTTAGTGATCATGCCCACCGGCGGGGGCAAGTCTCTTTGTTTCCAGTTGCCAGCATTGCTGAAATCAGGGCTAATGATCGTAGTCTCGCCCCTGATTGCCCTGATGCAAGATCAAGTCCAAGCCTTGCAAGATAACGGGATTGGGGCGACTTTCATGAATAGTACGATCGGCCTCACTGAATCTAGGCTGCGGGAACAGGCAATTCTTCAGGGTAAGATCAAACTCCTCTACGTGGCTCCCGAAAAGTTGCTAACGGACAAGTTTTTATTATTTCTGGAAGAGGTTAGAGCCAAGATGGGGATTAGTGCGATCGCCATCGATGAGGCACACTGCGTTTCCCAGTGGGGGCATGATTTTCGTCCTGAATATCGCCAGCTAAAATATCTGCGCGATCGCTATCCAGATATTCCGATCGTCGCCCTCACTGCCACCGCCACCGAAAGAGTCCGCCAAGATATTATTCAGCAGCTAAAGCTAGAGCAACCAAAGGTTCATATTAGTGGCTTTAATCGGGAGAATTTATATTACGAAGTTCAGCCCAAAGACAAATCTTCCTATAATCAATTACTCCGCATTATTGAACAGAAAGAAAATTCTGGAATTGTGTATTGTCTCAGTCGCAAAAGGGTTGATGAAATTGCTGAGAAGTTAAATAAAGATGGGATTCCTGCTCTGCCCTACCATGCTGGAATGAGTAGTAAAGATCGGGAAGAGAATCAAAATAGATTTATTCGCGATGATGTGCAAATCATGGTAGCTACGGTAGCTTTTGGGATGGGAATTAATAAGCCCGATGTCCGGTTTGTGGTGCATTATGATCTGCCCCATAGTATTGAAAATTACTATCAGGAATCGGGTAGAGCTGGTCGGGATGGGGAACCAGCTTACTGTACTTTGTTTTTAGGTACAGGAGATATTAAAACCGTCGAGTTTTTGATTGATCAAAAGCCCGATGAAGATGAACAAAGAATTGCTCGCCAACAACTCAGACAGGTGATTAGCTATGCTGAAGGGACGGAATGTCGGCGGATTATTCAACTTAATTATTTTGGCGAACAATTCCCCGGCAACTGTGGTAATTGCGACAACTGTTGCTATCCCAAACCCATTGAAGATTGGACGATCGAAGCGCAGAAATTCCTTTCCTGTGTCGCCCGGTGCCAAGAAAGGTTTGGGGTGGGGCATATTATTGATGTGCTCCGGGGTTCCAAGGGTCAGAAGGTAGAACAACATGGGCATCAAAAATTATCTACCTATGGCATTGGCAAGGAGCGGACTACAGAAGAGTGGCGAATGCTGGCGCGATCGCTGATCCATCAAGGTCTCTTAGATACCACCAGTGATGGCTATTCTATCCTCAAATTAAATGATCTTAGTTGGGAAGTTCTTAGGAAACAAAGAGATGTGCAAATAGCAGTTCATAAAACCAAAACTAAGGCTGGAAGTACCACCAGAGAAACTCTTAATAATAGTGTGGAAGCAGAATTGCTCTTCCAACGACTGCGCAAGCTCCGCAAACAATTAGCTGATGCTCAAGCAGTTCCTCCCTACGTAATTTTTGCCGATAGTACCCTCCGGCAAATTGCCCTCCAACAACCCCAAAATCCAGAACATTTTAGCGATATTTCTGGGGTGGGGAAATATAAATTGGCGCAGTATGGGGAGAGATTTATTAGAGAAATCAAGGACTATCTACAAGAAGTTAGCCAGTCTCAAGCTAGGGTGGGGAGTGCGACGGATACGGCGATCGTTACTCTAGAATTATACGAACAAGGTTTGAGCCTAGAAGCGATCGCCCAGCAACGAAATCTTAGAGTTAGTACTATTTCTAGTCATCTGGCAGAGTTAATTAGTGCCGGGAAATCTGTTGATTTGGATCGGATAATTGCCCCAGACAGACAACAGGTAATTAGGGAAGCGATCGAACTATTGGGCATCGAAAAACTCAAACCCATTTGGGAACACCTAGAAGGCTGCTATTCCTACGAAGAGATTCGTCTAGTTGCCAGTGCATGGCAGCGTGACCACTCTTTTTGCTAATTTTAGGGGGTTGAAAACAACAAAGAGCAAGCTAATATAGACTAAAGCAAAGCAAAAGTTGGTACGGTGTGAGCTATGACTAGAAATCCCGAAAACTCCAGAAATTCATCTCCATCCCAGCCGGAGGGAGTCAAAAAAATACGTAATACGGATTGGCTCGTGGTTGATCAACTCCCCGTCACCTCCAGTGCTACAGCTATTCTTACTCCCAAGATTGATTCTGCCCCCCAACCCACCGCCCCTAAACAGAAAAGAAGGTTTAATATCCGTTTAGGCTGGTCTTTTTGGGGAATGCTTTCCCTGTTGGTGACTACCGGGGCAGGAGTCAGTGCAGTGATGGTGCTACTGAAACTTCCGGCTGTCCCCAACTGCCCTAGTTTATTCTTGCCCACCGCTTCCGTCTCGATGCGTATCTATTGCGCGGAACTGGCTGCCAATAAACAGACCGTAGATAATCTCCTAGAAGCGATCGCCCTCCTCAAGGAGCTACCCCCAGACCACCCCATGAAGGCTCAGGTCGATGAATATATTGCCCAGTGGTCAAAGGATATCTTAGCCTTGGGGGATGATAGTTTTCAGAAGGGGCAGCTAGAGGCAGCAATTACCATTGCTCGGCGGATTCCTGCCAATACTCCCGGACATGCTTTGGTGGAGCAGCAGATCAAAAAATGGCAAGATGTTTGGCAGAAGGCTGATGCCTTGTTCCAGCAGGCAGAGCAGGCTTTGCGGGATGGTAATTGGCCCGCTGCGACCCGATTTTCTTCTCAGCTATTGAATATTGAAAATCGCTACTGGTCAGAGTCAAAATATACGGAAATTCTCGAAAAAGGCAAGCAGGCAAGGGAAGATGCTAAACAACTCAACCGAGCTTATCAACTGGTGAGTATGGGCAGTATTTCTAACCTGATTGAGGCGATCGAGTTGGCGAAGGCTGTGAACCCCAATAGCTATGCCTACAATCCGGCTCAGAAAATTATTCAAGATGCTAGCCAAAAATTACTCAACATTGCTAGGGTGAGCCTAGATAACGAAGACTGGCAGGGGATCATTCAAATTGCCAACCGCTTATCAAGGGTGGTTGACACCCCGGAGGCGAAGCGATTAGATGATCTGGCACAGGCGATCGCCAAATCTCAAGAAGGTACAGCCTCTAGTTTAGAAGCCGCTGTGGCTAGATTAGAACGGATCGATCGCAACAGCCCTTTTTACGATCGCGTCCAGCGTCTATCTCTGCGGTGGCGGCGAGATATTGAAGGTTTGGGCAGTTTGGAACGGGCGAGGCAGTTGGCTAGCTCTGGACAGAATGTAGATCTCGTAGCGGCGATCGCCCAAGCTCGGCTAGTTCCCCCTTCCAGCCCCCGGTACAACGAAGCCATGACCCAGATCCGCCGCTGGACAGAGCAGGTGGAAGGCTCCGAGGATCGGCCGATCCTTGCCCGTGCTGATCAACTAGCAGAGGGCGGTGGTGCTCAAGCCTTCCAAGCTGCCATCCAACAAGCCAGCCTGATCGCCCCCAATCGTTCCCTCTACCGGGAGGCTCAAGATCGAATTAGTCGCTGGAGTACTCGTGTAGAAGCCGACCAAGACCAACCCTATCTAGATCAAGCCCAAGCATTGGCAAGGTCTGGTAATTATCAAGAGGCGATTAACTTTGTCTCCCAAATCCAAAGTGGGCGATCGCTCTACAGTCAAGCTCAGGCAAATATCCGCACTTGGCAGGCGGCACTGAATAATCAAAATCGAAATGCCCCGGTTCCTTTTATTCCTTCGGTTCCAGAGGTCTCAAACTCCCAAGGCGATGGTGGAGCAGAAATCCTCGTGACGGCTCAGGAACAATCAAGAAATAACCTCCAAGAAGCGATCGCCACTGCCCAAACTATCCCTTCCAGCAGTAGTGCCTACGCCACCGCCCAAGCCCAAATTCAGGAATGGCAACAGCAGTTAAGCATTACACCTAGAAATTAATTGCCTGAGATATAGCAACCCTAAATAGTTTCACCCGCCGGAGGCGGGTGAAACTATCTGCCAGAAGCAAGTTGACTTAGTATAGTAAGTGCCATTCTAGTTAGGACGGGAACGTTTTCGAGGGCGCGCGGAGCGCGCCCTCGAAAACGTCCTAATCAAAGCGGCGACCACTATAACTGTTTGTCAATGATTTAGGATCGCTATAGCAACCCTAAGAGGTCATTTCTAAAATGGCTATAAAGTCTGATTTTGCGCCCCCGGCGGGGGCGTAAAATCAGACTTTAGTTCTAACTTAGCTTAATTCCCCTTTGGCTCGATTTTTAGGTGATTCATTAAGCGATCGATATCGAAATGTTCCACCATTAATTGCTGAATACAATTAATCTTAATCGGTTCATATAAACGCACATGACCAAAGGCATGGTCAATTATTTCTACTGTAGAGAGAGTATCCAAATCTACCGATAAAATAGGAATTTCTAAATCCTCAGCCCGACTAATAATAAATGGCTGGGGGGCAATTTGCCCAGTTAAGATCAAGCAGTTGGTAGAAGTTTCTAGGGCAGCTAGTTGGATATCTGATCGATCGCCCCCTGTCACCACCGCCATATTTGTCCCTTTCCGGAAATACTTCAGCGCAGAATTGACATTCATTGCCCCAATCGTCAAACTTTCCACCATTAGATCCAATCGATCGCCCCGGCACAACACCTCCGCCTGCAACTGCTGCACCAACTGACGGACACTGACACTCCTGAGAATACTACTTCTGGGGATCATTCCCAAGACCGGAATCCCTCGCCGTTCTAGGTAGGGGCGAATCCTTGTCTCCGCTAAATCTAGCTCATCTTGGGGAATATCATTAATTAACACCCCGGCTAAGCGATCGCCCAACTCCTGTTTCCCCGCCAGTAAGCTATCTACCAAGTCTTGGGGATGAAAACGAGCAACTAATAATACAGATCCTTCTAGAACTTCCACAATCTGCCGTAAACAAAGATCAAAAAGATTACCCTCGCCAAAAGTTGCTGGAGCCTCTAACAAAGCCAAATCCCCACTATCTGCATACTGCCGGAGGTCAGCTTGGTAATCTTTGCTATCCTCTCCCCCTAGTCGTTTGCTAATGGTTTCTTGGTCTAGATATAGCAAAGTCGGATGAATCCGCTCAATAGGCAAACCCAAGACTTGGGCAATGAGATCAACATCAGCTTCCTTCCCATCCACCTTCATCGCATCACCTAGAGGCTTCCCATAGGCAATATCTAGACCCTGATGCTTGAGTTGGTGGGCAATCCCCAGTACAGTTGCGGACTTGCCACTATGCGCCGTAGTAGAACCAATCAGGAGATATTTCGTGGATTTGGTGGCAGAAGATTTTGATATAGGCTCAGACACAGGTTCGGATACCGGCTGGGGGTCAGATTTGGACACAATTAATTTTCACTCCTTAAATATTGAAAAATAGATGGCTACGCCGCCTATTCATCTAGCTTTAATAATTTCCGGTAGAAGGGCTGGGGAAAGTCTGTCAAGCGCGATCGCTTAGAATTGATAATCACATCAATCAGATAATTAATAAACTCCGAGTTGGCTAAGGTCACTTCATAGCTTAGCTCTGCATTCCCATCAAACTGAAAACGGCAGCGGGTCAATTCCGCCGGCATACTAGAAACAAACCAACTCACCACAAAGGGAATATCTTCCCCTCCTTCAATCCGGCGTTGCCCTTCTAGTGCACCTTTTTGGTAAAGGCTAATAGCTAGGGGCAGAACTTGGCGCTTCACGCCTTGATAGTAAGGCATATACATGGCTACAGCACCTTGGGGCGCTGGGACTAATTTCTCAATCTCTGGCGACATAGATTAAAATCCTTATTTGCGAAATCCTTTATTTACCTTGATTTACTTGGAGTTGTTCCTTAACTAGTGTCAATTCTCAGCTATGATTTTTGAGAAGAGGATAAATAACTACTATTACTTCATTTTTTGAGTGTACACCTTAGCGGAGAAAATTATGGCTCCTTTAGTTGCAAACTATTATCTAACTTATCGTTGTAATGCTCGGTGTCATTTCTGCAATATTTGGGCACTAGAGCCACCCAAAGAAGCTGACTTTGCCACAATCCAGCACAATCTCCAAGACTTAAAGCGTTTAGGTGTTAAGTACGTGGATTTCACTGGGGGTGAGCCACTATTGCGGGCGGATGTGGGAGAAATTTATACCGAAGCAAAACGCTTAGGTTTCACCACTAGCATGACGACTAATACTATCTTATATCCAAAGCGGGCTAAGGAAATTCAGGGAACTGTGGATTTTCTGAACTTCTCCCTTGATGGCGCTGATGCTGATACCCATGACCATTCTCGCGGAGTAAAGATTTTCGATACTTTAGTAGAATCGGTAGAACTTGCCCTGTCCTTGGGAGAATACCCGGTGTTGAATCACACCGTCACAGCCCAGAATTACGATCGCCTAGAGGAAATTGCCGATCTTGCCAAAAAATTAGGAGTCCGGGTCTGGTTAAACCCCGCCTTCACTGCCTATGACCACTACAACTCCAAGAAAAACCCCACGGGAGAAATCGCCCAAGCGATCGAAACTGCCGCAAAGAAATTTAACAATCTCGGTTACAATAAAGCAGCAATAGCTTTAATTGAAGCTGGCGGCAATGACACCAAGAATCCCCGCTGTAAAGCCGTGGATGCGGTAATCGCCATCTCTCCTGATGATAAATTACTCCTGCCCTGCTACCACTTTGCCCAAGAAGGGGTTGCCATTGATGGTAATCTCTACGCCCTCTACCGAGAGTCAGAAAAAGTGGAAGAATATCGGCAGTCCCAAGGTAAGCTATCGGTCTGTGAGGGTTGTACAGTTTGGTGTTACTTGATTCCTAGCTTCTTTATGGGTATGGATAAATATTGGTGGCTAAATCAAATAACCTATGCAGGAGAATTCCTGGCAAGAAAACGATTCTTGCTACAACGAACTTGAAGATATTAATTCTTTACTGGAAGACTTATCGGAGTCGGCAGAAGATTTGACCAAGGATATTTTTAAGGATATTTTTGTTGGTCAAACAGGTAGGAGGCGCAAAGCTGCCCTAGCTCTGCTATTAATTTGGCTGGTTGTCATCGCCTTACATCTTGTGTCTTGGGGATTTTGGGTTGTGATGGGGTTTGCGGCTCTCCTGTGGGGGCAAGCAGGGCGAATCATGACGGCTCAACCCCTCACAGATCAACCGATCGCAACTCCCCAACTCACTGCTAATCCCGATCACCCCTCAGAAAACTTACCCAAGGTTTCTTTATTGGTGGCGGCAAAAAATGAAGAGGCGGTAATCGATCGCCTAGTCAGGGCTTTATGCCAGCAGAACTACCCCAGCGATCGCCTAGAAGTCTGGATTATTGATGATGACAGTAGCGATCGCACCCCCCAAGTCTTAGCCAAACTCCAGCAGGAATTTCCCCAACTGCATACAATTCGCAGACCTCCCGGAGCGACTGGAGGCAAATCAGGAGCATTAAATCAAATTCTTGCCAAAACTAAGGGAGAAATTATTGCCGTTTTTGATGCCGATGCCACAGTTGCTCCAGATCTCGTCCGTCAAGTAGTGCCCTTGTTTGCCACGGAAAAAATTGGGGCGGTGCAAATCAGGAAAGATATTGTCAATTGGGCTGATAACTTTTGGACTAGGGGGCAAAAAAGTGAAATGGCTCTGGATAGTTATTTCCAGCAACAGCGGATCGCCCTCGGTGGCACAGGGGAACTACGAGGCAATGGGCAATTTGTCCGCCGTCTGGCTCTGCAAAGTTGCGGCGGCTGGAACGAACAAACTATCACCGATGATTTAGATTTAACTATTCGCCTGCACTTAGACCATTGGGATATTGGCTTCATGCTTACTCCTGCTGTTGGCGAAGAAGGAGTAACGACGATGAAAGCTCTTTGGCATCAGCGAAATCGCTGGGCTGAAGGAGGATATCAGCGCTACCTAGACTACTGGCGCCTACTGGCTAGCAATCAGATGGGGTGGCGAAAAACCATAGATTTATTTTCTTTTATGGTGATCCAATACCTATTGCCAGCAGCGGCAATCCCTGATCTGATCATGGCGGCTCTCTTGGGTAAACCTCCCCTCCTCGCTCCTCTGAGTGCTGTGACGATCGTCCTGCCTCTTGTCGGTATTTTTACGGGATTAACACGCATTGGTACTCAGCAAAATCCTCCAAGAGACACCTCTATAGATAGCAGGATCAATAAATCTATCAATGCCAGTGGAGATAATAGCTTGGGTTCTAATATGGAGCCTAGTAAGAACAGAACTTTCCCATCTTTGGGGCTATGCCTCCGGCAGAGTTTATGGGGGATAATTTATCTCTTGCACTGGGTTCCCATTATGGCTAGTGTCACTGCTCGGATGTCGGTACGCCCCAAGCGCCTGAAGTGGGTAAAAACTGTCCATAGCGGCGATATCTAGGTATTCTCCGAGGAAGATTATCCCAAAGAGATCAATCTAGGTTATCTGAGATGGCAAATAATGATTACACTGGAGGAGGGGAAGAGTAAGCGTAGGTGGTTGCAAATTCTTTGGAGTTTGAGGAAAGTCCGGGCTTCCGAAAGACCACACTTGCTGGGTAACGCCCAGTGCGAGCGATCGTGAGGATAGTGCCACAGAAAAATACCGCCCCTTTTCAGTGAAAAGTAAATAGTGAACAGTGAACAACTAATACTTGATAACTGATAACTGCTAACTGATAATTGAAGAGGGGTAAGGGTGCAAAGGTGCGGTAAGAGCGCACCAGCAGCATCGAGAGGTGCTGGCTAGGTAAACCCCGGTGGGAAGCAAGGCAAGGAACAAAGGTTGGTCTTTTCCCTGTTCCGTGATAAGAAACCGCTAGAGGTGGTTGGTGACAGCCATCCCAGATAGATGACCGCCTTCTGGTGTTAGCTTCGGTTGATGTCAGAAAACAGAACCCGGCTTATGTCTAACTCTTTTCCACCCCCACAGAATAGATATTTTGTGTGAATAATTTTTTAAGGAGTGATCGTAAGGATGTTTCCTGCATTGTGGGGGATATCCTTACCCCCTAAATCATTACCTTTTTAGAACTATACTTGCTGGCTTCGCCAGCCAACAGTTCACACAGAAAATCTAATCATTATAGTGTTGCAGTGAGGATTTAGTGGATATATCACTCTTTGGGGCGATCGCCAGCCAGTATCATGATCTCCTTTGCGTCCACACAGGGGATACGATGAACCTGATCTGCGACCTAATTGAAGAACAGGTGATCAACCATAAATTGCCCGTAGATCTCTACACAGGGATCCAATCCTTCTCAGAGATGGCAACAGATATTCCTCGTTATAAATCTTTGGGTGCTGTTTGTCGGCGTGTATTTATATTTGGGGTTGCTGATATGGCTCCCCCAAGCATTCCGGGAGTCGAATTCTTTCCCATTAGTCCTGATACGGGCTTGGCGAAGGAGCGATTCTTTTTGATTAATACGCCTAGTTTTTGGGCGGCACTACTGGCAAAGGAAATTTTGGAGCCAGATACTGGCTCTGGCATCAAACGCTATGATGGCGGCTGGTTTTATGATGAGCAAGTAGTAGAACGAATTTCTTTGTTACTTTCTCAGGTGATGGGGAAGTTTTATCAACCAGTTCCCGAAAGGTATTATGACCAGCAAAGTACTCACATTGCGGAGATTAATCGCCGCCTTTTGGTGCAATTACAGGAATCGGAGCTAGTTTCTCAACGGCGATCGATGCGTTTAACTACTCTGAACCAGTTTGCGGCAATTTTGCTCCAGCACCAGCCACTGCCTTGCATGATGAGGGATGCCGTGCAAATCCTCTCGATGATTTTTGGGGCGACAGAGGCAGCGATCGCTTTTAATATGCACGGGGGGCAATTTATGGTGATTGCCAGTGGGGGAGATATCAACAATAGTGAGCAAGTATCGACTTTGGGGGAAGGAGCTAGCGGGCAAGCCTTCCGTCAAGGAAAATTAGTGATCCATCCTGATGTGCGCCATAAGCAACCGATCGATCCCCTCACGCCCCAAGCCGTAACTATTCTCTCGGCTCCCATCAAGGGACGGCGGAAGATCTATGGGGTGGTGACGGTGGGGGATGAAACCCGGAATAAGTGGGACAGAGAAGATGCCCAAACCGTGGGGGCGATCGCTAATATGCTAGCGGTGATCATTGAACAAAAAGTCCAGATTAGTGGCGATGTCACCTATCAACTCCGGCAGGCAAAACATTTTAGCCAGATGCTAAAAAAGCTCCGCAAACCCATGGCACGGCTCCTCGAACTTCAAGATCAACTGCGGAAAGAAAATGAATTTTCTCCTAACCAAATAGAAACCTTAGCCCAGATAGAAACCCTCTACAATGGTTTAGCCATGACCCTAGGCTTCCCCATTAGCCTCAATTTCACCAATGATTCCTATCTGCCACCACCACCCAAAACCAACAACAAAATTCGCAAAAATAATGCGATCGATCCTCAAACTATGGACTCCCTCTAAGGCTTACTTAAACCCGAAGAATCAGTCTGTTATTTAGAGGATCGGAGATATTGTAAAAACTGTTGTAGTTCATTGATAGTCAATTCTCGGCGCGATCGCTTCCGAAAATTAGCTAGTAAATAGTTGCGTCCTTGTTCGATGGATAAACCACAATTTTTCATCTCAATATCGGTTTGCTTGAGAATAAAATCCATTAAAGATGGGGGATCACTAGTTAATTCAATCACCCCAGCAATTAATTTCCAGCACGGCCTCTCACCTTTCCACGAATCATCAGCCCAAGGCAAACTTAAGCTCATCAGTAATAAACATTTAGTAGGAGGTTGAAAACCTGCATACATTTTCTTGACAAGAGATGAATCAGTGATGTTGATATTTTCTAGAAATTCACCATTGGCTAACTTCACATGACCTTGCCATTGGCGGTCAATATTCAAACTAATGGAAAATTCCTGAGGTTGAACTAGCTGTAAAGTATATCTTCGATCTGTAGGCAAACTTCTTAAATAAGATGGATAAACATACTTTTTGGAATTATGCAATACATAGGGAGAATCCACACAATAATTAATTACATCCCTAGAAGTTACCTTCCCGATGATTTTCCATTTTCCCGGTAAGATTGAAAGATTTTCACCCTCAAATCCAAAATTATTTCCTATATCCGCTAAAGGAATTTCTAGAATGTCTAATAACTCTGGCTCCCGTCCATTGATTAATCTAACAGATTCGGGAATTCGTCCATCTTCTGGAAATAACTTATCACAAACAGGGCGAACTAATTTACCTGTATTAATATCAATTCCTGCTATACATCTTTCTTTTATTTTTCGAGAATTTGCTAGGCAAATAATTTGAGTTAAAGATGACATATCCTCACGTTTTTCCATGTTTGACTTAAATACTCAGCGACAAGGCGACGATGACAGTTATGAGGTTTTGCCTCACTACACAGCAAGCAACTATTGTTGAGAATTTCAGGAGAGACCTTCTTCTCAATTTGTCGCTCAGTAATTAAATCAATGAACTTTTTTTCATAAACATTCCAATCACCTTTTTTTTTCTTGTACTCATCCAAAATATCTTTAGTGGGAGCTAGTTCTGTAATATGAATATACTCAATACCATAAATTTTCCTGAGAAAGTATTCCAAGTCATTTCTTTTCGTAAAACCTGCCAATTGGGAGATATTATTGAGCCTTGTATCAATAACTCTATTAACTCCCGCTTGTTTTAAGGTTTCAAAGAAGCTCTCGGCACTTTTCTGAGTAAATCCGATCGTGAATAAATTAACTGGTTGATTAGGCATGGTTTCCTTCTTTCTTCTCTGTATAAGCAATCTCATCTGCCTGTTGTTGATAGGCTTTTGAGAGCAATTCCCTTTGTGAATATTGATTAATACTTGAATCTTCAAGTGATGCATCAAATAGCGAAAGTTGCTGGGGTTGATTAAAGCCATACTTAGCTAATAATCTTTTTTCTAGTTCCATCTGAGATTCTAGGATGCCATTACTTTTAATGTGATTTACCTCTAAGCCATAATCTAGCAAATGAGGACAGATTAAAATTGCTCGATGACAGGTTAAAGGGTCTTTCTCCGCACACATCAAGGCAATTTTGTACTTTTTTATGCCTTCTATAACTCTCTTAATTCCCTCGGCAAATAGATCGGTCGCAGCGATTTTTGCGTACAGGGCTTTACCCTTCATATAGCAATCAGGATTATCTGGTCTTGCCCCTAGCTCCTTGCCTAGAAATACATAGCGAATTCCCGCATTCTCTAAGGAAGCTTTGAGAGCTGATTGACTAAAATGCGGCAGATAGCGGCTGTAGGGATGCGATCTCACATCGGCTACTGCGGTGATTTCGTGCTTATGCAGAAGCTGAATAAATTCTGTAATCCCTTGGTTAGAGTGACCGATCGTGAAAATTTGCATCGGATTTCAGATTTAGAAGACAATATCTATATAAGTGTAAAATAAGTAATTATGACAATAACTATTAATTTCTTTCCCCACTGCCGTAGTTGGCCAAGCAAATAATTTCATATGCCTTAAGATATTTGAAATCAAAATTAACTTAAATATAACTCAACCTATGACTAATGCTATTCTCGTACAGCATCTCCAAAAAAGTTACGGCAAGGTAGCTGCCGTGCAGGATGTTTCTTTTCAGGTAGGAGCAGGGGAGATTTTTGGGTTGTTGGGACCAAATGGAGCGGGGAAAACCACTATCCTCAGGATTATTTGTACTCTCGCTAGTCCCGATGGGGGCAAGGTGGAAATATCTGGGGTTTCTGTATTTGAGCAGCCCCGGCAAGCTCGGCAGAAATTGGGTTATGTGGCTCAAGAAGTGGCGATCGATAAAGTCCTCACGGGCAGGGAATTACTCGAACTCCAAGCCGCCCTCTACCATTTACCAAGGAAATTAATTAAAGATCGGATCAATTTAGCTTTAGCCCTGTTGGGATTAGAGGAATACGCAGATAAAAAAACCGGGACTTATTCCGGGGGCATCAAGAAGCGCCTCGATCTAGCTGCTGGATTGCTGCATCAGCCCGATGTTTTGGTCTTAGATGAGCCGACCGTGGGGCTGGATATTGAAAGCCGGGTGATTGTTTGGGATTTTCTGCGGCAACTGCGGCAGGCAGGAACTACAGTGCTGTTAACCAGCCATTACCTCGAAGAAGTGGATGCTCTTGCCGATCGCGTAGCGATTATTGATCGCGGTTTAGTGATTGCCGAAGGCACTCCATCCAAGCTCAAGGATAGTCTGGGAGGCGATCGGATCACCCTGAGGCTCCGGGAATTTTCTCCCCTAGCTGAAGCTCAACAGGCAGAAAAACTATTGCGATCGCTCTCCTGTGTCCAAGAAATCATTATCAACACCGCCCAAGGTAATTCCCTGAACCTAGTAGTGAACACCCAGAGCGATGCCCTGATGCAGGTGCAGCAATCTTTGCAAGCAGCAGGGTTACCTACCTTTGGTATTGCCCAAGCCCGTCCTAGTTTGGATGATGTCTACCTGGCCGCCACGGGCAGAACCCTGATGGATGCCGAGATCGCTGCCGCCACCAGTCGGGATGCCAAGGCGGAGAAAAAAGAGAATATGCGTTAGAAACTATTTTAAGGCAAGATTTTCTGCCCCCGCTGGGGGCAGAAAATCTTGCCCTCTAGCTACTTTAGAAACGCCCTTTTATGGTGGAGAGATCGATCGTAGGTATTCCGCACTTTCCTCCGGCTGGGAAGCATTGATATACATGCCACTGCCCATCTCAAACCCAGCGGTTTGGGTGATCCGGGGAATGATGGCAATGTACCAATGAAAATAGGGGGTTTGTTCTTGCTTACTGGGCAGAGAGCGGATGGTGTAGTTGTAATCGGGATTATCTAAGCCGTAGTAGAGTTTGGCGAGAACTACCTTCAGTGCCTCGGCTAAACCTAAAATCTCGGCATTCGTAATTTGTTCAAAACAGGAGGAATGGCGGCGGGGAAAGATCCAGATATGAAACGGTGATAGGGCAGCGTAGGGAATGAATGCCACAAAATGGGTATTCTCAAAAATGATCCGATCGCCACTAGCCAGCTCATCCCTGAGGGTTTCACAAAATACACAATCGCCGTGGTCATCAAAATACCGGATGGCATCGGCAATCCGGCTGCGAAACTGGGAAGGAACGACTGGAGTGGCGGCTAGTTGGGAGTGGGGATGCTCTAGGGAAGTTCCCGCGCCTCGTCCGTGATTTTTGAAGATAATAATTGCTTCCACCCTCGGATCATTTTTGAAGTACAAATAACGCTGGCAGTAGACTTGAATAATATTGGCGATATCAGGGATTTCTAATAGGGCAGTAGTCAGGTCATGGCGGGGATGCTCAATAATCACCTCGTGGGCACCGACTCCAGAGATCGATCGATGGCTGCCCTGACTATGGCGAATTCGCTCACCCTTTGGTGAGAGTGCTGAATATTTATTCAGCACTGCCCGCACCCGCCAGCCGCGATCGTCGCTCCAGCGCAGGGTTTCTTCTCCGGTGCTATCTTCATTTCCTAGACAGAAAGGACAATCGGCACGATGGGCAGGCAGAGCAATCTTCCTCTGGTTTTCCAACCCATATTCATGGGGACGTTTCGCCCGTTCTGGGGCAATAATTACCCAATCCCTAGTGATAATATTCTGCCGTAGTTCTGACATCGCACCTCCTATCCTGATTGGGATTTAGACCCGCTCAAAGCCGATAATATTTTCTAGGTCTCGCCAGATTCTTTGATGCCAGTTCATACCTTTAGAATAGATGCGGGCATAGCCTGTGGAGCCATCCCGGAGTTTGCTATCTTGATTCTGCAACTCGATCGCCACTCTCACCACTTTCTTTTGCCCTGTAGGGTCTGTAGATTTAGCACTGGGGTCTTTGCTCTGATAATAGATCAAACTGGAGCAATGTGCCGAGGGGATTTTGTTACAAGAGGGTTTGCCCTGTGTGCCGCAGGTTGGCTTGGGCTTGCCAACCATGGGTTTGAGGAGGGGGCTATGGGGCAGTTGAGGGATCAGGGGCAGTTGAGGGGGAATCTCTGAGGGCAGATCAAAACTTAAAATCCTTGGTCGGTGAGGTCTTGGATGGTATCGATGACTAGGGTGGGGGAGGTATCAGCACCAAAGTGCCGATCGCATTCTGCTTGAATTTGGGCGACGGTGAAGCTGCCGACAAAGTGTTGGAGAATATAGGCGGCTTGGGGGGTGAGGGGGTGTTGGCGATCGCCTGTTTTCAAGACCCATTGGTGGCTATTTTTTAGGTGTCCTAGTTGCCAATAGGTTTGGAGATTGGGACAGATTTGGGTGGGGGCGATCGAGCTTTTCATGGTTCTAGAAAGGTAAATTACATTGCATTTATGTTTTTGGAGGGATGGGCGATCGCACTGTTTGGGAATCTTAATCAATAGAATTTTCGTATTATATAAGTTTTATACTTTCTAGTGCCTTCTGTGCCAATTCACCTTGAGTTTTTAGTACGATCGCAGATATTGTAGGGTGCGTTGCGACAAGCAAACGCACCATCACTCCCATCTACCATCGAACCCAAACTCAACTGGGTATTTGCCCCAATTTGGAGGATAAATCCCTTCAGCAATCAACCGATGCACACTTGAAAATTGCCATTCAGTTGGTACTTGGCACAATTGATGATGCACTGGATTGTAGTGGACATAATCACAATGATGCTAAATAAGATGGTGCGTTTGCTGTTCAGCAACGCACCCTACAAGATCGGCGATCGCACTGGTGTTAAAGGCTCAGCAGGTAAGTATGAAGGATAAGGATTAGTAATATTAGAGGGGTCACTCCCCTCGGTATTGCCATCAAAATTAAAACTGTTCCCTGCTCCTCCTTCTAAAGGGTTAGCATTATTTTCCATCCCCGATTTCCTGCAACCGCATCTTTAGAAATACCAAGATGGTATTTTCCATTGGGGACTGAGCAACCCTCCTGTAATGTAAATAAGGTGAAGAGGATCTTGAATTTTTGGAAATGCTCTCAGAACAGTTTCGAGCCAAATATCAGATGGGAAGTCAGTTTTTCGGGATAGTTCAATTAAAAGTGTTAGAGCATAACAAGGTGTAGAATCTATTAATTGCGAATAGTATTCAAAAACAGTTAAATCGATGTTTACTGCTTGTGTTCGCAAAGCTTTAAGGGCATGTCCGTTAACTTCAACAGATTTCTGAATGTCAGCCAGAGTTAAGATAGTTTCTTTAAGAGGTCGGTTAATTAAATTTTTAGGTGCAAACATTTTTGAACCATATTCTTCCCACGACCAAGGTTCCGCTGTTGGATTGAGTTGCTGAGGTTTGAAAAAATTTCTAGCTGTGCGACCGGCTACATAAATATGGGAGCAATTCTTGTCGTTTTCAAATTTGGAGCAACCCCCGGGGCCCTCATATCTATCGCTATCAGGTTCCCGTTCCCAACCAGCAAGTAATTCTCTAAGCAACTCAGGTCGTGAAATGGAAATGGAAATAACTCGCAATTCAGGATAAGAAATGCTTTCAGGATAATTTGAGTGCCAACTATAGCTAGCAAGGATATTATATACCTGCTGAACGCATTGATCATCTCCAGCAGCAGCAGCTAGCAATGCCCAGTCGCCATCTGTTCGTTGTTTGCAGCAGCTTTTTAACTGTTCTAATAAGTAATCTCTATTTTTATTCATGGGTTTTTAGTGTATGTATTTGCAGTAGCTTTTTAATTTTTCTAGTACGATCGCATATCTTGTAGGGTGTGTTGCGACAAGCAAACGCACCATCACTCCCATCTACCATCGAACCCAAACTCAACTGGGTATTTGCCCCAATTTGGAGGATAAATCCCTTCAGTAATCAACCGATACACACTTGAAAATTGCCGTTCAATGTTTGTTGGATGCTAAATAAAATGGTGTGTTTGCTGTTCAGCAACATATCCTACAAGATTGGCGATCGTACTACAGAATTATCTTCGGTATTAATAGGCAAAGGTTTGACTCGCAGATTACTTAACTCAAAGAAATAGGTGCTGCGTGTCGTTCGTCAATGTCAATCAGAAACAGCCTCTCCGAAGGATAGTGATAACGTATAGCGTTATCAGTAACATAAAGAAAGTCTGTGATCTTCCTTTGGAGGCTGCGATCTTGGCTCTCTTTAATACTGGTAAAAGCCACTCGCCAAAGATGGGGATAAAGCTCTTCTTTCCATTCCTTAAATACTTCCTGTAAGGCGACTTGAATTCGTAGGTCTGCATCTTTTTCTACTCTTTCTGATAAGACTAAATACCTAAACCAACCAAAACGATGACCATAGCAAGGAAAGGGAAATTTTTCTAAAAAGCCTTGCCACCCATCTAAAATCAACTTTTCTTCTTCCGATATATGCTGATATACACCCAAAAGTTGTCTGGCAAACAAAACTTCAACAAGTAGAGCCTTGTTATGAATTGTACAAATTTCTTCTGTCTTCCGATAAAAACCGTCTAAATCAAGCATTGTGCAAAATAGATCGTACATAAATTCTCCGTTAATTATCTAGTGTTATTTTTGTAAAAAGACAGTATGATCGCCGATTTTGTAGGGTTCGTCAATGAAATGTAACGCACTCATTTCATGCTAATTATCTGTGCGTTACGATCCGCTAATGTACCCAATAGTTTGACTATTCTCTTGCCTAGATAATTAAGCAGTAAGCAAGCAATTTATCGAAGAGTAATTTTGTCTTGAAAAAAGGCAAATGTAGGAGAATATGGCATTGTTTGAACCCATTAGGATGCAAGTCTATATTAAGTATTCTGATTAAGGAGATTTGGTTTCCAACTGATATCTTTGGCATAGGATACTCCATGTAGGAGCTAATTCAGTCTGATATTACTGCCAAACAACTGACTCAAATAGATAACTATAGTTAACCTATGCTACTTCTAGCTAATACCCCGATCGCCAAAGAGCAACTAAACCTTCAAGGCTCGGTCGGTATTGGCTTTAAGATAATCATCCCTAGTGGTCAATGCCCAAATTATCGAAGAGATTGGAGGAGGCAAATACCTTAAGAATTTGGGGAAATTCAAAAACTTACTACTCAATCCTAGCAACTACTGCTAATATATAGCTGATTCTCCACCATACACATCTAGCCATGTCTCAGGAAATTAGTACCAGCCCCAGAACCAAATCTAGAGTAAGCCCCCAATCCATTGTTCATCCCCTAGCTCAGCCCTGGTCTGCTAGCCATGATGCCGAACAGCTAATGGATGAAGTATTCTCAGACCTCGATCGCCTCTTGGCCGGCGGTGCTAGTTTGCCAGAGACTACTGAACCTACCCCAGAACCAGTGGTTGCCCTCCAACCCCTAGTGGTTCCCCCCATTAGCCTGCCACCGGGATTTTTGCCTGTTGCCGAACCAGCCCCCACTAGTGCCGTCACTCCAGAAGCAGCCAAAGCCGCAGAGACCAATAGCTACTTCGATCGTCTCCTCTGGGGAGCAGCCTTGGCAGCAGTGGGAGCTAGTGGTGTTTTGTGGTTGGTGAGTAAAGATATTTTGAAATTGCCTTTTCTGCCTCCTGCCCCAACTCCAGTGGCAAGTCAGCCGAGTTCGACCAATCCTGCCGATGCCAAGTTTGTAGACTATATGCAGCGATCTCTTACTGCCATTGATAAACGTCCTGCTGGTAGCCCGACAGCCCTACAATCGGGAGCTAGGTTGCCCGCCCCCGGTGGCGTGCCCCTTGCACCGACCCAAGCTCCCCCAACAGTACTAGAACGGGTTTATATTCCCGTCTTTCCGCCCCAAAATTCCGTCGTGCAAATTTCTCCGGGATTACTTACCCCCCGCCCTCCTATTTCTCCGGTGTCCCCCAGTGCTAGACCTCCTGCGACTGAGAGTAATTCTAGAGCTAGTGGTTCCGCCAGAACCGAAGCCGCTCCAGAGCCGAGGGCAGAGCGATCGACCAGAGAAGAAAGAAATACCGCCCCAGCAGAAGCTCCAACAGTTGCCAGCAGTGCCGCTAGTGGACGAACGCTGACTGGGATTCTGGAACTGGGAGAAAACTCCGCTGCTTTGTTTGAGATCAATGGCGATACCCAAAGGGTTTCCGTCGGGGAAAACATTGGTGGCAGCGGCTGGACTCTAGTGAAGATTGAAAATCAACAGGCGGTCATCCGTCGCAATGGAGTTGTGCAATCTCTATACGTGGGTAGTAGGTTCTAGGATGGGATTACTGGATGACTTGAACCAATTTCTGGAAGACCGCCTAGAGGAGTTCCTGCGCAACAATCCCCACTTGGAATTGCAGGCACTCCTCGAACAGTTGCGGGAACAAGAGAAAGACACTATTCGCCTGATCCTCGATCTGCAAAACCAAGAGCAGCAATTGCAGGAGGATATTCTGCGGGTGGCAAAGGAAATTCAGGTCTGGCACGATCGCGCCAGTAAAGCTCGATCCGTGGGCAGGCTAGACTTGGCACAAGCCGCCGATGCTAGGGAGGTGGAATTGCTCCGGGAAGGGAATCAACGTTGGGGACAAATGCAGGGCTGCCGCGATCGCATCCAGCAAACACGAGAGCTGCAAAAACAAATCCAACAACGCAGTGCTGAGGTACAGGTGAAGGTGAAAGCTGCCCAAGCCCAACGGGAAGCGACCAAAGAAAGCGATCGGCAAGGAAGCCAAATCCCTAAGCCCAACTGGGGAGATACTTTTAGTGATAAATCTTCTTCCTCCAGTAGTCCCAATGCAGCGCAGCTAGATGCTAAGTTTGAAAAATGGGAAATGGAAATGGAGTTAGAGGAGATGAAGCGCAACTTAGGGCGTTAAATATAAGATATCGGTTTTGGATTTTAACCTTCTCATCGATCGCCATTACTAACAACACATATATCTAACCTATGACAGAAGATATTTTCTCTAAGGAACAAAAATTCCATGACCAGTGGGCAGCTACCATTGATGTGGAAGGAATCAAGGTCAAAGATTATTTTGAAGCTTGTACTGCTCCAGAAAATCGTTTTATTCTTGCCAACTTGGGTGATGTCACGGGGAAGAAGTTGCTAGATTTAGGTTGTGGAGCAGGAGAAAATAGTGTTTATTTTGCCAGAAAAGGGGCGGATTGCCTAGCGACAGATTATTCTCCCGGCATGGTGAAGGTGGCGCTAGATTTAGCTGCTGCCAATGGGGTAGAAATTACCGGAAAAACTGTCAATGCCATGGCTTTAGATTTGCCAGATAATAGTTTTGATATTGTTTATGCCTCTAATTTATTGCACCACTTGCCAGAGCCGAAATTGGCGATTCAAGAAATGTATCGAGTCCTCAAGCCCGGTGGCAAAGCCTGTTTCTGGGACCCTCTCAAGCATAATCCCGTGATCAATGTCTATCGACGCATGGCAACGAAGGTGCGGACTGAGGATGAAACACCTCTAGATATTGAAATTGTCAAATTTGTTCGATCGCAATTCTCCCAAGTCAACTACGACACTTTCTGGATTTCTAGCCTGTGGATTTTCCTGCAATTCTATCTAGTAGAAAAAGTCAATCCCAATGATGAAAGGTACTGGAAAAAAATCATTGTCGAACAGGATAGATTGGCTCCTACCTATAACACCTTAGAAAAAGTAGATGGTTTCTTAAAACATTTACCCCTAATGAAACGCATGGCATGGAATTTGGCAGTAGTTGCCACTAAGTAATCTGGAGTTGGGGAAGGGAAGATAGAAAAACTAATTAATTATTATGGAAAGAGGGTTGCTCTGGTTGCCTTTGTTAGGGGCTTTCATTTGGTTAGCTTGGTCTGGCAAAAATGAGTATGACAAATTAGAAACTTATCGTCACTGGGCAGAAGGGTTCGATCGCGCCAAATACGATATCTATGCTGTCTTGGGGCAAAAGGATCAATTACTCACTTGGGGCAAGCCCACCAAAAAAGGTATCGTTGACCAGCAAACTTTTTCTCTAGAGCAGGTACAACAGGTTAACTTGTTGGTAGACGAGCAAGTTATTGATCTGGCGATCGACCCCGAAAAATTACCCAATAAAGGGAAGCAGATTAATCTCCAGTTTTCTTTTCGTGATGATTCCAGTGTAGTCAAAATTCCTTTTACAGAAGTTTTGATGGCTAGTCAATGGGGCGTATTTTTGCGATCGCAACTAAGCTAAAACCAACCACAATCAATTAAAATAACCCTAACCGACCTTATGTATTGGGAATCATTATTGTGGGTTTCGGCTTCGCTCAGCCCACAATAATGATTCCCAAACCCTATTCTTAAATCTAATACCCAAGGGGCAGCAATGAAAAAAGGAGCTTTTGTACGGGCAATCAAAGAGAAATTACTAAATAGCTTAGAAGCGAAAGCTAGTGATACGAGATTCTCAGCCTATTTGTTTGAAACTAAGGGAGAAGTGCTAGACCTGAAGGGAGATTATGCCCTTGTCAAATTTGGTCAAGTACCTACCCCGAATGTTTGGCTACGAGTTGATCAACTAGAGCTAGTCGGTTAATTATACGTTTTTGCAGGTGCTCTGTACCCGCAAAAACTTTTTCAGAACTTACCCCAAAAACACAGAACCATCAGGGGTGCAAGGCCTTGTGCCCCTACCCGTGCAGGCTAACACCAGAATTTGTATAAATCCTATTTCTCATCAAAGTGGTGCCAGTTATCAAAAGGGCTGAGACCGCTAGTTTTCTGCTGTCATCCCAAATCTGGTCATGATATAGTAGTCGCCGATTTGATTAGGAAGTTTTTGAGGGCGCGCTCCGCGCGCCCTCAAAAACTTCCCTGTCCTAACTAGAATGGAGCTTACTATAGTATCCCTATTTTCTGAGTCCGCTAGCCAAATGGTGAGGGGCAAAATGTGTTAGAATCATTACTAGTAAAAGGTTTTTGCCTAATTTTTTGTTAGTACTGCCCATCCCCCGGAGTTTCCCCCTATGACCACTACCCCAGAACGGATTGTTCCCACGAATCTGCGTAATGAGATGACCCGTTCCTATCTGGAGTATGCCATGAGCGTGATCGTGGGGCGGGCATTACCCGATGCGAGAGACGGCTTGAAGCCAGTGCATCGAAGAATTCTTTATGCCATGCATGAGTTGGGATTGAGTCCCGATCGCCCCTTCCGCAAATGCGCCAGAGTCGTCGGGGAAGTGCTTGGTAAATACCATCCCCACGGAGATACGGCAGTCTATGATGCCCTCGTCCGGATGGCGCAGGACTTTTCCATGCGATCGCCTTTGATTAACGGTCATGGGAATTTCGGCTCAGTGGATAACGATCCCCCCGCCGCCATGCGTTATACCGAATGCCGGCTGCAAACCCTGACCACCGATTCCCTGCTGCGGGATATTGAATCAGAAACCGTTGATTTTGGCGATAACTTTGATGGTTCCCAGCAGGAACCTCTAGTGTTGCCCTCCCGGATTCCCCAACTCCTCCTCAATGGCTCATCGGGAATTGCCGTAGGTATGGCTACAAATATCCCCCCCCACAACCTAGGGGAACTGATCGATGGGCTGGTGGCACTGATCCATAATCCAGAGATTACCGATCGGGAATTGATGCAATACATTCCGGGACCAGACTTTCCCACTGGGGGACAAATCCTTGGCACCTCAGGAATTCGTGAGGCTTACACCACTGGACGGGGTTCGATCACCATGCGGGGGGTGGCAGACATTGAACTAATTGAACAACCGGGACGGCAAGACCGGGAAGCAATTATTATTACCCAACTTCCCTACCAGACCAATAAAGCCTCGCTGATCGAAAAAATTGCCGAGATGGTCAATGAAAAGCGCCTAGAAGGAATTTCGGATATCCGAGATGAGAGCGATCGAGATGGGATGCGGATCGTTATTGAACTGAAGCGGGATGCCTACGCTAGGGTGGTTCTCAATAACCTCTACAAACAAACCCCCATTCAGGCAAACTTCGGGGCAAACATGTTGGCGTTGGTCAACCAAGAACCCCAACTGCTAACCATTAAGCAATTCTTGGCAGTATTCCTAGAATTTCGCATCGAAACCATCATCCGCCGCACCCAGTACGAACTGCGCAAAGCAGAAGAACGAGATCACCTCCTGTTGGGCTTGCTGATTGCCCTAGGTAGGCTAGATGGAATTATTCGCCTGATCCGAGAAAGTGCTGATACAGCCACAGCTAAACAAGAATTGGTTGCTCAGTATGGGCTGTCGGAAGTTCAAGCTGATGCTATTCTGCAAATGCAGCTCCGCCGCCTTACGGCTCTGGAAGCTCAGAAAATTGAAGCAGAGCATACAGAACTAGAATTGAAGATTACGGAGCTGCGATCGATTCTGGCAGACCGAGAGCGCATTTTAGAAATTGTCGAAACCGAAGCAGTGGCAATTAAAACTACCCACGGCACGCCCCGCTTAACCACGATCGATCCCGGTGAAGGAGAAATCTTTGACATAGACCTGATTGCCAATGAAAAATCCTTAATTCTAGTTACGGAGCAGGGCTACATTAAACGAATGCCCGTCAGTACCTTCGAGGCGCAGAATCGAGCCACCAGAGGTAAGGCTGCCACTAAGATGAAGGATGACGATGGGATTAAACACTTCTTTACCTGCTGCGACCATGACAGTATTCTCTTCTTTACCGACCAAGGGGTAGTCTACAGTATCCGAGCATACCAGATTCCCACCGCTTCCCGGACTGCAAAGGGGGCACCGATTATTCAACTCCTGCCCATCCCTAGGGAAGAACAGGTGACCTCGATCGTCCCCGTCAGCGAATTTAGTGATGAGGAATATCTCGTTATGCTGACAGTGCAGGGATTTGTGAAAAAAACAGCTCTTTCTGCCTTTAGTAATATCCGGGCTAACGGCTTAATTGCCATTTCCCTAGAAGAAGCAGACCAACTCCGCTGGGTGCGTCTGGCTAGAGCTGAGGATAGTTTAATTGTTGGTTCCAGAAAAGGTATGGCGATCCATTTCCGGACTGACCATACTCAGTTACGCCCCATGGGCAGAACTGCGAGGGGGGTGAGGTCGATGAAGCTGACTAAGGGGGATAACCTGATTAGTATGGATGTGTTGCCCAGTAGTGTGGTGGCAACGATCGCCAGTGATATTTCTGAAGAAGGCATTGATCCAGAAACCGAATTGACGGAATTAGAAGAAGCGCTCACTCCAGAACTAGAGGAAGTGGGAAACCTAGAGGATTTGGGGAATGATGAAGCAGAATTAACTGCTGAAGGTCCTTGGATTTTGGTGATTACCAGCAATGGTTATGGCAAGAGAGTTCCTGTAGGTATGTTCCGCCTCCAAAGAAGATTCGGCAAGGGGATTATTGCCACTAAGTTCAAATCTAAAACCAGTGGCGACCAACTGATTGCCCTACGGGTGGTAAATCCGGGGGATGAATTAATGATTGTGACCAACCGAGGGATTATTATCCGCCAATCGGTGGATGCCATTTCTACCCAATCTCGATCGGCGACAGGGGTGCGCGTTCAACGCCTAGATGAGGATGATGCGATCGCAGCGGTGGCTCTAGTTCCCCCTACTAGCGAAGGTGAGGAAGAAACAACCGAAGAATAGACCCTGCATGAGGGGAAAAGTTGGAAATCTTTATCATTGAAAGAGACTCACCCTCCGGGTGAGTCTCTTTCAACCTATACCAAGCAGGTTATGTTGTAGGAACCCCGCGAAGCTGGGGTTCCTACAACCAGAATCATCTCAACCCCCTTGGCGGTTGCTATAGTTAAGCAACTTGACAGTAGTTTGCATAAACTCCATCTAAAAGAAGATTTAAGGCACAAGCTGCCTGCTCTGCTGCGACTAGAGCTTGTTGTTGTTGCTGTTCAGTTTCACAAAGGTTCAACAAAGCTGACCGAGTTGCTTGGGAGTGAAATTCATCAGCTTTTTCGTGGACTTGGAAAAACTCTAAAGTAGATTCTGCATCAATACCATAGAAGCTTTTTAATCCAGCTATTTTGGTAGTAGAAACTTCGGGAATCTGAGATTCATAGGCATAAAGAGCTGCTAAACCTTGGGCGGCTTCTTCACTACGAGCCAGACCCTTGAGAGTTTTTACAGATTCACGGGTTGTCTCAAGATATTGACGATCTAAAACTGCTTGTCTGGCAACTCCCAGACCTTCAGCAAATCGTAGCCATAACTCTGGATGGTTAGCCTCTCCTTGCTCTTCTTCTAGGAGGTTTTCTAGAAGCATCTGGCGAATTTGCAAATCATTACAAGCCGCATGGGTAGCACTAACATAGGTAGGAAAGTTATGAACTTGTAAGTAGTATTCTTGAGCATATTCTTGCAACATGGCTAGGGAGAGTTTGCCCTCATTCCACATTTGATAGAAAGGATGTTCTAGAAGGTGGTGCTTTTTAATGACATTATTTAATTGTTCAATAAACTGTTGTGGGGAATTTTTCATGATGTCACCTAATTAATAGTACTCAGAGGTCATTTATAAAGTGGCGAGAAGGTCTAATTTTGCACCCCTGCGATGGTAAAAATCAGACTTTATTAATAGCCTCTGAAAGGAAGATTATAGTATGGATTCTGCAACCAAGATTAATTGACAGGACTTACGCACTGCCAACGGATCATCGAGAGTTGTGAACGTTGTTGCAGGCTGAGGGTCATCGAAGCCCGCAACAATTTCCAAATGCGTAAGTCCTACAACACTTTGCCTTCAAATGAGTCACACTACAAATATTGAAAGTCCTATCCATGTTGGGTTTGAGAGTGGGTAGCTGTAGCCACCCTCAAACTGCTGTAATTGAGAAACGACGCACCCAGAGGGTGCGTCGTTTCTCAGGTCAATTAGAGGATTGATATAATAAGGGCTGTGTAGCTTAAGGAGTATCGATGAAATTGAATTTAGAAGGGCGAGAGCATTTCTCTAGGGTATTTTCTCCGATGTTATGTGTAGTCGCGATCGCCGCCACTGTCTCAACTGTTGACACCAATTTACCGGCTCAGGCACAAGCACTAACTTTTCAAGGCACAACTAGTGGGCAATGGGGAATACCTAGTAATCCTTCTGGCAGTACCTTTATCTCTGGAAACAATGGCGGTATTGATAACCGTCTGACTTGGGGCAGGATTGATGCTTGTCTTGGTTGTACTAGTTTTACTAACTATGTGCAGTACGATGGGCTGGGGTTCCAAACAGGAGTAAATAGTACATTTCGGTTGGGGGATTTATCTTACCAAAATGGTTCGGTGTGGGATGGTTTTAATGGAGATTTTCCCCTACGGATTGCCCTGAACTTTTCTAACCCAGCTTTGGGCAGTCAGAGTTTTAGTTTTTTATTCAATATTTTCAATAGCCCCAATGTGACTGGGGATCCAGTCATAGATGGCGATCGCTTACGTTTTAGTAATAACGGCATTTCTAGTCAAGCTTTTACCCTAGGGGATACGATCTACAATCTGCGGTTACTAGGTTTTTCTAGCGATGGGGGCAATACCTTGTTGAGCGAGTTTAATTCCCCAGAAGGAACTATTGCCAATGCCAGCTTGTATGGGCAAATTCAAGCGATCGGCTCAGTTCCCACCCCTCCTATACCCACACCATCCCCAGACCCCATAGTAATTTCACCCATTGAGCCACCTATTGAGTCACCGCCTAAATCACCCCCAGAAGTCTCAGAACCCCAAACTATTCTAGCTATGATTATGGGAGTGAGTTTATTGGCAATATCTAGAAGATATTTCAGGAGATATTTGAGCGATCGCCCTGATTAAAAACTACTATTATTCTGATAACTAGGGTAGATAATTCCTGAAAAACTCCCTGAAAACCCTCTAAAAACTTCCTGAAACTTTCCAGAAACTTCCTTGAGCTATGGCGATAACTACTCAAGACCCCAGAACCGTAAAACAGCTACAACATTTTTTATCCTGGATGCTCGTAGCAACGTGTTTTACGGTGGGTTTTCAACTATTCATAATGATATTTTTTGTTTCTGGACTAACGGACATATTTCTCGCTGGCTCAATTATGCAAGGACTAACCGTATTGTGGGCAAGGAAGTTAGCACAGCAAAATCGTCCCAGCTTAGCAGTAGCAGTAGTAGCTCTGGGGCTTTGGGCAGTTTGCCTGTTGGCAGCTTTCCTTTGTCCCAATCTATTGTCGATCCTAGTTGCCTTGATTGTTCTCTCCTTAGTCATGGGACTACCCTATCTCAGTCAAAAACAATTGTGGCAATTAATGATCGGAGCCATCTTTGTTGCCTTAATAACTTCTCTATTATCCCTACAGCAAAATCCTTGGCAAACTCCTTTCCCCTCTTGGTTGATGGCTTTAATCAAGTCATTATTTGTGCCGATCTCTGTGGGCTTAATCGCCTTTCTGATCTGGCAATATAATCAGAATCTCAATCATCTTCTGCGCCAAGTTGAAAAGGATAACTTTGCTTTGCAAACTTCTCAACAGTTACTAGAAAAAAAAGTAGCAGAAACCCGTCAAGTTGCAGAAATAGCCAAAAATCAAGCCCACCAACTAGAAACTACAATTCTCCAACTCCAAAGTGCTCAAGCCCATTTAGTTCAGAGTGAGAAAATGTCTAGCCTAGGGCAGTTGGTTGCTGGAGTTGCCCACGAGATTAATAATCCAGTTAACTTTATTTACGGCAATCTTGACCACGCTCAAGACTATACAAGGGATTTGTTACAACTGATCGAACTCTACGTTGAAGCTATGCCCAATCCCCCGGCAGAAATTGTCTATCATCAGCAGATTACTGAGATTGAATATCTGATTGATGATTTACCAAAATTACTTTCTAGTATGAAGGTGGGGGCAGAAAGAATTAGAGAAATCGTGTTATCTCTACGCAATTTTTCGCGTTTAGATGAGGCAGAAATGAAGGCGGTGGATATTCATTCTGGGATTGAAAGTACGCTCATGATTTTGCAGCATCGCCTGAAGAGTAAGCCAAATACTCCAGATATTTCTGTAATTAAAGAGTATGGCATTCTGCCTTTGGTGGAGTGTTTTCCGGGACAGCTAAATCAGGTATTTATGAACTTGATCGTAAATGCGATCGATTCTTTGGAGTCAAGCTTTGCCCATACCCTAGAAGCAATTCCCCAGCCTGATGAACCCCCGTTCATCTGGATTAGAACCCAGTTAGAAGAGACTCTTGAATCAACAAAAAAAAAGGTTTTGATCAGCATTTCTGATAACGGCATTGGTATTCCCGAAGCTATCCAAGCAAAGATATTTGATCCTTTTTTCACAACTAAACCAATCGGCAAAGGTACAGGCTTGGGTTTAGCCATTTGTCATTCGATCATAGTGGAGAAGCACGGAGGGAATATTACTTGTAACTCAGTACCGGGTCAAGGAACTGAATTTATCATTGAAATTCTTGTCAACTAATGAGCATCTTATAAGTGGGGAGCGAAGCAACCCCCCCACTTAATTCCCCAAAAAAAGGAAACTGTGTTGCCTTAGAATTGTTACAGCACTTTGCATTCAAATGAGGCACGCTACAAATATTGAAGGTCTTATCAATGTTGAGTTTTAGAGTGGGTGGCTACAGTCTCCCACTCTAAAACTGCTGTAACTAGAATAGCGGTTACTATACAAATAGAATTTTGAACATCTTGTTGCGTAAGGCGGGAATCTAGTAGGGGTGTTCCTACCACCAAAATCATATTAACCCCCTTGGCGGTGGTATCGTTTTGCCAAGCAACGGTTACATTGGACTCTGCCCCAGATTACTTCTACTCAGGCTGCTGAGCGTTGGAGTGCTTTGATGCCTTTAATGACTTGGCAACTTTGGTTTGCTCGACAGGACTGTGTTGATTCTCCTTTACCTTGGCGGTCTCCTCAGGATAATCTTGCTCCTGGTCGGGTTGCTCAAGCCTTTGCGGTAATTATTGCCGCGCTCGGTACTCCGGCTCTCTCTCCTCAACTACGCGGTAAATCCCCTGGGCGCTCCAAGGG
>CALRPI020000044.1:0-43239 GCA_943370025.1 Phormidium lacuna HE10JO | reverse complement strand
CGCCATCTGCTCGAAGGTGGTGCGATGAACACCGCATCTGCGTTTGAAAGCACTAGACTTGAAGAGTTTGAGTTGTTCGTAGGTCATGATTGGTTCCTCCTTGACCTAGTTTTACACATCTTTTATCTATTCACGCAAGAGGTCTAATGTCCATAACTCTAGATAATTTGTTGTAGTTCGTAAGTCATAAAGGTAATTGAAGAGCCTAAAGGTAATTGAAGAGAAGGATGCCCCCGCCACGCGATGGACATCCTTAATTTGTTTAGCGCTATTGAAAAAACTTGTTGGCTTAATAGGTTGACTAATTTAGTTTTGACTAAATTTAGCTTTTTAGTTAATAACTACTTAAATTAATAACCTAATATAACCGGAAATCAGAAAGAGAACCGACGACTTGCCGTGTTTCGTCTCGGTTCTCTAACTGGTTCGCTCCTCACACAAGACTATAGTAATTGCTTCTTCTTTATTTGTCAACCCCTGTAGGAAAAGTTTTATAAAGACAGAAAATTCCTCCTAGCTTTTTGAATTTGGAATTGCTGGATGCGAACATCGTAAAAATGAGTTATGATTAGATGCACAATTTTTATATGGTTTAAGACTTATTTAAGAGGCATAATGGCTAAGAAAAGCATGATTGAGCGCGAAAAGAAGCGCCAAGCACTAGTAGACAAATACGCTGAGACCCGGGCAGATTTGAAGGAGCAGTTTGAGCAAGCAACTTCTCAACGGGAAAGATTAGCAATTCATCGGCAAATTCAACAACTCCCCCGCAACAGTGCCCCCACCCGCCTGCGGAACCGCTGTTGGGTGACTGGCAGACCTCGTGGTTTCTACCGAGATTTTGGGCTATCCCGCCATGTAATGCGAGAATGGGCGCACAAGGGACTATTACCCGGTGTGGTTAAATCTAGCTGGTAAAGGATACCCCCTTGCCCCCCCTTCAAAAGGGGGGTGTTTTTTGGGTTTCTAGGGTTTCTCTGAATTGTTTGGTTACTTTCTAGAAAAGCTTTTTCTTGATCTATTTTTGCAACTCTTGATCTTTTTCAGTTCTGTACTTAAATCTACCCATTGTTTATCACCCCGATTATGTGGCTCCCTTGCCGGAGGGACACAGATTTCCGATGGAGAAATTTCGGCTGCTTTATGAATTACTATTAAGCGATCGCATTGCCGTTCCAGAACAATTACATATCCCAGAGTTACCAGATTTAGCAACTATTGAGCTAGTCCATACCCCAGAATATGTAGAGAATTATTGGCGAGGAACCTTAGATACTAAGGCACAGCGGCGGATTGGGCTGCCTTGGAGTGCTGCCTTGGCGGGGCGGACTCGGATTGCAGTGGGGGGAACTATTCTTACTGCCAAATTGGCACTGGAGCATGGCATTGCCTGTAATACCGCTGGGGGAACCCACCATGCCTTTCCTAGTTATGGTTCCGGGTTTTGTATCTTTAATGATCTGGCGATCGCCTCCCGTGTGCTCCAAAAACTAAATCTAGTCCAAAGAATCTTGATCGTAGATTTAGATGTGCATCAAGGGGATGGCACAGCGGTGATTTTTCAGGACGATCCGGGGGTGTTTACTTTTTCCATGCACTGTGGGATCAACTTTCCCGGCACGAAGCAAATCAGTGATTTAGACGTGTCTTTACCAGAAGGGATGGAAGATGAGGAATATTTACGCACCTTGGCAAATTATCTGCCAGATTTGCTCTCAGAATTTCAGCCAGATTTAGTGTTGTATGATGCCGGAGTAGATCCCCACCATAGTGATAAATTGGGAAAACTATGTTTAACTAATACGGGAATTTATCGCCGGGAAATGCAGGTTTTGAGTACTTGTGTTAATGCTGGTTATCCCGTAGCTTGCGTAATTGGAGGTGGCTATGCTGATGATTTCAAAGCGCTGGTATATCGTCATTCTCTTTTGCATCGCGCTGCTAGTGACGTGTTGCAACAATCAAGATTTGCCTAATTCTCCTAGTCAAGTTGACAGGAATCAACCAGTAATCCTATCTCCCACTCCCCAAAAGACATCCGTGCCCAAAAATCCTTCTCCCCAACCTACCCCTATGACTTTAAACTCTACTTCTGTTCCGCCAACTTCTGGGCAACCCCCCAAAGGGTTAATAGTTGCCCTCCACGGCTATGGAGCCAATGCACAGGATTTGGTGGGTCTAGCTCCGATGTTGAACCTTCCAGATTATTATTTCCTGTTTGCAGATGCCCCCCTACCCTATCCCCCCATTCCCGGTGGGCTAATGTGGTACAACCTAGAGCAGAATAATCTGACAGAACTAGCGAGTAGCCGAGAGGTGTTGCAGAATTGGCTAAAATCTCTACCAGAAAAAACTGGCATCCCCTTAGAAAAGACTATTCTCAGCGGTTTTTCCCAAGGGGGAGCGATGACTCTTGATGTGGGGTTAAACTTACCTCTGGCGGGATTAGTGTCTCTCAGTGGCTATTGGCATTCCCAGCCCCGACCGGAAATTTCTAAATTTCCCCCAGTATTGTTGGTGCATGGCACAGAAGATCGCGTAGTGCCCCTCAGTGCTGCCCAGCAGACCAGAACCAACCTGAAGAGTTGGGGAGTCAGTATCAGTTACCATGAATTTGCCATGGGTCATGAAATTCGGCAAGAAGTTTTAGAATTAATGCGGAATTTTGTGATCACGAATACTCAAAATTAACGGTAAGATGATCTTGGGCATCTAAAAAGAAAACCTGAAGAACACCGATCGCTAATATTTATCATCCGGGAGGGTATAGTCATGGCAACTGCAACTTTTTCCACCAACGATATTTCTGCTGTAACTCCAGAGGATATGGCAGGATTGGCAGCTAGATTGGAGGCAGACGACTATAATGATGCCTTTGAAGGTTTGCAAGATTGGCATTTAATGCGATCCATCGCCTTCCAACGCCCAGAACTAACCGAGCCTTACCTATACCTCCTAGATTTAGAAGCTTACGATGAAGCTTAATTAGATTTGAGAGGATTAAAAAAGGCGCACCCGAAGGGTGCGCCTTTTTTGATGAGGATTGCTATGTCAGGTTGTTTGAGAGGTGGCGATCGCACCCTCATGAAAACTATCTACTGGGGAGTTTTTAACTTGATTTAATTCCTCTAAAATTTGTAACATTTCCCGCTCAAAAAGTACTTGAGATCGATTAGTTTTCCCGCCAATATAAAAGTTATCCCCCACCGTCAAAGCCCAAACTTGGGAATGGGAAACATAACTCATGACGACACCGATCATCAGGAACGAGAAACCAGCATAGACAAAGGGAATCCCGGGATCCGCCTTGATTTGCAACCCCGTACTGCCAATAACCTCCAGTACTCGCAGCGTCACCCCATTCACCTCCGCAGCCATCCCGGTGCGGACAGTGGTAATCAACTTGCCTTCGGTGTCATACACCAAGAAAGTTCCCTGCAAATCTCTAGTCACCAAGGAAACTCCTGTGCTCATATCCGGCTTAGTAGGAATCCACGTTCCCCACAGTCTGCCTTGCCCAGCCCCCTGCAATAAGCCCATTGGTAGTTCAAAGATGGGGCTATTATTGACCTTGACTTTAACGGCGGCAATTCCCCAATCGGTTTGATAGAAAGTAACCCCTTTATGGCGGAGAGGCTGATTGACATGGATAGTTTGGCGATCGACCTCTTTCCCTGCTGCATCCACCACCGATAGATCGGAATAAAACTGATCGATTCCGCCCTTGGGAGTGTAATCAATCCAAAACCGATTTACCTTCACTCCCCAGTCTGTAGGAATTTGCGGACGAGCTAGAGCACCAGCTTCAATGATATTTTTTACCTGAAAAGTATCCCCTTGAGCCACCATTTCCTGCGCCATAAATCCCGTCACGCCGCCCCAAATGGCTCCCCCTAGGATCAACAGCATACTGGCATGGACGGCGATCGGTCCCATCCTGCCCACAATCCCCTTCCGGGCATAGAGCTGATCTCCTTCCTGAAATACTTTGTAGCGATGCTTTTGCAACACTTGGGCGAGGGAACTAGGCGAACCCGTAGCTAGTTCGGCACTCAAAGCAAGTTTGGCAAATTGCTTGGGGTTTTGATAGTATTTCCAATTACGAGCGGCTTTCAAGGCGGGTAATTGGCGGGTGAAGGTGCAAGCGGTGAGACTACTACCAAACAGGATCAAAATTGCCAAAAACCACCAAGTCCCATAGACATGATTTAGCCCTGTCACCAGAATCAACTGCCAAGTCAGGAAGCCAAATAGGGCTGGTTTCTCTGGGTAATTGTTTTGATAAAACTCAAGGGTTTGTCCCTGCTCGATCACCGTACCGGAAATACTTAACAGGGCAATCAACAGGAGGAGGGCGATCGCTAACCGCAGATCAGCAAGGACTGGCAACATCTCCCGCCGCCACCACCGCTGGGGCATCAGGGCAATTTCTTGGAAACTAGGCATAACTATTTATATTTTATTTTTATATTGGGGCTGAGGCACTGTTTACGAATTATATAGAGTTTCTGGTGTTTTTGCAGGTATGGAGTGGATGCAGAAACTTCCCCATCAGCAAGCCCTGAATTAGGATTTCTAATCGTATGCAGTTTTAATCTTGATGGGTAGGCACTACCTGATCATGAGATGATTACTCAAGATTTAGTTATCCTCGTAGTTCTCATGCTGATGGCTAAGGTTCTTATTAATGTAGGCGTTTTCTGTGTTAGAAGCATTTATTTTTGCCACCGTATTGTGCGGATTTTTTGGCATTATTTTCAAAAAAAACTTAATCATGAAGATCGTCTCCATGGACGTGATGAGTACCGGGGTAATTGCTTATTACGTCCTTATTGCATCACGGCAGGGAGTATTTACGCCGATTATTTCTCCAGACCCTCAAGGAGCCTACGCTGACCCAGTGCCCCAAGCGGTGATCTTGACGGCGATCGTAATTGGCTTTTCTATTCAGGCTTTAATGCTGGTGGGAGTGATGAAGCTGGCTAGGGATAATCCCACCCTAGAAAGCAGTGAGATCGAGAAGGGTAATACGCCATGAATACCATCACGATCGCTTGGGTTGCTCTACCATTTTTCTTGGGGTTTGTAATTTTCCTACAGCCCAAACTTGATCGCTTGCTTTCCCTATTGGCAGCGATCGCCACCGCCGTCTTCGGACTCAACTTACTCGTTACTCCAGACCCCATCACCCTAAAGCTATTGGATAACTTTGGGGTTGTCCTAATCGCCGATCAATTAAGCGGTTATTTTATCTTAACCAATGCCCTCGTTACAGCGGCGGTGATTTTCTATTGCTGGAATAGTGAGAAAACGGCTTTCTTCTATGCCCAGATGATTATGGTTCACGGCAGCTTGAATGCGGCTTTTGCCTGTGGAGACTTTATTAGTCTATACGTGGCATTGGAAGTCAGTGGGATTGCGGCTTTTCTGTTGATAGCGTACCCCCGGAGCGATCGCTCCATCTGGGTAGCTCTACGCTATTTGTTTGTCAGCAATACCTCGATGCTGTTCTACCTCATTGGTGCAGTTTTGGTCTATCAAACCCATCACTCCTTTGCTTTTACTGGTTTACGGGGTTCTCCACCAGAAGCGATCGCCCTGATCTTTCTGGGATTATTGATCAAGGCTGGCATCTTTGTCTCTGGCTTGTGGCTGCCCCTGACCCATTCAGAAGCAGAAACCCCGGTCTCTGCCCTGATGTCTGGGATTGTGGTCAAAGCTAGTGTCTTGCCATTGCTGCGGTGTGCGTTTCTTTCTAGTGAGTTGGATACGATCGTCAGGGTCTTTGGTGTGGGCACGGCTTTGATGGGGGTATCCCTCGCTGTTATTGAAAAAGATAGCAAACGGATGTTAGCCTTCCACACAATTTCTCAGCTAGGCTTGATCCTGGCGGCTCCTGAAGTAGGCGGCTTCTATGCCCTCAGCCACGGCTTGGTCAAGTCTAGTTTGTTTCTCACGGCGGGTTCCTTGCCCAGTCGCAGTTTCAAGGAATTACAAAAACAGCCAATTAATACTTCCCTGTGGATAGTTCTCGTCATTGCCAGTCTTTCCATCTCTGGTGCCCCCTTGCTGGCTGGTTTTGGGGCAAAGGTCTTGACGATGAAATATCTGCAACCTTGGCAGGTAGTGGCTATGAATATTGCCGCCGTGGGTACGGCTATTTCTTTTGCTAAGTTTATCTTCTTGCCCCACCAACCAATCCTGTCCCCACCATTACCGCAAGCAACTTCAGGTTCTCCGATCGCTACAACCTCCATAGATTCCTCACCGTTAGCCCAGACTGTTTTAACCCAAGGCAAAGAGGTTCAAGTCAAAGAGGTTCAAGTCAAAGAGGCTCAAGTCAAAGAGGTTCAACCAAAAGTAAAAGCTGGTTTTTGGTTAGCGATCGCCCTCCTGATTAGTGGATTGATCGGGGCAAATATCTTCTACCTTGAGGCATATAGTCTAGATAACATCAGCAAAGCCTGCGCCACGATCGGCGGTGGTTGGCTGGCTTATTGGTTTATTTTTAGACGGGTATCGATTACCTTTCCTCGTCTGTGGGAACGCTTTGAGGATTTGGTGGGGGTGATGGGTTTGACTTTAATTCTGATTTTTTGGATGGTACTGGCATGATTGGGCATTTAATCCTCCGACTCGTAATTTGGTTTCTGCTCACCTCGGATGTGAGTACCACAAATATTGTCATCGGCGTGGCGATCGCCTTCCTGCTGCCCCGGAGTTACACCTCCCGTGAAACCCTAGGGGAGTGGCTGCGGATGATGGCTAGCCTACTCAAAGCAATTCCCGATGCTTATATCGAGGCGGTGGAAATTATCCTCCGCCCCCATAATTACGAAGACATTACCCTAGAACGGGTCAAACCCCGGCGATCAAACCAATTGATCTTTCTCGATATCTTTCTCATCACCTTCACCCCGAAAACCATTGTATTGAAACACCATGAGCTGGGCTTTTATGCAGTCCACCGGATTAGTCGGAGGCCAAAACCATGAATTTAGCCCTAATTTTGATGATTCTGATCCTGTTGATTCCTATTTATGAGGCAGCAAAAAGCGATGATGTCTGGCAAAAAATGTTGGCATTTGGCAGTATTTCTAGCAAGGTGGCCATCATTATGCTGTTTGTCTCTGTCTTCCGTGATGATTGGATGATCGGGGTAGTTGCCGTGATCATTCTCAGTGTAGGCAATGCCGCCCAAATGCTGCTAGCACATATAATCAAACGCCTAGGTGACCTATGATCATTGATTTTCTTAGCTATGCCCTAATTGGGGTGGGAATTGTGTTTTGGTTTTGGGGGACATCCCATCTAGTTAGCGATCGCTCGGTACTCTTCAAGCTGCATAGTTTATCGGTGGCGGATACCTTGGGTTCGATCGCGATTATTCTGGGATTAATGGTGAAAATTCCCAGTAAATTACCCCTGCTGATTTTGGCTCTACTTTCCTTAGCCCTCTGGAATACGATGCTCGGTTATGTCATAGCCTACTGCGCCAGTGATGTTGGTGATATCGACCTAACTAGTATTCAGGAAGAACTTAATCAAGATATTAATCAAAGCAATATCGGCGAGGGAAATTATGAATAATGATTTTTATCTTTACCTGATTATTTCTCTCCTGCCCTTAACTGCTTCCATGGTGGTTTTCCAAGCTAATCCCTACCATGCCCTAATTATGCGGGGTGTGTTGGGGGCGATCGCGGCAACGGTGGATGCTGTTTTAGGGGCGGCAGATGTGGCTTTGACCGAGGCTTTGATGGGGACAATGTTGGCAATTACCCTCTATGCTGTGGCAGTGCGTTCTTCCCTTGTGATGCGTCTGGGCATCCTCCAAGAAGGGATGGAGCAAGCCAGTTCTGAGGAGATTCTCGAGCAGATTTTGCAACCCAAAGCTATGGCAGAGTTGTCTGGAAATTCGGCGGGAAATATTCCCGGAAATGCCGCAAATTTTGATACCTTATTTCCAAAACTAATCGATGAGATGCGGACGGTTTTTAATAAATATTATCTACGCCTAGAACTAGTCCCTTTTAATAATGTTCCAGCTCTGCAACGGGCACTTTTAGAAAAAGAAATTCATACTATCTGTGTACCCTCTACCTATGATCAGGAAACCACCTCGTTACTACTGATGGATCAACCGGATCAGCTAGGTCAACAAAATTCTCAAAGTATCACGATCGCTGGTCAACCAGCTTACCAAACCCAAACCAGAATCCCCCGCCTCTATGAAATCATGAAAAATGAATTGGCTTCCCCCTTAACTGCCCTGACCTACGTGAATATTCAACAAGCTAGTCTTGGGGCTGGACTCGATCGCTTTGTGGAGAATCACGATGATCTTGTGAGTATTTTCAGTGTCAATATTGACGATGATTTTAGCGACACCAATATTAAACCTACTGGAGAGGAATAATCATGAAATGGCTCTATGTTTTAGCTGGGGTAGCTCTGTTTATTAAAATGATTGTCCTGCCCCAAACAACTCCAGTTGTCACCTTTGTAGATATTGTCGCCACGGTGGTCAAAGATACGGGAGTGCCGAATGCGGTATCGGGGATTATTTTTAGAAATCGCCTCTACGATACAATTTTTGAGGTGGTGGTATTTACGATCGCCATTATGGGAGCCAACTTCCTGTTGGCGAATGAAAAACCATCCTGTGCCATCTATCAGTTCAAAGATAAACCCTCCATTGTGCTAGCTCGTCTAGGGGCGACGATCGCAGCATTAGTGGGAATTGAATTAGCAATTCGGGGGCATCTGAGTCCGGGGGGTGGTTTTGCGGCGGGGGTGGCTGGGGGAACGGCGATCGGTCTAGTGGCGATCACTTCCTCGACTCACATGATGCAAGATATCTATCAACGCTGGCACGCTGCGGCTTGGGAAAAAATCTCGGTGCTGGTTTTTATCGTCATCTCAGTGATCACCTTGGCGGGCTATGAGTTGCCCTACGGAGAATTGGGTACACTTTTTAGTGGCGGAGCTATTCCCCTGCTGAACCTGCTAGTTGCCATTAAAGTTGCCCTAGGTTCTTGGGCAGTGATTTTAGTTTTTATCCGCTATCGAGGATTGCTCTAGCAATCCTGAATAGGTTGAGAACGTCTCCCCCGCTGGGGAGACGTTCTCAACCTCCTAAAATTCGTAAATTAATTAGGATTGCTACATAAACATTACTAGCAACTATGTCTGATTCGACACTAGAGAATCCTCAACTTGATCAAGAACAATTGCTCCACCTCCGCCAGACCCAAAAGCGGGTGCGGGCTTTGATTTTGGATTATGGCTTGGGGGTGGCAATCTTGGGATTAAATCCATTTCCCGGTTTTTTGAGTTTTACTTTGTTAATTTCTAGTCTCTTGATTCTCAAGATGCTGCGGGATATTGCGGCGATCTGGGGTTTTGCCGGGGGGCAAGATTGGTTGGCGATCTCCAGTAGTTTCTTTGGAGCGATCTCTAGTTTGTGGTTGGCAATTATGATCTGGGGAACTCTATTGGTCTTGAGTTTCTTTCTGCCCCTGCCGGGGAGTTTTGCGGTGGCAGCAGGGTTGTTTACCCTCACCTGTGGTTTAGGGCAAGCCACCAATCAGTTCTATGCTAGTGGTTGGCAGTTAAATCAAAGGCGGTGGAGTTTTTGGCAGGATTTTTGGCGGAGGTTTGGGCGATGAGGTTACGCAGAAGACAATTATTAGTAGCTGGATTTACCACCGGAGTGGCGATCGCCGGAGGGAAAAAATATCTGGATCTAAAAACCCAGAGCGATCGTCAAGCCCGGCTCCAGAATCTGGCAAACCAGCGAGATATGGATCAGGTCTTGCAAGCCACCTTCAATGCTGATGCCAGCCAGACCACAGAATTAAAAAAAATCCTCGCCTCGGTGCAGCTTACTCCCCCGACCCAGCCCTACGATCGCCAGATATCCAAACTCTTGATTCGCTGTAGTCGGATTGCCACCGAGCAGTATCTCAAGGGCAAAACTATTCCTAGTTATGGCGGGGAGATCAATTCCTTGCCTAGTTACCAAACATCCCTGCAAAGCTATACCCAAATTGCCAACTTTACCGCCCTAGAGCAAACCGTCACCGAAGAAATTCCCCTGCAAGTTTTGGCACAGGTGGAACAGGCACAGCTAGAAAAAGAAAAAGCAGACCCGATCGAAACCAATGTCAACACTATCCAGAGCGCTGTCCAATCCACCACCAAGGAATTAGTCAAAATCGACAAGAAAGTTCCGGTATATTTTGGTTTTGTCTTGAGTTCTCCCCAAGCGCAGATCATGATTTTTCGGGGAACCCAACGGACGACAGAATGGCTGCTCAATCTCACGGCTTTGCAGATTAACCCCCAAGGAGAAGATAACCCCCAGTTTATGGGGCAGGTGCATCGGGGCTTTGTGAATATCTACCAAGATCTGGTGACCCAAACTAGGGAAATTGCTCGGAAACTAGACCCGAAGAAACCCTGTTATATTTCTGGTCATAGTCTGGGGGCGGCGATCGCCACCCTAGCGGCGATGGATCTAGCCATCACCATGCCCCAGCTTCGTCCCCAATTGCGCCTGTATACCTACGCTGGTCCCCGGATTGGCAATCCAGCCTTTGCCAATGCCCACAGCCAGTTAGTTCCCAATCATTACCGGGTTGTTAATCTGGCGGATCTAGTTCCCCTTGTGCCTTCAACGGTATTTTTTAACAATATCAATTATGTCCATGCTGGGCAGGAATGGTCTTTCCTCTCCCAGAATGGGGATCTGTTGCCAAACCATGTGGTGGATACCTATCGAGTTGCAGTGGAGCAAAACTTAGAAACCAACAAACCCAGAGTTTATCCCGTCAGTGGCTAATCCCAAATCAAAAAAACGATCCCATCGTTTTTTTGATTTACAGCACTTTTCGTTCAAATAAGACACGCCGCAAACATGAAAAGTCCTGTCAATGTTGGGTTTGAGAGTGGGCTGAGGGTCGTCGAAGCCCACTCTCAAGTTGCTGTTAAGTCTCGATCAAAATACTCGTGGATATAGAAAGTTTTCACCTCTGACAAGAGAGAGCGCAAGGTTTGCTATCTCTTTAAGTTCATCCGCAAATGCTCTACCCTCTTGATTTTGTGTGGGGCAATGGTGGTGGTGCATCGGGGAGGGTTTGGCATTTGCGGTGGAGATTATGGCAGGAGATGAAATCCCTAGCGCAAATGCGAAACCCCTGTAAGGAATGGTGGTGGGTTATATTAAAAAGTAGGGTGGGCATCGCCCACCTTGGTCAGTATCTGGTATGGGTGGCAAAAAATAGGATGCAATGATTTCTGCATCTATTTAGACTCAGCCCAAATGCTTGAGCAAAATTCCAATAGGTGGGCAATGCCCACCCTACGATAGATAATTGCTGATAACTGTTAACTGATAACTGATTAGGAGGGTGGGATGAGTTGGTGGCAGTTTTGGAAGTGGGGGAAGGGGGAGGAGAAGAAATCGGGGATGACCTATGTGTTGGGTGGGGGCAACCCGACTCGAACCCCGGCGCTAGGGAAACCAACTGTCACAAATTTAGTTCCGCCTCTGGGGGGTGGTTTGACTCCGGTGGGGATGGGGATGAACTCTACAGCTGGTCAGGGGATAGAATCAGTCAATACTACATCCTCGGAGATTATAGAAAGTGATAATTTATCGGCTGCGGATTGGCTTAGTAAAGGTAATGATCAGCTTTTTTCTGGGAATCTACAAGCAGCCATCGCCTCCTACGACAGAGCCATTGAGATTAAACCTGACTATCATAAGGCTTGGTACAATCGGGGTCTTGCCTTGGATGATTTAGGCAGGAATGAAGATGCGATCGCTTCCTACGACAGAGCCATTGAGATTAAACCTGACGATGATGTGGCTTGGAACAATAGGGGTGTTGCCTTGATAAATTTAGGCAGGAATGAAGATGCGATTGCCTCCTACGACAGAGCTGTTGAGATTAAACCTGACTTACATGAGGCTTGGTACGGTCGGGGTAATGCCTTAAGGGATTTAGGCAGGAATGAAGATGCGATCGCCTCCTACAATCTAGCCATTAAGATTAAACCTGATAAACATAAGGCTTGGTACAATAGGGGTATTACCTTAAGGGATTTAGGCAGGAATGAAGAAGCGATCGCATCCTACGAAAGAGCCATTGAGATTAAACCTGACAAATATGAGGCTTGGCTCAATCGGGGTGTTGTGGTAGGTAATTTGAGTCGCAACTACAAGGTAGCATTGGGGAGACAGTTGAGTTATTCTTTGCAAAATCCAGCTATTGATCAGTGGGGATACTCAGGGACAATTGCTAATTATCGTCAAGGCTTAGAATTTTGCCAGCAGGATACTCACCCGGAAGGCTGGGGTAAATTGCATTGGTATCTGGGCATAGCGCACTACTTTCAAGGGAAGAAATCTGATCGCAGCTTGTTTGCAAAAGCACGAGAAGAATACGACCTAGCTCTAGAAACCCTGACAGAGGAAGCTTTCCCAGAGACACGTTTAGAAGTATTTCAAGATTATGTCAAACTCCTTTGGCAACTAAATCAACCAAATGATGTAAGAGAGTTATTGCAGCAGGCTTCAGAATTGTTGCAGGCATTAATTGCCAAATCTCCCCAGAGCAAAGAGCATCTAGAGCGGAAATTTATTAGCTTCCAGCAAGTCACCATAGATTTATGCTTGCAATCCGGTGATATTGCCCAAGCACTAGTTTTGGCAGAACAAAGCAAAGCCACCTGCCTAAGCTGGATGATCGCTACAGAACCGATGGATTGGCAGCAAATCCAGAACCTAGTCCGAGCAGATGGTGGCGCATTTATCTATTGGTACTACAGCCCCCTAGCGCTCCACACCATCCTCCTCTTGCCCCACCAAGTGCCCCACGTAGAAACTACCCCAGTAGATGACCTAGACCAATTCCTCACCACTTGGAACGAACAGTATTGTGATTATACTGGCAAGGGTAAGGCTTCGGCTTCGCTCAGCCAACGGGATCAACGGGATGGGGATTTGGTTCCACTCAGTCAACAGGATGAGGACGGGGATAGATGGCTGCGGGAATTGCCCAACCACTTGATTAATCTCGCCGAAATCCTCAGCATCAAAGAAATCCTCCCCATCCTCAGCAAACACAACATCCAAAACCTCACCCTCATCCCCCACCGAGACCTGCACCGCCTCCCCCTCCACGCCTTGGGTTTCCCGCCACAGATAAAAATTCGCTATCTGCCTACTTTGCACTTAACTGGAGGATCCCCCCTGCCCCCCTTCAAAAGGGGGGGAATGGATCATGAAGTCCCCCTTTTGAAGGGGGATTTAGGGGGATCCTCCAGGCAACAAAGACGGTTGTTGAGTGTTGAAGCTCCCAACAGCACCGATGAAAACAACAACAAACTAGCGCCCCTCTACCATGCCCTGATCGAATCAGAATATATCTGTCAACAAATCGGCGCACCACTCCAACAGATCGGCAGCGAACTCGCTACCAAAGCCGCCATCACCGCTGCTCTCCAACAAGGCTGCCAAATATTCCACTTCACTGGTCACGCTGGCTACAACTTCCATAGCCCCATCAAATCCTCCCTCTGCCTCTCCCAGCAAGACCGCTTGACTATTGCCGATATTCTAAAAATTCCCCTAGACGGCTGCCAATTGGTTTGCCTTTCTGCTTGCGAAACCGGGATCACCGGGAAACAAACCATCACCGATGAATACGTTGGTCTGGTCAGCGCCTTCCTAGCCCAAGGAGTCAGCACCGTAGTTAGTACCCTCTGGCAAGTCCAATCCACTGCCAGCGCCCTAGTGATGATGGAATTTTATCGCCGGAAAACCCTCGATCGAAACCTAGACCATACCAGATCCCTCCAGCAAACCACCCACTGGCTCCGCACCGCCACCGCTCAAGAACTGCAAAACTGGTGCGAAGCTCGGCAGCTAGAAAATCTTCCCCGGAGAACTATCAAGTTTCTCAAGGCAGAAATCCTGAATTTGTCTAAACTAGAAGAAACAGATACACCCTACAGCCATCCCTATCACTGGGCAGCTTATACCATCACTGGAGCTTAACTAATATCATGGATGCCCTAGATATCCTGACCTTAAAATCCTTTATTCTCACCCTCCGTCAATTACCAACTATTACCCCAGAGCTACAAATCGCCCTGCAAGCTATCCCCTCAGATCCTCAAAAAATGCTAGAGGCGATCGAAGACCTGACTACCCAAGCCCCCCTAGCCCAAACCTATCTTGAATCTCAAGCACTTTTCCAAGCTAGAGCCGGAGTCCGCAGTAAATCTGATTCGATGTCTTTGCCCGGTGATGACGAACCAATGGATGAAATTGAGAATACTCTGGTGGCGATCGAGAGCCAAAGCGACGAAGATATCCTGAAAAAACTTCCAGAAATTATCCAAAGTCCCAACCCCCAGCAGGCAGTACTATACTGGTTGGGAGCCTAAATAGTAGGTTGGGTAGAGTGAAGCGAAACCCAACACAACCATTGAATCTGTTGGGTTTCCTTGCGTCAACCCAACCTACTAAGCTGCCTAGACTTATTAATATGTATGAATTAATTTATCCCACCGTTGACCTATTTTTATACGATCTGCGTGATGGTCTGGGGCAGAGTGACCAAAAAGTTGCCATAAATCGTCAGAAATTTTGGCAAAAGATCGACCCAGCGATCGATCCAACCATCATTGATCTGCAAACTAGCAAAGAAAACCCAGAAAAGGAATTTGTCAAACTCCACGACCAGAAATTTCCTGAACCCTACCTAGATGGCAGGTACTTTGCCCTACAACTTGGTGATACCTTCTTCCTCCAAGTCGATGCCTCCGACCATACTACCAAAGATGCCCCCACCCCAGAACCAGATCCACCTCGCTCCCTATCACAATTAGCCAAGCTGAAAAATCTCGTCATCAACAAACTCAACCACCATGAAAAAGCGACTGCCATAGACCCCGACAAACTGGGAACCCTAGGGCAGACATGGCTAGTCTGGGGCAAGGCTACGGCTAATAATACTACCCCAGACCATCTCAGAAGCATTGCCCAAGCTTGTTTTCCTCACCTGACCCCTAATCAAAACTGGAAATCTAAATTTACAGAGATAGAGACAAAAATTGGCGAATTAGTGGGGGCGAGGGTTTTTGAATATACCCAAACGCCGAAAAATTGGACGGCGGATTTAACTAAATTTAGCCAAGAAAATTACCATCTAGTCATCCTGCTATTTCCTGATGATGAGAAGATTTCCCTGCCAGAGATCAAACAACGAATGCAGAGAATTACCTTTGATCTGGTGAAGCTTTTTGCCTACCGTCATAAAATTATTTGGTCATACTGGAATAGCCGCCGCCTCAAGGCAGAACTCAAAGAATCTGCCCAACAAATGGAAGACCTGAGAAAACAAATTCAGGCTTATCAAAAACATAGTTTCAATCTCGATCGACTCCAAGCCAAGCTCACCGAATCCCTGCCCATGCTGGCAGAATACAGCACCAAACTCAATCAAATGAGTAGCCAAGGGCATACGATCAAAATCAATCTGGAGAACTATCAAAAGCGACTGACAAAAATTATTAAAGACCAACAAAACCGCAAGGATAAAAACGGTCAATCTGCGCCCCTCTCAGTTGATCTTGCTCCTTTCCAAGAATTTGTCACCCTTGCCGAAGAACGGTATCAACAGCAAATCTCCATGGATTATGAAGGTTTAAGCTCCGTGCTGACAATTCTAGAAAACTTGACCCGGACGATCGATACCCTCGTGAATATCGAACGCACCAGAGCCGAGAATAGATTGAATACCACCATTGCGATCGCCGGATTAGGTCTAGCCGCCAGTAGTTCTGTTGCTGGGATTGTCGCCACCCAAGTCTATCAACCAGAAAATACCCAGGGCGATCGCTTGCCTGTGGGAGTGGGATTTGCTTATACCGTGGTGATTTCCTTAGCAATAGTTCTAGTCGGAGTCGTGGGGGCGATCGGCTTCCGGCAACTCTTCAGAAGATGGCGTTAAAAATTTGCCCTAGGCAGAACTCCTTAATCACGCTATAATCAAAACAGTCACATGGGACCGTAAAGGTTTCGACGTTTTGGCTAAACCCAAACTGTGCAGGTCGAGAGTGAGCCTCCTCTCGCAAATCAAAGGTTCAAACAAAATGTAAATGCGAACAACATCGTTCCCTTTGCTCGTAAAGCAGCAGCTGTTGCCTAAGAACCTCTAATTCAGGTCCGAGCGTCTCTAGTTCGACTCCGTTAAGAGCTACAGACAAACCCCCAACGGATGCTCTAGGTAATTGTCTTTGATAGATTGCCTGGCTAAGAACCCATCAAAGCATCCCATCATCCGGGACAATGGATGGTTCCCGCTGTGCGGATCAAAACAGCTAAACCTGTAAATGAGCGGTAGGTCAATACCCAAGGCGGACGGCAGTTCGACTCTGCCCGGTTCCACTCTTAACTAATTTGATCAACTAAAAGAGGTCGTATAGTCATAGCTATACGACCTCTTTTGTATGGCAAGCTGCGCTTGCTATAGATTTGGGTTTGTGAATGGGCAGCGATCGCCGCCCACTCACAAAAGGTTATAAAACACAAAAAAGCTGGTTATAGATAACCAACTTTCTGAGAGGTTGAATTTTATTCAAAAATCAACTAGTTGCTAGATAGAATAAGCAACTTCTTGATGTGCCAAGTGGGGTTTAACTTGGTACTTGACTAGGTTTGCCAGTTCTTGCAATTGGTTAATTGCTTCGGCGCCTTCTAGTTTCATCAGTTCGCGATCATCCCGCATTTCTGTCCAAGTGATTCCATAATCAGAAACCAGAAAGCGAATTAGGTGGTTATCTGTCAAACTAACCATAAAGGAAGCACTATTCATTTGGTTGCCACAGGTGTAGCAGGAAGCCAAGTACCCACGGGTTTCGAGAACTAACGCCAGAGCTTGGAGGTTCATTACCAAGTCCTGGACAAATTGTCGGTGTTGTTCTGCAAGTCTAATAAACAATCTATCCTCCTTGAATCACAATATTATCCTAGCAAATCTAATGTTTTGGGTAGTTTTAGGGAAGCAAGTCTTGGTCAGGATATTTTCCATAACGCGGGGAATATCCTAACTTCTCTAGCACTACCATGTTCTTAACATTTGCTTGCTAGGGTTGAGGAAGCTGTAATAGTCCGGTGTACAAGGAATAAACTCAGGGAAAACCTTAAAATAGTAAGTATCTTCGATAGTAGCTATACACAGAACTAATCAACATGCCACCATCCTAACCCCGGACCCACCACACGAATGGTGATCCAAAGCACAACTAGTAAAACAATTCCCGTCCAAGCACCAGTGGTTGTCCACTTCAGGAATTGTTCACTTTGGGTTTTGGTAATTGGTAGCCAAGGGTAGATGTAGGGTTGTTCGCCATACTTTTCTCCCAAGACGGATTTACGACGTTTCGCTTCACCCATACGGATCACCTATAAGTTGATTAATTGATCTTGGTAATGTTTCTGATCTTTCTCAAAGTATAGTCAAAACACTAATTCAGATTATAGCAAGGAAAAATCAGAGACGGTTTAATACTATAACTTACAAAGTCCATCGATATCTGCCCAAAAAAGATGTCCCGCGCCTTGCGCGGGACATCTTCAACTTTCTTTAATCATCGGGAAAGAGCATATCTTCCAAAAAGGGTTGGAGGGTTTGTACTTCTTCGGGAGGGACTAATTCCAACATTCCTTGGGCATTGCGCCGGGCAAAGAGGAGGAGGGGGTCTCTGGGGGTGTAGATGCCGTACTCTTCTTCTTCGTGATAGAACGTGGCTAGGGGTTGGTATTCTTCGGGTTCTAGGTTAATATCATCATCTTCTACTTCGATCGTCAGCAATGTCTCCTCATCCACAGGAGGCAGTTCCCCAGCAACAGTGAGGGTAAAGGCTGTCCGCTTCAAAACTAGATTTTGTTCGGCAAGTACTGCTTGGGCATCTAGGAAGATGACATCAATTTCCTCTTCTTCTAGGAAAACAGCATCACTAAATTCCCCATCTTCTTCCCAAGCGAAGATTTCTATAGGATGATCGACTGGTAGAAGCAGAACGTAATCTACGCCATCAATGTCTAGCTCCTGTTCAACGAAGCAGTCTAGCGATCGCCCAGCCTCATCCTTCATGGTGATAACTTGATTTTGGGGCTGACCATTATCTTCCGAAAATTGTGATGAAAACATTAAACTAAACAGATGGGGGTGAAATTTTTATGAGTGTTGATAGTCAACAAGTAGTACAGGTCATTGGTGGCGGGTTAGCCGGGACGGAAGCCGCTTGGCAAATTGCTCAAGCAGGCGTAAGGGTAATCTTACATGAAATGCGTCCCCAAAGGTTTAGTCCGGCACATCATTCGGAAGAATTAGCTGAGTTAGTTTGTAGTAATTCCTTTGGGGCGATGGCTAGCGATCGGGCGGCTGGGTTGCTACACACTGAGTTACGCCGTTTGGGATCCGTGGTAATTGGCAAGGCAGATCATCATGCGGTGCCAGCGGGGGGAGCTTTGGCTGTCGATCGCGGCAAGTTTAGCCATGACCTGACTGAAACCCTTGCTGGTCATCCTTTGATTGAACTACGCCGGGGCGAAATGCCCCAAATTCCAGAGGGAGTGGTCGTTCTTGCCAGTGGTCCCTTGACGGCTCCTAGCTTGACGGAGGATTTACAAAAATTTACAGGTCTAGAATACCTGAGCTTTTTTGATGCGGCTAGTCCCATAGTCGTCGGGGAATCTATTAACCGGGATGTGGCTTTCCTTGCTTCCCGCTACGACAAAGGCGAGGCGGCTTATCTGAATTGCCCCATGAACCGGGAGCAGTATCTACATTTTTGGCACGAGGTAGCCAAAGCAGAACAAACTGAGTTGAAGGATTTTGAGCGGGAGACGGCGAAGTTTTTTGAGGCTTGTCTGCCGATCGAAGAACTGGCACGGCGGGGGGAAGATACCATGCGCTATGGTCCTTTGAAGCCGGTGGGGATCTTTGATGCCCGGTTGGGGGATGGCAGCGATCGCGCCAATAAACACCTCCGCCCCCACGCAGTGGTGCAACTGCGCCAAGAAGATAAGGCAGGGCAGTTATGGAATATGGTCGGTTTTCAGACCAACCTGCGCTGGGGAGAGCAGAAACGGGTCTTTCAACTGATCCCCGGCTTGGAAAATGCCGAGTTTGTTCGCTTGGGCGTGATGCACCGAAATACTTTTTTGAATGCTCCAGAATTGTTATATCCAACTTTGCAGTTCAAGAATCGATCGACTCTCCTCGCCGCCGGGCAATTAATCGGCACCGAAGGCTACACCGCTGCCGCTGCTGGAGGCTGGCTAGCAGGGACAAATGCTGCTCGGTTAGTCTTGGGTCTGCCGCCCCTAGTTTTACCCACCACCACGATGATGGGAGCATTATTTGAATTTATTAGCAGCGCTTCCCCCAAACATTTCCAGCCCATGCCCCCCAATTTTGGAATTTTGCCAGAGTTGGGCGAAAAGGTGCGATCGAAGCAGGAGCGGCATGGGCGGTATAGCGATCGATCCCTAGCGGCTTTAGCAGATTTCCAAACAAATATAACCGTAGGTAGTTAAAGAATTACCGCACGTTGCGCAGCACTTCTTTGAAAATATTTTGAGAAATATTTCTCAGATGTCCTGATGATATCTTTCTTCCCAGAACAATAGATTGGTAGATGCACCCTGATTGACGTTCCCTGACTCACCGGTTTGAGTTGGGGATTTTTTTTGCTGAGATTTTGTGGTTAATTAGCGATAATAGATAAGACCTCTTAATTGATCCCTCCTAACCCAGCCATGATGCCTTTAGATGTCATAGATGCAGTATCGCTTCCTGATGATAACATCACTCCTCCTGAGCAAACTAATCCAGAAGTAGTTACCCTCCAACTCTCTCCTGTCATCGATCTCACCGATGAGCAGTTTTTTCGGTTTTGCCAGATCAATCAAGAATTAAATATAGAAATGACAGCCCAAGGAGAGTTGATCATTATGCCACCAACGGGAGCAGATACTGGGAGTGCTAATTTTCGGTTGTTGGGGCAGTTATACCTATGGATGGAAAATAATCAGGGAGGGATGGGGTTTGATTCTAGTACGGGGTTTGTGCTGCCCAATGGAGCAAAGCGATCGCCCGATGCAGCATGGGTTAGGCTAGAGCGCTGGCAAACCCTCACCCCAGAGCAACAACAAAGATTTGCCCCCCTCTGTCCTGATTTTGTCGTGGAGTTGCGTTCTAGCAGTGACCAGTTATCGATGCTCCAAGAAAAGATGCAAGAATACATGGAGAATGGGGCGCAGTTGGGTTGGTTGATCGATCGATCGCAACGCCGGGTCTATATTTATTGTCCGGGGGTCGCAGTGGCATGTTTGGAGCAGCCGATGAGCCTTAGTGGCGATCCCGTGCTGCCGGGATTTGTATTGAATCTAACGAGGATTTGGTGAAGTCGATCCCCCCTAGCCCCCGCGCTAACGCGCCGCTACGCTAGAAAAAAAGAGGGGATTTTCAAAACCCCATAAAATTCATGACAAATCTGCAAACTCCCCATAGCGGCTACCACTGGGATGGAACTGCCCAGCGCTTTTTTGAAGGTTGGTATTATCGAGTGACACTGCCAGAACTGGGGCAGACGATCGCCTTTATGTATTCCATTGATGATCCTGTCGGCAACAAACCCCAGAGTGGCGGGGCAGCGCAAGTTTTGGGCATAGATGATGGTTATTACTGGCGGACTTTTCCTGATGTGGCGGGGTTTTGGGCAGATGATCAGAAACTCGCCTTAGGGCATTGGGGACGCAGGAAAGTTCTCGGTAAACCTAGGTACCTAGAACCCGCAGAATTTGAGCAGGCAATTATGGAAGGCTACCAAGCCACCGCTACTTTGAATCAGGGACAATTTTTTGATCCCGCCACCGGGCACTGGACACGGTGGTGCTATGAAATTGCCCCGGTTTATGGCTGGGGTCATCCCAAGGAAAATCAGCAATCCACAGCGGGTTGGCTCTCTAGTTGGCAAATCTTTGAACCGGGGTGGCAAATCCTCATGGCGCACGGCTGGGCGACGGGCTGGATGGAATGGGCGGGGCAGCGGTATGAATTTAGGCAAGCACCAGCCTACGGGGAGAAAAATTGGGGGCGATCGTTCCCTCAGAAATGGTTTTGGCTGAATTGTAATAGTTTCCTTGGGCAGCCGGATCTGGCTCTGACAGCAGGAGGTGGCAGGCGGGGAGTATTGTGGTGGATGGAATCGGTGGCGATGATTGGCATCCATCACGGCGGGCAGTTCTATGAGTTTGTGCCGTGGAATAGCCAAGTTAGTTGGCAGATTTCGACTTGGGGCAGTTGGCAGATGAGGGCAACCAATAGCCGCTACACGGTGTCGCTAATGGGAACGACAACCTTACCCGGCACACCTTTGAGAGCGCCTACAGAGCAGGGTTTGATTTTCTGCTGTCAAGATACAATGCGGGGGGATTTAAGTTTGGAACTGCGGGAGACAAAGAGCCAAAAAGTTATCCTCAAGACAGAGAGTAAGCTATGTGGTTTAGAAATTGGTGGAGGCGGTTGGGATGATGGCTACAGTTCCTAAAATATCACCTAAAATATCTGTGATTATTCCTGTTTATAATGGCGAAAAAACTATTCAAGAGACTATTAACTCAGTTTTAGATCAGACCTTTGTTGATTTTGAATTGATCATTATTAATGATGGTTCTAGCGATCGCACGGTAGAAATCATCCAAGAAATGATCGAGCAAACCCTCGATCCCCGGATCAAATTATATAACTACCCCAACAAAGGATTACCCGCCAGTCGGAATCGGGGTATTCAGCGATCACAGGGAGATTATCTATCTTTTCTGGATGCCGACGATCTCTGGACAAGAGATAAATTAGCCGCCCAATATCAAGCTCTGCAAAATAATCCAAGTGCTGCTGTTGCCTATAGTGGCACTAGTCGGATTGATGAACATAGCCAGATTTTATATCACATCCCTTTACCAAATTTACGCAACCATGTTTATGATTATTTGTTACTCCGTGATTTTATTGGTTCTGGCTCTAATCCACTGATTCAAAGAGAGGCTCTCCTAACAGTAGGGGATTTTAATGAATCTTTGAGAATGGCAGAAGATTGGGAGATGTGGATTAGATTGGGGGCAAAGTATGACTTTATTGATGTTCCCCATCATCAGATTATGTATCGGCGATCGCCCCAATCCATGTCTACCCAAATTGCCCTCCTAGAGGCAGAAACTATTAAAGTACTTAATTATATTTTCGCCCAAACTTCTGAGCAACACCAGCACTTGAAAAAGCCGGGCTTAGTTAACGTTTATATTTGCTTGATCTTCAAATGCCTAGAAGAACTGCCTAGCCAGCAGCGAGGTAGACAAGGTTTACAATTATTCGCCAAGCTATTAATGTATGATCTAACTCCCTTAAGCAGAAAAGCCACATGGAAAGTTTTGGCTAGACTATTAATTATTGCCCTATTTCCGCCTAGGTATGTAACTAAAATCTTGAATAGATGGCATCAGCTTTATGATGTGAGTAATTTTTTTGATAATATGATCTACCATCCCTATCTATGCCCAAAATCTCCGTAATCATCCCCGTCTACAATGGGGCAAAAACTATTAAAAAGACGATCCAATCAGTCTTAGATCAAACTTTTCAGGATTTGGAGTTGATAATTATTAATGATGGCTCCACCGATCAAACTCTCTCAGCTATAGAAGAAATTAGTGATCCCAAAATAAAAGTTTATTCCTATCCTAATGCTGGGGTTTCTAACGCCCGAAATCAAGGAATTAGCCATGCTCAAGGAGAATATATTTCCTTTATTGATGCAGACGATCTCTGGACACCAGACAAGCTAGAACTTCAGTATCAAGCCTTAGTAAATAATCCTTCAGCTCAGATTGCTTATAGTTGGATGGATTGGATTGATGAGGACGATCGATTTCTCCGCCCCGCTGCTCGGATGAGTTTAGAAGGGAATATCTACGCCAATTTACTGATTATTGACTTTATCGGTTGTGGTTCTAACCCTCTGATTTCTCAGCAATCTCTCTTAGAAGTGGGTGGTTTTGATCCCCATCTCCGGGGGGGAGAAGATTGGGATTTGTGGATTAGATTAGCCGCTAGGTATGGATTTATCTGTGTGCGATCGCCCCAAATTCTCTACCGCCAAGTAGCTACTTCCGTATCTAAAGATATTAGTTTAATGGAAAAAGATTGCCTGAAGGTTATTGCTAAGTCTTTTCAGGCAGCACCTATAGATTTACAATATCTCAAGTTTTATGCCTTAGGTAATCTCTATAAGGGAATGCTTTATCGTAGCCTGTCAGATATTTGGTCAGATAGTTGGTCAAATAGCTTGTCAGATAGTTTGCCAGAGACTCCAGATAGAAGTAATATTTTTATCGTGTTAAAATACCTTTACCTATCTATTAAGAACGATCCTATCTTTATTAAAGCGAAGGTGGTTGGCAAAATAATTTTGCAGCTATTATTAATATTTCTATTCCCAAAACAGGTGCAGAGAGTAATATTAAAAAAATTTAGATGGTTGAAAAACGTTGATGCTATTCATGGTTATATGCAAATAAGTCCCTATGTCTAATCTTTTACTTGTTTCCCACGGTAGTCGGGATCCCCGCCCCCAAGTCGCAGTCGCTCAATTAGCAGAGCTGCTTTTAGCAAAGTTGCCAAATTCCTATATTGGGACGGCAACCCTAGAATTGGGACCGCAGCCCCTCCATGGGCAAATTAGAGACTTTATTGCCCACATTCCCCCCAACTCTCCTCGATCGCTGCACATTCTGCCCCTATTTTTGCTGCCGGGCAGCCACGTCATGCAGGATATTCCTGCCGAAATTGACCTTGCCCTATCTACCATTAGTCCTAGCTGCCGTGTCCGGGTTTTACCCCACTTGGGCAGCCACGGGGGGATGTTTGAGTTACTATCCCATCAACAACAAATTTATACAGGAGATAAATCTGTAGATGTTTGGATCCTATTAGCCCATGGCAGCAAGTATAACCATGCCCATCAGTCCATTAAGGAACTATCTCATCGCCTGAATGCGATTCCGGCTTATTGGGCTGTTTCTCCTAGCTTAGAAACCCAAGTAGAAATGTTAATTGATCAAGGCTATGCATCTCTAGGAATCTTGCCCTATTTTCTGTTTGCTGGGGGCATAACTGACGCGATCGCCCGCAAAGTTGATATTCTCCAAGAACAATTCTTCTCTACGGAAATTCTCTTGGCAGAACCCTTAGGCACAACTCCCCTATTATCAGAAATGGTTTTATCGCTAATCTCAGAAGAACTTGTCGAACAGAGATAAACAGCAAAATCCTAAAAACCTCCACCCACCTTCGGTGGGTGGAGGTTTTTAGACGGTTAGTTTATTTAATACTAACAAATGCGGCTGTTTGGACTTGTCCTTGAGTTATTTTTAGCTGGAGTAGGCGCAAAATTATGCCCCTAGATTCTAGATTTTGCAGATTAAAAGAATTCAGGAAGCTACTACTCACGGCAGTGACGATCGAGCTAGGCAAAGGATTTCCATTAATTTGTAGTACTGGATCGACTAGCTGAAAACTAGAGCCATCGATTACGGTAATTCCTGATTCTAGGTTGATTTTAATGCTTTGATTATTGGCTTGGTTATTAACTGGATTAGCTGACGTTGAATTATCTTGAGTGGGAGATGCTAGCTCTACTTGAAGTTGGAAGCGATCGCTCTCCAGAAGCCTCACTTGAGGCGTAATTTGCATGGTTTCCGCTTCGCTACCAAGAAATCTTTTGGCAATATCTTGAATTAAACTTTTCACCCTTGGGGATTCTAGAGCCTTTTGGATATCGGCTTCAGTCACGACCAGCCGAACTCCAGCTTGGAGAGGAGTCCGCAGCAGACCGGGCGGTACGAGGGTTTGGGAATTAAGGGATGTAGATTCAGTAGCTAGAAAACTAGCCGCACTATTAGCCAGACTATTAGATAGGCGGGAAAAATCAAGATCGATCGGGTCAGTTTCTACCTCTAGGGTTTCAAGGCGCACCTCTGGAGTTAACCAAGCACCCCGACTGGCTAAACGGAGGCGATCGACCCGCCCCTGAATAATTTGATAGTTAGGGGCATTATCTATCCTGACCTGTAGCTGCTCCACTCGATATAAACGCCTGCTAAAATTATCAGCGGCTACTTGATCAAGGGCATAACCAACGGGACTCCCCAACGCCAGCAGAGTGGACAGCAAAGCGGTAAAAAATTCCATCACCAGCCATCTTCCTCTGGGTCCGTTTTGTTGATAATTTCTAGATCCATCTCATCAAGATAGGTTAAAGCACTTTGGATTTGGGGGTTAGAACCTTCTAGCTCTAGGTCAAACCAGCCATCTTGATTAGAATCTGCCTCTAGGGAAGCTCCAGAAATATTCACTGTCACTTCATGATGAGAAACCAAACGGGAAATAATTGGCACACTATTGTATTCTGGTGGGATACAAATTCTGATGCGTACCTTGGTTGGTCGGTGGTTAGCGATCGCACTAATATCTAAAGATTCATCTGAAGATTCATCTAAAGATTCTTTGGGGGTGGTAGCTAGGGCAATTTCCTTGGTTTTATTCATGGGCATCATCGGTTCTATCCATCTAGAGTCGATCGCAGTTATAACTAAATGTTTATCCTATTGCAATTCTAATTGAGTTTAGAATTTTAGAGGATTGAGAATGTTTTTCCCTCTGGGAGAGACATTCTCAACCTATTTAGGGTTGCTATAGATAACTGCTTAGTAGATTGCTCTCATGATAGCAAACTATTTTCCCCATAGGTAGCTCAAACCATAACGAAATCAAAGGATCAACCTTAAGTTTAGTAGGTATGGAAGGATACTAAATAGATCCCTCACAGCTATTAAAGTAGCGATGATTAGGACAAAATTAAGTAAATTAGTAGTAATGCCAAGTCATGATTTTGTATTACTACAGTTAAATTAACAGAACTTACGCATTGGTCGGTTGTTGCGGATATAGAGTACTCGTAAAAACCTCCAAAATCCCAAATAATTTGTTTACAGTGCGTAAGTCCTAATTAAGTAAATTAAGTAATAACTATGCAAGTAAAAAAATTTAGTTGGTTATTTACCCTAGCGATCGCCTTTGTCGTGGCGATGAATATTGTTGTTACCGCCTGTGGCGGTGGCGGCGGCACTAGCACCACCGCAGGCAGCAGCCCTAGCAGTCCGGGATCTCCAGCCCCTCAAAAATTAGTCATGGGTACCTCCGCTGATTATCCCCCCTATGAATTTCGAGATACTGCCGGGGGCAAAAATGAAATTATTGGTTTTGATGTGGATATTGCCAACTACATTACTAAGCAACTTAACTACACCCTCGAAATCAAGGATATGGACTTCAACGGCTTGTTGCCAGCCTTGCAAGCAAAACGGGTGGATTTCGTGATGGCGGGCATGACCCCTACGGAAGAGCGGAAAAAGAGTGTCGAGTTTACTGATATTTACTTTGAAGCCAAAAATACCATCATTGCCCTGAAGGGGAGCAATCTGAAAAAAGTGGAAGACCTTGCTGGTAAAGGTGTCGGAGTGCAGTTGGGCAGTATCCAAGAAGGCGATATGAAAAAAGCGGCGGAGAAAGTTCAAGGCATCAACATCAAACCCTTGAACAAAATTGGCGATCTGATTCAAGAAATTAAATCCAAACGCCTAGATGCCGCCATTGTGGAAGATACGGTAGCGAAGGGTTATGTTGCTGCCAACCCAGACTTGGAGTTTAATGTCATCCCCAGTGATGGTCCCTCTGGCTCGGCGATCGCCTTCCCCAAGGGTTCTCCCCTAGTCAAATCTTTTAATGAGGTATTAACCCAAATGAAACAAAAGGGAGAAGTAGAAAAATTAGTCAAAAAATGGTTTGAAAAATAATCATAACTTGCACAGATGAAAGCTGTTGTGGGCTGAGCGAAGTCGAAGCCCACAACAGCTTTCACAACTCTCAATAATTTGTTGGCAGTGCGTAAGTTCTAATAACTTCAAGGACAGGAAATGAATCTAGATTTTGGCCGCATTCTCCCGAATATTCCTTTTATTTTGGAGGGGATTTTAGTCACCCTCCAATTTACTGCTCTATCCACCGTTTTAGGTTTCATCTGGGGGACTATTTTATCCCTGTTGAAAATATCTAATATCCCTCCTCTAATTTGGTTTTCTAATGTTTACACTTCCCTATTTCGGGGGACACCCCTCTTGGTGCAGCTCTCTCTGCTCTACTATGCCACGCCCCAATTGACGGGTTACAATATCTCACCGCTAGAGGCGGGGGTTTTGACTTTCTCCCTCAATTCTGGGGCGTATATTTCCGAAACTATTCGGGGGGGGATTTTGGCAGTCGATCGCGGTCAGGGGGAAGCGGCAAAATCTCTGGGAGTTCCCTACACCATGATGATGTGGGATGTGATCCTGCCCCAAGCAGTGAAGAATATCCTGCCAGCTTTGGCAAATGAAAGTATTAATTTGCTCAAGGATTCTACCCTAGTTTCGGTAATTGGGGTGACGGATATTTTGCGGCGATCGCAAATTGTCGCGGCAGAAAAGTTCATTTACTTTGAACCAATTCTAGTTGCGGCTTTGATTTACTATGTAATTGTTATGGGTCTAACCACAGGAGCCTATGCCCTCGAACGAAAATTACAACGTAGCAGTTAAGGTGGAAAACCTGCATAAATCCTTTGGTGATTTGCAGGTGCTGAAAGGTATTTCTAACGAAATTACTAAGGGGGAAGTAGTGGCAATTATTGGCCCTTCGGGGTCTGGCAAATCTACTTTTCTGCGGTGTATGAACCTGTTGGAAGTACCGACCCAAGGCAACATTTATGTAGATGGGATTGATATTACTCAGCCCAAGGTGGATATTATGAAAATCCGCCAAAATATCGGCATGGTGTTTCAACATTTCCATCTATTTCCCCATATGACTGTCCTCGAAAACGTCATGTATGCCCCCTTGAAGGTGAAGAAACTATCTAAGGTGGATGCCAAGCAGCAGGCATCGGATTTGTTGTGTAGGGTTGGTTTAGAAAGCAAAGCCCAAGTCTATCCTTCTCGCCTGTCAGGGGGGCAAAAACAACGGGTAGCGATCGCTCGCTCTCTGGCAATGCAGCCGGAAATCATGCTTTTTGATGAACCCACCTCAGCACTGGATCCAGAAATGGTCAAGGAAGTGTTGGATGTCATGAAAGGGCTGACAGAAACGGGGATGACCATGGCGATCGTCACCCACGAAATGGGCTTTGCCAAGGAAGTTGCCGATCGCATTCTATTTTTGGATGAAGGTAAACTAGCGGAAGATGCCACCCCCAGAGATTTCTTCAATAATCCCCAGTGCGATCGGGCTAAACAATTCCTAGAGAAAATGCTCTGATTTTGCTAACTCCTGCTCAAGCTTACAGCAGTTTAAGAGTGGGTGGCTACAGCCGCCCACTCTCAAACCTAATCTTGATCAGCGTTTTATACCATCGTGTCTTATTTGAACGAAAACTGCTGTAGGTAGATTAAATCGAGCTACTGCAATCCTTGTTGATTTCCAAATTTCATAGAATAGAGAACGATATATCCCATGGTGTGCCGTTCTCTATTCATTTTTAATCTAAATCAATTATTGCTGTTCGATCGAGCAATAACAAATTCCTCAGTTGGTCGGTATCTAACTCCGTTAGCCAATTTTCCCCCACATCTACGGTTTGTTCCGCTAGTTGTTTTTTGCTGTTGATTAAATCATTGATTTTCTCTTCTAGAGTTCCTTGACAAACGAATTTGTGGACTTGCACCTTGCGGTTTTGCCCAATCCGAAAAGCTCGATCGGTCGCCTGATTTTCCACCGCCGGATTCCACCAGCGATCGAAGTGGAAAACATGATTTGCCCTAGTTAAATTTAATCCCGTGCCTCCAGCTTTTAGAGAGAGAATCATCACCCTAGGGGCATTGGGATCATTTTGGAAGCGATCGACCATTAATTCTCGATCGCTCTTTTTAGTTCCCCCATGAAAAAAGAAAATCTCCCGCTTAAATTGCTGCGCTAAATAACCCTGAAGTAAGCTACCTAATTCGGCAAATTGAGTAAAAATTAATGCATGATCTCCTTCCGTAATTAACTCTTCTAGCATTTCTTCTAGGCGTTTCAACTTGCCCGATCGTTCCGCAAAGCCATGAATTAATAAATTATCTTTTCCTAAACCAATCTCCTGAGTCGCTTCCTGAAGTGATTCCTTCAGGTATTGAGCCGGATGGTTGCAGACTTGCTTGAGACGCATTAATAGAGTTAACACCTTGGCACTGCGTTTGATGCCGGTGAGATCATCAATTTCTTGCAGAGATTCATCAACTAATTTTTGATACAAAGCTGCTTGCTCTGGAACCAAACCACAAAATACCGTCATTTCTTGTTTATCGGGCAAATCCTGAATAATAGTTCGATCGGTCTTTAAGCGGCGGAGAATTAAGGGCTGGACTAGGGAACGCAGGACTTGCAGAGAAGATCGATCGCCAAATTTCTCGATCGGCACAGCAAAGCGGCGCTGGAAAAATTGCTTAGAACCCAAATAACCCGGATTGAGAAAATCTAAGATCGACCATAATTCTCCGAGGCGGTTTTCTACCGGGGTTCCTGTCAGGGCAATGCGAAACTCGGCTTTTAATTCCCGCACTGCCTTGGATTGCTTGGTATCAGGATTCTTCACATTCTGCGCCTCATCGAGGATCAGCACTTGCCAATCAGTGCCATAGAGAGTTTTCCAATCCCGTACCATCAAGGGATAGCTGGTAATAATCAGGTCTAGACCTTGGGCAGCTTGGGCAAAATTCTTCCCCTTCAGGCGCTTATCGCCATAGTGGACTAAGGTTTTGAGGCTGGGGGCAAATTTCTGGACTTCCCGTTCCCAGTTGCCGAGCACAGAAGTGGGGCAGATTAATAGACTGGGTTTTGGGCTGATTCCTGTGGCTTTGAGGTGGAGAAGAAAAGCGATCGTTTGAATTGTCTTCCCCAAACCCATATCATCCGCCAGACAAGCCCCCAAACCCCAGCGCTCCAGAAAAGCTAACCACGCCAAGCCCCGCGCTTGGTAGGGTCGTAGTTGCCCTTGGAAAGTAGCGGGAGGATCAAGGGGGGCGATCGCTTCATTCTTGCCCAGATTTGCCAGTAATTCTTCTAAAACTCCCTGTGCTTCAAAACTGACTACGGGTAATTTCTCCATCACCTGAGTTTCCCCAGAACCCAACCGGAGCAGGTCTGAGACCGAGAGGGTTTGGTTAGGGGGTGTGGTCAAGAGTTGTTGTGCCGATCGCATTTCCCCCGGTTGTAGAGCAATCCAAGTGCCGTTTACTTCCACCAAGGGCGATCTCATGGCTAAAATCTGCTGGAACTCCTGGGCAGAAATCGTTAAATCTCCGATCGCCAATTCCCAGCGATAGTTCAACAGGGTTTGTATTCCCAAGCGTTTCCCCCCCGATGGGTCTAGGGCGGTGATCTTTAGCCCCAGCTTCTTCTCCTCAGCCCCCGGCATCAAACTAGGTGGCAGGATCACCCCCAAACCATGATCCTGTAGCTGCCACGCCCCTGCCTTAATAAACTGATAGACCTCGATCGGGTTCAGTTCACAAAATTCTGGTTGCGCCGCCGTCAAACTTTGGGCGATCGGTTCGTACAACCGAGCCGCCACCCCCAAACCCCGCAGCAGGGTTTCCCTTGGGGCAACTACCACCCGTTGATTTTGCACCAATCTTTCTAGGGAATGCTGCCAAATGGTGGTGGCGGGGATCAACAGGTCTGGTTGATCGATCGCTTGCAGATAGTACCCTAGTTGCCAGACTTCCGAGCCGGTAACTGGAGGATGCAGCACCACACAAGCCCGAAATAAATTCCCCTGTTCCTGCCGCTCTTGCCAATAATTGCAGCTAGTCACCAAATGACTCTGGACTGGGGCTGTCCAATTTTCCCACAGGGTAACTAGTCTTTTGGCTGTATCGGTATCCGCTGCGATGTTTCCCCTAGCATTACCAGTCAGACCTTGGAGCCATTCTTGGAGAGGAGAGGATAATCGGGGTATGGGGAGGGAAGTAATGGCTTGGCGGACTTGGTGATCGATCGCCCCAGACAGAAAATCTAGCAAAATCTGACTAGGCAACTGGGGTGAGGTTTGATATTGACAGCATACCAGAGGCATAGCTTGGGTAAATTGGGTCAATCTTGCCTGATCCAAGGCGCTATCCAACAAGGGCAACCACGCCATCGTTAACTGCCCCTGCTCCTCCACCACGCCGGGAATAAACTTCTCCCGCTGCATCAAATCTTTTGCCCACAGATATACCTGCCCCCAAAATTTCAGGTCATCTCCCAGATAATTATTTTCTAGATAACTCTGCTGCCCCAGTTGATCTTCAGTAGCACTCGGTAATGATTGGGGACTTACAGCTCGAAGTGACAAGGCTCCCCCACCCAAGGGCATAACTTGCAGCATTTCCAACCCAGCCGCCAAACTCAACACCATCCCTGCTAAGTTCCAAGGTTTATCCACACTGCTCGCAACTTCGATCGGTAACTGCTGGGAAAGCAAAGGCAAAAAAGACCTGCCGGATTTGTAGCTAGGCAGGTTCACCAGCCTACTCTGCCAAGAACTGGACTTGATATTGCGCAAGGAAAGCAGAGCCTTCTCTAAGAGCAAATTAGCCAGTTCCCCCTCCGTCATGGTGTAGGGATGGGGAATGATTTCTTGCCCAGATTGAGAAGTTTTAGTTTTTGGGCGATAAATTTCTCCCCAAATGAAAAATCCGCCTGATTTGATCCAACTACCGTGTAAAATCCCCATTTAACCTACTGTCAGTATTAAAGATGTGAATCTCAAACATAGCATTTCTAAGTTCATGTTTAGATTGCTAACGATGCTAAATCTCGGTAGCCATAAATAATGTGAGCAACATCTATTCCGTCAGTTCTATAGCGATCCTAAATGGGTTGAGAACGGCTCCCCCTCCGGGGGAGCCGTTCTCAACCCTCTGAAATTCTAAATTCATTTAGGATAACTATAGGAAAATAAAGAATGACGTAATCGTCAATAATAAACCCTCGTAAATTAGCTTTGATATGGGCATAATTTTTACCCATATGGGGAAACTGAGAGAACTGACGACATTTTTCTCGAACTTTTTCAAAGAAGAGAATTGCAAAATTTGGACTATAGCAGTCCTAAATTATTTTCTAACAGTTGCCAAGTCAAACTGCTTCTGGTAAATGGTTTCACCCGCCTTCGGGGGGTGAAACCATTTAGGATAACTATATACTCTGACATTGCCTGATAAATGTCTTCTAAGTCTGCTAGCACTTCTTCAGAGAATGAATAGGTTCCCATGATCAGCTAGCAGATTGTTGATGCAGCTTAGTTAAAAAATGATCGAGCGCAAGTTCTCCATCTACAGTTTTTCCCTGCATAATCTGCTCTGCACCTATTTCTACCTGCTGCCGTAACTCTGTTAAACGTCTCTCTCGTTCATTTAATAATACTAATCCCGCTAGAATGACCTCATTAGCAGATTGGTAACGTCCACTGGCAAGCTGTAAAGCAATCATTTGCTCAGTCTCTGAGGTGAGGGATAAACTCATGGGAATCACTCTAATCTATAGAAATTAGCTTAATTGTATCGTGTACAGATGGACTTTGTTCTTTGTGTTTGCGATCGCAAACACTAGACTATATTTGGATATTCACTTGAGAAATATTTGATCGCTATGCCTAGGAAATGTTTGCGATTTATAATTTTTGGTCTGATGTCGATCGCTCTGGTGATCACTCTCCATAAAGTGACCCATCATTCTCCAACCCCAGAAGTTAGCCTTTGCCCTTTGGTGGAAACCAATTTTCCGGCGGCGAATCTGGTGAACAACTCCCAACGGGGAGAGATTTACCTGAACGGAACTTGGCAATTTTTGCCAGAGTTGGGAGAGCGGAAAACACCGCCCCCAGCGACGGCGGATTGGGGCGAGATTTTTGTGCCGGGAGATTGGCAGCAAAAGACTGACCACTCCACCGTCGGGGTAGAAAAATTAGGTACAGGGGCTGTTTGGCAAAACTATCAAGGAGAGAAGTTGGGTTTGGCTTGGTATCATCGCCGGGTGACAATTCCTCAAGAGTGGGATGGGCGATCGATCCTCTTGGATTTAACCAGAATTAGCACCGATGCGGTGGTTTATATCAACGAAGCCAAATGTGGCAATATTTCTTGGGCTGGGGGCATGGTGGATATCACCAAGGTAGCCACACCGGGAGCCAAAATCCATCTCCATATTCTGGTGGCAGCGGTGAATAGCGATCAGGATCGGCAGGTCATTCTTGGTCCCAACGAAGTAAAAAATAGTAGTCCTAAGCTAGATGCGAAGGGTTTGGTGGGGGATGTGCGGTTGTTAAGTATGCCGAAGCTTGCCCAAATAAGCGATGTTTTTGTGCAAACTTCTACCCGCAACAAAAAAATCAAACTAGACGTGGAACTAACGGGAATTTCTCAAGCTGGTACAGTAAATTTAACTGCCAAGATGTTAGATGAATCAGGAAAGGTAGAGCAAGAATTTGTCAGTAATCTAGCTGTGACTAAGGCAGAGAAACAAGTCATCTCCACTAGTTGGGATTGGGCAAATCCCCGTCTTTGGGATGTGGGTCAAGGGAATTTGTATACTCTGAAACTGGGAGTGCAAGGGGCGGGAATTCAGGATGAGTACGATCGATCTTTTGGGTTTCGGGAGTTCTGGATCGAGGGACGGAAATTCTATCTCAACGGCAAGGAGCTGCGTCTTCGTCCTACCCTGTATGAAGATCAATGGCAGGGTTGGGCGGTGGGAGTGCCAGAGGTATTAGAAACTCTTGTTGCTGGCTATGCTAAATCTGGGTTTAATATTGCCCAGATCTGGCCATGGAATCATGATATTCGGGGACGGCGACATTTTCAAAATCTGGTGGCAAGTGTTGCCGATCGCCAAGGATTCCCTCTGATCTTTCCGGCTTTAGATATGACCGATTACACCAACACCAAGGGTTGGCGAAATACTAACAATAACTGGCAGCAAAAGAAGGGAGAGTGGGAACAAAAAATGGCAAGGGAATTGCGGGGCGATCGCAATCATCCATCGATTCTCCTCTGGGGAACTAGCCCCAACTATTTTGGTCACGGTGATGATCAGAACCCTTTAAGAATTGGCAAAAAACAACTTGTTGGCGAAGTCCCTAAAAATTGGCGGGGGCAAACTTGGCAGGAGGCTGCCCAGATTGGCGAAGAAGCCGTTAGCCTAATTAAAAAGCACGATCCCACTCGCCCGGTTCTCGTCCATCAAGGAGCCGCCGTGGGCGATGTCTATGCCCTCAATTCCTACCTAAATATGCTGCCGCTCCAAGAACGGGAAGATTGGTTGAGTCAGTGGAGCAAAACTGGCGACCTGCCCTACATGGTGGTGGAATTTGGCACGCCCTTGCATACCACGATGATGAGGAGTCGGAATGGGTTTGTGGATGCCTTCCATAGTGAACCGTGGATGACGGAATTTACAGCGATTTATCTAGGGCAGGAGGCTTATAAATTAGAAACCCAGAATTATCGCGATCGGATCAAATCTCAATTCATCAAGGGTCGAGAATACAAAAACTGGCAAGGCAACGAAGATTTAGATTTCTCCCCTGCCTTTCAGCAGCTCCAAAAGCTATTTGTCACCAATACATGGCGCAGTTGGCGCACCTACGGCATCACCGGGGGAATGCTGCCTTGGAATGATGGCCATGGATGGGAGTTGACGGAAGTGGGGAAGAAGGTGGTAGAGGGAGGAGGTACAGGGAGGTACAGGGAGAAGAAGGAGGTACAGGCAGGTAAAGAAGAAGGAGGTACAGGGAGGTACAAGGAGGTACAAGGAGGTAAAGAAGGCAAAGACGATAATTCATTGCCCCCCTTTTTAAGGGGGGTTGGGGGGATCGAAGGTAACGGTACAGACGGTAATTCATTGCCTTCCTTTTTAAGGGGGGTTGGGGCGATCGATGGTAACAGTACAGGCAGCAATCCATTGGGCAATTCGTTGTCCCCCTTTTTAAGAGAGGTTGGGGCGATCGAAGGTGAAGGTAAAGACACTAATTCATTGCCCCCCTTTTTAAGGGCAGGTGGGGGGGATCCCAGAGGGGTGTTTATGCCTCGGATTGCTCAGAAATTTCGGGAGCCTCTACAACCGCCTAGTTACAAGGTACAACCGGGAGGACAGGCGATTTTAGATAATAATGCTCCGACTTTGGCTTGGATTGCTGGGGCTAATTCAGGAGGTGAGAATTCAGGAGGTGAGAATTCAGGAGGCGCAACTTCAGGTTTGACTACTCCGGGTTTTACTAATAAAGATCATAATTTTTATGCGGGAGAGAAGTTACTGAAGCAGGTGGTGTTGATTAATGACACAAGACAGGAGCAGCTCTTTAGTTTTAATTGGCAGGTGGTGGTAGGTAATCAGGCGATCGCCACAGGCAAAGCCACCGGAAAAATCCCCCCCGCCCAAACCCAGTTCTTTCCCCTAGCAGGGCAATTACCTGAGACTAATAACAAACAAGAGGGAGAGGTTAAGCTAACAGCCCAAATTGGCAACATTAACCATCAAGACCGCTTTTCCTTCCGTATTTTTCCCCGGCAAAATGTCTCAAGCTCTAGCAATTTATCTAATTCTGCTAACTCATCTAATCCCCAAGCCATAACCCTGCAAGTATTTGATCCCGTAGGCAAAACCACCGCCATGCTGCAACAGTTGGGCTACAAAACCACCCCTTGGGATCCTAACTCCCCCCTTTTTAAGGGGGGCGGGGGGGGAGCACCTCTGGTCATCATCGGCAGAGAAGCCCTAGAAGTCGATCGCCCCCTCCCCGCAAATCTCAAAGATTACGTCAAACAGGGCGGAAGAGCGATCGCCATGATCCAAAAACCAGAGTGGTACACCAACCATCATTTCCGCATCTCTCCCCACCTCAGCCGTCGAGTCTTCCCTGTAGATGCCCAACACCCAGTTACCCAAGGGTTAGACCCAACGGATCTCCGGGATTGGCGAGGGTCAAGCACGCTGACCGAGGCTTATCCCGATACAGTAAAAAATCCTCTTAAACTCAGCCCTCACAATTCCCCTTGGTATGGTTGGCACTGGGGGAATGGCGGGGCGGTGAGTAGTGTCCCGCTGGAAAAACCCCACCGCAGTGGCTGGCGATCGATCCTCCAATCAGAATTTGACCTCGCCTACAGTCCCCTGATGGAACTAGATTACGGGCAGGGGAGGTTAATTCTCTCTACTCTAGATTTGGAAGATCACTTTGCCCAAGACCCGGCGGCAAATCAACTGGCAAGACAGGTAATTAACTATGCTGCCACCGCTCCCCTAGCTGCCCGGACTCAGGAGATAGTTGTGGTCGGCAATGAGGCAGATTCAGTATTTCTAGATGCTCTGGGTGTAAATTATACAAGGGCAGCTAGTCTAGATAAGCTCTCTTCTTCAGTAGGATTACATATCCTCGGCGCAGCAACTAGTATTCCAGCTCCAGAGCTACAAAACTACCTCCAACAAGGCGGCAAAGTATTATTTCTCCCCCCTTATCCAGCCTCTAGCTCCCCCCTTTTGAAGGGGGGCTGGGGGGGATCCTCTTTAGGTATCAACATCCAATGGCAACAAAATTTCCCCGGTTCCTTGCAAATCCCGCCCTGGTCAGAAACTAGAGGCTTAGGTGTTTCTGATCTTCATGCCCGGACAGATTTTGGGTCTTGGGTAATTAATGTTGGGGGAGAACTTGGGGCAAATGGTTTGTTGAGCCGATCGCAAATAGGCAAAGGCGTGGCGATCGCCACCACCCTAAATCCTGAAGGCTTATTTGATCCAGAGGTTTTACCAGACCAAGAACCAACCTATCTCCGCTTCACGCGGTGGCGACAAACTAGAGCGATCGCCCAAATTTTGGCTAACCTAGGCGCAACTTTCACCAGCGATGAACTAATTTGGCAATCCTCTGGCGATCGATTCTGGGAACGATCGTGGCAGCAACTACAGGAAAAATTCTTCGGCAAGCCTCTTGATCCCGGCTTCTACCATCCAGATTATTGGCAAGAATTCAACTACGGCGATGATCCCTACCGCTACTATCGGTGGTAGAAATAATCCCTGATGTTGTCTGGCTCACACGTCAAATAATAGCTATACCGTAAAAATACGGATTTAGGTATAATTTCCATGGTTTCTAAATTCCCTAAATCTTGATCATCTTTCAAACTGAGTTCAATGAAAATAAACAACAAACTAAAAGTCGCCCTTTTTATTGTGTTTAGCATTTTTCCCTTGACTGGCATCGGGATGCTGATTGGTGCGTTCTCCTCTTATAGAAATACAAGTTCATTTGTCAATGAAGCCTCTAGAGCTGAAGGAACTGTAGTGGATATCGTATTAGTGGATATGGTGAATACAAGGAGAACCTCTATTGTCTATAAACCTACTATTAATTTTATTAATCAGAAGGGCGAGAAAGTCGAGTTTACCTCATCAGTTGGCACTAACCCACCAAGTTACTCAAAAGGACAAAAGGTAGAGGTTTTATACCGCCCCACTGAACCACAAAATGCACAGATCAATGACTTCGGCTCCCTGTGGAGTGATTCGATCATCTTAGGGGCTATGGGCGGGGGATTCTTTATAGTTGGAATACTCATAATTATCCCCTTTGCATTTGTTTTATCAGAGCGCAACAACGAATACTTAGTGAAAAGTGGAGTGCCGATTCAGACTAAGTTCCAAAGTGTTGAGGTCAATACCTCTTTGTCTGTAAATGGCGTACATCCATTTGTGGTTTTAACACAATGGCAGAACCCGTCAACATCGGAGTTGCACGTATTCCGAAGTAATGATCTCTGGTTTGATCCGTCAGATTACATCAAGAGCGAGAGAATTACCGTCTTTATAGAGGAAAATAATCCGAAGAAGTATTACGTTGATCTCTCATTTCTTCCGAAGCTTGCAGAATAAGATAGTAACCATAATGAGAATTGCTAAGGTGATTAGCCCAAAACTTAATATTTAGCCTATTTACCTTATAGTCAGATTGAGCGGAAAAATTCCGTAAAACCTGAAGCATTTTTTGTAAAAGCTATAATACATTAATTATGCTTAACTTCGGTCGTAAACTTGGTTTAGTTGAAAATCTTTTTGCAACCCTCCATTCGATGGGTGCGATGCTCTATGTGAATATTGTTAGCATTCAGGGGATAATTTCTTTTGATTTGCTTAGATCTGCCATTGACTTACTCCAAAAGCGACATCCTCTCCTCCAAGTCCATCTTCAAGAATTAGACGATGGCTGCTTTTTTTGTGCTGACGGTACCCTAACAATTCCTGCAATCGCCATTGAGCGACAGCATGAGCAACAGTGGCTTGAAATTGCTGAAAATGAGTTGCGACAAAAATTTTCTGGTGAATTTACACCCTTGTGTAGAATTACACTTTTACAATCTTCTACTCAGCCTTACAAAAATGAACTCATTGTTACTTTCCATCATGCGATTGCTGATGGAATTTCAGTACTTCATTTGATACATGAGTTGCTGTCCTACTACCAGCAGTTGGTTGAAAACACGCCAATTCCAAAGGTAGAATCACTACCCCTATTGCCATCGTTAGAACAGTTACTTCAGAAGAGTCTAGCTGAGGTAAATGCTGCTGATTTCACTCCAGCGAAACCAATCGAAACGACTTCATCACCGAACCTGTTGATCCAACAAATGGCTGCCGTAAGCGATCGGCAAACTCGTCTGATCCCACACGAATTAGACCAATATTTAACATTACAAATTAAGAATCGGTGTCGCACTGAACAGACAACCGTTCATGGCATATTATGTGCTGCGATGATGATGTCATGTGCCCAAAAATTATCATCTCAAACACCAATCCTTGTGTCTTGTAGCTCCAGTATCAATCTGAGATCATCCTGTTCACCAACTGTAGAGCCTAGTTATTTAGGTTGTTTTATCGCTAATGTGACGACAACTCATCATGCTGACCCAAAAGCGAATATTTGGGATCTTGCTCGTGAATGTCAATCAAACATCCTTCGCTCGGTTCAGAATAAAATTCCACACTACCAAGCGTCTAATGCTGAGTTGCTAAATAAATATCAGCCAGCTTTTCTGGCTCAAGTCGCCGAACACAACATGGGGCGCAATACAACCACCCATGTTTCTAATTTGGGTCAATGTGATTTAAAAGCAGTCTACGGATCAATTCGGCTGGAATCATTCTATTTTGCAAGTGGTCTGAACCTTGTTGGAACTTGTTTTTGGCTCGGTACAGTGACTATTAATCAAAAACTTTTTTGCACATTCACCTATACTAATCCTCTGATTAGTATGAAAATGGCAGAAGCACTGGCTGATTCCGTAGTCCAAATCTTAACTAGCGCAGTTACTTAGTCCTCATGAGACTTACTTTTCCCCTTATATTTTTGTTCTAGCAAATGACCTCTTATATTAATCTAAATATTTTTCAGGCGTGATTTATGAGTGACTATGATGAGCAATGTTCCAGAATTCAATCTGTTTTTGACCTTGATGAAATTCCAGAGGTTAACGCAAAAAATATTGCACATTACTTTCAATGGTTGAAGTTGAAATTGAGGTGTCCTTGCATCCTAACGGGGATTGAGAGTATGGGATATTTCAGTTGGGAAGAACCATATGACTTTGGTTATGGCAGCGAAAGGGATTATGCAAGAATAAGAAAAGAACGTGGTTCATTCAAAGAGAGATACGAATTAAAAGATTTGAAAAAGGCAAAAGCTGAGGGAGACTGGGATATTTTAGCTCCTGTGGTCAGAGTATCAGACAAGAAGCGGTTTACGATTCCTTTGTCTGAGTTACAAGCAGAAGATGAGAGTTCTGAAAACCATCAGATATTGGATGATTACACAGTATGGTACATCAATTGGAGATAGGAAGTAGTTAACTTCTGCATTGTTTAGTATTGAAGGCTTCGAGGATTTAAATTAAAAAAAGGGTGAAACCCTTTTTTTAATTTGGTATTAACCCAATCTGGGTCTGATGCCGTAGTGGCGGTAGTGCCAGTAGTCCTGCCAAATTTTGCCGTGGTCAAAGCATAGTTGTTCCGGCTGTTCCCAGCTATGAAACATTTTGAGATCCTTGGCATCATCAGCAGCTTTGGGTTCCCCTGTGGCGCTGGCGATGAACACAATACTCAAAGTATGTTTGCGGGGATCCCGTTGGGGATCGGAATAGACTTGAAATTGTTCAATTAGTTGGATATTCAGGGTGGTTTCTTCGGCAGCTTCCCGGATGGCAGCGGTTTCTGCTGCTTCGCCATAATCTAGAAAACCACCGGGGAACGCCCAACCGTAGGGAGGATTTTTTCTCTCGATTAAAATTATGGGACGATGGGGGCGATCGATCATCTCGATGATAATATCAACTGTAGGTGTGGGGTTGCGATAAGTCATTAGTAACTATGCCTGTAAAAATTTAGAGATTATTTGAGATTATCCTATGCCATTTTTTCGTGCCAGCGGAGTTTTACTCCACCCCACTTCTTTACCTAGCCGCTTTGGGATTGGAGATCTAGGATTAGAGGCTTATCAGTTTATTGATTTCTTAGTCGCCACCGATCAACAGCTATGGCAGGTATTGCCGATCGGACCAACGGGGTATGGGAACTCCCCCTATATGTCCTATTCAGCCATGGCAGGTAATCCTTTATTAATTAGCCCAGAGCAGCTTAAGGAACAACAACTCCTGACAGCAGAAGACTTAGATAGTTTCCCTGATCTGCCAGTACATCCGGTGGATTTTGATCGCGTCATTGCCCACAAAATGCCCCTCTACACCAAAGCATTTGCCAATTTTCAGCAACACCATAGCCCCATTCCCCAAAAGGAATTTGCTGGGTTTTGCGCCACTAAGTCCCATTGGCTAGAGGACTATGCCCTATTTATGGCTCTCAAGGAGCATTTTCAAGGGGTGAGCTGGTCTAGCTGGGATGATGATATTGCCACGAGGCAGCCAGAAGCGATCGCCCACTATCAGGGCTTACTCAGCGATCGAATTTTGTTCCATAAATACCTTCAGTTTGCCTTCTTTCAGCAATGGTCAGAGCTAAAACAGTATGCCAACCTGCGGGGGATTAAAATCATTGGCGATATTCCCATCTACGTCGCCCATGATAGTGCTGATGTTTGGTCGCATCCAGACCTGTTTTGTCTAGATGAAGAGACTAGAGAGCCGGCATTGATGGCGGGAGTTCCCCCCGATTATTTCAGTGCCACAGGGCAACTCTGGGGCAACCCGGTCTACCATTGGGAAGCTCTCAAGAAACAAAATTTCGCCTGGTGGGTAGAGCGATTTGAATCCCTGTTGGACTACGTGGATATTATTCGCATCGACCATTTCCGTGGTTTTCAGGCTTACTGGGCTGTGCCGATGGGGGAAGAAACTGCGATCGAGGGGGAATGGCTAGAGGCTCCGGGAGCAGAACTATTTACGGTGATTGCCGAGAAGTTAGGGAAGTTGCCAATTTTGGCGGAAGATTTGGGGATCATTACCGATGAGGTGATTGCCCTCCGAGATCAGTTTGAGTTTCCGGGGATGAAGGTTTTGCACTTTGCCTTCAATAGTGGTGCAGATAATGCGTTCCTGCCTTTTAACTATGTGCATAACTGTGTGGTCTATACCGGAACCCACGATAACGATACGACTATTGGTTGGTTTGAGAAATTGAGCGATAACCAAAAAGGAGATGTGTGGCGGCACATGGGCTTTATTAGTCCTTGGGGAGTCCATTGGGATCTGATTCGGTTGGCTATGGGGTCGATCGCCAACCAAGTCATCATTCCCTTACAAGATATTTTGGGCTTAGATGGCTATGCTCGGATGAACTATCCCAGCACCCCAGAGGGTAACTGGGCATGGCGCTATTGGGACGGGGCATTGACTGAGGAAGTCAGCGATCGCCTCAGAACTATGACTCAAACCTTCGGGCGATCGCCTAAATCGAAATAAAAACTACAGAAGATTAATCTTTTAACATCGGTCAGTTCATCTATCCTTAACCAAAAGTAGTTAGATTAGTAGGTATAGCGATCTTAAATAACTTCACCCACCTTCGGCGGGTGAAGTTATTTATCAAAAGCAAGTTTATTGAGGAAATGATTGAGGATTGCAATCTATAGCAATTTTTATTGGAAATAATTTCTATTAACCACTTGGAATCGATATATTAAATTAATATAAATATTTTTTGCATCTAAATTACTATGAACTTATCATCTTCTAGTTTTCGGGCTGATGCTACCCAGTTTAAGCGATCGCTCCGCCGCTTACAGCAGGATGTATTGAGGATGGGAACCTTGGTGGAAAGTTCCTTTCGTCTCAGCCATGAAGCACTATTTCATAGAAATCTTGAAGTAATTCCCGAAATTAATGCCCTTGATGATCAAGTAGACCATTATTATCGGCAGATAGAATTAGAATGTGCTAGTTTAATTACCAAACAAGGGCCTGCTGCCCAAGACCTCCGCCTGCTGAGTGCTTGTATGCAATTAGTCAGAGATATTGAAAGAATTGGAGATTATGCCGAAGACTTGGCAGAAATTGCTGTTAAACTATTTCCTTACCCCGTACCTGACTACATGCTAGACATAGCAGCAATGTCCCACAATGCCCAAGCAATGCTGGCAAAGAGTTTGGTCGCATTGGGAGACTTAGATGCAACTACTGGTAGTGAGATTAAGCAGTTAGATGATGTAGTAGATGATGCCCACGATCGTATTTACCAAATATTGGCTTTCCAGCGAGATGTACCGGGGGTAGTTGAGCCAATTATTCTTTTAGCTCTGGTCATCCGTCACCTAGAGCGGATGGCAGACCATGCCACAAATATTGGCCAACGAGTAAACTATATAGTCACGGGGCATCGAGATTGAAAAATCGTTAGTGTCATTATTTATTCGCCACTAATAAATAATAGGGGAAAGTAAGGAGGATAAAGCGATCCAAGCAACCTCCAATGAACATAGCAGCACGAGAACAACAAATACTACGAGTCAAAGCCACAAGTTTTCAACCAGAACTGGATG
>CALRPI020000043.1:0-43707 GCA_943370025.1 Phormidium lacuna HE10JO | reverse complement strand
GCTTAAACAGTTACTTCGTTCGGCTAAAGCTCGAACTAATGAAGCACTCGATCTAGCTCTAACTACAATTATCAACGACTGTATTTCTAGTGATGATGCGCTGGGCTGGTTCAATCACTGTGGCTTATTCATCTGAAAACTGCTGTAAGAGGTTATTTACAGCATTTCGCGTTCAAATGAGACACGCTGCAAATATTGAAATTCTTATCAATGTTGGGTTTGAGAGTGGGATTCGACTCCGCTCAGCCTACTCTCAAACTGCTGTATAAAGTAAGATTTTCCGCCCCCAGCGGGGGCGGAAAATCTTTCCTTCTGGCCAGTTTATGAATGACCTCTAATTTGTTACTGACATTGCCAAAAGTTTGCCGATCGCCCCTAGTTCTGGAGCTGGAGGATCTGTCAAGCTTTGCTGCCATTGGAAATAGAGTTCCTGCGATCGCTCCAATCCAAGACTTAAACCCAAATTCCGGCTCACCTGTAGTAGCCGTTGTAGATTCTGGGCAGGAATGTCTAGGGTTTGGGGCTGGTGATGATGCAGGAGTTCCCAAAGATTGCGCCAAACTAGCTGCTCTAGGGTAGATTTTGCCCCAGAGATATTCAGCCGACAGTGGAGGAGGTGGGATTCCTTGGCGATCGCCTCTAGTTCCCCCAACCAAGGGTGATCTGTCTCCTCCGCCGCCAGAGCTTGAACCGCATTAATGACCCGATGGGAAAGGGCAACTTCTGCCGCCACCTGCAATTCTGGCGGTGGCGGCAATTCGTCTCGGTGGAAAGCCATTAACACCCCATAGTTATCTCGGTAAGCTTGAGTGTATAGCTGGTCGAGGCGGCTAATGGTTTCCGTGGTCAATAGCCCCATAATCCGATGCCGTTCTTCTGCCAATAGATCTTGCAAGCCAAAGGATTTACTATTGGCAAACAATTGATTCATAGCCACAATCACGATCCCGGCACTGCCCCCTTGAAGGGTGGCAAACAAATCTTCTTTTAATTGGTTGTAGGTCAACCTACCCTCAAAGGGTTGCAAACAGCAATGGAAATCCCAGCCCCCCAGATGGAGCACCGCGTAGACTAGGTGGCTGCTTTCTAGGGTAATCTCTGAAGTTAGCTGTAATTGCCCCGCGGCTAGGGTCAACACCCCTAGGCGCTGCATTTGCCAATCTAGTTGCTCAACCTTGTAGCAGTAGACTTGGGGCTGGTCTTTACTAGAGCCTTGACTAGGAAACAGAGAGCTAATGGCATACTGGGCAGCGATTTGGGAGAAATTTACCTTAGCGGTAGTAACTAGCTCTTGATAGATACTGGCTCCGTCTTGGAAGTAGTCCACATTACTAGGGGCGGCTTGGAGTTGCTGGATAAATTCTCGCTCTAGCTGCACCCCTGCCACATCTCCAGCCAGCTCGATCGCCCTGGCTGCATACCGGAGAATTTGCACCCCTTCCGGGCGGGAAATTTCTTCAAAAAACCAGCCGCAACTGGTGAACATCAACAAAGCATGGCGCTGCATTTCCAACAGGCGCAGGGCATCGATTTTTTCTAGGGAATTTAGGGAATGATGACAATGGGTAGTCAGAAAATGGTGGACATTGCCGGGGGAGCGATCGCCCACCACCTGAATATATTCATCCCTTGCTTTCCAGACATCCCGAAATAGTCTGCGCCCTTCGGTTTCGTAGACTTTGATTAACTGATCCCGCAGCCAATTTAGGGAAGTTCTCAGGGGTTTGCGCCACTTTTGATGCCAGGTGCCACCGCCGCCACAGCCACAATCCTCTTGCCAGCGATCGACTCCGTGGGCACAGCTCCAAGCCGTCACGGGTTTTAGCTCTACTTCCCAAGCTGGGGGATGCAAACTGAGATAGTGGGCAAAGTTGGTCACCTGCCAGCCCCGGCTAGCAAACTCATGGCTAAAAGCATAGGCAAGGCATTTTTCCGCCCCGCCCTTATGATGGCCAAAGGTTTCGCCATCGGTGGCAACGGCAATGAGTTGGCTGGGACGATGATCCCCCCGCACCGCCTGACCAATTCTGCCGGTGAGAAAGTAGGAATTAGTCAGCACATCACTAAACCCCATATCACGAGAAATGGGACCATCGTAGAAAAAGATATCGATAAAAGCAGAGCGGTCATGCAAATAGCAGCGATAGGGGCGGGTGGGGTCGATCTGGGAGCCGCCCACTGCTTGCCATTCTTCTGCTGTTTCTGGGTTAGCCCCAGAGTTAGCCAAAGGACGACACCGCTCGGCTTGGGAAGGGGCAAGGATAATAAACTTGATCCCCTCAGCAATCAACGCCTCTAGGGTTGGGTAATCCACCGCCGTTTCTGCCAGCCACATCCCTTCTGGCTCTCGTCCAAATCTGTTGGAAAAGTCTGCTTTGCCCCAGCGAATTTGGGTGTATTTATCCCGCTCATTAGCCAAGGGCATAATGATGTGGTTATAAACTTGGGCGATCGCATTTCCGTGACCAAGACGTTTCTGACTTAGGCGATCAGCTTCAATGATTTTCTGGTAGGTTTCTAGGTCGTAGCGCTCCAACCAAGACAACAGGGTTGCCCCCATGTTGAAGCTAAGGTATTCGTAATTATTCACAATCTCCACCACTTCGCCGTGGTCGTTGAGAATTCTGGCAAAGGCATTGGGGCGATAACATTCGTAGTGGATGCGCTCGTTCCAGTTATGAAATGGAGCCGCACTGGGTTGGCGCTCGACGGCATCTAGGTAAGGATTTTCCCTGGGAGGCTGATAGAAATGACCATGAACTGTGACATAAACCCCAGTGGAAACGCTCTGAGGCTCTGGTTGCTGGTCACTACTGCCGTGCTGATCTGCGGCGATCGGACTTTCTGGACTCAAGGTAGGAAAATTCTGATAACTCATGGCAAGAAATAAATGTAGGGCAGGATTGCCAATATCTATCGCATTATTAAGCAGTTTTGCCCCCAAGTCCCCATTACTTTATGTCTTCTTCAGAATGTTTTCTTGATAGGACTTACGCGCTGTGAACTAATTATCTAGGATTTATTAGGTTATTGCGGGCGCTTCGCACCTGCAATAACCTCAGAGACTATTTGTAAAGTCTGATTTTGCGCCCCCGGAGGGGGCGCAAAATCAGACCTTCTAGCCACTTTATAAATGAACTCTCAAAAAATGCCTAAGTCCTGTTTGATAAACTTGGTAAAGTATTGTTAAAATAATATAAAGATAATATAAAATTGTTATCAAGTACTTATTCTAGGAACCTTCATGGATAGCCGCTTCTTTACTACTCTCACAGTAGATTTTCCTGTAGTTGAGCGATCGCTCCCCATCCAACACTACCTCAGACAGCCTCAGCGCCTAGTTAAAGCGATCGCCCACACCAGCCAGATGGATATCTTAGGTGGCGATCGCTATCGATTGAGAATGCGTCCTTTGAATTTCCTTTCCCTCACCCTCCAGCCTGTAGTAGAAATGCAAGTTTGGCTAGATAAAACTGGCCATCTCCTCCTCCGCTCTACAGATTGTCAAATTCACGGTGTTGATTATATTAACCAACGGTTCCACCTGAAACTCCTAGGAGAACTGCATACTCAAAAAGTAAATGGCATAACTCACCTCCAAGGTTGTGCAGAACTAGAAGTAGGTGTCGCCATTCCCTTTCCTCTCTCCTTGACACCCCAGCCCCTGATCGAAGTGGCTGGACAGAGCTTATTGAAAGGGGTTTTAGCCACAATGAAACAAAGATTATCCCATCACCTATTGGCAGATTATGAACTCTGGGCAGTGGATAGTCATAGTAGTAGAGTTCCAGAGCAACTGTACCTGCAAGATTTTACCTAGAATCGTTAAGGCTTCGACTACCCTCAGCCTGCAAAAATATCCACAACCCTCGATAATTCTTTGACAGGGCGTAAATTTTATCAAGATTCTTACTTTTCCCATTAAGTAGGAATTTGAGCAAGAAGCCAACCTTGACAAAGGTCATGTAAATTTGACCAACCACGCCAGAGTACTTGAATGCCAATTGGAGATTTACGACGATGCTCAAGATACCCCCCAAGATGGGCAACAGATTGAATCGCCCAAGAGATCGTTAAAACCTTGGGAGAATTAGGAAATCTAGCCTTTAGAACCTGAATCTGCACAGGACTCAGAATCTCAACAGCAGGAGCATCAGGCTGATTACGATGTAGATGAGTAACCTGTAACAGCTCAACCGCACAAACACTTAAAAAGCCTAGTAAGGTCTTCATCCCTTCGGCGGCAAGCCGATAACGCTCACACTGACAACCAGACTTAAAGATTTTATGAAAGTCTTCCACCCGCCACCGATAAGTATACCAACGCAAAATCTTGATCGCATTTTCTATCTCTTTGACAACTTCGGTTGTCAGCAACATCCATTCCAAAGGTGTTTCACCTTCTGGGCAATCAACTTCAGTTGCATAAACGGCATCAACTGGCAATGGGGTGCGGTCATCAAAACGATAGGGAACTCTTAGCTGAACTTTACAGAAGCGCACCGCCAACTTGGCAATCCGAGCCTTCCGTTTGACCGTTTCTGGGACATTGATTTCCTGGACAAATCTTACAGGTTGAGCTTCCAGTTTTTGCCACAGACGTTGGCTATTTTGGTCTAAGCTCCGGTCATGGGCTGCACGGACTAATACTCCTGTGTGTTTTAGCTGATTTACTTGAGCAAAGACTTCTGTAATATCTCCTTCTCGGTCGAAGATATGGATGACACGAGTACTACTACTTACTTGATGCTCGACTTCGACCATGGCTTCTACCCATCGATAAGATTCTTTTTCTGGGAATAGCCTTTGTCGAGCTGCTTTTCTCTCAATTGTTTGTCTCTGTTTCTTTGCTTCGGGGGTTTCATCTTGGGATGGCTTTGCTTTCGGTTCTCGGTTCCATAGTTTTTGCCATAACAAGCCGATTACTTGTCCTTGGTCGGGGGTAATTGCTAAGGCACTATGGAGAATTAATCCATTCCCACCTTTGCCGGTTGGTTCATATCCCTCTCGCTTGACTTTGATGTTGCCATAGTCTAGAAAGGTTGTATCTCCTACCGATAAAACTATTTTTTGCTCTGCTGCTGTTTCACAGGTCATTTGACATTGGGGTTTGATTAGCTTGCTAAATTCTGTTTTGCGATTGGCAAAAACTCGTAAGCTCTTTTCAATTCGTTGCCGCTTTTGAATATCTCTGACAGGGCTTTGCCAAATCCTTGACTCAGTTTTTTGCCGATGGCATAGGCTCGGTTATTTAATCTCTCATCTCCTAATTCACAGCTTGCAAAATTCTTGTCCCACCAGTTCATCATTTTCTTTACCTGTTTTTACTTGACTTTCAATACCTTAACTCTATCTGTACCCTTTGTCTGACATCCCTTTCTGTTATGCTTTTCAACGATGACGTGAAAAGTAAGCTTTGTCACCCCTTGAGGTCTCATTTGAACGCAAAGTACTATATGAAAAAAGGACAGCGATCAGATTTCAAGGTTATTCGATCGATTCACTGGCAATTAGCACATTTTCGATCGCTCCAGCTAGATCGATTACTTCTAGCCATGAGGAACCACTGGTTAAATCTTGGGCATGAGCAAGGCGGTTCCGCAATTGCTCTGTAGCTTTGAAGAATTTCTCAGCTCCCCGTTTAGAATTCAGCCCTAATAGCTGCATGAGTTCTAGATTGTGGATGATCAGATCGCGCTTATCACAAAATTGTAGATAATCAATAAGTTCCGTAGCTTCGTTCCGTGCCTGACTTTCTCGCCATAGTTTTTGAGCTGCCTCTAGGCGATCACTCTTCAGAATTTCCTGCCAACGATGATTGGGATAGTAACGCTGCACTAAACGCAGCAGGTTCATTTCAAGGAGTGTAATTAAACCAAAAAGGAGCATTCGCACCGGGGCTTTTTGCAGATCTCCACAGGTGACAATGCCATTCACTTGGTTGCAATCCAAGACAAACACCCGCAGGTGTTGGCGAAGAATGAGCATGAGTTTAAGTAAGGGGGTGGAAATGGCGACTAGCTCATCGGGACTAAAGTTTTTTTGATAATCAATACATTTGCTATGGGGGTTATTTCCTATAGCCTTTCTTAAGGCTGATCTTTCCACATAACCAGTTACTCGTCCGGCGATCTTGATACCCATCACATCAAAGTCATGGAGTTCCATCCACGGCAGAATGGTTGCCACCTCAGCATCAGCGGTTACTGCCTTTAGAGGTTCAACTAGGTGAGCGATCGTAATGCTATTTTCAAATAAATCCCGGAGGCTTTGGGTGCTGGACTTTAGCTGCTTCATGGCTAAGGGGGAATTTAGTTTCTGGATTGAGAATAATTCTTGGTTGCATCTTATCCCATTTTGCTAAGACGCAACTCTCTGGGGGGTGTCTTAAGCATCCTCCACAATCTGTCGTACTACTGTCAAGGCAGAATAGCTAACTCCGGCTGTGCCTTCTCCCGGATGGGTGGAATCGCCTACTAGCCAGAGGCGATCGACGGGGGTGCGATTGGCAAAACCAAAGGGACCAAAGGTAGGGATGCGCTGCCCGATGCCGCCGACGACTCCCCGATCGCGCCCTGTATATTTAGCAAAAGTCCGGGGGGTGGCAGCTTCGGTGTAGATAATGGTTTCTGGGTTGAGGTGGAAGTAGATGGCAAGACGGGCGATCGCTTCCTTTGTATATTTTTCCTTGAGAGCTTGATAATTAGCCTGATCGCCTTGCCACCACTGGGTTATATCCACAAAAGAAGAAGCGATAATTGTCGCTTGCCCCTCTGGGGCGCGGCCATCGCCGGGGTAACTGACAGAGACAAACAGGGAGTTGTTTTCGCCAATCGTACCCTGAAGATCGTAGAGAAATTGCAGATGGGGCGGACAGCCGGGGGGAATTGCGGCTCGATCGACACCGAGATAGACAACAAAAGCTCCAGAGGAGGGGGGTAAATCCTTGACTCGCTGTTGATAGCCAGAGGGCGGTTGATCTAAAAGCTGGACAAGATTTTGCACTGTGACATTGGCGACAACGTGATCCGCTGCTTCTTGCCAAGTTTCCCCAGTTTTTTGGTTGCGGAGCCAAACCCCTGTGGCTTTGCCGGATTTGGTTGCAATTTTTTCTACTGTGTGACGCATCAGCAATTTACCGCCATACTTTTCTAGGGCGGTAACTAGACGATCGCTCAAGACTTGCATACTGCCCAAGAGGTGAAATAAGCCTTGAGGTGACTGGGAAACACTCAAAGCTGTAGCAGCGTAGAGAAGGGCAGTTTCTTCAGCGTTGACTTGGGAGTAGAGTTTGAGTTGTAAATCCAAAAAGGTACGGAGGCGCTGGTCTCGATCGCATCCACATAGGCGCAGGGCATCCCCCACGGTCATCAGGGTAAAAGGGACGGTAATCAGGGTATCGGGGCGGAGAGCTTGGATTAGTTGCCCCAGATCCCATAGATTACGAGGCGGCAGGACGGGATCACGGGACTGGAATTGCCAACTGGCTTGGAAGAGGGTATAGATGAGTTGCCAAAAAGCTTCGCTGCCGGGAAATTGCGATCGCTGTTCTTGTTGCCATTTGTCTAAGTCTCGCCAGACGTTGATGGGCTGGGATTCTCCGGGCAGAAATACGGCACAGGCAGGATCGCAGGGAGTAGCGGCGGGTTGATCTATTTCTAATTCTTGAAAGATGCGGTGATGAATGCCTCCCGGTTCCAATCCGGCAACTTGGGTAGCTCCCACATCAAAGGTAAAACCCCGCCGTTGGAAGGTAGACGCACAGCCACCGGGAACGATCGCCTGATCTGCCATTAATACTTCATAACCCCGCCGTGCCAACAAGGCTCCCGCCGTCAACCCCCCAATCCCTGCCCCAACTACGACTACTCGCTGTACCATGTGCTTAACTTTTCTTTACATTACTCTTATTTTAAGGTAACAGCAATTTTTGTAGTTAGTTGGACTAGTTATAAATTTCTAGATATTTTATGATGAGTCTAAACATCTTAACAAAGATCAAACCTATGCAATGGTACGATGAGCCGCCGACTTGGAAACAAAAAGATGATTCGATTACAGTAGTTTCTGGAGACAATACCGATTTTTGGCGCAAAACCCATTATGGATTTATTCGGGATACAGGTCATTTTTGGTATCAAGAAGTTTCTGGCAATTTTCAGGCTACGGTAAAAATAGTAGGAACTTACGAAACCCTTTACGATCAAGCAGGTTTAATGATCCGGCTGGATGAAAAAATTTGGTTAAAGTGCGGTATTGAGTTTGTGGATGGAGGGCAGTATGCCAGTGTAGTGGTAACACGAGATTATTCTGATTGGTCTGTTGTGACGATCCCGGAAAATCCCGTTGCGTTCTGGCTACGCTTGCAGCGGAAAAAAGGGGCAGTAGAGGTGAAATATTCACGGGACGGTGAGAGCTACAATCTCCTCAGAATGGCTTATTTAACCGAAGAAGACAAAGTACAAGTAGGACTGATGTGTGCGTCTCCACAACGAGGTGGGTTTCAAGTAGAATTTCAGGAATTTAAGATAGTCCCACTCCTAAGCTAGAAAATCTAGACTCGCTAGGCAAATCTATCAGTATTCTTCTAGTCGATCGGGAGAGCTAGGAGGTTTTGCAGGTTGTGGTTTTTCAGATTTGGAGATGAACATTAGGATTAGTTATTTCAGTGTTACCATCATTTGTTCTACGGAATCAATAGATATGCCTTGCCCTCGATCTATCTTTTCTAATCCTTCTTTATACTAGGGAATTTACCCTTTAGCTCCTTGATTGCTTCCTGTTTATGTAGCCGAATCAATGTCCTCAGCCCAAGCTCTACGGCTTCCTTTTGGTTTTTTAAACCCGTAGCTTCTAGAGCATCTCGCATCAATTTTTCATCTATAATTACTTTCGTTTCCATGGTTTTATCCTTAATTTTGTATCAGCGATCGACATCTTGAACCGCCATCATGGCATTGATATGGGTGAAGATGCGATCTAATTCCCCAATGGTGTCGAGTTCTTCTACTTCTTCTGCTAATAACTGATCGGCTTTTTTCTTCTCTAACAAGGTTTCCATACGTTGTTGAAGTGCCTCGCTAAACTTAAATAATTTCCAACCATCGACCTTTTCAATACAGATTTCGTGGATTAAGGAGGATGGTTTGTTGAGAATTGAGACCATTTTTGGCTCCGGGGTGTAAGGTTATTTTTTTTCGGGGAAGGCGGCGGAGAAGGCGGCGACGAAGATTTTGGCGGCGGGGTGGTTGCAGAGTTCTTCGATCGCTTTGAGTCCCCCAGCGCGGAGGGCTTTGAGGAGGCGGGTTTTTAGGGTTATTTTTTGTTCTAGGGTTTGCAGAGCGGCTTCTTTGAGGGTTTCTTGTCCGGTGGGGGTGGTGAGGTTAGGGATGGTGGGTTCTAGGCTGGTGAGAAGTTCATCGATTTCTTTGGCGAGGTCGGCGGCTTCGGGATTTTGACCGTTGTTGATTTGTTGTTCTATGTAGTCGCCATGAACTGTGGTGGTTTTATCGCCAGCAGCAATGAAGTCTTGAAAGGTTCCGCCGGAGATGGAGATGTTGGGCTGGGGGTTGTTGGTCATGGGTTTGGAGGGGTTATGGTTAGTTTTTCTCTCAATATAATTCCCTTTGACATCGATTTGCTGGTTGCCAAGAACTAGATCGTTGAATGTGCCGCCGTTAATAGTTACAGATGAGTTGGAGTCTGGGGGTGGGGCGATCACGGGGAGGGGAGTTTGGGAAATTTCGTAGTTGTAGAGTCTGTTGCGTTCTTGGATTTTTAAGATGATATCTAGTGATTTCCTGTTACCAGATCGACAAATCCGCCAAAGCCGGGAAATCAAATTATCGCTGCCAATCTTCTCTAATACCCATTTCGCATGACTACTTACATCGTAATATTCATAATATTGATGTTGATATCGAAAAGCCTGAATTAAAGCATCAACAGCACGCTCGTTGCCAATCTTCCCCAATGCATCTACCACACTCCTTCGTACCTGTACCTCCTCCTCTTGATCCTTATCTTGAAGAGTCTGAATTAAAGCATCAACAGCACGATCGCTGCCAATCTTCCCCAATGCCTCTGCTGCCTCCATGCGTACATAATCATCATAGTAGCGTTGAAGAAGAGCCTGAATTAAAGCATCAACAGCACGATCGCTGCCAATATTCACCAATGCATTAAAGGCATTACTACGTACATATGAATTCTGATCTTGAAGAGATTTAATCAAAGAGTCCACAGCCTGATCGCTGTCAATATTTACCAATGCCTTTGCTGCGGTACTACGTACACATATATTCTGATCTTGATGAGCCTTATTTAAAGAAGCCACAGCCTGATCGCTGCCAATCTTCCCCAATGCCTTTGCTGCGGTACTACGTACATATGAATACTGATCTTGAAGAGCCTTATTTAAAGAAGTCACAGCCTGATCGCTGCCAATCTCCCCCAATGCCTCTACTGCATTGTTACGTACATATGAATCCTGATCTTGAAGAGATTTAATCAAAGAGTCCACAGCAAGTTCAGAACCAATCTTCCCCAATGCCTTTGCTGCGGTACTACGTACACATATATTCTGATCTTGAAGAGATTTAATCAAAGAGTCCACAGCCTGATCGCTGCCAATCTTCCCCAATGCCTCTACTGCATTGCTACGTACAAACCAATTTCGATCTTGAAGAGCTTTAGCCAGACTATCAACAGCCTGTTCACTGCCAATCTTCCCCAATGCTTCTGCTGCCTTTATCTGTACACCCATTTTCTGATCTTGAAGAGCCAAAATCAAAGAATCAATAGCCTGTTCACTGCCAATCTTCCCCAATACCTCTACTGCCTTCAAACGTACATATTCATCTTGATCTTGAAGAGCCAAAATCAAAGAATCAACAGCCTGTTCACCGCCAATCTTCCCCAATACCTCTACTGCATTGTTACGTACATCCCTATCCTGATCTTGAAGAGCCTTATTTAAAGAAGCCACAGCCCAATCGCTGCCAATCTTCCCTAATGCCTCTGCTGCCTTCCTGTGTATATCTAAATCCTGATCTTGAAGAGCCAAAATCAAACTACCAACAGTCCGATCGCTGCCAATATTTCCTAATACCTCTACTGCCTTACTACGTACATCCCTATCCTGATCTTGAAGAGCCTTAATTAGAGGATCAACAGCCCGATCGCCGCCAATATTCCCCAATGCTTCTGCTGCCTTCCTACGTACATAGCTATTCTGATCTTGAAGAGCTTTAGTCAAATTATCAACAGCCCGATCGCATTTCGTTTTACCCCATAGCTCCACCTTCAACCACAGAGGCAAATCCCAATTAGTCACCAAACCCACCGTCTCTTCCTGAAACTGCGGCAACACCTCCCCCGCCAACCTCGCCCCCAACATCAAATCCACCTCCAACCCCAAGTTTACCAACCACACCGCCTGCGACCTATCCCCCACCAACCCCGCCATCAACGCCACCGCCTCCGTCCAATCCAGATAATTGAGATAGTACTTCTGCAACTCCAAATCCCCCAACTTCGGCAGACGGCTCAAAAGATATTCCCCAGCATAGTATTCCTGAAAAAGCTGATGACTAAACTCAACCTCTTGATCATCCTTTGGACGCAACAAATGAAACCGCAACAACTCATCTAGAGTAGCGATCGCCCCACTCAAGGCATTCCTCTCCTGCTCCGCCTTCCGAAACTCCCGAAAAATCTCCTCCGCCTCCGATCGAGGAATACTCAACCGTAACCCCTGAGGGTCATTTTGGGGCATCATCGCCCAAGCCAACTGCTGCAAAAACCGACTGTATTCAGAACTCTTCTGGCTTTCAAACCGATTCTTGTTGTAAATATTCGCAAAACCCCGAAACACCCCGCCTAAATTTGTCGGAATCTCCCCCACCGCCCGAAACACCCCACACAACATCCACAACAACAACGGAGTCTCCCCAAACTCCCGCAACCGCTGCCCCAAACCCTTGATCAACTGCTGTCCCTGCTCCTGCCCCAAATACCGACAGGTAAACTCCTGCATCTGCCTTTCATTCAGAGGTTGCATCTCCAGCTTTTTCTCAATCCCCAAATCCAAACCCACATTCAATTCCCGTGTCGTGAAGATCATCGGCGTTGTCCGCTGGTACTCCCGTCGGAAACTCTCCACCTCCCGCCGCATTTCTCCATTGGGCAACTCATTTACCCCATCCAACAACACCAAAAACCGCCCCGCCCACAACAAATCCGCAATCTTTTCTGTTGCCAACCGCAGCCCTTGAGCCTGCAATTCCTTCTGAATCTGCTCCAAAACCGTAGAGCGTAGATCCCGCAACCTGATCAACACTGGAATCCGAGTTGTGATATCTTCCCTCGCCGCCTCTGCCTCTTGCACCAACAACCGCTCCAGCGCCGTAGTCTTCCCCGATCCCGGTCGCCCCACCAACAACACATGACTCGCCGCATACTTACAAATCCCCTCAAGCACAGGCAACCGCTCAATCTTCTCCTTGGGTTTCTCCTCTCGCTCTGGTTTCTCCTCCGGTGCTGGCTTCTCCTCTGGCACAACATTCTGCACCATCAAATCCATAGCAAAATCCCCAAAGGGATCGAATTCCTCCTCCGTTGACGAGAGCCGTAGTCGATCGACTACCTCCGTCTCCACATAAGTCCGACAAGTCCCCCGCAACCGAGGAGCTTGGCAAACCGCCTCTAGATAATCCCGAAAATCTTCCATAGAACTAGACTAACTTAACCTTAGCTCGGGATAAGAAACACCCCTAATGCCATTTTACAAAAACCACAACCATTGTCGCTGGCTGAGCGAAGTCGAAGCCAAAACCCCACGACAAATCTTCGATTGCTTATTGTCGTTCATAGTAGGAATTTTCCCTTCGACTTCCCTTCGACTCCGCTCAGGACAAGCTCTCAGGGAACGTCTCTAGGCTTAGGGTTAGAGCTTTTGCTTAACCCTAACTCAGGTTAACTTAGAATTTTCACCAAGGATCTCAAAAGTCGGGAATCTAAACCCAAATCGTCCCGCAACAGCAAAGTCTCAGACAGATTCCCGACTTTTCCCTTCACACATGGTCTCAGAAATTTATTCCCCTTACGCAGGGTCTAGATATAACCTAACCTACTTTTCTGTCTTTTCAAGACTCCCCAAACTGGGGGATTTAGGGAGTTAAATGAAATCTTTGCTTAATTTCTTGCCAAATATAATAAAACTTAGATTGCCTCGCTAACCATTGGGCAGCAGTCTTTTGCAGGAGCGAACCATTGGTTTCTGGCAGTTGGGCAAGGTCACCAGCCGTTAGCCTCGATCGCATAGCCAAGGCTACTAGCAAAATCAATTCCCCTGCTTGCCGACCAACGATCGCCCCCCCCAGAATCCGCCCATTTCTATGTACCATCAACTGACAAAATCCCGTAGTTTCTCCCCGTATCTGCGCTAGGGGCTGATCCTTCATATATTCCCTAAAAAACATTACCTGCTTCCCATACTTTTGCCTAGCTTCCTGTTCCGTCATGCCAATTCGAGCAAAAGGCGGTTGAGTGTGGGTAATCCGAGGTTGGTGTTGGTAATTAACTGGAAATATAGGCAGAACCAAGGCATTTTTTAGGGCGATCGCCACTTGATCTTCACCCTGTTGCTCATTGCAGGCATATATCTGGGGATTAGTAGTTTGCAGATATTTATTCACCACTATGCCGTGGCGATTCACCTGCACCCCAGCAGCCGCAAGATTTAACCCTGCTGTTTGGGGAACTTGCCTCGAACAAATCAGGATATTTTCAGCTTCGATCGCTCGATCGCCTGCCTGCACCCAAGATTTCCCCTCTAGATATCGAATCAAGGTCACGGGGCTATGGGTCAAAAGCCGGATTCCTGCCGCTTCGAGTTCTCCTTGGAGCAAAGCATTCACCTCTGCATCCTCTTGGGGGAAAAGTCGCACTTTTGGGCTAACAAGGGTGACAGCCTGCCCCAGATGCCGCAGCAGGTGGCTCATCTCCGCCGCCCTATAGGGGTTGCCCATGACGATCCAAGATTGAGCTAGAGGTTCTAGATTAGTTGATTGCTGACTAGCTAATTCTCTAACTAATTTATCTCCTAATTCTGCCGGAACTGTATAACTACTCTCCTCTAAGCCGGGTATCTCTGGCAGTACCGAAATTAGCTCTGGGGCTAGGAGATAGCGATGCGATCGCAAAACCCGCTTCTCAACGACAAAAGCCAACTGGGGCAGCTTTTGAAATTCCCCCCGCCCGACAATCACATCCACTCCCAGTTGACTTAACCCCGTTAGAACCAACTCTGATGGCAGAAAGTTAGTCGCTGCTTGGTAATAGGACAGGAATGCTACCTCTTTGTTTGATTGTTCTCCTTGTTGTTGCGTATCAATGCCCAAGGCAGAAACATTTTGGACACCTGCATAGGCTTGATAAATTTCCCCTAAAGAAAAAGGCTGGATTCTTATAGACTGGGGTTCCACCAATGCTACTCGGAAGCCCTGTCGTGCCGCCATCCCCGCCCCATAGCGAGCAGTAAAACTACCGCCGATAATTACTAAATCGTATTCTCCTCGCATAGAAAAATGTCCAACCTTGATTGCTATCTTACTGCTTGACGCAAGAACCAAAAATATGTCAACTTAAATGTGTTCTTAATGTGTTCTTTTAAATTAGGATCTACGCACTGCCAACGAATTATAAAGAGTTGTGGACGTTGTTGCGGGCTTCGACTACGCTCAGCACCCCAAAGTTCTTACCTTTTTTAGGATTAGCGACTGGGGCAGTGACTGCCGAAAAATGTCTATTATTAATACTATTAACCTAATCCAGTATTCCTTAATTATTACTGATCCATGACTAAGACCGCAAAACGCTTTGGCAATTGGCTCTACGCTTGGCTACTTTTGCCTGCCGCTTTAGGAGTGGGAGCTTGGCAGGGTTGGGCTTGGTGGAGTTGGGTGAGCGCCCCAGTGATGACTGCCTCTGCCACTAGTCAGCCCCCAGAAATTGAAATAGAAGTATCACCGGGGACGGGTAGCCAACAAATTGGCAAAGACTTACAGGCAGCCGGGGTGATTCGTTCCAGTACTGCATGGCGGATTTGGCATCAAATTCTCCGCCTTCAGGATCAACAAGGAGAGTTTAAATCTGGGACTTATACCCTTTCTCCTACAGAACCCCTGCCTGCGATCGCTAAAAAAATCTGGCAAGGCAGCGTTGCCCAGACTAGCTATACTATCCCTGAAGGCTGGTCAAGGAAACAGATGGCTGCGTACTTTGAGGCGCAGGGTTTTTTCCCAGCGTCGGATTTCATGAAAGCCAGTAGTCAAATCCCTCGGGATAAATTTCCTTGGCTCCCGGAAGACATCCCTCACCTAGAAGGGTTCCTGTACCCCGACACTTACCAACTAGCAAAGGATGGAGTGACGGCGGAAAAAGTGGTAGCCCAGATGTTGGGACAGTTTCAAACCCTAGCTATTCCCGTTTATGAGGCGAAAAAAGGTCAGACCAAGCTCAGCTTTAGTGATTGGGTGAAACTTGCCAGCATTGTGGAGAAAGAGGCAGTAATTCCCCCTGAAAGACCAATTATTGCCGGTATTTTTATAGAAAGACTCCGGCGGGGTATGAACTTAGAGACAGACCCCACGGTGGAGTATGGCTTAGGTATCCGCCAGACCGCAGACCAACCTTTAACTTTAACTCAAGTAAAAACTCCCAATCCCTATAATACCTATATGAATCCGGGGCTGCCTCCCACGGCGATCGCGAGTCCGGGCCTCGCTAGTCTCAAGGCTACCCTAGACCCCCAAAAAACCGACTATCTGTTTTTTGTCGCTCGGTATGATGGCAGTCATGTATTTAGTAAAACCTACGAGGAACATGATAATGCTGCAACTATTATCCGGCAGCAAAGGGATGGAGCGAAACCTGCCCCCAGTAAATAATGAATAAACCAAACTCTGCTTACCCTTGGCTCAAACATCTCCAACCAGATCTGATTATGGGGGGGTCTATTTTATCCCTAACTCCAGATATTTTAGTAAATCATCGTCTTAAGGGTTTAATTCTAGATGTAGACGATACCCTTGTCCCCTTCAAGCGCAGCTTTGCTTCGGGGGAATTGGTCGAGTGGGTGAACCAAACTCGACAGATAGTAGATCTATGGCTGGTAAGTAATAATTTGCACCAAAGCCGGATTAGTAGTATTGCTGATTCTTTGAATTTGCCCTATATTCACGGGGCGGCAAAACCTTCACGACGCAAATTACGTAAGGCTTTAGAGGCAATGAACCTACCGCCTACGGAGGTGGCAATGGTGGGCGATCGCCTCTTCACCGATGTGGTAGCGGGTAATCGCCTTGGTTTATTCACGATCTGGGTAGAGCCGATCGTCTCCAAACATCTCTATGCGCCCTCGCTGAGAAACCTAGAAGTCTGGCTCTCCCTTGGCTTGGGGGTTTCTCTTCATACAAAGAAATAATGCTTAAAGAAAAGACATATTTCCTAAAAAAACGAAATGTAAAATAAATATAACGAAATATATTTTTGTCTCATAAATCTGGCATAGTATTAAAAGATACAAATGGGGTCAGCCAATATAAAGACCCCACTTATAAAACCAATTTATTTTTTGAAAGCGCTAATATCCACTTTTATAGGATATTGGCGCTTTCTATATGATCCCTGTAGCGATCTCTAGGGTTATTATGAGAATCGTCCAAATTGCCCTCCTCAATTAATGCTGGACATTTTATGGCTGATTTATAGCTGATGCCACTGTAGTTAGGATGGGGCAGTTTCTAAGGAAACGGATACATCTCAAGGAACTTTCTCATAAAACTTTTTCAGGTAGCAACAGCTAAAAGTCTATTTATAGAGTTTGATTTTGCGCCCCCGTAGGGGGCGCAAAATCAAACTTTCTAGCCACTTTATCAGGACTTACGCATGTGAACGTTATTGCGGGCTGAGGGTCGTCTAAGCCGATAAAAGCGTCTTACACTCAATAATTCATTGGTAGTGCGTAAGTCCTATTCATAAACCCCAAAATTCCTATGTCCCAAATCATTGTTATTAAAATTGGCACTTCTAGTTTGACCCATCCAACTACAGGACAGTTGGCCTTAGCCACGATCGCCAGCTTAGTGGAAACCTTGAGTGAATTACGACAAATGGGTCATCAGGTGGTGCTGGTATCTTCTGGGGCAGTGGGGGTGGGACGGACACGACTGGGACTAAAAACCCGCCCGAAAACTTTGTCCCTCAAACAAGCTGTAGCTGCGGTGGGACAGGGAAGACTAATGCGAGTGTATGACGACTTGTTTAGTTCCCTCGGCGAGACGATCGCCCAAGTCTTGCTTACCCGGCGAGATTTTGTGCAGCGGAGCTGCTATGTGAATGTATCCAACACTTTTCAGGAGTTGTTGCAATTGGGCGTGATCCCGATTGTGAATGAGAATGATACGGTGTCCACGGAGGAGCTGAAGTTTGGCGATAATGATAGTTTGTCGGCGATGGTGGCGAGTTTGATCGAGGCAGATTGGTTATTTTTGCTCACGGATGTCGATCGCCTCTATTCCGCAGATCCGCGATCGAACCCCGATGCTGAACCAATTATTTCGGTGGATAATATGGCAGAAGTTACTAGCCAAGTAGACGTGGGGGAAAGTGCCTCTGGCTGGGGAACTGGGGGCATGGTGACCAAAATCAATGCCGCCACCACCGCCACCAGCGCTGGAGTTCGCACAGTGATTATGGAAGGTAAGAATCCCGGTCATATCCTGAGAATTCTCCAAGGAGAACCCCTGGGAACCCAATTTACTCCCCAACCTTCCTTAGGAAATGCTCGCAAGCGTTGGATCGCCCACGGTTTGATTTCTCTGGGTAAAATTTATTTAGACCAAGGTGCAGTACAAGCAATCCTTGACCAAGGAAAATCTCTCCTCGCGGCGGGAATTACCAAAATAGAAGGAGATTTTATCTCTGGGGAAGCAGTGCAACTATGCAATTCTCTGGGAGAAGAGGTAGCAAGAGGTTTGGTCAACTATAGTAGTGATGAGTTGCAGCAAATCCAGGGACAGCGATCGACCGAAATTCCGCAAATCTTGGGCTACATGGGGGCAGAAACCGTCATTCATCGAGATAATCTCGTTTTACTTTAACCAAATCGTTTTTACAGCACTTTACGTTCAGATGAGGCACACCACAAATATTGGAAGTCTGATCAATGTTGAGTTTGAGAGTGGGTGACTGTAGCTATCCACTCTTAAACTGCTGTATCATCATTTCCATCGACGACCCGATTTACCCAATTTATTGCTGCTTTGGCACTGGCTATAGTATTACAGTAAAATATTTCCTTAATTTTTCAGCTTAACCCTATTAAGTATGAGTGATTCTCTGACCGATACCCAGTCACCAATGTTGATCTCTGTGATTATCCCTACTTACCAACGGGAAGCTGTGTTGAGGGCAACTCTCGAAGATCTGCTCAACCAGAGCTATCCTCAGTTTGAGGTGTTAGTGATCGATCAAACTCCCCAGCATGAACCAGCTACCCAGATTTATTTAGAAGAGCTGGCTCGATCGCAGCAAATCCTCTGGTTCCCAGTCAGTTGGGCTAGCCTGCCTGCCGCCCGTAATTATGGAGTGCGGCGGAGCCGGGGGGAAATTATTGTATTTATCGATGATGATGTGAAGATTCCCCCCGATTATCTTGCTGCCCATAGTCGTAATTACGATCGCCCAGAAGTTGGTGCGGTGGCGGGGCGGGTTTGGGACAGAATGAAATTATCGGAAACGGGCAGTTGGCAAGAAACTAAACTAGCAGTTACTGATACTGGAGTTGATTACCTACCTCCCCAAGCGATGGATGCGGCGATCGCTTGGTATTACCTCGATCTCGTCTATCCCAACCAGCCCCAACAGGTGATCTCGGCACGGGGGTGCAATATGTCCTTCCGCCGGGAGGTGTTTACCCAGTATCACCAATGGTTTGATGAAAGATTTCGGGGGAGCGCCGTCCGGGAAGAGGCAGATTTTTGCCTGAGAATGCGATCGACCCCTTGGCAAATTTGGTATGACCCAGAGGCATACCTCATCCATTGGGGCGAAGAAACCGGCGGCTGCCACGACCTGAATACCCGTTCCCTCCAGTATCAACTCACTTTCTATCACAACCATTTTCTCCTAGGATTAAAAAATCTCAACCCCAGTCAACAATTGCGGTTTTTCACAAAACTTTTTGATTGCCATGTCCTCGGTCATCCTCCTTGCTATAAAAGTGGCTCCCCTCTGAAGGTGCTCAGTCGAGGAATATTCTATTTCCTAGGGTTTATCCAAGCAATATTTACTAGAGTTAGAACTATTGGGGATGATGGACAAAGTTATAGCCGTGAATATCCCTAACTTTCCGCTTTATTTCCTGTTAGTGTTCTCCTAACTTCCTCTATGCGAATCTTGATTGCCAGCCATACCTATATCGTTGATATCAACCGGGAAAAACTCCGCGCCTTGGTTAATCTCCAGCCGGATATTGAAGTTACGGTAGTCGTTCCCCGGTACTGGTATCCCGGTGGGGTGCAAAAGGGCTTAGTGACCACTCAACCCCTAAATGAAGGCAGGTTTCGGGTAGTGCCAATTCATAACTTTAGTCGGAATAACCAAGGCTTACTCACTTTTAGCTGGGAAATTATTGCTCTTCTCTGGAAGTTTCGTCCCCACATCATTCAAGTAGAACAGGGGGCAAAATCTCTAGCCTATGCTCAGTTAATTACTCTCAATCATCTTCTGGGTTTAGGGGCAAAGAATTTATTTTTTACTTGGTGGAATCTGCCCTACGAACTGAAGTTTCCTGTCTCTTTATTAGAAAAATATAATCTGCATTATAGCCATGGAATTATTGTGGGGAATCGAGACGGGGCTGAGGTGATCAGGCAGAAAAAATACTTGGGTAAAATCAAGGTAATGCCTCAATTGGGAGTTGATGAAATTCTTTTTACGAAGAAGCCTCAACCTCATTTAGCTGAGACTTTAGGGATTAAGCGTCATGATTTTGTAGTAGGATTTGTGGGCAGATTTGTTGAAGAGAAAGGCTTGATTACCCTCCTCCAATCCTTGGCACAGCTTCAGGATTTTTATTGGAAATTGTTGTTAGTTGGTCGGGGAGAATTACAATCTTTATTGTTAAATATTGCAGCTCAGTGGGGAATTGAAAATCGGTTGATTATTGTTGATAGTGTGCCCCATGACCAAGTTGCCAGATATATTAATTTAATGCAGGTCTTAGTTCTCCCTTCCCAAACTAATTTAGAGTTTAAAACCATGACCGCCAGCGGCTGGCAAGAACAGTTTGGCCATGTATTAATTGAGGCAATGGCTTGTAAAGTTCCGGTGATTGGTTCTGATTGTGGGGAAATTCCCTACGTGATTGGCAATGCGGGGCTGACTTTCCATCAGGGAGATGTACAGGAGTTGCGCGATCGCCTACTATCGGTAATTTCCCAGCCTCTATTTGCCGCCCGACTAGGACACATGGGCTACGATCGAGTAATGGGACACTACACTAACAAGGCTCTGGCAAAAGAAATGTGGGAGTTTTATCAAGAGCTATGGCATTAAATTCTCCCGATTCCCCGCACCCGGATTCCCTCAATCCAGATTCTTCTAAGCAGCCTCTGCGAATTTTACAAATAGTCCCCTCCATTTCCCTAGTCTATGGCGGTCCTAGCCAGATGGTATTGGGACTATCGGCGGCTTTAGCTACCTTGGGGGTGGAGGTGACGGTGATTACCACCGATGCCAATGGCGATGAAGACCAATCTCCCCTTGAGGTTGTCCTCCAAGAACCCATTACCCAAGAGGGCTATGAAATTATCTACTTCCGTTGCTCTCCTTGGCGGCGCTATAAGTTTTCTTGGCAGCTAGCACAATGGCTGTGGCACAATGCCCACAGCTACGATGTGGCGCATATTCATGCTCTATTTTCCCCCGTGAGCACGATCGCCGCTACGATCGCCCGTCTGCGTCACCTCCCCTACATCCTCCGTCCTCTGGGAACCTTGGATCCGATCGACCTCCAGAAAAAGAAATATCTCAAACAAATCTATGGTTGGCTCTGGGAAAGACCAAACCTGAGGGGAGCCGCCGCAGTACATTTCACCAGCCAAGAGGAAGCCGCCACCGCCCACCGCTTTGGGGCACAGACCAAAGATGTGGTAATTCCCTTGGGGGTTAATCCCCCGTTTAACTTAGACCTCTGGCTAGACCCCTCGGCAACCTATCCCATCGGCGATCCGGCCAACCCGCTGATTAATTTTGGCAATCCAGCAAACTTGATGTTTCATCCCAGTGATCGCTCTGGAGCAGATGTATCCGGCGGGAATTTGCCCCCAGCAGATTTGACCTCATCAGCAGGATCAATAACAGAATCAACGGCTTCCTCTTTGGGGGCGAATGGTCGGCACAATCCTTTAATTCTATTTTTGTCCCGCCTCGATCGCAAAAAAGGTCTAGATCTATTAATTCCTGCCCTAGAGGATTTATTAGCCACAGGATGGAAATTTCACTTTGTTCTCGCTGGGACTAATCCCCAAGACCAGCGCTATGAAGACCAAATCAAAGCCCAAATCACTCGCTCTCCCCTAGGGAAATCTACCATCATCACAGGTTTTGTCACTGGAAAGTATAAGCAAGAACTATTGCAACAGGCGGATCTGTTGGTGTTGCCCTCCTATTATGAAAACTTTGGCATTGCCGTGGCGGAGGCGATGATCATGGGAACGGCAGTGGTGATTTCTGATCAGGTGCAGATCTGGCAAGAGGTAGAAGCTGCCAATGCGGGCTGGATATGTAGTTGCGATCGCCCCAGCCTCACAGCCCAACTCCGTGCCGCCCTGGGGGATGAACTAGAAAGGCAGCAACGGGGTAAAAATGCCCAGAGGTACGCTTGGCAGCATTATCGCTGGGAAGCGATCGCCCAGCGCACCCAGCAACTCTACCAAAATATTGCCCAGCAGTTCCCTAGAAAAACTATCGAAGCAGCGATCGAATCGATCGAACAAAACATAAAAAATCTCCCTCCAAAAGAAGAGAGAGATATTGAATAGCATATTTGATGCCGAGGATCACCTAAAACACCGTCTCGGTTCGACTTCGCTCACCGAGCGGAGCTGAGGTGAATTAATTTGCCCTCCTTTGAAGCGAGACTTGAATTACAGCAGCTTGCGTTCAGGTGAGCCATAAGAGGATCCCCCTAAATCCCCCTTAAAAAAGGGGACTTGAAGATCATTAACTTGGCTTACTAGAATTAAATTTGCTGTAATTCACCTCCTTTTGAAGGGAGACCTGAATTAATTCACCCCCCTTTTTAAGGGGGGCAGGGGGGATCAACCTAGAACTGGATAGTTGCAGTACCACCAGAACCACCAGAACCAGAAGGAGAAGCAGCACTGCCTCCAGCACCAGCTTGGACTATGGGAGTAGTGCCACCGCGACCAAAGATTTGACCACCAGCACCACCTTGAGAGCCAGAAGGTCCTTGACCAACAGCGGCGACACTTTGAGTTGCCATGCCACCAATAATCAGGGTGGCATTACCACCACGACCACCGGCAGTTAGACCAGTACCACCAGCACCACCTTGGACTAGGGGCGCGCTACCGACTAGGCGAGATTCCAAGAAGTCACGGGTAATATTGTTCTTCTTGAAGATCAGGGTGGCATTACCACCATCACCACCTACAGAGCCGCTACCACCAGCACCGGCGTAGGCTCTAGCAAAGTCGCTACTGATTTGACCGGGTAATCTGCCCTTGCGGACGATCGCTGTGGCATCACCACCTCGACCCCCAACTTGGCTGAACTCTGGGCTAGAACCGCCAGTACCACCGATCGCTACGGCACTACCAGCAAAACCGCCACCAGCACCAATACCACCCTTGGCAAAGGCATTACCACCAGCACCACCAGCACCGCCTAGACCCTTAGTTCCAGCAGCACCAGCTAAGCCATTGGCACCACCAGCACCACCAAAACCACCAGCACCGTTAGTAGCAGTCCCAGCCGTACCAGCAACACCGGGTGCTCCGGCTGTACCACCAGCACCGCCGGGAGTTACACCAATACCACCACCAATGTTGTTAGAACCAAGACCACCGACACCACCAGTGCCACCGATACCGCCAACACCACCAGTGCCACCAATACCGCCAGCACCACCGTTACCACCAGTACCACCTATGGCACGAGCAGCACCAGCCTGTTGTCCTTTATAGGCACGACCACCGATCGCTAAGGCATTACCACCGACACCACCAGTAGCTCCAACGCCACCAGTGCCACCGACACCACCGACACCACCAGCACCACCAACACCGCCAACACCGCCAGCACCGCCAATAAGACCATTACTGCCAGCTACACCACCAACAGCCCCAGCAGTTCCGACCAGACCGCCAGCACCCGCAGTCCCGGCATTACCGCCGTTACCACCTGCGCCACCAATGCCGCCTTTACCACCAGCACTACCAGCACCGCCAGCACCACCAGCACCACCAGTAGCACCACTACCACCTACGGCAACAGCAGTCCCACCAGTTCCTACTCCTAGTCCATTGACAATACCGCCCATACCACCTTTGGCAAAGGCATTACCACCAGCTCCGCCAGCTCCGCCAGCGATACCAGTAGTACCGATCGTGCCGGGATTGCCGAGACCGCCAACGCCACCAACACCACCAATACCGCCGGCACCACCGTTACCGCCGTTACCAGAAGTGCTACCTAATACATCAGCAGTGCCGCCAATACCACCAACACCGCCAGTGCCGCCGACACCACCAGTGCCACCAGTGCCACCGGGGTTACCAACAGCACCCGCAGATCCAGTACCTCCTGAGCCACCAGCGGGACCAACACCGCCAGTTGTACCAAAGAGAGTTCCGGTAGCAGAGGCCGCCGTACCGGGTGCCCCTACTCCACCGGCAGTGGAACCGTTCACACCAGCACCACCAGCAGCACCGGGAAGGGATGGCAAGCTGGCACTAGCTCCACTAGCTCCACCAGCACCACCAACGCCGCCATCACCACCACGGGCTTCAGCAGCTCCACCTCTAGAGCCATCACCACCACGGGCATTGGCAGCTCCACCAGAGCCACCAGCTCCACCAACTCCACCAGCACCACCAGCGGTTACTCCCGGAGTTAGATCTGAAAATCCAGCACCACCTCGACCACCAGCACCACCAGCACCACCAGTAGTGCCATTGGCAAGGGCATCACCACCGGGGTTAAGGGGGCTACTGCCGCCTGTCGCAGTTGCGGTTCCAGCATTACCACCAGCACCACCAGCACCACCAGCAACTGCTTTTGTCCCCAACACCGCTGAGGCTCCATCGCCACCAGCACCACCAGCACCGCCAGTACCAGCAATACCAAAAGCTCTGCCACCTTGCAGAGTACCGAAGCCAGATGCTCCTACAGCGGTTGCAGAACCAGAACTACCCCCAGCACCCCCGGCTCCACCGCCGGCTGTTCCGGTACTGAAGGTAACACCGGGTGCGCCTGCTCCGCCTCGACCAGAGGTGGCTGCACCATCAGGAATAACTGAAGAGCCAAAGGCTGAAGCGTCACCTCCGGCGGTTCCGGCTTGACCGGCGGCTGTGCCATCAATACCGGGAGTTCCGGTGACACCAACAATATTCGGAGGGAGGCTTTGAGCATCGGCTTGATCTCCTACGCCAGTGCCGATCGCTGCTACTGTGGCAGCGGCTAAAAGCATAGAAGATTTCATAAAGATTTTGGAATCAGACATAGTAAAGAAACCTCATTTTTTGATGTGGAATATCCCTAGAAACGCCCGGTTTTGGCTATCTATGGTTGAGGTAGAACCTGATTGATGAATTTAGTCTGCAAAGCCTGAGCTAACAATAAAGTAGTTACTAAGTAGCTACTAGGTGGAGAACCACCAAATACTAAATATTGCAACTGCCAAGGCAATTAGAGTGATTCTTGTGGTGGAACCAGTGCTAAGCAGTGACTACACCACATAATCAGCTTGATGGCAGCTATACGATGATGCATGGATAGATGATGAACAGGTAAACTGATAACTTCCCTAATTTCTTCTTGACCCTGCTGCCCTCTGGGTTTTGTAGCCGGTTTTTTACAGGGGGAGAAGACACTTAACGCTAAAGAATCAAAAGGTAGAGCGACATGGTTAAGTTCTTTGATACTCAGTTATACAATCCTGTTTGGAATTTTCCAGACATTTGAGAAAGAAATGTTGCCGTGACCACAAATTGATGATTGTGCTTCTGCTTTGGTTTCTTCTACAGCAACACTTTCGTCGGAATTATACACTGCTAACGAATTATCGAAAGTTGTGGACGTTATTGCGGGCTGAGCGTAGTCGAAGCCCGCTAAGACTATAAAAAGGATTTACAGCACTTTGCGTTCAAGCACTTTGCGTTCAAATGAGACACACTACAAATATTTATAGGACTTTCAATATTGGGTTTGAGAGTGGGCTTCGACTCCGCTCAGCCCACTCTCAAACTGCTGTAAATTAAGAAAAGGGTTTCACCCTTTTCTTAATTTGGGATTAGAAATCTTCTAAGAGGTTACTCAGACGATTTAGGAGAGGGTCTAATTCTAAGGCTTCACTAGAGGGTTTGGGGATCGATCGCTCACTTTCTCTGACACCAGACCCCAAGTTCTCCACCTTGCGCTCCAAGGCAGTAACCAGAGATTCTAGAGATTCTAGGCGCTTCATTCCCGGCAAGTTGGCCATTTTGGCTTCGAGGGCAGCGACTTGTTGCTGGAGTTGGGCTATTTGAGATAGATCCGTTTGAGATGCAGCAGAGGAGATGACCGGAGGAACTACAGCAGGAGCATCAGGAGCCAGAAGTTGTTGCAATGCCTCCTTACAAAGATCACTAAAATCAATAGCTTGGTGTTGAGCTAGGGTTTCTTCAATCTGAGCCAAGAGAGTCCGATCGCCAATATTCTTAGAAAAATTAACCACGTACTTGGGTGTATCTGAGGGTTGAAAATTATCAACTTCCCCATGGGAATTGGGCTTAGACGCAGGGACTGGCTTAGAATTTTTTCTAGGTGTGGACATAGACTTAGGAAATTTTGGCTACTTGGGTTTGTCCGTAGAGTAATTGCCCTAGGGCATTGGCTTTGCGAGAAGGCTGGGCGAGGGTTGCCCTCAGTTGGGCATTGTTAATTAGGGGCTTGAGGTCTTCCCAGAAAAATTCCCCACCGCCACCAGTAATAATCACATCGGTAACTCTTTCCGGTAGCCACTCCACTAACCGATTGGAAAGATCCCGAGCAAAACTCTTCCGTAAGCTAGGCAAAATTTGGTCGAGGTCGTAGGGCTGAACTTCCCCACGGGGGCGGTAGAAGCGATCGCCTTGGGGGCGATTAACTGCCTCAATTAAAGACAAAGACTGACTATCAGCCCCTTGAATCCCCTCCGCTACTTTTTCGTAGAACTGGCTCATGGCAAAGGCCTCACTCTTGGAAACTCCTCTAGCAAAACGAAAGCGATCGACCATCAGAAAATCTGTTGTTTGATGCCCCAGATCCACCACCGCCACCGAGAGGTCGCTAAACTCTGGACTATTCGTAATTTTCTCCTGAGATTCTGACCAGATCAAACTACCATAACCTTCGGGCATCACCCAGACTTGCTTGATATTGATATGAAAAGGATCGCCCCGGTAGTTCATCAGGTGGGGCGATCGCAATAAGCCGATCAGTAAATCTTTTTCGCGATCGAACTGTTCTTGAGACAAATAGGGCAGACCAAGCACGATATAAATATCTTCCCGAAGTTCAAAGTGGCCAATGCAGGCAAATACCTTCACGAGGGCATCTTCCACCTTGGATTGTCCCACTCCCAAATTTGCCCCAAAGTCGGCGGCTAATTGCCCGATCGCATAACCCCGGCCTTGGTATTCCAACCAAATATCGAGTAAAGAGTCATTGGGTTCCACCTCAAACCCCCCTCGACGCACCTCCTCCACGGGTAAGTGAGCCACATTTGCCGGAATCAACACCACACCATCAGGGTTACGATCAACACACGCTTTAGTTGAAGTTCGCCCCAAATCAACACTAAGAACTTTATGAACCATAGGAGAAACCTGTTTCGCAGTCATCGGATATTCCTTATAAAGCTGGTCTGTAGGCAGTTACAAGAGATGATTACCAAGATAATCTCCCTCATGCAATGCCAACACCCCCTATAGTTTAACCCTAGAGAGAAAATTCCAGATAAAGTTATCCGAAGAAATTTTGCAGGAAAATCTCAAGAAAAATTGAAGTGCAAAGTTTTATCTGTCTACAAAGATAAGATTGTGCCAATTTTTATTGACAGTTAAGATTAGTAACTAAGACTATTTGCTACTAGCTTAATTCTTCCCTCATCCATCTCTGCCATCAGTAGCTCCAGAGCCTCGTAATCCACATCAGAAACATAACCAAGACGAGTCAATTCATAATTAATCTCATTTTCTATCTCCGGGGTAAGGGTTCTGAGAGATAGAGCCTTTGCAACTAATTGCCGGATAGCATGGGTAGTTTTCACAATAGTTTTTCTGGGAATTATGTTTATAGCATTTATCTTCTAACTAACTGAAAGATTCGATCGTGACTAAATTCTCGGTAACTAGTGATCCTTATCACCCAGTATTTTAATGTATCTAAAAACACAGAATATCTTCAGACAACCCATGTTTAATATACAAAAAGTTATTAAATTCTAATTCTTCTAATGTTGAAGTATTTCCTATGGTTAAGCCCCAATTAAGTTCTCTAAGTCGTCTTGTTAGCAGCCTTTTAGTCGCAGGTTCAGTTGTTCTGTTTGGTGGCTGTGCATCTCAAACCGCTACTAGCCCATCCCCAGCAACCAGCCCGGCAATGAGTCCGGCGGCTTCTTCCGCTGCCTCACCCGCTGCTAGTCCTAACACCACTGGACAGAAAAACGTGCGAGTTTCCTTAGCCTTTCTTTTCCAAAGTCTTGACGCTCCCTTGCTGGTAGCTATGAAGAAAGGTTACTTCACCCAAGAAGGGCTAAACGTTACCTACGAAAGAGGTACTGGCAACGTTGCGGCCATCAGTAATCTGGGAAGTGGAAAATTTGATATTGCCTTCAGCGATATCTATAACACCTTGGAATTTAATGACAAAAACCCCAATGAGAGAATCATTGCGGTGGCAATTCCCTTCAACAAAGCCCCATTCTCTATTTTGACCCTGAAGAAAAATGGTATTACTGAACCAAAGCAATTAGCCGGAAAGAAAGTAGGTGCCCCCGCCGGAGATGGTCCCCGGAAACTATGGCCTCTATTTGCTAAGGAAATTGGGATTGATCCCAACAGTGTGGAGTGGGTAACGATGGAGCCAAAATTGCGGGAGACTTTTCTCGTTCAAGGACAAGTAGAGGCAATTAGTGGTTTTTCCACCTCTGCAATGCCAAGTATTCTCAAGGCGGGGGTCAAGGCTGAAGAAGTCAATATTTTCTATTACAATGACTTTGGCTTAGATTTCTATGGCAATGGAATTTTGACGAAGGCAAGTTTTGCCAAGGAGAATCCTGATACTGTGAAAGCTTTTGTTCGAGCATATTTAAAAGGTCTGCAAGATACGATCAAAGACCCAGACGCTGCCCTAGATATGGTGATGGCAGCAGATGAGAGTAAATTAATGGATCGCAATGCCGAAAAAGTCCGGTTGCAGATTGCCCTAGAAAAGCTAATGATTACCCCAGAAGCTGAATCTCTAGGTTTAGGGGGTGCAAATCCAGAAAGATTAAGCAAATCTATCCAGCAAACTGTAGATGGATTTCAACTAAAAACCAAGTTCAAAGTAGAAGATATTTTCGATCCAAGTTTCTTGCCAGCAAAGGAGCAACGGATGATGCCTGCGGCAGCGGAACGTAAAGCTTTGAAATGATTTGCAATATAGCAATTCCATTCTAGTTTTCGTTCAAATGAAACATACTATAATTGTGGAAGTGCTTTTCAAGGTTAGGTTTGAGAGTTAGTAGCTTTCACCCCCAACTCTTGAATTGCCGTAAATAAATTAACCCGCCTAAGGCGGGTTAATTTATTGTATCCAAGAAAATTAGGGGATAGGAAATAACGATTTTCTAGGCAATGAGTTGTACTCCTTTATCGAAATAATTACTCTCGATATATCCTAGTACCTATTCTTATTTGCAGATTTTTAGAGATAGTTTTTGTAGTTGTAAGTTTTTGGTATAATTAAAATGTATTGATAATATACAGGTTTTAGAATCATTAGGTTCAAAGCGAGTTTTCGTAGGAAATTTACAGCGGTATGGTATACCGTAGAGCTGCTTTCGGAGGGTAAAGTCACTAGACTCCCAAAGAAGAAAGAATCCTAGGCACTTAGCTAAAGGAATACCAGTAAAGCATAAACTAGAGGACTATCCTGTGATTGCTTTGTCAATGCGCCCGGTGGGACAAGAGTGGGGAACTATGGCTTTTGCTTCTACTCTATATCTATGTCCTGTACTCGATATTTTGCTAGCTGATATTCCAAGTTCTTGGCAGCCAGAGTTGCGCCTAGGACTACAGGAAGCCTTAATTAATGCTGCCAAACATGGCAATGGACTAGATCCTAGTAAGAAGGTCAAGGTCAGGTTCTCAGTGGTTGAAGAACAATATTGGTGGATTATTTCTGATGAAGGGGGTGGGTTTCATCCTCCCCAAAAGTTAAGTAACAAGGAAGATTATTTGCCAGATACAAAGTCTGAATGTGGTCGGGGTCTATGTTTACTGTATAAGATTTTTGATCATGTGTATTGGAATAGTAATGGCACAGAATTAAGACTAGGGAAGTCTTTGAGTAAGCCCTCCCGATCAATCGCTCTATTGACGGGTCTGAAGCATAGCTTAGAAGGAATAGTTTAGGAAGGCTGAGAAAATCTAATTAGTAGTCTGAAAAAGGTAAGGATTTCCTCCACGCTGCGGGGGAGACCATTACTTCTAGAGCTTACAACACTTTGCGTTCAAATGAGACACTCCAAAAATATTGAAAGTCCTATTAATTACAGCAGTTTGAGAGTGGGTGGCTGTAGCCACCCACTCTCAAACTGCTGTAATTAAAGCTTAGGCAGGATATCTGGGAGTAGTTGCCCCGGAATTATAGATAGGGCAAAGTTTTGACCCGCCACGCCTCCTTCTTTGTAGAAGGCACGAATAGTTTTCAGAATAAAATTAAAGGCATTTTTATAGGCATCGCTATCCACTGCAAATCCTTCGAGGGCAAGGAGGTGCTGCTTGAGTGCCAGTTCTAGGTAACGGGATTTGGTTTTAGGTTTGAGTTCTAGTAAGCCTTCGGTGGCAATTTGGTAGTAGGCTAAGCCTAAATTATTCCGAGTGGCAAAGATGTCAAAACTAACGGGGATCGGGGGATGTTGATTGCTAAGATTCTCGGCGATCGCTAGGGCACTGTCATAAATAGAGATTGCCTTTTGTAGGTATTCCCGTCGGGCTGAGGGATTATCGATGCAGCGCTCGGCTAGGTGCCAGAAAGCGGTGGCAAGGTTATTTTGGGTGGCGGCACAGGCGGCGGGGAGATTATCCCGCTTACGATATTTCAGAGCATCTTGATAGGCTCCGACGGCTAATTGCAGCCAAGATTCGGTTTGTTCGTACTGGGCGAGGTTCCAATAGGCAGTACCGAGGTTATTTTGAATCATTGCCCAATTCAGGGCATCGCCTTGACTATAGTAGTGGGTCATGGCTTCGACGTAGGCGGCGATCGCACAATGGAGATAATTTGCTGCAACATCTTTGGTGTTGACCTGTTGCGCAAGATGCCAATAGGTTGTACCCAGATTATTCTGGGTAGCTGCATACTTCAAGGGTTCTCGTTCTTTATCTCGGTAGCGGAGAGCTTCTTGGTAGGCGTGGATAGATTGCTGGAGGGGTGAGGCTTGGAGGTCGGTGGCAACTCCATAACGGGTGAGATCTCCATAGGCAGCACCTAGATTACTCTGAATCATGGCATAGGTGTCGGGAGCTTGGGTGGGGGAAATTTTTTCTAGGGCTTGATAGTAGAGGGAAATGCTTTGCTCTAATTGAGTTTTGGCAGCGGTGGCATCTACCAGAATGCGCGATCGCATTAGGTATAAGTTACCTAAATCATTCAAAATATCCACTAACTGTCCGGGCTGATCCTGTAAGCCATGCAAAACCTGCTCATAGGCTTGGATGGCAATAATTAGGTTCTCTTCGGTAACTTCGCCAGTCTCTAGGCGATCGCGATACTGCTGTGCCAAATTTAAGTAGGCATTGGTTAAGGCTGGGGTAGGGATGGGATTCTGTTGCTGTTTGACCACTGAGGAATTTAAGCTGGAATTTAAGCTGGAGTTTAAAACGGGGTCTAAATAATCATCTTCCCACTCCTTCGTTGGAGAATTTTCTGGATTGCTGGTAGCAGGGGGCAGAGGACTGGGTTCTCCGGCAAATTCAAATAGCCCAGTGTGCCACTGCCAAAATTCTGGAACAGACTTCTGGATCAAGTGTAGCCAAGGACGGGGCAGCCAGAGTAGCAAGCTAGACTCTAGGTGGGGAAGACTCCGCTCAATCATTTGCAAGCGACGGAGAAATAACCGCTGGATAGTTGCCGGTTGGGCTGTAAGATGCTCCACACCCACGAGTTGAAAGGCAGGCATAGGAGTCTGGGCTTGATAATCTTCTAGCCATTGGGCGATTTGTTTCAGGGGATGGGGGTCTTCTAGATTGAGGTGGAGACTCACCAACTGAGGATGCTCTTCTGAGGATGAATCGCTGGCTGGTTTAGACCCTAACTCTGCATGGAGTCTACTGGCAAGGCGGTTTTGTAAACCCAAGTCATCACAGACTGCCAGAAATAGTTGGCGACGTAATCCTAAGCTTAAAGAGATTTTGAGACGCTGATAGTTCTTTCGATTCAAGTGGGGAGAAGAAGAGGGAATGGTTTCCATATTACGCCGGGAGGGGGGACTGCTACTACTTACTTCTCTAGTTGCTTCTTCAGCTCAGGATAATATAGATTAGTGTTCCCTCAGAATTGGGGGCTAGGGGGAGCTAAGAGGCTGGATATCTAGAGTATAGGTCATGGTAGAGAGGATACCGGGTTGACGCAGACTGCCAGTAAGGGGTGATGCTTCTGGGGGCAGGGCGGCAGCAGCTAGGGGAATATGCCGATCGGCAACCGCCAAGCCTAGGGTAGGGTCAAACCCCCGCCAGCCTCCTCCCGGCAGGTATACTTCAGCCCAAGCATGGAGATATTTGGCTGCTTCCGGCTCCCCTTCGGTATAGCCACTGACAAACCGGGCGGCTAAACCCATTGCTCGACAGGCAGCTATAAATAAAACTGTTAAGTCTCGGCAGGAGCCAGATTTTTGTCGCCAAGTAATCCCTGCGGGTAAGGGAGAGCCAGTTTCCCGGATCTGGTAGGTACAACTAGTATAGATGCGCTGACTGAGGGCTGTCAGGAACAGACTTGTATTGTGGTCAACGGCTTGGCTAGTTTCTATGGCTAACTCATAGACGATGGGGTCTAGAGGCTCTGCGATCGCCAAGGGGGCAAAATAACCCTGTAACTGAGATAGAACTGAAGTGGGGTAATTGATGGGGAACGTCACTGCCCAGGGTTCGAGAAGATAGTCAAAGGGATTAGTGCAGTGGGTGGTGACTTGGGCGGTGGTGATGATTTCTAGGGAGGTGAGGAGTTGGTCTGGGGCAAACCGGAGTTGGGTGATCGTATTGCCAGCTAGGTCTAGGAGAGAGGAGGTGTGGAGGGGAAGGGGATTGACGATCGCCTCGTAGTGCTGCACCGATTGAGCGCCCCCAGAGCGGGGTTGGAGTCGCAACAGATGGGGGGAGAGGGCTACGGGGCGATCGTATTTATAGGTAGTGCTATGACGCAGATGGTATTGCATTAGGGTTGATCATCAGAATGTTCAGAATGGTCTGAGGGTTGATCTTTGTTGCCAATCAATTTCCAAGTAGTCGGCAGGATCGCCGCAGCAATACTAGCTTTGATCAGACTACCGGGCAGGAAGGGAATCACCCCCATCATTAATACTCCCATGACACCGGGGAACTTACCGCCCATAGATAACAAAATTCCTAACCAAGTAGCGCCTAGGGTAAAGGTAATTACGTCTCCCGCTAACATCGATAAAAGAGTCGGGAAGAACTTGCGATCGGTGCCATACCTTTCCACCAAATAGCCAATCAGGGCGGCAGCAAAGGGATATGCCACCAAGTAGCCAGCGGTAGGTCCCATAAATTTTGCTAAACCAAAACTACCAGCCGCAAACACTGGCAAGCCGGAGGCTCCCTCAACTAGATAGGTAATCAAAGTTAAGAATCCGAGCTTTCTACCAAGGGCTGCCCCCACTAAGGCGACTCCTAGGGTTTGTCCGGTAATTGGGACGGGAGTGAAGGGCAGGGGAATACTAACTTGGGCTAGGAGGGCGATAAATAAACTACCCAAAAGGATCAAAATAACTGGTTGCAGCAGACTTCTTTGGGGGAGAAGGGTTTTAATTAGTGGTGTATAACGAATGGTTTGCATTTTTTAGATAGCCTATAATTTAATTTTAGGGTTAGTTTTTAGGGCATTACTAAACATAAGTATTGCTGTAACTAAGGAATGTCATGGTATCAGGTTTTGAGAATCGACAAAACGACCTGCAATAATTTTTCTTGAAATTTCCTGCTAATTATTCCTTCTACAGCACTTTGCGTTCAAATGATGCACACTACAAATATTGAAAGTCCTATCAATGTTGGGTTTGAGAGTGAGTGGCTACAGCCACCCACTCTCAAACTGCTGTAATTAGGACTTCGGCATGAGGAGATTTTTCGGGTGCTCCCGCCCGCAAAAACCTCCTAAACTCTAAATAATTCGTTTATAGTGCGTAAGTCTTATTAATTATTCTTGAAGATTTTTTAACATGGCTAAACATATTGGGTTTGCGGGTGATGCGAAGAGGACAAGACTAGTTGAACAAAGAATGCAACAGATGATCCTGAATCATGCCGTTGGTGATGCTCAGGAATCTAGCCTACTGACTGAGTTGGCGGAGTATTTGCGGGTAACTTTTGGAGCTGATGTTTGCTTGCTCTATAGCCAAAGTCTAGAACAGGGAATAGTGGCGATCGAGGAAAATTGTACCCAATATCCTCGATCGATGCTGATACCTCTTGTAGAGAAACTATTGCGGCAACCCCAGTGCCAAGAACATAAAATAGCAGAGGTAGCGGAGATAAATAGCCTAGAGAGTTTAGACCTATGCCAATTACCATCATCTCTACCTTCATCTTCGCCCTCATCTTTCCCCGCGTCTCTGCAAGCATCTCTGCAAGCATCTTTCCAGAATATGGTGAGCCTCCTCAGCTTAAAGACCAAGGAAGATGGATTAATTCTTTTAGGGCGCAATCAAGGGAATCGATCGGGGCAGAAACCTTGGGCAAAAGGTCTGAAAGACTTACTAACTTCGATCGGAGACCTAGGGGCGATCGCTTTAGCCTTGAGCCGCAAGGAAGAAACCCAGCAAACTCTTCCACAAGTAGAGATTAGTTATCCGTATCAAAAGCTGATCAACCAAATTACCCAAGCAATTCGTGATCATCAGGAGATCAATCAAATCTTAAAGCAGGCAATTACCGCAACGGGCACAACCCTCAAAGCCAATGCTGGCTTAGTTTTACTCTTAAAATACAAGGATTTGACTTGGAAAAAATCTGAGGCAAATTCCCTAGGCATGATCCAAGTCACCACCGTCGCAGAATGGGCAATCCCTGAATATAAACAACAACTATTCCCCCCTCAACCAACTTTTTGGGTGTCGACTTCTCCCCTTTGCTCTCAGGCACTGCACCAAGCTCCCCAGCCTTTAATCCTGCAAGAGAACCCAGTTTTAGTCATGTTTCCGTTGATGGGGGCGACGGGAAAATCTTTGCCCGGTAGAGTGTTGGGGTTTTTGGTCTTGGAATATAGCCCCACTCGTCAGTTGTTGCCGGGGGAATTAGAGTTGATTAGCTCTGTGAGTAATCAAATGAGTTATGCCCTAATCCAAGACCATACTCTGCGGCAAGTGAAGGCGATCGTCGATGAACGCACCGCCCAACTACAAGTGAGTTTAGAAGTCCAAGGGCGGCTCTACGAAAAAATTCGCCATCAAGTAGATCAACTGCGGCAGTTAAACCAAATCAAGGATGAATTTATTAGTGCCATTAGCCACGAACTCCGCACTCCCCTGACTAGTATGACCCTAGCAATTCGGATGCTACAGGAAGAGGAGTTGACCCCAGAAAGACAGGCTAAGTATCTAGAAGTGTTGGCACAGCAGTGTCAGCAGGAGATTTCATTAATCAATGATCTTTTAGGGTTGCAGCAATTAGAGGAAAATTCGCCGCTGATTAGTTTAGAGAGAACCAATATTCAGCCGATCTTGCAACAGTTGGGGCTAACTTTTCAACAACATTGGACAACTAAAGCTCTGAAATTAAAATTGGAGGTGATTGCCGAGAATCGTGCGATGGACAGCATGAATTCTCTTGGCGGTATAGAGTCAAGTAGCTATATAGCTCCTGTTGCTTATACGGGTGCTAAAGATGAAACGGGCAATGAGGCTGATACTAGCAAGTATAGCAATATAGATGCAGAGGGTAGTTTTAATATAAAAGACAATATCCTTATTGAAGACAATACAGTTAGTTTACATAGTGCAGTCTTTTTAGATTGTATAAACGACAAAGGTGATACAAGCTCTAAAAGGGATTTGTATTCTTTGGGCAATATTGATATTCAGGAAGAAGAGGCGGAATGGGAATCGCTATCTTTACTGCCGGATATGTATATTTCCACCCATGGGGACACCCTCCAGCGGATTTTGGCGGAACTACTGACAAATGCGGGTAAATATTCCCATCCAGCGACGATGGTGATACTTCGAGTAGAGCAGATTTTTGGGGAGATTATTTTTAGTGTGACTAACGAGGGGGAAGGAATTGCATCAGAAGAGCAGGAATTAATTTTTGAGAAATTTCATCGGGCGCAAACAGCAATACAGCGGGCAATTCCGGGCACTGGGTTGGGCTTGGCTTTGGTGAAGCCTTTGGTGAAGCATCTGCGGGGTAAAATTACGGTGGTTAGTTCTCCTAAACCTACATCTGCTCAAGCTGAATCTGCTATTGATAAACCGCAAGCTTGGATTACTTGCTTTACTGTGAAGCTGCCACAATTTCTAGATGGTGGTACAGTCTAAATGGGTATTATCGCAGTCCGGGGTAATCCTAAAGAAGTAACGATGTTCTTGCTCTGGGAGGGGCATCCTTACCAAAAAATCTTGAAATTTAATGCTGATTAAATCTACTGCGCCGGAGACTTTTCGCTGGCAAAAATCAAATACTTCTGCGTTGGGGCGACAACGGGATATTTTTCTGGCGGCGACCAAGTGGGTATCTTATCTTTGGTGGGATAGTATTTTCCCGCAGAATTCCTCAGCCCATCGTCATAAAAGGGCTAGGTGGTTGATTAGAACTTTACTCAATTTGGGACCAACTTTTATTAAGATTGGTCAGGCTTTGTCGACCCGTGGAGATATTTTGCCCTTGGAGTATGTAGAAGAGTTAGCAATGTTGCAGGATAATGTGCCAGCTTTTAGTTCTTCTGAGGCGATCGCAGTGATTGAAGAAGATTTGGGGAAGTCTATTTATGCGATTTATCGAGATTTTGATCCGGTGCCGATCGCTGCTGCTAGTTTGGGGCAGGTGCATCGGGCAAGATTGCATACAGGAGAAGAAGTAGTAGTCAAAGTACAGCGTCCGGGATTGAAAGAATTATTTGATTTAGATGTGCAAGCATTGCAAAAATTGGTGCGGTTTTGCTATCGATATTTTCCTTGGGCAAAGAAGTATGAACTGCAAAATATTTACCAAGAATTCGTGAATGTTTTGTATCAGGAAATTGATTATACGATCGAGGGGAAAAATGGCGATCGCTTCCGGGAAAACTTTCAAGATTATCCAAAAGTAATTGTCCCCCAATTATACTGGCAGTATTGCAGTAAGAGAGTCTTAACTATTGAATATATTCCGGGTATTAAAATCAATGATTGTACTTCCTTGGAAGCTCAGGGAATTGACCTCAAGGAATTGAATTTGACAGGAGTAGGATGCTATTTGAAACAGTTATTAATTGATGGGTTTTTTCAGGCGGATCCCCATCCGGGAAATATGGCGGTGAGTTCTGATGGGAGTATTATTTTTTATGATTTTGGGATGATGCTAGAAATGCAGGCATTAGACCGGGAACAAATGATTAAAACTTTCTTTGCAGTCTTAAAGAAAGATACCAATGCAGTAATTGATTCTTTGGTATTAATGGGATTAATTGAGCCAATTCCTGATATGACTCCAGTGCGACGGCTGATGGATTTTGTCTTGCAAGAGTTTACAGAAAAACCATTAGAATTACCTTCCTTGAAACAAATGGGGTCGGAAATTTACGAGATATTTGAAGAGCAGCCTTTTCGATTGCCAGCCAAGATGACTTTTATTCTTAAGGCATTAACTACTCTGGATGGAATTGCCAGGACTTTAGACCCAAGATACAATCCGATCGCTTGTGCCAAGCCGTTTGTAAAAAGTTTCACGAACTATCAGAGTAAGAGTAGCTTATTTAAAACTATTGCATTGCAAGCTAAGGATTTAGTAGTTAGTCGTTGGAATCAGCCTAGTAAGACTGAGTTGCTGTGGCAGCGGTTAGAAGAAAGATTGGAGCGGGGAGAATTACAATTACGGGTGAAATCTATTGAAAGCGATCGCACCCTGAAGCGAATTAATTTAGCTTTGAAAGCAATTATTTATGCCTGTATCAGTGGCTTCACTCTTTTGACTGGAGCAGTGTTACTGATGGGCAGTTATGCTGGATGGGCATGGGTAACTTTTACCTTGTCGGGAATAACTTTTGTGGTGTTTATTTGGCATATGTTTAATTTGGGAGTGAAGGAAAGATTAGATAAACTAACTAGATAGATTCTCAATTATTTCCCTTAGATTATATCTGAAAAGGTTCTGGCAGTTGAAACCGCAACTACTGAAACCGCGACTACAAGAACCAAGTCCGTGAAGAAGAACCAAGAAAAATTCGGCTTTTGTCGAAGGTGAAGGAAATTTTTTACTATTATTATATGTATGTGCTGTAAGTAATTACCCTTGGAGGAATGATGACTCCTGAAACTGCGATCGCTCCAGAGATTATTCCCGAAACTAGTCCAGACATTATTTACCCCACGGAGGATGGTGAATCCTTGGCATAATCTCCTGAACATTTGCTAGTAATGTTTAATATTTTTTCTGTCCTAACTCAATACCTAATGGGTCAAGACGTATCAGTTTTATCTAATCAATTTTTGTTCTATAGTCAGGGATATCCGAAGCTACGGGTAGCTCCAGATGTGATGGTGATTTTTGATATGGCTCCGGGGGGCAGACCCAATTACAAAATCTGGTAAGAAGGGCAAGTTCCCAAGGTCATTTTTAAGATTACTTCCCCTAGTACTCGCCGCCAAGATCAGGGGTTTAAGTATGATCTCTATGAACAATTAGGGGTGGCTGAATACTGGTTATTTGACCCTAAGGGAGAATTGATTCCTGAACAACTCAAGGGTTATAAATTACATAGGGATATCTATGAATTGATTGAGGATAATATTAGTCAAGCCCTGCAACTGGAGCTAAAAATTGAGGGACAATATATTGGTTTGTATAGATTAGATAACCAAGCAAAACTTCTGGCTCCTGATGAACTATTTGTGGCTCTCCAAGAAGAACAGCAGGCAAGACTAGAGGCAGACTCTCAAGCTGATCGAGAAAGACTGCCGATTCAGCAAGCAATTCCCCGGCTTAGAGAATTAGGTTTGAGTATTGAGCAGATTACGGAAACTCTGGGGATGAGTGTAGAGGCTGTTGATGATATACAGCAATCCTAAAAATCTTTGACTTGGATTTGCCGTTTTTTGGCTTTGTAATGTTGGCGGATGGTGCGATCGCTATTGCCGCAAATCTGTGCCACGTCTTCTTCATCCATACCAGAGGCGATCGCTTGGGTGATGAAAGTATGGCGAGTGTTGTTGGGGGGAAGATAGCTGGCTATTTCCCCTAGGTTAACTAGAGCTTTGAGGATGGGTTGCCAGAGATTGCGGAGAAAGTTGGGATGGGTGATGGGGAGTCCGGTGGGGCTGGGGAAGACGAGGCTTTCGGGATTGGGACAATCGGGGCTGATAGATTGCAGCCAAGCAAGGCGGGAACCAGTGAGGGGAAATGTCCGGTTAGTATGAGTTTTGATGGATTTTTCTTGGCGGGTCACGGTGGAGTAGCTTCTTTGGAAGGTAATCTGTCCCTGCTGAAGATCGATATCTTGCCATTTTATGCCCGCTGCTTCGCTGGGGCGACAGCCGAAGTTAAAGAGAAAGTAGACATAGTTGTAGTAGTGGGAGTGGGTTTTTCTGGGGCTGAAGCGATCGCTGTGGAATGCCTCAAGAATTTTTAGCTGTTCTTCCTTGGTAAAAGCCCGGCGGGTTTTGTTTTGACTGCCTTTGGTGGAGCGGATTTCTGTGTGGTCGAGGGCATCGAGTAGTTCGGGCAGATTAGTAATTAATTTTTGCTTAGCTGCCCATTTTGCCATGGCTTGAAGTTGGGCAAGGGTGCGTTTGACAATTTCGAGGGAGTAGGGGACTTGGAGGAGCTTAAGTTTGGCGGTGGTCAGGTCGGTGATTTTGGCTTTTTTCAGGCGGGTAGCGATTGCGTGATAATCCTTGGCTAGGGTGCTGGCTTCTAGGTGGGGTTGGCGGGATTGAGTGTAGCTGTTCCAGAGATCGATCGCTTTGGGAGGGGTGAGGGTATTGAGTTGTTGGGGTTGGGCTAATTGTCGGTATTGAAGGCGGTTTTCCCATTGGAAAGTGCCGTTGTCAATATCTAGCTGGAGTTGGCGAAGGATGCGATCGGCTAAAATTTGGTTTGCCGGAGTATCTTGCAATCCGAGAGGAATTGTGGCACGATTGGGACTAATAGTCCGGGGTAAGCGAATCCGCAGCGTCCCCATATTACTACCCAAAGATGCTGAACCTTTGGGAGTTTTACCAATAGAAGTTTTTTGGATGTTGCGAGATGGGGGCATGAGGTGGTTTAGTGGTTTAGTAAGCTTTGATTGCGTGGTAGTAACTAGGAAAAGACGTAGCAGGGTTAATTAATTTCTATTTGAGCATAGCATTTTGGGTACAAAATTGGGTACAAAGTCTTGATTAATTGCTTTTGTAAGTCCTCATAACCTTTTCTGAAAGAGCATTATAGCAATTAAATACCCTAGGTGGTCATCACCGCAGGTAAGCTGAGTCAATTTGATGCTCTTCAGAATTTGATTTTCCCCACTCACACATCATTTCCATAATTGGTTTCAAGGTTTCCCCGTAGGCAGTCAGAGAATATTCTACCCGTGGCGGTGATTCAGCAAAAACTTGCCGATCGATCAGGGCATCTGCTTCGAGTTCTCGTAACTGAGTCGTTAATACCTTTTGGCTAATTTCAGGCATCAACTCCATTAACTCACCAAAGCGTTTGCTGCCCCGTCTGAGCCGCCAGAGAATCACACATTTCCATTTGCCACCAATGCGATCGAGGGTGAACTCTACGGGACATCCATACTTTTTTATAGCCATAATTTTTTATACTTCTAGGGTGAAAATTTTGGTTAAAGATATCCTCTGTACTATGTGGGAATATCTTTAATTTCTTAGTACCACCAATCTTCTCAGTATCTATTTGGTAACTATTAAAGGTTGATGTTATTAGTTATTCATGATAAAACTTTACACTCCAAAGTAGGCAAAAATGAATCAACCAGTATGTGCGATCGCAGGATTTGGAGCCGGAGTCAGCATGGGAGTAGCCAAGGCATTTGCCAAGGAAGGGTACACCCTCGCCTTGATTGCGCGTAACCTAGAAAAGCTAGAAATCAATGCCCAAGATTTACGTCAAGCGGGCTACTTTGTACATACCTTTGCCGCAGATACGGGAAGTGAGGCTGCCTTGATACAGGCTTTTGCGGAGATTCGTAGCCAATTAGCAGACCCAGAAGTGCTGATTTATAATGCGGCAATGATGACGATGATTAAGCCTAGTGAACTGTCCCCAGAAAAATTAGTCGCTGATTTTAATGTCAATGTAACTGGTGGTTTGGTGGCTGCCCAGCAGGTGATCCCAGCTATGAAAGCAGGGGGAAAAGGGACAATATTATTTACAGGCGGCGGTCTGGCGCTATATCCCTTTGCAGACTTGGTATCTTTAGCGATCGGCAAGTCTGGAATGCGGAGTTTGGCGTTTTGTCTGGCACAAGAACTAAAGGAATCGGGTATTCATGTGGGTATGGTAACAATTTGCGGCACGGTGGAAGTCGGCACTCATTTTGATCCCGATGCGATCGCTCAATCTTATATTGCCCTACATCAACAATTGCCGGAAGCCTTTGAAGTCGAAGTGATCTACAAGTAACTAAATTAATTAAGGAGGCAAAATTATGATAGAAACCCAAGTTACCCTAGTACCTGCCCAAACTATTGCTGAATTTCCGATCAATACATTTTTAGAAAGTATTGCTGTTGGCATGGACAACACTTTATTCATTACCAGTCATTACGAAGGTAAAGTTATTAAAATCGGTGCAGATGGAGTGCCAATAATTCATGCAGTCATCACAGGAAAAGCCACAGGGCTGGCCATAACCCCAGAGGGAGAATTATTGTTATCTGGTTGGGATGAAAAGGAAACTTCTGTAGTTTGGAAGATATCAACTACTGGTGCGATCGAGCTTCTAGTAAAAATACCAGAGGCTTTATTTTTAAATGGCTTAACTAGGCTAAGTAATGATCGCTACTTGATTGCTGATTCTTATCGTGGAGCAATTTGGGAACTAAATATCTATACCAAAACTGTTAGTATCTGGCTGGAACATCCTGACCTTGCCCGGAGTTCTCCCGAAGAAATTTTCCCGGCAGTAAATGGTCTGAAAATCTATCACAATTTTCTCTATGCTTCCAATACTCAAAAGCAACAGATTGTCAAAATACCAATTATTGCTGGTGGTCTAGCGAGCGAACCAGAGATTTTTCTGACGGGGATTAATCTTGATGATTTTGCTTTTGATCAGGCAGGAAATCTCTATGGAACAACTCATGTTTTTAATAGTGTGGTAAAAATTAGTAGCGATCGTACTGTCACTACCATCGCCCAATTAGAACAAGGAATGGCGGGTAGCACGGCTTTAGCTTTTGGCTGTACTGGCAGCGATCGCACAAATATCTATGTCACAACTAACGGTGGGATGTCCTATCCTCCAGCAACAGGTCTTGAACCAGCAAAGGTAGTCTGCCTTGAAGTTGGAATTGCTGGTTTGGCACTTATTTGAAATCCATAAAAAAGATACCTAAACTCTATCAACAAACTAATCAAATAAAACAAATGGAAGCCAAGGATACCCCTATAACTGTCGATGTTATTATGCAGGTAAAGCCATCTTGTACAGATGAATTTGAGAGGGTTTTAACAGAAATGATCGGAGCCGCCGAAATGTTTCAGGGACATCTAGGTGTGAATATTTTTCGTCCCTCAGATTCATCTAATCTTCAATAACGAGTAGTATTTAAATTTGATCACCTCAGCAATTTTCGGCTTTGGGAAAACTCTGAGATTCGCCAAGGATATCTCAAACAAATTCATCGTTTAACTTTAGATTCGGGTCAATTTCAAATTCTTACTGGGCTAGAAACTTGGTTTACCCTATCAACCAAGGGAGCGATCGTGCCTCCACCCCGCTATAAAATATTTGTTTTAACTTGGATTACTATTTTTATTTTAATTAATCTGATGAATAGATTCGTCATCCCAAACCTTTCATTTCTTCCTACCCCCTTAGCAACCTTGCTTGTCTCAGGAGTAATGGTATTTATGATGACTTATGTGATCATGCCACGAATTACCAAACTATTTACTAATTGGCTTTACCCTAAATCTCATAGATAAAATGAACAGGAATTCTCAAGGGGTGACAAGGATGATAAAAATTAAATAGAGAGGGGAAGATAGGGCAAAAAGGATAAAGCGGACGCACCTATTCTTTTTTGCTTATTGTTGGATTCCTCTTGTCGTAGCGTTCATAACGCCACTGTGTCGATCGGAAAACCTCCTCAATAAGATTGAACAGGTCCGGATCGTATGCGGACAATTTTTCTCGCGTATTGATGTCATTGTGCTGCTCGTTGTTCGCATCGTTGGCATCAAAATAAGATTGAACTCCTTCAGCCTAATATTCCTTGTAATTTGTTGCTGCATAGGTTCCCTTCCATAGCCCTTTGTCACCCCTTGAGGTCTTACCGCTATGTTCCATACACGATTTGCAGAGATAATATAGTAGTAGCCAGAATAGTTAGGACGCAGCCTCCTTAAGGACTTTATCCATCGGTTAGTGTCATGAAGTTTTCGCCACAGATTTACGGTTATGTTTAGCATGATCGCGCTCAATCACTAAGAAAAACACGGTTAAGCAACTGGTTTCGTGAGGGAATGCCCCAATCTCATCAGACTTAGCCCGAAACTCGCGAAATAATCG
>CALRPI020000042.1:0-44693 GCA_943370025.1 Phormidium lacuna HE10JO | reverse complement strand
AAGACCCTTCTTTGCCTTGATATGCTGAAATGATTCTTTGTCTTAAATCTATTGAGAGTGGGGCTGGCATTATTGATCCATTAGTTTTTACTTATTTCTGTTTATACTAGCAGGCTACGGCTTATTCATTTGAAAATCGCTGTAATAGTTTAAGAACGGCTACCCCGGAGGGGGAGATATTCTCAAACCTCTAAAATTCTAAACTCAATTAGGATTGCTATCGCAACCGCCAAGTAGGTTATCTTATTTAACGCCAGTTCGATGGTTTTTAAAAAGCCTGATCGAAGTCAAATTTGACAAGACGAGGACTGAGCGAAGTCGAAGTCCGGCTCTGGGGGGCTGATTTCGACTTCGCTCAACCAGCCTGAGGAAACCCTGTACAACGTGAGAATGAAACCATTAAGGTTTTAGGGATTTTTATCGAATTCACGTTTATTTACAAGGCTCCGGCGGCAGTTTGATCAAAAATACCACCAGATAAATGGCTAGTGATATTGATAGATTGCAAGACTGGGATGCCCTGATTACCACGGGGATAATCAATAATACTCACCGCGCCGTTGCCCTGTTTGATTTTCCAGAAATCTGCTGGTGTCAAGCCCATGAGATAGCAAAGAATAACTTTGTTAACGGCATCGTGGGCAACTATCAAGCCAGTGGTTAGGCGATCGTCCTTGAGTTCCACTTGGTTGACAATCTTGTTCCAAACCGCGATCGCCCGATCCCAGACTTCTTGAAGATTTTCCCCTTCCGGCATTTGCACCAGTTCTGGATGCGATCGCCAAGCTTCTAATTCTGCAGCAAAATCCTCTTCGATCTCTACTTCCAACTTTCCTTCCCACAAGCCATGATTAATTTCCTTCAGATCTAGCTCTAATTGCAGCTTGATTTGGGGATTTTGATGGAGAATAATTTCCGCAGTTTCCTTGGGGCGGAGCATGGGGCTAGTCACTGCAAAATCAATTTTTACATCTTCTAGTAGCTTTGCTGCCTTTTGGGATTGCTGGCGGCCATTGTCATTCAAAGGCACATCAATCTGCCCTTGAAATCTAGTTTCTCGATTCCATTGGGTTTCCCCATGACGCACTAACAGCAATCGCAAACCCCGCTGTCCTTCCCGTGGCGCTGGAGCTACTTCTCCCAAATGAGCTGTTTGATTCAAAGATTCTAGTTGTACTGCCCCGCCCCAACCATTGGTAAAATTCAAGACATTAATCGCACAGTTAGATTGCTGAATATGTTGATAGAGAGCTGGAGGCATCCCCAACGCCGTAGCTAGTAAAGCTCGATTAATCCCATTATGAGCCACGACCAGAATGGTTTCCCCCGGATGTTTGTCTAGCACTTCCTGCCAGAACTTAGTTGCCTGTGCTGCTAAAGCCAACACCGGAAAATGTTCGATCGCCTGCCCATCCTTGGTTAAGGTCATGGAAAATTGCTCCGGCTGATCCTTCCATTTTTTGTACTCTTGGGGGTATTTCTGCTTCACTTCGGCTTTTTGTAACCCTTCCCAGAGGGGCAAATCAATTTCTAGCAAAAGGTTTGATGTTTGCACAGGCAGGGGTTTAGCCAATTTCCCTTGGAGTATCTCCGCTGTCTGTTTTGCCCGTTGCAGAGGACTGCTATAGATGGCGGCAAAGTCGGCATTACTGATGGTCTGCCCCAAGATAGTTGCTTGGTTGATCCCGGTATCGGTCAGGACAGATTCATCGCAGCGTCCTTGGATGCGCTGTTGACTGTTGTAGCTACTTAAACCATGCCGGACAATTACAACGCGGGTATTTAGTTTATTAGGCATTATTAACTAGTGATTTATATATGAATTTTTATAGCATCAGTAGGATGTTTTAGGCGACAGCCGTAACGCATCTTTCCCTGATTCTGATGCGTTACGGCGACTGCCTAACGCATCCTACTGGATAGACGCGGCTAAAATTGTGAAATAGAATTCTGGCTGAATGCCTAATCAAATAGGTTTTAACCCATTTTTCTAATGCACCAAATTAGTTGTGTCTATCCACTACTACGAGAAGAATTGGTTGAAATCAAGAGATATCAAATGGTTTCTATAGGTCAAGGATGGGTTTATTCTGGGCGATCGAGCCGTTACCATCAGGATAAATAATACCAGCAAAATTACGAAGAGGCTATTTATCAGATATGATTTCTCGCCCCCGGCGGGGCAAGAAATCATACCTTTCAGTTCAGGTTTAGGTTTGAGAGTAGGTAGCTGTCGCGATGCGCACGCAAAAATGGGAACTTTAGCTTGTCCCCGCCATCCGCTGAGGATCAAATTGAGGATTAGGTATGTTCAATACTTTTGCCCAAGCAGCGTGAACTTCTGATAAGAGCTTTTTATCTAGATTTATCCAGTACCTGCTGTGATTGCTACTATCCAAAGCAATTAATAGCCAACTGTCATCCTCTTCTGTTTGCGATTGAGGCTGAGTGGTAAAAATAAAACAGGTGTTTTCTAGATAGCGATCGTAATAATTTAGGCTATATAAAGAACCTTTCCAACCAGATTTTCCTTCTGTTGCCAGAGCGATCGCTACTTCCTCTAGCTCATTTGTCGGGTTGAAAATATAATACCCAGATTCTCTTGCCTGAATTCGAGCTTCTCTAACAATATCTCCTGCTACTAACCCTGATCTTAGATATAGCTCGGAGTAATCAACTTGCGGCATTATGTTGACGAGGTTTCCTTAATAATAATTTCGAGGTGATTTTATCTAGAACCGCTGCGGGTAGAGAAGATGATGGCATCTAAGAAACATAATCTTGGTTATAGATAGCACTAAGACGCAGCTTATATTTAGAAAGAACATCTCATAGCGTAATCAATTAGATTTTTGGAGTCTGCATAAATCATTTACTAATTATATCACTAATTATATCACTAACTATATCACTAACTATTCACTAATTATATCACTAACTATTTACTAATTATTTACTAGTTATTAACAGGGCTACTGATTTCTAAGCATTACTATTTTTTCATCAAGACTAGAGAAGGCAGTTTGGAGAAAATCCTTTGGGTAAACCCAAACCTTATTCAGCAGTTAGCGATCGCCTTATCCAAAATCAAAAAAGGAGTAACCCCTTTTTTGATTTTGGGACGACGTTATCTAAAGGATGTTAATAATTTCCTCCTCCTCCAAAAGGAAAGATAGTCGATCGCCCGCTCCATCTTTTCCGGCTAAAACAATGGTTTCTGGCTCCACCCCCATCACCCGTCCTTGGGAAGTTAATAAAGCGATCGGGGCTTGAGTTAGGGCAATTCCCGCCAAGGTGTCCTGCTTACTGGCAAAGCGAATCCCTTGGGTTCCCAACTCACCCCTGCCGACTACCCGCATCGAATTAATCGGAAACCGCTTACTGTAGCCATATTTCGTCACCAGCAGAATTTGCTCTTGGGGAGTCAAGCTGACTAAGCCTACTAACTTTTCCTTGGGTCTGAGGGGGGTTACCTGCTGTCCTTGGGCGGCTCGACCGAGGAGGGGCAACTGTTGGTCACTCACCTCCCAGCGCAACAATCTGCCACTGCTGGTGGCAATAATCAGATTATTTTGGCTTTGCCCATGGGTGCTCACTAGGTTGATGTACTGGAGGCGATCGCCCTCCTTGAGTTTTAAGAGAGCTAGACCACGGCTATTTATATCCTGTAGATCCTGCATGGGCAAGCGCTTAATCATTCCCTGCTGAGTTAGTAAAATCACCTGTTTTTGGGTCAGGTCTTCTGGTAACACAAACTGCCCCACTACCTGATCGCCGCTGGTTTGGGCAGATTTTGGCAGGAGATCGGTTAAGGGTTTGCCGTGTTGTAACCCAGCGGCGGGGGGAATATCCCGAACTTTCACTCCATAGGCTTTGCCCAGAGCAGTAATCAAAGTTAGGGTGGCGTGGGTATTGGTGGGTAAAGAAGTAATCGCCACCCCGACTCCAGCCTTGGGAGTAATGGGCGTGGTGGGGACTGGTGGTGTCGTCACTCCACTTTTCTGGCGTTGGACATGGCGATCGTGGGTAAATTCCAGTACCACCTCTTGGGGCGTGGACGGCTCACTGATCAATGGCAGTTGATCTTGATTGAACTCCGTTCTTGGTTGCTGGCGACTAGATTTCCGGGTAGTAGGCAGATTGCTGGGTAAGATAGTTGGTTCTAGAACGTCATCGATCGCTTCTTGAGTTGTCAGAGTTTGAGTTGTCAAGAGCAAGTTATCTGCGGGCTGATTCTCTGGGGGATGGTTTTGATCAGAAACTTTAGCTAAGGGATTTCTCTCCGGTGTTAGCTTGCTGGAGGGGGTGGCGATCGCAATTGGCTCAGAATTCTGGGGTAAACGAGTGCGGCGGCGATCGGTAAATTTCTTTTTCAGACTCCGCAGGTCTTTTTTCAGTGCCTTGAGGAGTTCATGGCGCTGGTCTAGTAGTCGGCGCAGGTGGGAGATGCGATCGCTAAGCTCCTGAAACTCCTGCTGGAGTTTCTGCTGTTCCATCCCTGTTAAGCGGCGCAGGGGCATGGCGAGAATGGCATCGGTTTGGCGATCGCTCAATCCCAACCTCGTCTCTAGAGCCAACTTAGCAGTACTCCCATCGGGGGCATTGCGGAGAACCTCAATCACCACATCCAACTCCCCTAGGGCAGTAATCAATCCCTCCACCAGATGCAACCGCTGCTCGGTCTGCTCTAGCTCATAGCGGTATTGCCGCCGCAGGGTATCTTCCCGAAAACCAAGGAATTCGGTTAAGAGCTGCCGCAGGGTAAGTTGCCTAGGTTGCCCATCGACGATCGCCAGCATAATCACCCCAAAATTTATTGCTAGGGCAGTTTGGCGGCGCAGGTCTTGTAAAACCTTTTCTGGATCTATATCTCGCTTCAGTTCGATCACCACGCGCATTCCTTCGCGATCGCTTTCATCCCGCAGGTCAGCAATGCCGACAATTTTCCCAGCATTCACCAGTTCTGCCACCTTCTCAATCCACCCAGCTTTATTCACTTGGTAGGGCAGTTCTGTAACAATAATTGCTTCACGGCGGCGCTTGCCCCGGCTGGCTTCGATGGTTTCGAGGCTGGTGATGCCCTGGAGGGGAATACTGCCCCGCCCGGTGCTGTAGGCATCCCGAATCCCCATTAAGGAAGTGATTTCGCCCCCAGTGGGAAAGTCTGGAGCCGGAATCAGTTGCCAGAGTTGCTCATCAGGAAGATCCGGGCGATCGATCAAGGCAATCAAACCATCCACCACCTCTCCTAAGTTGTGGGGGGGAATATTGGTCGCCATGCCCACGGCAATTCCGGAACAACCATTCAGCAGCAGAATCGGCAACTGAGCAGGCAGCACCACTGGTTCCTGCTGGGAATTATCAAAGTTGCCAATAAATTCTACCGTTGCTTCGCCAATTTCTGGCAGCAGAGCTTCGTAGGCTAGGGGAGCCAGACGAGTTTCGGTGTAGCGCATCGCCGCTGGGGGGTCATTATCCACACTACCAAAGTTGCCATGACCTCCCAGAAGGGGATAGCGGGTAGAAAAATCCTGTACCAATCGCACCAGGGCATCATAGACCGATTGATCCCCGTGGGGATGGTATTTTCCTAGCACATCACCCACAACTCTGGCACATTTCCGGTAGGGGCGATCGGGCGTTAGCCCCAATTCATGCATCGCATAGAGAATCCGCCGATGGACTGGCTTTAAGCCATCCCGAACATCCGGTAAAGCCCGCCCCACAATCACACTCATGGCATATTCCAGATACGATCGCTGCATCTCCCCATGAATGGGAGTAGGAATGATGTTACCGGAGTTCAGGAGGTTGAGTTGTTTTGTCATGGGTTTGATCGTTGCAGGTAGGATATTTAATGGTGTATTGTCTGATGTATTGTCTTACTAACTGACAAAATTAATAATGTGTGTATCTGAATCAACATAGTGATTTAGTTCGGTAGTAATTTAGAAGTAGGTTGTCTCACCTCTATCCTCATCCCCAAATCCTCCCAAATCCTAAATATTCTGTTTATGAAAACCGTTTTACTTGTTGAAGATGATCCCATTAACGCCCGTGTCTTTTCCAAGATATTAATCAAGCGGGGGGGCTTGGCAGTAACCCATACCGAAAACGTGGAAGAAGTGATGCAAATTGCCCAAGCCAAACAAGCAGATATTATTCTCATGGATGTGTCTCTCTCCCATAGTGTTTATCAGGGTAAGGCAGTAGATGGTATCAAAATTACCCAAATGCTCAAGGCTGATCCCCTAACCGCTCATTTACCCATTATTCTGGTGACGGCTCACGCCATGGAAGGCGATCGGGAAACTTTCTTGAAGCAAAGTGGGGCTGATGGCTACATCTCTAAACCCGTGGTAGATCACCAACTATTTGTTGACCAGATTATGGCACTACTGCCAAAAGATTAGTTGCGAGTCCTAACTCTCCCTAAGAAAACCCCCTAAGAAATTACCCCCTCAGAGGTCATTTATAAAGTGGCTAGAAGGTCTGATTTTGCGCCCCCGGCGGGAGCGTAAAATCAAACTTTATAAATAGCCTCTAAGAAAGTACTGGATAGGTTATTTATTAAATTGGCTAGAGGGGATGATTTTCTGTCTTGGTGGGGCAGAAAATCGGATTTTAATCTTCTCAAGGGTTCAATTATTCGCCCCTTAGGGCATTAGTGTTGACTAGGACTGACGTATTGCCAACAAATTATCGAGAGTTGTGGACGTGATTGTGGGCTATGACGACTCTCAGCCTGCAAAAACATTCAAGACTCTAGATAATTCATGAGCAGTGCCTACGTTTTGGCTAACCAATCTTGGCTGGCAATTCTGTCAGTACAAATATACTACTATGGCGTGGTCAGAATTGGGGCTGATTGCCGTTGAATTTGATTAATTGCTGTCTGGACTTGGGGTAATTCTAAAAATTCCTTGCTAGTGACCATCAACTGCTCTCCCCAGAGGTTTTGGCGGAGAAATTCTAGATCGGCATAGCGCAGATCCTGACGCAGGGCATCGGTGCCGAGGGTGATTGCTCGTTCCCGTTCTCCCAAGGCAAAAGTAGCTACAGCGATCGCTATTTTTGGCTCTACGGCTTGGGGGTCAATGGCGATCGAAGCTTGCCATTTGGCGATCGCTTCCCTTGGTTTACCCTGTTCGTAAAGAACTAAGCCAATATTGGTCAAGGCGGGCCAAAAATCCTTCTCCACGGCAACGGCACGTTCGTAGGCTGTGGTCGCCTCGGAGAATTGTTTTAGTTGCAAGTAGGCATTACCTAGATCAAACCAAGCATCAGCAGTCTCTGGCTTTAACTTTAGTCCTGCTTGCAGGTCGGCGATCGCCCCTTCGTAGTCTTTTTTCTGAAACCGAGCCGAACCCAAGGCAAAATAAACCGCTGCCTCTTCGGGAGCTAAATTTTTAGCCCTTTGCAGAGCCATAATTGCCTGATCAAACTGGCGTTGCTGGGCATACAAAGTCCCTAAGATCAACCAAGTCTGATAGCGACGGGGAGCCAACTGACTAGCCAACTCCGCCCGTGGCAGAGCCAGTTCTATCCGCCCAAAGCGGATCAGTCGGACAGCATCCTGAGCCAACTTTAAGCCCTGTTCTTCCAAGTCTTGGATATCCACTTGCAGAGTATAGGGCAGGAGTGCCTGTCCCAAGGACGGCAGGGGAGCGGCACATAAACCTAGAACCGCCAACATAGAAATAACCGTAATGCGCTTTGGCACAGTTTTGCCTCTCCTTAACATAACAACAGCAATATCCAATGTAGTGATTAACTCTTAGGGCAGTCAAGAGAATAGCTTAATTAGGTAATATTTGGGGTGTGCCATCTGTCAAAAAACTTCCCGCCCTGTGGGGGAAATCCTGATTTCTTTAGGACGATCGAATCTGGTTACAAAGAACAGTTCCGTTAATATACTTAGTTTTTTGCAAGGTTTTCTAGCTAGGGCTGCTATATTTATAGGACTGACGGACTGCCAATGAATTATCTGGGGTTTTGGAAGTTTTGCAGCGCGGAGCGTTCCCTAAAATTTCCAAATGCGTAAGTCCTGATTTCTTGTCAGGTAAGGATGCTGAATCAACCCAGCCCTCAGGGAATAGATGGGGCGGGAAGATTAGGAGATGGGAAGATATGGGGTGGAGATTATGAGCGTACAGGTTGTTTGTTTGGGTGAGGCTTTGTGGGATTATATTGCCGATCAACCGGGGGTAGGTGTCGATCGAGTCACTAGCTGGACAGCCTATCCCGGTGGCGCACCCGCCAATGTTGCCTGTGGTCTGGCTCGGTTAGGCACAGCAACGGCGTTTATTGGGGCGGTGGGGACTGATCCAGAGGGAGAAGGGCTGATGCATCTCTTGCAAGACCGGGGGGTGGTGCTGAGCGGAGTACAGAGCTATGGCAAAGACCCAACTCGGAAAGTATATGTCACGAGGTCAGAGGATGGAGATCGATCCTTTGCGGGGTTTGGCGAAGTCACGCCGACTAGTTTTGCCGATGCCCACCTACAACGAAACAATTTACCCTCAGAGTTAATTACTGAGGCAGATTATCTAGTTATTGGTTCGTTGGGGTTAGCCTACTGGGATACTAGAGCCGCTGTGCAATGGGCAATTAATCACTGTCTAGAGCATAAAAAACGAGTGATTCTTGATGTCAACTGGCGCCCGATGTTTTGGGCTTATCCAGAAGCTGCTCGCCCGATGATTCAAGGAATTTTGCCTGTAGTGAGTATCCTCAAGCTGACTGAGGAGGAGGCTGTTTGGCTATTTGATACCGATGAGTTGGATCTAATTTCCTTAGACTTGCCTTCAGTGCGGGGAATTCTTTTAACTAAGGGGGCTGGAGGTTGTGATTATCTATTCGGTTCCCATCGGGGACATATTCCTGCCTTCTCTGTGCCGGTTGAAGATACTACTGGGGCTGGAGATGCGTTTTTGGCTGGGTTCTTGCATCAGCTTTGTCAAGGAGGCATAGAGGCTCTAGGAGATGCAGCACAGTTAGAAAAAATGCTCAACTATGGCAATGCGATGGCTGCTTTAACGGTGATGGGGAAGGGGGCGATCGACCCCCAACCTACCCATGAGGAAATTATGACTTTCCTCCAACAACATTAGAGGTCATTTATAAAGTGACTAGAAGGTCTGATGTTGCACCCCCTCCGGGGGCGCAACATCAGACTTTATCAATAGCATTAGGATACGATTTCAACCACCTGCTAACCAGTTTGCTAAATCAATAATTTGCGTGAAATCTAGAAGGTCTGTGCTGATTTGGTCTAGGCGATCGCTTGCCAGTTCCTCTAGCTGTCTCTGAAGGTCTGGGGGAATTTCCCCTAACCTGCGTTGGAGAAGGCGGTTAACTAACTCTAGCTTTCCCCTTTGTAGACCTTTTGCCGTAGGGTGAGCGAGGATTCAATGAGTATTCATTTTGTTCCGTGTCGGAAAGAAATTCCATAGCGATCGCTAAAGGTTCACCCTGTCGGTGGGGAGTGTAGCTACGGCGAATTTTCACTGGTTCCAGCGAATCAGTATGGGGGCGCAATACTCCATCAACACGGGGAACATAGAACCAATCGGGAGCTTTCACAACCATCTTGCCATCCACAGCAGCACAAATAGCAAAGTTGGAACCAACTAGCATTTCGGGAGTAATTAAACCTGCTAGTTCTAGGATTTCTCTCAAGACAGCAGCAAAGGCAGGATGCAGTAGGTTTTCCACAGGATCATCAGGAAGTAGGTAATCGTCAGGAAGAAGTTCCCAACTAATTTCTGGTTTGAGAGATGAGGAAAGAGTAGTCATGGCGGCGGAGGGTTTTGATTAAGGTCAAGATATCCTTTACAGCACAGGGGGAAGTACTTATTATATTTTATAAATCTAAGGGCAAGATATCCTTTACAGCACAGGGGGAAGTACTTATTATATTTTATAAATCTAAGGGCAGGATTTCCCCCGCGCTGCGGGGGAAATCCTCATTTTATTTTATAAATTTGGGGAGCTATTTTTTGTTGTTTCTTTCTGCCGAGTAATAGCCGCCAAGCTGGGAAAGAAAATAGGGCAGGGAAGAGAAGAGTTAGAGATGTAGAGAACTGTTTCTGTTTGAGAGCAACTAAGCCCCAGTGGAGATGGAGATATCTATAGACATTATTGAGAGGTGGTAATTTTTGATCATATTTAGGATTAATTAACTGGTAAATTTGCTGTTTGATTTTCATGTTGACTTTGAGGCGATCGAGAATTGAGAATTTTTGGTTTAATCCTCCCTGCCAAACTGTCCGATATCCTAAGCATTGATTAATAAATAGGGCATCTCCAAATTGGGCGATTTTAATCCAAGAGTCAATATCATCATAGTTAGTATCTAGCTCAGATTTCCAACCCCCAGTTTGCAAAAAAGCATCCCGCCTAAATGCCACTTGAATTGGTGTCCCAAAAGGGACTAATTCTAATAGCATTCCATAATGAATATCTGCTTGATCAATAGAAATTACTGGTGAATTACCAATGTTTCTAGTTCTGCTATGTTCCTGACCATTTTCATCCACTTGGATAGCCTGGGTAGAGCAGATCACGGCTTGAGAACTTTGAGAATCTTGAGAAGTTTGAGAATTCCCAGTATCTTGGGAATCTTGAGAATAAGCAGAAATAATTTTAGTTAAAGTCTCTATGCAATTATCTGCTAGGTAATCGTCATCATCAACTAGTTTGATCCAATCTCCTGTAGCTAGATTGACTCCTTGATTAACTGCTGCGGCATGACCGAGGTTTTGGGGTTGGCGATGGTAGATAAATAGCTCCCCATAGCCGATGAGAAGTTCTTGGAGATGTTGTTCTGTTTGATCGCTAGAATGATCATCTACCACAATAACTTCACAAGGCATAGTTTGTTGTAAGCAGCTCAAGAGCGATCGCTTCAACATCTCCCAACGATTAAAAGTGGTAATCACAATACTAAATTTCACCATTTAGCACTCCACAAATAAGATTATTAGCAGTATTAGTAGGGTGGGCAATACCCACCATAAGCATCTTAGTATTAGTAATGTGGGCAATGCCCACCACAAGCATCTTAGTATTAGTAATGTGGGCAATGCCCACCGCAAGCATCTTAGTATCAGTAGGGTGGGCAATGCCCACCGCAAGCATCTTAGATTGAAATATATTTGTAGGTATATTTGTAGGTCTGGAAAATAATTTCACCCACCTTTAGAGGATGAAATTATTTAGGATCGATACATTAAATAAATCTAGTTAATTGAACTCGGTAACGTTCTTTTTTTGTCACCATGATTTCGCCCACTTCTAGCCTACCTTTACCTCGCAGAGCAATTAAATCCCCAGTCTTCAAATTATAGCTAGATTGATTGATATCTTTCCAGTTGACTCGCACATCTCCAGAATTAATAAAATCCACCATTTTGCTTCGAGATAAGCCAAAGCCAGCAGAAGCGATCGCATCCAACCTCAGGGAAGCTTCCACCGTAGTTAGTTCCTTCTTCTTGGGTTCCCTGATTTTTAATTCCTCTAGGGAAATTGTCTTTACCTTGACCGGAACTGAGCGGACTTGCTGGAGATGGAGGGTTAAAAATTCCACCATGGTTGGAGTGACGATCGCCTGCGCTCCCCGCTCTCCGAGGATAATAATATCCCCAGTTTTTTCCCGGACAATCCCACAACCCAGCATCGAGCCAAGAAAGTCTCGGTGAGTCGCCTCATCAAAAAGAAAATTCCCAGTAATATCCACCGCAGCGAGGTCAACGCTATCTTGACTGAGGGGAAGATCGGCACGGGCGATCGCACACCGTTGCCGCTCTGCTTGGGGATAGCCGCCCCAAAATACTAGCTGGACTTCTGTGAGGCGATCGAATATCTGTTTCACCTCTACCTGCTCTGGTGGAGAGAGAAAATCTGTCACCACTACTTCCCAAGTTTTGATGGCTTGTTCTGCTAGGTCAATGACTCTAGCAGCAACTTCTCGGTTTTCCACCCCTTTTAATAATTCGATTCTCGGTAACATAGGTTTAATCTCCTTGTTGGTAGCCTTGGAGACTTTCAGGATTAAATTTTTTCATGATGCTCGTGGCTTGATTCGTGATGCTATCGGTTCCCTGCACCACAATTAAGTACTTCCCAGCATCCAGACGATTGCGGTAGGGCAGGGCATCACCGCTGCCCACCAAGCCCACGCCACCACCAACAAAGAAGCCGCCCATGATCCCAGCGATCGACCCAAAAATCCCGCCAATAATTTGGTTCCCCAGCACTCCAGCCCAAGGAAAAGTATCTAGTCCGGTAACAACATTAAAGCCAAAACCCGCCAAAAATCCAAAGGGAGCTAACCAATACATCATCCGTACTGCCTGCTCCTGTGCTTGGAGTTTGGGGTCAATTAAGCCAAATTCATCAGCACTCTTGAAACCCCTGCCTAAGATACTCACCTGTTTGTTAGATATGCCAGATTTTTCTAGGGCTGTGTAAGCTTCTTCTACTTGAATGCGATCGCCAAAGACACCAATTAAATAATTCATAATCAAGTAATACAGTCAATAATTTATTAATATATAGCGATCCTAAATGGGTTGAGAAGGGTTCCCCCGGAGGGGGAACCCTTCTCAACCCTCTAAAATTCTAAATTCATTTAGGACAACTATAGCGATCCTAAATCATTTGCTAATTTTACGGGGGTTGAAAACGGCGCACCCAGAGGGTGCGCCGTTTTCAACCCATTTAGAATCTTTCGATACCCATCAATTATTTTTGTAGGATGTGTTAGGCGCTAGCCGTAACGCATCTTCCCTAAGTTCTGATGCGTTACGGCTGATGCCTAACACATCCTACAGAGGAGATATCAAATGGGTTCTATAATAATTTGGGGAATTTTAAGAATATCTCAAGTATTATAGATGACTTCCTAGAGAAGTTAATGCTTTTACTTCTTGGGCGGTTAAATCTCGCCATTGTCCGGGTTGGAGGTCATTTAAGGTCAGAGACGCGATCGCACTCCTCACCAGCCTCAAAGTAGGAAACCCTACCGCTGCTGTCATTCGCCGCACCTGACGATTTTTACCCTCGGTAAGGATCATCTCTAGCCAACTTGTGGGAATACTTTTCCGGTAACGAATCGGTGGCTCCCGTGGTGGCAAATTTGGTTCTGGAGCGATGAATTTTACTTGGGCTGGCTTAGTCCAGTAGTCCTGCACTGCTACCCCTTGGCGCAACTGCTGTAGAGCATCTTCATCGGGAATCCCTTCCACCTGTACCCAGTAGGTGCGCTGGTGCTGAAATTTGGGGTGCGCCAATTGATGCTGTAACTTGCCATTATTTGTTAGTAAAAGTAAACCTTCACTATCGCGATCGAGCCTCCCCACTGCATAGACATCCGGCACAGAAATATAGTCTTTCAGGGTGCTTCTTTGTCCTTCTGCATCAGTAAATTGGCAAAGAACATCGTAGGGTTTATAAAACAACAAATATCGATACATTTTTTGAGATATTGCAAGCATTTTAGACGTAGGCTGAGCGAAGTCGAAGCCTACGTCTAAAATGCTTGCAAATTTAGCTATTTAATACCCAAGTATCCTTAGTGCCGCCGCCTTGAGAAGAGTTAACTACTAAGGAACCCTTGCGGAGGGCAACTCTAGTTAAACCACCGGGATGCACATAGATTTCTTTGCCATAGAGAACATAGGGGCGTAAGTCTACATGACAGCCGTTAAATCCTCCCTCAGTAATGGTGGGTACTCTAGATAAAGCAAGGGTTTCTTGCGCAATATAATTACGCGGGTCTGCTTGAATTTTTAGGGCAAATTCTGCTCTTTCTGCTGCGGTTGATTGGGTACCAATTAACATACCATAGCCTCCAGATTCATTGGCAGCTTTAACTACTAATTTATCGAGGTTGGCAAGCACATATTCTTGATCTTCGGGCAGCCAACAAAGATAGGTAGGTGCGTTGGGAATAATTGGTTCTTGATCTAGGTAATATTTGATCATTTTCGGCACATAGGCATAGATGACCTTATCATCAGCGACCCCAGTACCGAGGGCATTAGCGATCGCCACTCTGCCCTGTCGATACACTTCAACTAACCCCGGCACACCAAGCATAGAATCAGGTCGAAATACCGTTGGGTCAATGAAGTTATCATCAATGCGTCGATAGATGACATCAACTTTTTCTAACCCCTTGGTAGTTTGCATTTTTAGATAGCCACCCTCGACAATGAGATCCCTACCTTCTACTAGTTCTACTCCCATTTGTTGAGCTAGAAAAGAATGTTCAAAATAGGCGGAATTATACATTCCGGGGGTGAGAACCACCACATTAGGATGGGGAATATTTGCTGGGGCAATATGTAGGAGAGTTTCTAATAAATGGCTAGGATAATCATCAACAGCTTGGATATCTAAACTAGCAAATAATTCTGGGAAAGAACTCTTCATCACTCGGCGGTTTTCTAAGAGATAAGACACCCCAGAAGGACAGCGCATATTATCTTCCAAAACATACCACTGCCCAGAGCGATCGCGTACCAAATCCGTCCCCGTAATATGACACCAAATTCCCTGTTTATTGACTCCATGACATTGGGGCAGATATCCTGTAGCTGAAGTGACTAATTCTAGGGGGATAATGCCATCTTGGATGATTTTTTGGGCACCATAAACATCATCAATAAAGAGATTTAATGCTTGGACTCGTTGTTTTAATCCCTGCTCTAAAACTGCCCATTCTTGAGCTGAAACAATCCGGGGAATCACATCAAAAGGTAAAATTCTCTCCGTACCTTGACCATCACTATAGACATTAAAAGTTGCCCCCATTTTCAACATGGCAGTTTGGGCAGCTTGTTGTCGGCGGTAGAGTTCTTCTGGGGGCAGGGAGTGGAACTTTTCTACTAATTGAGCAGCTTCTGGTCTGGGTTGTCCTTTGCTCAAGAAAAGTTCATCGTAGAAATCACCCGGATCGTAATTATCAAATTTCACTGGGATCCTCTTAAATTCTAGTTGCTTGTAGGATGGTAACTACCCATTGGTAGATAGGGAATTTTACGAGATTAGTTAAAATAAAAATACCACCAATTTTGGGGAAAAACTATGCAACATTACTTTGCCAGCCTCAGTCCCCATCAGCAACTATACCTAGAAAGTCAGGGAACTCAAACAGTGATTACTTTGATGACTAGTACTCCCCAACAACAGCAGAGTCAAGCCACTAGTTGGCAAACAGGAGCTTGGCTTGTGCCGCCTATTTTATGGCAGAGTGCAATGGGTTTTATTTTTAGGATTGAAGGGCAGGGAGGACAATTTATAGGCTTAATCCAAGGGAATGCCATTACCAATTTACCGGGAATGCCAGCAATCGCTGATGCCCAACTCATCCCGCTACAACCCACGACTCCTCACCCGAACCCCGCCTCAACCTTTACCTCTATGCCATCAATGCAACCTATGCCATCAATGCAACCTATGCAGCCTATGCGGATGCAGCTTGGGAATATGCAAATGCAAATGGGAGAGTCGATAAATCCAGCAGTAACTCAGCCATCAAATCACTCTGTAAGTAAGCTTTTTTGTTCGCAATGCGGATCACAGGTAAAAGAGGGCGATCGCTTCTGTTCCCATTGTGGTCATGGCCTCTAAAACTCCTTAAAATAAATCAAAAGCACTGTAGTATAGGCGTTACCAATGCTCTCATAGGGGGGTGGGGAGATGTGGCGATCGGGCTAGGCTATAATTACCAAATAGTTAACCGTCAAGGCTTATTGGGTACAATGTAGAGATAAATAAATTATCCTGTATGACCGAATCTGTATATATCGAAACCAGCATGGTTAGCTACCTAACAGCTAGACCAAGCAATAATTTGATCATGATGGCAAATCAAGAGGTGACGCGCAAGTGGTGGGAAACTCGGCGAAGCCAATTTGTACTTTATATTTCTCAGGTGGTTCTAGATGAAGCAGCACAGGGTGATTCAGAGATGGCGGCAAAAAGACTTGAAATTCTGCAAGATATCTTTGTGCTTGAACTTACTGAAAATGTGCAAGACTTAGGCTTACAGTTTCTTACTAAAAGCCTAAGTCTTGCAAAGGCATCCGATGATGCAATTCATATAGCTGCGGCAACAGTTCATGGATTAGACTACATGTTGACTTGGAATTGTAAGCATATTGCAAATGCCCAAATTCAGAGAAAACTTACGGAGATTAGTACTAACTTTGGATATAAGTTACCGACTATTTGTACACCTTACGAACTGATGGGAGAGTAGATTATGTGGCAAGATGATATTTTAGAAGAAATACACCGAATCCGTGAAGAACACGCTAAGTCTTTTAACTATAACTTCAAAGAGATATTTGCTGATTGGCAGAAAAAACAAGCTATAAATGGGAGAGAGTTAGTTTCATTACAACCTAAATTGATCTCTAACAAAACGCTAGAGCCGACTACTTAAAGTTTTAACCAAAACCCTTTCTACTATTTGTATTATGGTCGATCCTGAGCAAGAAGCAATACTATTCATATTATTAAATTGATTGTGTAACATATAGTACAAGTACTCTATGTTAAAATCTTGACTCTATTATCTAAACTATAGCGATCCTAAATCATTTGCGAACAGTTACTAAGTCAACTTGCTTCTGGCAGATGGTTTCACCCGCCGGAGGCGGGTGAAACCATTTAGGGTTGCTATATCATTGGAACCAATAAACAAATTTATATTTTTCGTAAATGATCGAAACCACCAGTGATTAAGGCTCAACTTAGTTTTACAGCGGCTTTCAGTTATATAAAGACACACTGTTGCTATAGAACAAGGGGCTTAAGCCCCTTGCCTGTCTTCCACAGACTAGAAAATTGATGTATATCTTATGATCAAAAGCTTCATCAATAAAAGGGAAACAAGATGACCAAGCTTAAAATGCTTCCTATTCAGCACAAGGTAGCAAAGCAACTCGTGCGTATTCTGGGTAAATTTGAAGAACAATCATGCATTGGTTGTTCGGGTGCTTTTCATGTAGGAGAGTGCCCTGCTGCCGAAGCTTACCAATTACGGAACTATTTGACCCAGCGTATCAACAACCCTAATCGTCACTTTACCTTCTAGCAAGTTGACTGACTCTACATTCACTCTAAATAAATTTATAAATTTTATGGATACTAATTCTCAACTTCTAGACAATCCGGCGCAGTGGCAGCAGGGACAGGTGGTGGAAATTACCATTGAGAATATTAGCGATCGCGGCGATGGAGTCGGCAAATTTCAAGGACGGGCTGTGTTTGTGCCTGATACGGTGACGGGCGATCGCCTCCTCGTTCGGTTGATGCAGGTGAAGCGGGAATACGCCCACGGCAAGATGCAGAAAATTCTGGAGCCTTCCCCACACCGAGTCCGTCCTAATTGTATTGTGGCTGATAAATGTGGCGGTTGTCAGTGGCAGCATGTAGATTATGCCTACCAGCTCCACGCCAAGCAGGATCAAGTAGAGCAAGCCCTAATTAGGATTGGCCATCTTGTTAATCCCCCCATCGTTCCCATTCTTGGCTCCACAGCCTTAGGCTACCGAAATAAATCCACCTATCCCGTCAAGCGATCGCCTACAGGTCAAGTCCAAGCAGGTTACTACCAAAAAGGCTCCCATGCCTTGGTCAATCTCAACCAATGCCCGGTGCAGGATAGCCGCCTTAACCCTCTCTTGGCAGAAATTAAGCTTGATATCCAAGCAAAGGGCTGGTCAATCTATGACGAGGCGAAGCATCAGGGCAGGTTGCGGCATTTGAGTTTGCGGATTGGCATCGCTACGGGGGAAATGCTCTTGACCCTGATTAGTACCAGCCCAGACCTGACGGGACTGGAGGCGCAGGCGGAGGCTTGGTTAGCCAAGTATCCCAGCTTGGTGGGGGTGTTGGTGAATGTGAATAGCGATCGCACCAATGCTATTTTTGGTAAGGAAACCCATTGTGTTGCTGGTCGCCCTTACCTGCAAGAAAAGTTTGCTGGTCTAGATTGGGAATTGTTGGCTGATACCTTCTTTCAGGTGCATCCGGAGGCGGCGGCGACGCTATTGGGAGTGATTCAAGACCATTTGCAACTGACGGGGACTGAATTCCTCTTGGATGCCTACTGCGGAATTGGCACTTTCACCCTGCCCCTAGCTGGTCTGGTACGGCAAGCGATCGGTCTAGAAATTCAACCCCAAGCAGTACAACAGGCGCAACGCAATGCAGAATTAAATCAAATTAGCAATGTTACTTTTCAGCAGGGCAAGGTGGAAGACCTACTGCCAACTTTGGCGCAAACTCCTGATATTGTCCTGTTGGATCCGCCCCGCCAGGGATGCGATCGGCAAGTCCTAGCCACCATTATTGCCCAGCAGCCCAATCGTCTAGTCTATGTGAGCTGCAAACCCGCTACCCTAGCGAGGGATTTGGAAATCCTCACCCAAGGGGGCTATACCCTAGAAAAAGTCCAACCTGTAGATTTCTTCCCTCAAACTGCCCACGTAGAAGCCGTCGCTTTTCTAACTAAAATGCCTTCATTATAGAATCTCAAAATCACAGCACCTTGCGTTCAAGTGAGGCACACCACAAATATTGAAAGTCTGATCTAATGTCGGGTTTGAGAGTGAGTGGCTACAGCCGACCACTCTCAAACTGCTGTAAGACTATCGATAACAATTTACTAAAAAATGCAGTGGCTAGTAATGATAAATTCTTCAGCTTTGGAGGATGCGATTGATCTCAGAATGGATTAACAATTTTTGTTTTCTTTTCAATTAATTGGTCAGCTTGCATATCTTCTGAATATAAAATACTGCAATTTTCTTGCAAAGCTGTAGCTACAATTAAGCTATCCCAATAAGTGTAACCATAGGTTGAATTAATCTCTAAAGCTGCTATTACTTTCAGAACATCTATTTCCACAATAGTAAAACTAGCTACCATCTCTAAAACAATTTGTTTGGCTTCCTCTTTTGGCTTAAGCCTCTTTCTGGTTAAAACATGATAAAACTCTCCCAAGACCTGAGTACTAACAATAATCGAGGCAAAATTACTCTCTACTAAGTCTCTTACTTTAACTGACTTATCAGGTAGATTTTGGGCATAAAGATAAACCCAAATATTCGTATCTAAGAATATCTTACCTGTCATAAATAGCTTCTCTATCAAATTGATAGTCTTCAGGAAGAGTAAAGTGATGCTGATCTACAAAATCAAAAAAACGTTTCTTTTTGACTGTAATTTCATCAGTTTCAAGAATAATAATTTGGAAGTTTTTACCTTCCCACTCATTACTCAACTTCTCATTAAGTATAAGATTGCCGTTATTACAAGTTGCCTGTAGAACTTTATACATTTTAGTCATTATCCCTTTTGGAACATATTTATCATAGTAAAGACGATCGAACTCGCTGAAACGCCTTCTCGGCGTAGATGCCTATAATTTGACCATTATCCATCGATCGATTCGCGCTAATCATTTATATTTTACAACTTTAACCGGAAAGTAGTAGTTAGCGATCGCTAAATCAATTTTTACCTACTCGGATCAACCCCAGTTTTGCTAGAGTAGATACAAACCTAAAACTTGGAAGGCTAGAACAAATGACGAATGTTGTGCAATTGGGAGAAATGGGGACTGAGTTATCGGCAATGGTGCGGGAGGTGAACGATCGCCAGACCCAAATTGTGATCGAGATGATTATTTGATGAATTTGCTGGAGGTGTTGGAGAATGCGATCGATAGCTCTTTACTAAAAAATGCGGTGGCTAGTAATGATGACTTTTTCAGCTTTGAGGAGGTAATTAAAACACACAACCAAGCTCATAATGTGTAGGTGCAAGTAGTACAGCACGCTTTGGTGAAAATAAACAACTAAGGTTAAGGTGAAATGTCAGCGAAAGACCTTTTTCATGATGCAGTTAAACGAGGATTAGAAAAAGATCATTGGCAGATTACAAATGATCCTCTAGAGCTTGAATGGGAAGAAGTAAAGGTTAAAATTGATTTAGCCGCAGAGCGATTGATTGCCGCAGAGCGAGATCAACAAAAGATTGCTGTGGAAATTAAAAGCTTTATCAGCACTTCAGCAATTAGCGATTTTCATACAGCCCTGGGGCAATTTCTTAACTATAGAATTATGCTAGAAGTCAATGATCCTGATCGCCTTCTTTATTTAGCGATTCCGTTAGATGCCTATGAAACATTTTTTCAAAGCAGATTTGCTCAAGTCTCGATCGAGCGGTATTACATAAAAATCATTGTTTACGAGCCTATTGCTGAGGAAATTATCAAATGGATAAACTAGAAAATTATCGCCTGCATATTCAGAATCTTTTGGAAAGCCATAGCCATTTTAAGACTCAGGATGATGTGGAAAATGAGCTATTTTTTGACACAGTGCGCGATCGCTATCAACTCATGCGGGTGGGTTGGAAGGGCTTGAAACGGGTCTATTACACTGTTCTCCACTTTGATATTAAGGATGGTAAAATCTGGCTACAACAAAACACGACTGATATTGATGTGGGACAAAAGTTGCTGGAATTTGGGATTCCTAAAGAAGATATTGTTTTGGGTTTACATCCTCCCTACAAAAGACCTTACACAGGTTATGGTGTGGCTTAAGACTATCGATCGTAGGTTACTAAAAATGCTGTTACTAGTAATGATAAACTTTTCAGCTTTGAGGAAGCGATTAAGGCACACAACCAAGCTCATAATGTAGAGGTGTGAGTAGAGGATTTTACAAAATAATGAGCGATCACTCAGTCAATTCTTGCCTACTCGGATCAACCCCAGTTTTGCTAGAGTATATACAAACATGAAACTTGGAGGTTAGAGCGAATGGTGAATGTTGTGCAATTGGGAGAGATGGGGAATGAGTTATCGGCAATAGTGCAGGAAGTGAGCGATCGCCAGACCCAAATTGTCATCGAGTCGGCAGGTAAGCCTGTGGTGGCAGTGGTTCCCTATAGTTATTTAATGAATTTGCTTGAGGCACTGGAGGATGCGATCGATAGCACGTTACTAAAAAATGCTGTGGAGAGTAATGATAGATTTTTCAGCTTTGAGGAAGTGATTGAAGCCCACAACCAAGCTCATAAGGTAGAGGTACGAGTAGAGGACTTTACAAAATAATGAGCGATCGCTACACATTGCAGTTTTCTAGAGATGCAAAAAAATCTTTAGGAGAATTACAGCCAAAACAATTTAAACAGGTTGCAACTAAAATTTTTGCTTTGTTGGATAACCCTCAACCTCAAGACTGCAACGCATTAAAGGGCTATCCCAAAGGTTATCGGGTGGATTCTGGGGAATACCGCATTCTTTACACAATAGAGGATAGAGAAATTCGGATTTTTAGAGTTGGCAAACGCAATGATGATGAGGTATATCGTAATTTGTAATGGAAGATACGCTAGTTACCATACCAAGCATAGCTACCAGTAAACTTTTATTTACGCATCCAATTAGCTAGGTGTGAGAGGTGATATTTTAGGGGTTTTTTGATAGTTGGTTGTTGGTCGATGTAGCGGGCAATAGAGGGACTAACTTTGTAGTAGATGCTAACTAGCCTTTTACCAAAGGGATTGGGTAGAAGTTTTTTATCTCGGAAACTGCGAAATGTATCTAAGTCTGGATGTATAGAGGTTGAGTAAGCTGCTGTAGCAATGAAACACATCTCCTCACCCTGAAATCTAGGAGGATGATTTTCCATATAAGTTCTAGCCATAAGAATAGCCTCATCTCGACTATCTGCTTTCCCAATATATCCGTCATTATAGAGATTACCAACCTGTTCACCCGGCAGTCCCGCTTCAACGTTAAGTGATTTTGGACTCCAAAAGATAGAATATCCATTTATTGTACAAATGCGTTTGTAAGTCATCTCTGAATTGCTTCTAAAAAATTAGTAACAGATATTTATAAACTAGATTATATAGTTCGCTTATTACAACTATATATAGAGTTACTACGTAAACTAAATACTATTCTAGAATAAAGTTTCAAGCTTGTAAACTCTAAAAAAGCCCAGAAAAGTCGTATGATACCAAATCTGGTTATGATAGTATTCTATTTTTCGAGTCTGCGAAGGCGGACTTTGCTTTTGTAGCATTGGTCTCAACCGCCGTGCATAGAGATATTATATAAACCGAACTTGGTATGATGTATAAAGTTTTCAAGGCTAGGTAATTTTTTATACCCGATGAAAAAATGGGCGGATATTGGTAGTTATAGTTAGATTTTTAGTTGTGAGGAAGGATGATAGATACTCAGGAGGCTTTGGCTTTTGCAGATGAGGCGGTGTTTGCAAAGACGGGGAAGCATCTGGATGATATGCAGGTGGGGGTGATTGAGGGGGTTTTGAAGCGGCAGAAGTATGGTGAGATTGCGAAGGAGATGAACTGTACTGAGGGTTATATTAAGGATGTTGGCTATGAGTTATGGCGGATGTTCTCTGATGCTTTTGAAGAAGATGTGAATAAATCGAACTTAAGATCAGTGTTATTACGGAAGGGAGTTGTTAATAGCTCCAATTTCACTATTTTTGGCAATGTTGGCAGTGGTAGTGTAGTCGGATCACTTCATATCTGTACATCAGGAGAAGAGTCACCGGAGTTTTTGCGAGGGAAACAACAGGCGAAGATGGAGGCGCTCGCTTGCGCTCCTTTGGTTTAACCAATGAACAGATCATGAAATGCCTAGACTTGACCCTAGAAGAGATTCAACAATTTAATCCGTGACATTTTCTGAATCGGGTAACTGAGCTTCAGCGAGGGTAAGAATTTCTCGAATTTCGATAGCAGAGATATCAGATGAATGGCAATTCACTATAGTAAGTGCCATTCTAGTTAGGACGGGGACGTTTTTGAGGGCGCGCGGAGCGCGCCCTCAAAAACGTCCTAATCAAATCGGCGACTACTATAGTACCGATGCCAGAACAAAACTCAAGCGATTGTATCCTGTTATTTCCCCTTCATAATCAATGTGGTGGACTACTACTCGGAGAGTGACAAAAGAGGGTTATAGCAATCGTCAAGGGGTGAAGATGATTTGCGTTGTCAGGAACCCTCATGGTATGAAGGTTCCTACCACATAACCTGATTGGCGGGCTATAGATTTAACCGTAGAGCATATCTTGATCAGGACGGATATCATCGGCAGGGTCGTACTTGCGGATTTTTAGCCACTGCAACAGAAACATCCAGACATACAAGGGGTTAAGAAACAAGTAGCGCTTCCAGAGCCGCTTTGGTTCCACCAACAAACGATAGAACCACTCCAAACCCAAATCTCCCACAAATTTGGGAGCCTCAGAGAGGAGTCCGGCATGGAAATCAAAAGCCGCACCTACGGCCATCACAGGCATAGAAAGATCATGGGTATATTCATAAGCCCAGACTTCTTGGCGAGGACAGCCCAGACCCACAAAGGCGATCGCAGCTCCACTATCTTTGATTTGTTTAATCACCTCTTGCTTTTCTTCCGGGGTGGTTTGGCGGAATTTGGAAGGTTGGCTGCCGGCAATAATTAGGGCTGGATACTTCGCCTTCAAGTTGGCGATCAGAGCCTCTAGCACCACTGGGCGACTACCGTAGAGATAAATAGGTAAGCCCTCTTCAGCAGCCCGCTGACAAACCAGTAAAGTTGTCTTGGGTCCATAGACGCGATCGCGCAATTTGGCATTATGCAAGATATTCAAAGCCCATCGCACCGGCTGCCCATCGGGAAGAATTAGTTCCAAATGATTCAACCGATAGCGGTGTACCGGGTCTAGAACTCCCGTCATTACTCCATGTACTGCCAGAGCCGAAACTCCCAAAGGTTGATGGTCTTTGGCAGCTTGGACAATCTTTGCCACCGCCGCTTCGTAGTCCACGACATTAACTTGCACACCCAAAACATTCCGCTTGCCTGCATCAATCATATTTAAGCTCCTTCCTTTTGCCAGCGGTCTTTATTAAATTCATAAATCTCTTGCAAAATCTGGGGGACATTATACTGCAATTTCCAATCTGGATAATGGCTAGAGAATCTGCTTAAGTCGCTGACCCACCAAATATGGTCGCCCATCCGGTTTTGCTCGGCGTAAGTCCAGTCCATCTTGTAGCCAACGATTTCTTCACAACTAGTAATCGCCTCGATCATCGAGCAATTGCTATGGCGACCGCCGCCGATGTTATAAACTTCAGCAATTCTGGGGGCTTGGAAAAAGGCATCGAAAGCCCGGATCAGGTCTTGGCTATGGATATTATCCCGGACTTGTTTGCCCTGATAGCCAAAGACGGTATAGGGAGTTTTCAGATAAGCGCATTTCATTAGGTAGGCCAAGAAACCGTGGAGCTTGGTTCCCGAATGGTTTGGTCCCGTGAGGCAACCACCCCGGAAGCAAGCTGTCGGCATACTAAAATACCGACCGTATTCCTGCACCAGCACATCTGCTGCTACTTTGGAAGCTCCAAAGAGGCTATGCATGGTGTGGTCGATCGACATTTCTTCAGGAATGCCGCCGTTATAGGCATGGCTGGGGTCAATTTCCCAGCGGGTTTCTAGCTCCTGCAAAGGCAGACGGTTGGGGGTATCGCCGTAGACCTTGTTGGTGGAGGTGAAAATAAAGGGGGATTGGGGGCAATATCTCCGAGTAGCTTCCAATAGGTTCAAAGTCCCGTTGGCATTTACAGTGAAATCCATTTGGGGATCCTTGGCTGCCCAGTCGTGGGAAGGTTGGGCGGCGGTGTGGATGATCAGGGCAATATCCTTGGCATACTCGGCAAATAGTTGATAAATTCCTTCGGTATCCCGGATATCAATACTTTTGTGGATGTACTTGGCTCCGATCGATTCCTCTAGTCTTTTCCGGTTCCAAGTAGTTGAAGCGTCATCCCCAAAAAATACCCGGCGCATATCGTTATCGATACCAATTACATCAAAGCCTTTTTGGGCAAAGTAATTAGTTGCCTCAGAACCAATCAAACCCGCAGAACCCGTAATAATAACAACGCTCACTTTTTGCCTCCTATACTGAAATTTCAGGTTTAGTTAATGTAGCTTAAGCCCTCACCCTAGCCCACTTCGACAAGCTCAGTGCATCGCTCTCCCAAGGCGGGAGAGGGAACAAGAAACTTTTTCTTCCTCCCCTTCTCCCACAAGGGGAGCAGAGGAGAAGGGGATGAGGGGTAATTTAGTCACACCCTGTTGATCACTTCGATAAAACCATCAGCAGCAGTTTGATAGTTGGTTTTGCCGATCAGTTCCTTTGCCCGATCGCCCATGATTTTAATCAACTCCGGGCGATCGAGAAACTGTCGCATTTTTTCCGCCAACTCCTCTGGTTTGTAGGGGTCAAAAATAAACCCATTTTCTCCCTCCACCACTAGTTCCGCCGCCCCAGCCCAGCGAGAACACAAAACCGCCGTGCCGAACACCATCGCCTCTAGGGGAACCATACCCCAAATGTCTTCTAGGGTAGGAAACACAAATACATCCGCACTCTGGAAGTATACTCCCAACCTACCGTACTCCACCCAGCCAACCCATGTCACCAAATCCGTTAGCCCCTGTTGGGCAATTAATGCTTCTAATTCCCCCCTTTGGTCACCACTGCCGATAACTACTAAGCTGTAGTCAGTATAGCCCTGCTCTTTGAGGATTGTACAGGCTTGAATCAGTGAGTTAATTCCTTTGCGAGCTGTAATCCTTCCCACATAAAGAAAAATGGGGCGTTGACGAGGCAAGTCTGGGGGTGATCCCACAGCATTTTGCAACAGGGCTTGGGCATCGGGAACCAGATAGGTATGGGTAAATACTCTGGCGGGTTTTGCCCCTAGACTGCGGATCAGATAATCCCTACCACCGTAGCTATTGGGGATAAAAGCATCAGCGGCGGCGGACATGAACTTTCGGGCGATCGCCCTCACCCAAGAATCCTCCAAATCAGTATTCGGAGAACTGCCATCGTAGATAATAATCAACTTCCAGCCCATGATTGGCTTCATCAACACCGCAATCAAAGTCCAGAGGGAATAGGCTTGAGCCAGAACTACATGGGGTCGGAACTGCCATAATTCACCAATAATTCCCGGAGAGAGGATCATCACCCGGCGACTATAGCCATCGGTTTTGGTAATCTCTAAGGATTTCATTTTGCCAACTAGCTTAATAATCCGATTCCCCGGCTGGTTAGGATCAAAGTTGGGCCAGACCATCCCGGTATAGAAAATACTCTTGGGAAACACTTCGGCAAAGGCTGCTAGAACTGGCTGCCAGTAAGCACCTAATTCTACGTAGGGAATTAACCAAGCAATGCGACGATTGTTCATCTTTGGGGAAGGAGGTAAAGGAGATACAGGGAGGTAAAGGAAGGTACAGGGAGTTAAAGAAGAAGATTTTAATCTTCAAGTCCCCCTTATTAAGGGGGCTTAAAGCCCTTTGGGCATATAAGAAAAGGGGGATCAGGTTTATGAACCTTTGGAGACTTTTTCCTTGAGGGAAGAGAGGAGGAGACGGCGGTAGGGGGCTAGCCAATAAACCGGCCATAGGGGACCCGCATAGCGTTGGGCAAAGACTTTCCATTCATCAATGGGGTGCAGGGTAGTATCGGCGATCGCCACTCCCTTGGGTCCTTGGATTTTCTTCAGTCCTTCCTTCATGGGCGGGGCAGCCTTGGCTGTATCATTAGCCGAGCAAGTACCTACATAACCGGGGGGAATGTAGACCAAGCAACCTTGTTGTACCGATCGCAATCCATAGTCAAAATCTCCAGCGTAGTGAGTAAAGGCTAAATCTACATTACCCACCGCTTCCGCCGCACTCCGGGAGATTAGAACACAATTGCCATTAATAGTTTCACAGGGTTGGGGGCGATCTGTAGGCAGCAGAGCCTCAAACTTGAGCGGACGGAGCAAGGGAGAGGGGCGGACTACGCCACCGTAGGTATGCTCGCCCGTACTGTGATCACGGGTAGAACCAGTGACCACGGCTTTTGTGTTTCCATTGCTAGTAATTTCTGTATAGGTACGAAATAGGTTGCTCAGGGCATCGGGGTAGAGGATAGTGTCATCATTGAGCCAGAGGTAATAATCATAATTCCCTTGCACCGCAGCGGCAAAAGCTTTTGCCATGCCCCCGCCCCAAAATAAGCTGCCATCACCAGCGAGAATTTTTACTTGAGGGTAAGTTTCTCGGATGGCATCGGCAGTCCCATCAGTGCTACCATCATCAGTGAGGTAAACATCTACATTGATCTGGTCGATACAATCTTGTTGAAATAGTGCGGTTAGACACTCTAGGGTTTTTTGTTTTCGATTAAAACAGGTAAGAATTGCTGCTATGCGATCGTCTTTCATTAGCCCAACTTTATTAGTATTAATAGTTATAGTTGTGGAGATGAGTATCAGGTAGTAAAGCTTATTAACTTAACCACACTTTAATAGACGCTAAAAGTATCTCTGAATCAGGGAATTTCTGGTACTTTTTTAAAAAAACCTAGGATTTCGCTATCATAACACTAGAATTACCCCACCGCTAGGATAATATTATGGAAGATTTCGGCATTATAATTGCCTGTTGTTACCAAGATTACCTATTCGCCAAGGGCTGTTGTGCGAGTATTCGGCACTTTCTTGGAGATACACCCATTTGCTTGATTGTTGATGGTAGTTTTGACACTAGTTCTTTACAGGAAACTTACAAAGTAAAAGTAATTAATCATAATACGGTAGAAAATCAATTTTTGCGGCAACGCAGTTTTGGTTGGGGACTAACTAAAATGATTGCTTTTTTTGAAAGTCCTTGGTCGAAGTTTTTATTTTTGGATGCTGATACTAATATTTGGGGAAATATCCTCCAATTTGCTGATTTTCAAAACTATGATGTAGTCATTGATAAACCCTGCTATGACTATTCTGTTAAACAAGTTTGTGAGTTTTTCTTTGAAACATCTCTTCTAGAGCAACATTTTCCTGAGTTTCCTTGGCAGAAATACCAAAATGAATATTTTTGTACCGGGACTTTTTTTGCCAGAAAGGGAATTTTTTCTTTGCAGGAGTATCAGGAGATTCTAGATTTTCACCAATCCCATCCGGGTATTTTTAAGTATGGGGAAATGGGGTTTCTCAATTTCATGCTGTTCCGTGCCGCCCATGAGGGCAGAATCAAGCTTAGTAGTGCTGATTTTCAGGTGATTGCCCCAGATTTTAGTCAGGCGGATCTCCAGAAGAGATTTCCGGTCGATCGCACTGGTCCGGTTGTCCAAGGCAGCGATGCGGCGGTAATTCACTGGGCAGGTCCCAAGCCAAGGCTAGAAACCAACAAAACCTATGCACCACCCATGGATTTTGCCCGGCGGAAATTCATCCAAGAGGAGCAAGGGCTAACTGGATGGAAAGCAGATTTGGAGCTAAAAGTTGAAGATTCCTTGAGTTTGATGGTGGTGTATAAAAACAAAGTCCGCAAAAAACTTCGCCAAGTCAAGAAACGTTTAACCTCATAAATGCCTGTACCATGATCCGTGCAACACAGATATCGCCGTTGCCAAGCAGGTTATGTTGTGGGAACCCTCACGGAGTGAGGGTTCCCACAACCAAAAGCACCTCAACCCCCTTGGCGGTTGCTATATTTATTTGTAAAAGATAATTTTCCGCCCCCGGTGGAGGCGAAAAATTATCCCATCTAGCTACATGAATGATCTTTTTGGAACCTATGAGAATTGAGATTGAGAAGTATCTACACACAGCGATCGCTGTCCAAGACCTAGAGCAAGCGACCCATTTCTACGGGACAATTTTGGGCTTAGAGAGAATCGATCGCAATCTCAGATTTCCCGGTGCTTGGTATCAAATCGGGGAGGAACAAATTCATTTAATTGTTCAAGAGCCGATGACTCAAAATCCGGGGCAACGGTTAGACCAGAACCAAAAATGGGGTCGTAGTCCTCATCTAGCCTTTCGAGTCAAGGATTTAGAGCAGGCAAAGGAGCAGTTATTACACCATAACTGCTCCATCCAGATGAGTGCCTCTGGTCGTCTAGCTTTATTCACCCAAGACCCAGATGGCAATGTAATTGAACTAGGTCAATGATCTTCTTGTAGGTAGGGGCACAAGGCTTTGCACCCTTACTAGGGTGTCTAGATTGCCTATCGAGTTTAAGTAGTAGTTTTTACCAAAACATCGCTACCTTCAATTTGGACTTGATAAACTTTTAAGGGAACTTTTGCTGGTCCTTGACCAATAACCCCGCCCGTCGCCGAAAACTTTGCCTGATGACAAGGACAAACATACTCACTACTTTGCCAAGCCACAACGCAGCCCTGATGGGTGCAGGTGGGATTGACCGCAGCTAAGACTCCTTGATTACGGACTACTGCCACAGGACCGATCGCTGATTTGGGGAGGACGATCGCCCCGGCATCTAGTTCTGCAGTTGTCCCTACTTTAACAAATCCATCCGATCGGGCTGGACTGGCTGGAGCAGAGGATTGTTTATCGGTGGTTACAGGTGGATTGCTAGAAGACTGAGTGGGACTACAAGCAGCGATGGCTATGGGTAGAGAACTGGCAACCCAGCCCATGCCTACCCATGATAAAAAAGTGCGTCTATCCATGAATTAATATCTCTGATTAAGGTTTATTGGAGTTTATCGCTGAAATTCCTGAAACTTGTCCTGATCTACACCACATTGAGGGCAAGTTTCTGGCAAATTACGTGTAGTGTAGCCGCAGACGGAACAAACATAGAAGGTAGATTTAGCTCTAGCTCCCAAGACAGCATCTGCCTTAATATTAGCTTCTCCATGGAGCCAACCTTGGCTAGCTTGTTGGAGATGGGATTTCACTTCTTGATAGAGAGGCTGCCGAGAAGCTTTACCTTCCCTAGCTTCTTCTAGAGTAGTGATTACCGCAGTGTTGCCAATTAACTTTGCTTGTTGCAGTAGAGAAGAATAGGCATCTTGTTCTCGGGCAGCAATGGCGATCGCACTCCTCAGATTTTCTAGGGTAGAACCAACTTGGGGAACCACGGGGGAAAACTCTGGCTGGGAGCCTAATTGTTGGATAATCTGAGCGTGGTTGTCTCGGTGAATTTGCTCCCCTAGGGCAGCGGCGCGGAATAGTTCAGTTGCCTCCAAATATTTTTCGCGTTCTGCCACCTCGGCAAATGCCAGATAGCGCTCATGGGAGTTGGCACTATCGTTGTAGGCAGCTTGTAGAAGCTCTAATGGTTCTGGGCTTGTCTGAGTGGGGCTCATCCCCAAGGCTTTCTCGGCAAAGCTGCCAAAAAATAAGGGTAGGTTGACAACTACAGTCCCAACCCCTAACCAAGATAGAAAATTACGACGTTTCATTAATTTAACTCCAATTCTTCTCTTATCTATAGGACTTAATTCATTTAGATGTTGTTGCGGGCACTCCTCGCCCGCAACAACGTCCATAACTCTTGATAATTTGTTGGCAGCGCGTAAGTCCTAAACTATTGTTATTTTAAGTCAAGAATCGCAGAGTTGTCCTGATCCTAGATGACATCCAATTATGTTAATGTCAAGGGACTCAATTCTAGGGTTTGCCAGTCAAATGTTGGTGAGGACGAATTGCCTCCAAACAGATGACTCCTCTAGTTTTCAGCGAGTGTATCTTTTAAGATTGTCACAACAGATAATTATTTTTTAATTGTGTTAGAGATCAAACAGCTTTGTAAAGCCTACGGGAAGCGATCAGTCTTAGAAAACCTGAGCTTACAGATACAGCCCGGCGAAGTCTATGGTTTACTTGGAGCTAATGGTGCTGGGAAGACTACGACGATTAATATTCTCTGTAGCCTTTTGCAGGCTGATGGGGGCATAATTACGATCGACCAGCAGCCTATTTCTCAGGCAACAAAAACCTTAATTGGGGTTGCTCCCCAAGAAAACCTCCTCTACAAGGCTTTGAGCTGTCAAGAAAATTTAGATTTCTTCGCCAAGATTTATGGTTTAACCCCACGGCAGCGCAAGTTGCGAGTCCAGTATTGCCTAGAAGCAGTGAATTTAAGCGATCGCGCCCATAGCCCTGTAGAAACCCTGAGTGGAGGAATGCAGCGCCGCCTGAATATTGCCGTTGCTCTTGTCCACCAACCAAAGCTATTAATTCTTGATGAGCCGACTACGGGGCTGGATATTGAAGCCCGTTATGAGATTTGGGAGTTGATTCGCCAACTACAACAGCAGAATATGACGATCTTGTTGACTACCCACTTTTTGGATGAGGCGGAGCGCCTTTGCCAGAGAATTGGCATTCTCAAGGAAGGGACAATTATTGCTGAGGGAACGCTGGGGGAACTAAGAAAGTTAATCCCAGCCTGGGAAATTGTCGTGATCCAAACTCCCCAAGAAGCAGAAGCGATCGCCCGTGCCCAGAAATACAACTTTTCTTACCGTCGCTATGGCAATGACCTAGCTTTCTGGTTGCCAGAAGTTCTAGAACTCAAGGAAATTATTGCCAAGTTTGATGGCATTGCGATCGAAGGAATTACCTGCCATCCTGTCTGTCTTGAGCATATCTACATGGAAGTAACCCAAGGTGTCACAAATTCAGCCCACGCTTTTCTTTCAAAATCAATAGAGAAATAAACGTTTCTGCTAGCTAGGATTTTGGAAGTTTTTGCGGGCTTCGACTTCGCTCAGCCTGCAAAAACTTCCACATGCATAAGTTCTAATTATCGTCTTTCTTAAGATCGGGGCGGAATTTTTGTGCCAATTCCGATGGCGGGCGCTCATCACTCCAAGCCCACCAAGTCGTTCCGCAACTACATTGATAAAACTCTTGCCACTTCCGGCGTTGGTCATGGGTGAAAACTGGCGATCGCCGATTCAGCCAAACGCGATCGGCCGATCGAGAAGTCGCTCGGCAACTAGGACAACAAAAACCGTAGGCATGAATTGCCGTATCGACCCACTGGGGGGCATCAGGACTAAAAGCATCCATATTTGATAAATAGCTTGCTAAATGCTCAATTAATACTTCATAGATTTGTTAAGATTTCCCCCCATGTTTTTAGAACCTATGCCACTAGCTCTCAATGCATGGGAGATCCATCGATCAACGAGAAATATTAACAATACATACCTTAAACATAACGATTCTGGTAGTATGGCATTTATTCTGGGAAATTTGGCATCTCATTGACATATCAAAGGAACTGTTTCTCAGGAGTTTTTAGTAATATGCCCGGCTACGATAATTCTCAAGTAGCTTTAGAGGGGTTGCCGTAGTTTCACTTACTGCTCGGAGAAAATCACTCTTCCTATGTCGTACTATAACGTTATTTCCTTTTTCGGTATTTTTGGTATCTGTTTGATAGCTTGGCTCTTCTCGGAAGACCGACGTAAACAATACATTCCTTGGCGAGTTATCTTTTGGGGCATTGGTCTCCAACTTGTCTTGGGAGCATTGATTTTTATCTTTCCCCCCACGAGAATTGCCCTAGAGTGGTTCACCTCGCTGTTGGATGGGGTATTTACGGCAGCAGATACAGGGGCAAGATTTGTTTTTGGTCCCAACATTGTGCCGGTACCGGGGCAGACTCCCCAAGTGAATCTGGGTTATATTTTTGCCTTTCGAGCATTGCCAACAGTGATATTTTTCTCCGGGTTGATGGCTCTGTTGGATAATATCGGGGCAATCCAGCCGGTAGTTAGCTTTTTTGCGGTGATTTTCTATAAAACTATGCGCTTGAGCGGGGCTGAGGCTCTGAGTGGCTCGGCGAATATTTTTGTGGGTATTGAAGCGGCGATCGTCGTCAAGCCCTACCTCGCCAAGATGACTCGCAGTGAACTTTGTGCCATTCTTTCCTGCTGTTTTGGCACCGCAGCTTCCTCTACCCTCGCCATCTATGTCAGTTTCCTGAAGCCAGTCTTCCCCAATATCCTTGGACACTTAATCTCGGCTTCGATTATTGCAATTCCCGCTTGCTTTGTCATTTCTAAAATCCTCGTTCCAGAAAAAGAAGTTCCTGTAACCGCCGGGGGAATTCCTCAAGAAGAAAAGGCAGAGGACAATGATAGCTCCGAAGACGATGACGATTACTCCCTACAATACTCAGAAGAGGACGACGAAGAAGAAGAGTATAAGCCAGAAATGGCTGGAACTGAACCTATTGAACGAGTTAGCCCCATGGATGCAGCTATTTTAGGCGCTCTGGATGGGGTAAAAATGGCAGCTTCGATCGCGGCTGTATTGATCCTAATTGTTGGTTTAGTGTCCTTGATTAATCAAATCTTTGGGGCATTGGGCGGCTTACAGGCTAGTGAAAATCCAGTCCTCGCTATTGTTGGCTCTGTGTTTAAGGTCGTGACTCTAGCAAATATTCAGGGTTTTCTTTTCTATCCCTTGACCCTGTTAACCGGAGTTCCCTTTGAAGATTCTTGGACAGCTTCCGTAATTATTGGCCGCCGCTTGCTAGAAACAGCCATCCCCCCTTACAAAGCCTTAGCTGATGCTTCCGCTGCTGGGCAAATTAGCGATCGCACCGTCCTTATCGTTAGCTATGCCCTCTCTGGATTTGCTCACCTCGCCTCCGTGGGTATCTTTGTCGGCGGAACTACCGCTCTGATTCCTTCTCGGCGCAAGGATATTTCTGAACTTGGCTGGAAGGCATTGTTTGTGGGAACCTTAGCCACCATCATGATTGGGGGTGTGGCGGGGGTATTTGATACTGGGGATCCCAGCATCTTAGGGGACAAAAAAGCTCCCGCCCCCATCACCTCTCCTAGCCCGAAACCCACAGCCCCAGCCAGCCCCGGTGCTAGTCCAGCCGCTAGCCCATCGCCTGCTGTTCCGGTGGCTCCCGCAAGTCCAGCGACTCCGGCAAGTCCGGCGGCGGCAACACCCAAGCCTGCTAGCCCAGCTCCTATTCCTGCGGCAAGTCCAGCCCCAGCAGCTCCTCCTGCCAGCCCTGCGGCGGCAACACCCAAGCCTGCTAGCCCAGCTCCTAGTCCTGCGGCTGCCAGCCCAGTTGCTCCAGCAAGTCCAGCCCCAGCGGCTCCCCCTGCTAGTCCAGCACCTACTCCTAGGGGATAACCGGACTATTTCATGCTTAGAAACAGTCTATGTTGTAAAAACCATCGCTCCGCGATGGTTTTTACAACATTTAAATTCTTATTGCGGCTGATTCCTGCCAAAACTTTTCTAGCCAATCCTTGAGGCAGTGGGTGGCGAGGCAATCATCTTCGTTGTAGCGAATTACCTGATCCAAGAGAGTTCGATCGCCCCTAGCCAACCATTGATCGTAGAGACAAACACAATCAGCCCCGGTGATGGCTGCATCTCGCCAAGAGAACCCCAGCCATTTGGCTACTTGCTTCAGGGAATAACCCTCCACGGGCAAAGTCACAGTCCCAGTCACGAGGGTATGAAGGTCAATAAATCTCGATCGCAACGCCCCCAGAGTCCCTTCCATCCCGTAGACCTGAGCTAATCTAGCAACGGTCTCTACTTCGTAGTCTGAAAAATGATAGATGGGGGCTTGGGGGTAACGCTGGACTAGCTCTAAAAATTGCTGCCAAATGAATTTCTCTTGGTCTGGAGTTTCGGCGAGGAAAGGATAAAACTTCTTGGTTTGGGCAACTTTATCCACCACCAGCACCCCCAAGAGATAGTCTAAATGTAATTCTGGCTCCGCTTCGATGTCGAAATACAGTTCTATATTACTAACCGGAAAAAACTGGGGGGGCAACCTTTGCAAGATAGCTTGATTTGTGACCATTGCCTGTGCTTGACGTATTAAGCTAGTGGCGATCGATCTACCCATGGAGGGTTCTAGATCGGGGATTTTCGCAGCGGCGATCGCTTCCTTTGTAGTTAAACCCAAGTTTCTTAACTGTTGGTAGCGATTGGGAGTAACTCCTGCCAAGAGAGATAAGTGATTTTCAGTTTGGGCGTGGGCGTAGCAGCTTTTATACCAATGACAAAGGCTACAGCGTTGCCGAGAAATAAATAGGTCTGGGGCGGTATCTAGACTCAGGGCTTGTAAGCATTCCTCTAATATTTGCTGAGTCACAGGCATCCATTTAGGTAGGTCTACCAAGTAGGGCGATCTTCCCCGGAGAATCAACCATGCCCGATCGGGCATTACTCCTTGGATCTGGTTTAACAGAATTGCCTGATAGCTAGTTACCACCTGATATTCAGACTTAGGTCGCTTGCCTAGTTTGATATTCATCGGGGCGTAGTACCAACTCTCGGAGTTCTCATCCTGCCGCCGTACCAACACATCTGGATAGGCAACTAGTTCTGCTCCCGAACTGTGGACACCCTGCAACACTCCCCCGACAATGTAGTCAATGCCCTGCTGCATCAAGTCCATGGTAATTGCAAACCCTTGGGCTTTATCCCCACGCGGGTAGCGGACTTGCACATGGGATAGATCCGCTAAGAAAGCCTTTTGGAACGATCGACTCTCTTGGCGTAGTTTCAGCAAAAAATCCTGAACTTGATCCTGTGCCTCAGGGCTGCCATGGATATCTAGAAATGCCCGCCGTTGACAACGCTTGTAGTTGAGTAATAGGTCATCAGTCAAGATCATGGTAGTTCCAGGGTAATGATGTTTGGCAAAGATATTCCCCACAGTGTGAGGGATATCCCTCCCTTCTTTAGCACCACCGAAAAATGATAAGTTAATTGAGGCATAATATTTATAATTGTAACCCCCTACTAGTAATGTCTATACTTTCCGCCCCGTCCCCCACTACCGCAACCAGGTTAGCCGCCGAATTAGTTCCCTTTTTAGGCGATGATTTGCAATCGACTTACTCAGATGCTCAGGTAGTGATCCTACCCATTCCCTACGAAGCCACCACCACCTATCGCCAAGGTTGCCAGTATGGACCCGAAGAATTGCTGACTGCTTCCCATCAGGTAGAAATTTATGATGATGAGCTGGAGCGGGAAATTGGTTTAGAAGTGGCGGTTCATACCTACGAGGCGATCGCTGATACCCGGAGCCAAACTGTTCCTGATACTACTATGTTAGAGGTGACTAAGCAGACTGTGGCCAAATTAATTGCTGATGGCAAGTTTGTGATTGCCCTAGGAGGAGAGCATAGTATTACTGGACCGATCGTGGAGGCATACCTAGAAGCTAATCAGGAACCTTTTACCGTAGTCCAAATTGATGCCCACGGCGACCTGCGCCACGAATACGAAGGTTCTATTTATAATCATGCCTGTGTGATGCGGCGAGTAGTGGATATGGGTTTGCCTACGGTTCAGATCGGGATTCGGAGTGTGTGCAAAGAAGAAGCAGAGTTGATCAAAGCCAAGCAACTACCGATCATCTGGGCGCGGGATATCGCCAGCCAGCCAGACTGGATGGAAAAAGTATTTGCCAATATCACTACAAAAAAAGTTTTCCTCACTATTGATCTGGATGGCATAGATCCTACACTCATCCCAGGGGTAGGCACACCAGAACCCGGTGGACTGAGTTGGTTTGCCTTTTTGACTATGCTCCGACGATTATTTAAGGATTACGAAGTCATTGGTAGCGATATTATGGAGTTGGCTCCCATTGCTGACTCCGTAGTTTCCCAGTTTACAGCCGCTAAATTAGCCTATAAACTAGTAGGATATCAAGCCTTAGCTCACGGTTGGAAATAGTTCATTAGGGCTATTTTTTCAACTCTTGCAGTGGTAATTAGGCAATGAAGGATGGGGAGTGCAATTAGACAGCCAATCCCTTAACAAAAAATCCTTGCTCTCTTGGCTGGACAACATGTTGGCTAAAATAAGTAAGCAAGTCCCTCTATCTTACGAGAGGCTTGCTTATCCTACAATCTTTGCTTTTTCAGGACTACCTCTTTTTTAAACAAATTTAGAGTAAACTCATGGCCCTTACCGCGACTTTTCCTTCCTCTGTTGGCAATTATGCTCCCGATTTTGAAATACCGGGGGTAGATCGGGAAGTTTACCACTTATCTAAGTATTTACACACCCATAGATTAGTGTGTGTAGTGTTTTTGTCAAATTGTTGTCTGATCGTTCGATCGCAACTGCCCAAACTAAAAGACCTCCAAGCAAAATTCTCTGGATTATCTACCTTTACTGTGGTGGGCATCAATTCCAACGACAGCCGCCAAGAACCAGAAGAAAGCTTTGAGAAAATGCAAACCTTTGCTCAACAAATGCAGCTAAATTTCCCCTACCTCTGGGACTCGACCCAAGATGTGGCACTGGGATTTAAGGCACAGGTCAGTTCCGAAGTGTTTGTGGTCAACCAGCAGGGGTTAGTTCTCTATGGTGGCAATATCGAGGACTTAAAAGATGATCTAATTACTACTATGCTGTCGGCAGAAGATTTTGCCCCTGTGAGTACAGAACCGATCGGTAACCCAATTAAATGGCGCTCCTAGACAACTGTTCTGGGGATGATCGGAGATTGCTATAGAATGAAAAAATGTAATCAACCAAATTAAGGGTAGAGACACCTTCTACTCTTGATTTGGGTTTTGTAAGTTATTTAATTAAAAACATTAACAAGAAAATTATGGCATGGTTTTTTAGACCAAGATTTCGGAAGCAAATTGCGCGAATTGAGGTCAATGGGGCAATCTTTGGGGAAACTCGGAAGAAAGTTCTGGAGTACCTGAAGACCGTAGAAGAAAAGAAATTTCCGGCTTTATTACTGCGGATTGATAGTCCCGGTGGGACGGTGGGAGATTCTCAAGAAATCTATAGTGCCCTGAAACGATTACAAACAAAAAATATCAAAATAGTAGCCAGTTTTGGCAATATCTCCGCCTCTGGAGGCGTATATATCGGTATGGGAGCGGAGCATATTGTGGCGAATCCGGGGACAATTACCGGCAGTATTGGGGTGATCTTGCGGGGAAATAACCTAGAGCGATTGCTAGACAAAGTGGGAGTTTCTTTTAAAGTGATCAAATCTGGTCCCTATAAAGATATTCTGGCGTTCGATCGCCAGCTTACGGAGCCAGAAGAAACAATTCTGCAACAATTAATTGACACCAGTTACCAACAATTTGTGCAAACCGTAGCTGATGCCCGAAAGTTAGATGTAGAGATAGTTAAAACCTTTGCTGATGGCAGAATTTTTACTGGAGAACAGGCGCTGGCTTTGGGGGTGATCGATCGCTTGGGCACAGAAGAAGATGCCCGCCGTTGGACTGCGGAACTAGTTGGTCTTGATCCTGAGAAAACTCAGTGTTATAACTTTGAGGAACGCAAACCCTTCTTGAACCGTGTTTTTGGGGGAGGAGCAACCTTTGCGGCGGGAATGCATTGGCTGCAATTTGAAGTAACTACGGCGGGTCAACCCCTATGGTTATATCGCCCCTAGGCATGAGCTGATAGACAAAATATACTGGTGTAGAGGGAATATCGCTGTACACAGTTTTATGACAGGATTTTGATTACAGGATCAAAAATCTCCATTATCAGGAACTACGCATTTGGAGGTATTTGCAGGCTTCGACTTCGTTCAGCCCGCAAATACCTCCATAACTCTCAACAATTCGTTGGCAATGCGTAAGTCCTAAACTAGAAAATTAGAGATAAGAAATAAACTTGAGGGGGATAAGGTGTGAATTGGCGAGTCAGAGCAATTCGAGGCGCAACTACGGCTACGGCGAACACTGTGCCAGCAATTACTGAGGCAGTGACAGAACTACTAGATGAACTGGAAACCTATAACCAGCTTGACTACCAAGAAATTGTCAGTGTGATGTTCACCACAACTAAGGATTTAGATGCAATTTTCCCGGCATCGATCGCCCGGCAGCGTCCCCATTGGCAAGATATTGTTTTGTTAGATGTGCAGCAAATGCAAGTTCCCGGTAGTTTAGAGCGCTGTATTCGCTTTCTGATTCACTTTAATACTCCCTATCCAGATCTAAAAATCTATCACCCCTACCTTCGCCACGCCAGAAACCTCCGCCCCGATCGAGTCCTCGAAAACATTACCTATCGTTGATTTTATAGCAGTTTGAGAGTGGGTGGCTGTAGCCACCCACTCTCAAACCCAGCATTGATAGGACTTTCAATATTTGTGGTAGGTCTCATTTGAACGTAAAGTGCTGCAAAGTAATGGTTTGGATAATGATGCTTGGGGCGCGAAGCACCCCAAGCATCATTACAATGCATGACTACCGGACAATTTTTACTGCGGGGATTTTGGTGGAGATGGGGCAATTTGCAGAGGAAAAGTCGGGAATCGGTTAGGATTTTAGGGTTAATGGGTCGATTTTGGTTAAATTCCCGACTTTTGAGAGAGCTTCCATCTTTTTGAACTTAGTCTAAACTTCGGGAAGTAATCCTAATCATTGGCTTTGAGCAATGGGAAAGCAATGACATCACGGATGCTGGGGGAATTGGTTAGGAGCATGACTAAGCGATCGATTCCCATGCCCATGCCTACGGTGGGGGGCATTCCATACTCTAGGGCAGTGAGGAAGTCTTCATCCACCCCTTGGGCTTCCAAATCTCCGGCAGCTTTCTTGGCGGCTTGGAGTTCAAATCTGGCTCTCTGGTCAATGGGATCCGTTAACTCAGAAAATCCATTGGCGGTTTCCCTGCCGACTATAAATAGTTCAAATCGCTCTACTAAACCAGCCTTCTCCCGGTGAGGTTTGGCGAGGGGAGAAATTTCCACTGGGTAATCAGTGACAAAGGTAGGTTGGATTAATTTTGCTTCGCAGCGAGCTTCAAAAACTTCATTCAGAGCATTGCCGATCGAGGGGCAATCCTCTAGGTCGACCCCAATGGTGGCAGCAGCAGCGATCGCCTCCCCGACGGTAGAAAATTGGCTGAAATCTAAACCCGTTTCCTCTTGCACGAGATCGCGCATCGTCACCCGGCGCCAAGGAGTCTGGAGATTAATCACCGTGCCTTGATAATCAACCTCTAGGGTTCCTAAGACTTCCTGCGCTACAGTAGCAATGAGATTTTCGGTCAATTCCATCATGGCTACATAGTCGCCATAAGCCATATAAGCTTCGATCGAGGTGAATTCGGGATTGTGTCTAGTGGAAATACCCTCGTTGCGAAAGATCCGCCCCATTTCAAATACCCGCTCAAAGCCCCCTACCACTAGACGCTTCAAGTGCAACTCGGTAGCAATCCGCAGATAAAGCTGCATATCTAAGGTGTTGTGGTGGGTAATGAAAGGTCTTGCCTCTGCTCCCCCGGCTTCGGTTTGCAACACAGGGGTTTCAATTTCAAGAAAGTCTAATTTTTCCAAATAGCGGCGAATCCCCGCTGTGATTTGGGCGCGGCGACGGAAGGTCTGGCGGACTTCGGGGTTGACGATTAAATCTACATAGCGCTGGCGATAGCGTTTCTCCATATCCGTCAAGCCATGCCATTTATCCGGCAGAGGCATCAAAGATTTGGTCAGAATCTGGAACTGGTAAACATAAACCGATAACTCACCTTTTTCGGTGCGTTTAATCGTACCTTTGACTCCTAAAATATCCCCAATATCAGTCAGTTGCTTTAGCTGTTGAAAAGGATTTTCCGTGGTTGGCATTCCCGCTTCGATCGCTTGTCTATCTAAATAAAGCTGAATCAACCCAGTTTCATCTTGCAGCGTAAAAAATGCCAACTTACCAAAGACTCGGCGGATCATGATCCGTCCAGCGATCGACACCTGTAGCGGATCTTCCTGTCCTGCTTCTAAATTTGCAAACTGAGCTTGTAATTCTGCCGTATGGTGGGAAACATGCCATTGATAGGCATAGGGAACTCCGCCCAAATCCTTAATTTGTTGGACTTTTTCTAGACGAGTAGTTCTAATTTCATTCAGGGTAGATTGATTCTGGGGAGTTTCAGAAGCCATAGGAATAATTACAAGATTTGCAAGTTAACATTACTTAAATATTACTTAGTTAGAGACAAAAACACCCCTCTTATCCCCCCCTTTTGAAGGGGGGTTAGGGGGGATCCTCCGGGCAGTAATTAAGATAGATGGAAATATAAAAACTATTGCTGGATTAGTGAAGATGATCCCCCCTGCTCCCCTACGTCCTTAGGACAGGCTATGCCTACAAAAAGGGGGTGAGAGAAAGTTCCTCCAAAAGTAGAGAAGGCATGAGAGAATAATCTATTTCCGATGCCAAGACACCTTGGGTAGAATTTGATTTTTGTCCACTCGGTGTTGGTATTTGGTGGCGAAGTTGAGGAGAGAATCTAACAGAGAATCAGAAAGGAAGTGGGGTTTTAGTCCCAAATCTAGAAGATTAGTATTTTTGGCATTGAAGTAGTGCTCTTCTTTTTCTACCCTGGGATTATCTAGGTGATCCACCTCTATTTTTAAGCCAAGGGAAACCCCTGCTTCCTTAACTTTGTGTGCCAAATCTCCGACACTAAATAGTTCGGTGAATTGGTTAAAGACTCGGAATTCTCCAGCGTTGGCGGGGTTAGCGATCGCCAACTCCACACACCTGACCGTATCCCGAATATCCAAGAAGGCACGAGTTTGCCCACCGGAACCATAGACCGTTAGGGGATGACCGATCGCCGCTTGGATGCAGAATCTATTCAGGGCTGTACCGAAGACACCATCATAATCGAGGCGGTTAATTAACAATTCATCCATACCAGTTTCATCGGTCAACACGCCATAGACTACGCCTTGGTTAAGATCCGTGGCTCGTAAACCCCAAACTCGACAAGCAAAGTGAATATTTGTGCTGTCATGAACCTTAGAGCAGTGGTAGTAGCTGCCGGGCATTTTTGGGTAGGGTAGGGTATCTTTACGACCATTATGTTCGATCGTAATATATCCTTCTTCGATATCAATATTCGGTGTGCCGTATTCTCCCATCGTCCCCAGTTTGACTAGGTGGGCATCGGGGAATTCATCTCTCATGGCGTAGAGAATGTTGAGAGTACCGACTACATTATTCGTTTGAGTCAGGACAGCGTGTTCGCGATCAATCATCGAGAAGGGGGCAGAGCGCTGTTCCCCGAAGTGGACGATCGTATCTGGTTGAAATTCTCGGAGAGATTTAATTAAGAAATCGTAGTTATTAATATCCCCAACAAATAGACCGATCTTCTTGCCTGTCAAATCCTGCCAGCGTTGCAACCGTTGCTGAATAGGAGCGATGGGCGTGAGGGTTTCCACGCACAATTCCATATCCCAGAGTCGGCGCACCATACTATCTAAAATGGCTACTTCATGCCCCCGATTGGAGAGGTAGAGAGCAGTTGCCCAACCACAGTAGCCATCACCGCCAATAACCAAAACTCTCATAAAAATTAATTGATTTTATGTACCCGTACTTCGGTCAATTTACCAAATTTAGGTACACTCTATACAATTATTTTTTCTAGCCTTCTCCCAGTTTGGAGTAAATAACTGCTGGAGAGGAAAGGGGAAATAATGCCTTTCAAGAACTATACCTGCTTAAAACCTTCTCTCTCCTGCTTTCCACCCATTCTTAACTGGAGTTTAGACTCATCCACCCATCAACCAAATTCTAAGCATAGGACTTTACATTGGTTAAAGATTATTTTTGGTTTGGTTGCTGATTTATTGAGGGGCAGGAAAAGTCGGGAATCTGTTGGGGTTTTGGGGTTGATGGGGTGATTTGGGTTAGATTTCCGACTTTTGAGAGCGCTTCCATCTTTTTGAATTTAGTCTAAACCTCAGTTTTAAACGAGGTCATTTATAAAGTGGCTAGAAGGTCTGATTTTATAAATAGCCTCTAAGTTTTTTTGCATAAAAGACTCTCACCTCTACGAATAAATATCAACAAGGGAATACAAACAATTATTCAATTAACAACAGTTGAAACTTCTATGCTTTTATCAGGAAAATCTCTGATCATTGACTTGCAAGCTTGTTCCAGCAACAATTTGATGGGAAATCAAATCCATATTGAACATTCCAAAAATAGGCGGGTATTTTTTCGTTTCACAGTTAAATTCATGTTAGCTACCATGGCTTTTGTTGGCATGGGCTTTGCAGGTATAGTCACTCTTGACAAGATGTCAGCGTCGGGAGTTGCGATCGCCGATGGCAACAGATCTGGTTGTGAGCATCGAGACGGTTGCCTCCCAAGTCCTGAAACCTATTAGCCCAAAGACCTTTGTTTAATCTATTGACATTCTACTATTGCTAGCTCTATCATTTAAGTTACCAAGTGAGGAGCCGCGTCATAACAAAGTAATAGCCATACTTACTCAATTTCAGGAGATCAATCTATGATGTTTACTTCTGACTACTTCACCTCCAGCGATCGCCCCACCTCCGAAGAGTTGACAGAAGAGCCGATCGACAATTATCGCTATCGCCAAGAACTCCAAGAAAATTCTGATCAATCTCCCATGTCTCAGAAGATACAGCAATCTTCAGAACCTCGCAAGCCTCGGTCAAAAAGGCCGAAACCCCCAGGCAGAAAAAGCCATCGTCGTAGATTGACAACTCTCAAATCCAACTTAAGTAACGAATACAGTCCGATCGTCTCCCTTGGTTTTACCCTAATCAAGTTCCTATTTCTGTTTATTGTGGGATTTGTTATTGCCTACATTTTTGCTTCTTTTGCTTATCCAGATGGAGCCAAAGTTATTGGAGAGATAGTATCGATCGTCATTATTCCCCTAGTTATCCTAGTATTTTGCATGATGGCAACCATTGTTTTTGTTGAATCTTGTCGCTAGGAAAGTTAGACAGAGATCGCCCACCCGACTCTGTGTTTTGGCAGTGCTGGGCGATCAGACTACAATGAAGGGGCATTCGATAATCTACCCTGCCTCTAAACCTATGATTGAACTCTACTATTGGCCTACTCCCAACGGGCATAAAATTACAATTTTCCTAGAAGAAGCTGCCCTAGAGTATGCGATTCACCCCATAAATATTGGTACTGGTGAGCAGTTTCAGCCCGACTTTCTGAAGATTGCCCCCAACAACCGGATGCCTGCCATTATCGATCGCTACCCCAGCGACGGCGGAGAACCAATCTCAGTTTTTGAATCTGGGGCAATTTTGCAATACCTCGGCGAGAAAACCGGCAAATTTCTGCCAGAGAATCTGCGAGATCGCACAACTGTCATGGAATGGCTGTTCTGGCAAATGGGCGGCTTGGGACCGATGGCGGGGCAGAACCATCATTTTTCTCAGTATGCTCCCGAAAAAATTCCCTACGCCATCGATCGCTACGTCAAAGAAACCAACCGTCTCTACGGAGTTCTCGATCGGCAACTAGCCCACAAAGATTATATTGCTGGGAAATATTCGATCGCCGACATGGCTGCCTATCCGTGGATAGTTCCCTACAAAACCCAACAACAAAATATTGAGGATTTTCCTAATTTGTCTGCTTGGTTCCAGAGAATGGGCGATCGACCTGCGGTGATCCGGGCTTATGAAAAAGCCAAAGCCTTCAATACTCAATCCACCATGACGGAAGAAAGCAAGAAAATTCTATTTGGGCAAACAGCAGCTAGATTGAAAACAAGTAAATAGTTTCTGGCAGTTTCAACCGCAGTCACAAGAACAAAGTCTGCCGCCGCAAACTAAGAGCCTATTTATAAACAGTACTTACGCACTTAAATTGATGAATAACTTACACCCCGGATGATCCTCCCTAACCCCTCTTAAAAAGGGGGGAACTGTTAAAGCCCCATTTTTAAGGGGGTTGGGGTGACCTCTTTGTGTAAGTCCTAATAAAATCTGGTTTTGCGTCCCCTCCGG
>CALRPI020000041.1:0-46574 GCA_943370025.1 Phormidium lacuna HE10JO | reverse complement strand
TCGGAAAACTTTTTTTGATGATCTGCGTGCCTTAACTCGTTATCTTTGCTTTGATAGTTGGGATGCTCTACTCTCTTTTATGATTCATGGACTAGAGCTAGATTTACCACCCAACTCTAGTTGATTTTCCATAATGAGAATTGCTGTTTACCAATGGCACAACTTATGCTGATTTAGAGAGAATAAACCAAGCCCTTGCTCCTCTAAATATCAAGGTAGATAGCTGGAAATCTCCGTCCCTTAATCCTGTCAATTACTTCATCAACCAAAACCTTTTGGATGAGGCAGAACGGGAAACCGTTCTCCAGTTTTACGATCGAGCTTTCCAGCAGTTACTGTTAGAAAATCCCATTGTCTCCCGTGATTTACTGGTGTTACATCCCGATGACAACTATATAGATACCCATCTCCAAAAATTTAGTAGCTTCCATACCCACAATGACCAAGAGGGGCGCTACATCGTTGATGGCGAGTGCATCTTTGGTTTTGCTCTCCCAGATAATCGCCAAGTCAAGCTAACTCTTCACAGTGGAGATTACCTTAGGGTTCCGCCCCATACCGAACACTGGTTCACCCTGACCGCCGCCAAACGCTTGAAAGCCATTCGATATTTCACCTTTACTGATGAATGGACTACCGAGTACACCGATCGAGCGATCGCTCCAGAGTTTCGCACCGCCACCCCATCTCCAGAGCTGATACTAACAACCTAATCGAGGGAAAGCCATGAATCTATACAGCAGAAGACAAATTACTAAACTTATGGGCTACGCTCTACTAGCCGCCGCCTCCAGTTGCACCGCGACCAATTCTAGCCCCACCGCTAATAACTCGCCCACTACTCCCTCAACGGCAGCATCAACGGCAGCTACCACAGCCCCCAAGGTTGCCTCCAGTTCCCCCAGCGCCACCAAAGCCAAGGTGATTCGGATCGGGATCAGTAAATTTGGGGCAATGCTCAATGCGCTCCGGGAAAAAGGAACCCTAGAGAAGAAGCTATCTCCCCTAGGCTTGAGCTTGGAATGGAAAGAGTTTATTGCTGGTCCCCAACTCATGGAAGCTCTAGCAGTGGGATCGATCGATTTCACCTACACCGGTGAACCACCCCCAATTTTCGCCCAAGCCAATGGTACCCCCGTGGTTTATTTGGCAAATGAAAAACTAGGGGCTGCCAGTGTAGCGGTGCTGATACCCAAGGATTCCAATATTAAAGGGGTGGCAGACCTAAAAGGCAAGCGCATTGCTATTTCTAAGGCTACCAATTCTCAATACATTGTCATTCGTGCCTTAGAAACCATCGGCTTAACCCTAAACGATATTACCCCTGTTTATTTATCTCCTTCCGATGGGCGGGTGGCTTTTGAGGGCGGGAAAGTAGATGCTTGGTCTACTTGGGATCCCTTTCAAGCGGCGGCAGAACAGGCTTTAGGGGCAAAGATTCTCTTTGATGGCAAAGGCTTTTTACCCAATACAGGCTATTACCTCTCAACCAAATCCTTTGCTGACAACAATGCAGAAACGATCGCCTTGATTCTCAAGGAAGTTCAGGAAACCAACGATTGGGCGGAGAAAAATCCCCGGGCAGTGGCGGAATTACTATCGCCCAAGTATGGGGTGAGTGTTGAGGTGCTAGAAATTGTGGAAAAGCGTAGAGAACACGGCTTCCAGCCTATCGATGAGAAGGTAATTGCCGAGCAGCAACGCATTGCCGATGTGTTTTTCAAGGAGAAAGCCTTGCCAAAATCTGTCTTGGTTAAAGAAGCAATATGGAAGCCACTATCGTGATTTATAGCAAAGTCAGATTTGATTAGGATAGGCAAGGGGCTTAAGCCCCTTGTTCATCAAGCTACAGCAGTTTGAGAGTGGGTGGCTACAGCCACCCACTCTCTATCCCAACATTGATAGGACTTTCAATATTTGTGGCGTGTCTCATTTGAACGCAAAGTGCTGTAGTAAGTATCCTAACTACCCCTTTCCTTGCTATATCTACGATGTGAAAACAGGTAAATTAATTGAAGTTCCCAAAGCACGGAATCCGGGAAGGCTATCAGTGAATAGTCATGACTACTCTAGCAAGCCTAAATCCTTCGCTAAATTCAACTTGCTTCTAGCATATTCACCCGCCATAGGTGGGTGAAAATTGAGGATTGCTATATTAAGGCGATATTGTGACTTAGGGCTAAGACGATCGCCAAACATTTATCCCCCAATCCAGCTACCAAATCATGGCTAATAGGTAGGCTATCTACCACCATCCCGGCACATAGCAGCATCATGTAGAGGATGGAATACTTGAATAGAGATTTTGCCCCATCTTTACTACCGGGGTCTAGATGTAGTTGCCAGACTTTTTTGATAAAGATGATTCCCAAAATTAGGGCGATCGCCCCATAGATCACACCAGCTTGACCGAGGGGATAAACCAATAGGAAACTAGCCGCCACGGTGATCCAGGTATAAACCCAAATCTGCCGCACCGTTTCCACTTCTCCCTTGACCACCGGCAGCATCGGCACACCCACCTTGGCGTAGTCATCCCGAATCATCAGAGCCAAAGCCCAGAAGTGGGGAGGAGTCCAGAGAAAAATCAGGGCAAATAATAACCACGGAGTCCAGCTTAGATCTCCCGTCACCGCCGCCCAACCTACGAGGGGCGGAATTGCCCCGGCAGCCCCACCGATGACGATGTTTTGGCTGGTGTGGCGCTTCAAGAAATGGGTATAGATAACCATATAGAAAGCAATCCCGGTCATGGCGAGGCAAGCACTGAGGAGATTCACACAGGTGGCTAAGAGGGTGAAAGCCATCACTCCGAGGACGATCGCAAAAATTACGGCATCTTTGGTTTGGACTTTTCCGGCAGGCAGGGGGCGCTTGCGGGTGCGTTCCATGGCGTAATCAATATCTCGATCGTAAATACAATTCATCACCTGAGCCGACGCTGCCGCCAGAGTTCCTCCAGCCAAGGTGATCAACAGGAGTAGTGGATCAATTCGCCCGTGGGAAGCAATTCCCATGGAAGCAGCGGTCGTAATCAATAGCAGGGGAATGATCCGAGGTTTAGTAAGTTGTAAGTAACTACGAAGTACTTGCAGAATATTTTCGTGGTGAGGAGAAAGTCCGGTACTAATCATAGTAATAATTCCTGCTTAGGGTTAATTCAGTTATCAGTTATCAGTTATCAATTTCTCTTTTTTACTGCTCACTCGATTCCTGTTTTTTCACTGTTTACTGTTTACTGTTCACTGTTTACTCGATCACGCCATGCGAGGACAGTGAAAACGACTAAAGTGCCTACTAGAGAGGCTCCGAGGGTGTGGTGAGCCACGGTTAAGAGTTCCACTTGTAAATGAAGCTTGAAAGTTGTATAGCCTAGGGCAATTTGTCCAACTAACAACCAACTAACCAAAGTACTAAGGCGGCGGAGGAGGGGATGGAGTCCGGGAGTGCGCCAAGCAGCAACTATCACCGACACAGTAGCTAAGGAGGCGGGAATTACTCCCCAGAGATGGCTATTCATCACTGCACACAGTTCCCCAGAGCCAAAACATTGGTGCAATGCCCACTGGGAGCCAACTAAGCCACCTAGGAGGCTTTGCAGGTAGACCAAAATAACCGCCGTTAAGCCTAGTTTGGCTAATTTATCAGCAGTTCCCGTTCCTTGGTAAGGAAGTAGAGCTGTACCGATCGCCAGCAAAGTAATCAAAAATAGCAGAGCTGTGCCTAGGTGCGCTGTGACAATATCAAACCGCAATAGCTCCGTGACTGTTAACCCCCCTAGAACCCCTTGAAAAAGGATCAAACCTAAGGAAAAAGTTGCCGCCCAAGGCAACCAGCGGGGGAGGGATGAGCGTTGCCACCAAGTGGTAATCACGAAGGTCAAGGTGCTGAGACCAATCAACGCCGCGTCTAAACGGTGAAACCATTCTAGAAATACCTGTAGATTCATCTGTCGGCTAGGGACTAGCTGCCCATAGCAGAGAGGCCAATCCGGACAAGCCAATCCCGCATTCATCACCCTAGTCGCGCTACCCACTGCCATTAATAAAAGAGTCGCGATCGCTATCTTCCAGACCAATCCCCGCACCCGGTCTATAGTTACCTGAGCATAGTCTGGCAACTGAGCAGAATCCGGCAATTTGGCAGAATCTGGTAACTGAGCAGAATCCGGTAACTGAGCGAAATCGAAGTTCCGGTCTTTTTGGCTTAATGACGCAGCAATAGGGAATGCCACGCCTTGGCGAACATTTCTGGCTTTGTTCTGAAAAAATGATTCGGTCATAAATTCTTCCCATTCAAGCTGACACGTAAGACGTAAGTACCCTTAACTCACACGAACCTCTGGGAAAAACTTGCTCTGTAGGGTTAAGTAAAACCTGAATTTCTCGTAATTTGTCGATAGCTTTAGATAGATTTCATATTTTCAAGAAATCATCTCGCTGAAATCAAGAATTGTTAATTTTTGTAAATAAATGTTTTATATTCTTGATCGCTACTTTGTAACGATCCCAAAGAAAATCAGGAGAAATTGTGCAACTTTTGGAGATTATGAAGTTCCTGTTTTAACCTATATACGAGTAAGTACACTTAAAATTCCTGAAAATTATCTTGGAAATTATCTTGTAAAGCATCCATCAACTTCAGAACATACGCATTTGGATGTTTTGGCGGGTTGAGCGTAGTCGCAGCCCGCCAAAACATCCACAAATCTCGATAATTCGTTGACAGTGCGTAAATCCCAAACTAATAACAATGGGTAATGGAGGGAAAATATCGGGATAATTTTTCTCCTCACGACAGCCTCTCTTGCTCTGAGATTCATGTAAACAGCCATTTTAGCCATTTTATTCACCCTTGTATTCCTCTAAATCCCTACTAATCCTGTGAACATCCCTAGTAACATCCTTACCCTCATAGCAGGTATCCTTCTTGCTGCCGTTAGTCTTTGGTACGGTCAAAATCATGGATTGATGCCTGCCCAGGCTTCTGATCAAGCAGTTCAAGTCGATGGGCTTTTTAACATGATGATGACGATCGCCACGGGCTTATTTATCATCGTCCAAGGTTGTCTGATCTTTGTCGCTATCAAATTCCGTCGTCGAGAGGGAGATACCAGCGATGGCTCTCCGATGAATGGCAATATTCCCCTAGAAATTTTCTGGACGGCTATCCCTGCGGCGATCGTTCTGGTTATCTCTATCTACAGCTTTGAAGTTTATAGTCAAATGGGCGGTTTAGACCCCATGGCATCCATGGGACACAAAACCCCTACCCAAGCTACAGCCCAGCATTCTGGTCATAGCCCAGAAATGGATATGCAAGGAATGGTGGCGATGGATGCTGGAAAGAATCAACTAGCCCTTGGCTTGGGAGCATCCCCTGAAAATGAAAATAAACCACCAGCCGTGCTAGTGAAGGTCTTAGGCTTACAGTACGCTTGGACTTTTACCTATCCAGAAACTGGCGTGGTCTCTGGGGAACTCCACTTACCCGTAGGAGAAGATGCCCAGCTAGACATGACCGCTCAAGATGTACTTCATGCTTTTTGGTTGCCAGAATTTCGGATCAAACAGGACGTAATTCCGGGGCGGCAGACCGAGCTACGCTTCACCCCTACCCTCTTGGGGGAATATCCAGTTATCTGTGCCGAACTCTGTGGGGCATACCATGGGATCATGGCGACCAAACTCTACGTAGAAACCCCAGAGCAATATCAGGCATGGATGGCTGCCCAACAGGTAGCTCAAGCTGAATCTCCTGCCCAAGTCGCCGTAGATGTGACAAAACTTTCACCTGGACAATACCTCCAGCCCTACAGCCAAGAAATGGGTATCGCCCCAGAGGTTCTGCAACAAGTGAGTAGTCAGCACCATCACAGCCACAAAATGTAGTTACTTACCAATTGTCATTTCAAATCGTAGGTTGGGTTGAGCGAAGCGGAACCCAACTTAGCCTCTACCTTGGTTGGGTTTCCTAACGTCAGCCCAACCTACAAAACTCAAACATTGCTACTTTATTTAATGCCATTAAAACTCCCCTACTTCCTATGACAGAAACTCTTACAGAACTATCAACTCCCCATGCCCATGAGGAAAGACGCTGGTGGCATTACTTTACTTTTTGTACTGACCACAAAGTAATTGGGATTCAATATCTCGTTACTTCTTTCCTGTTCTACTTCATTGGTGGTGCTTTAGCCGGGGTAATCCGCACCGAGCTAGCCACCCCTGCTTCCGATGTGGTCAGCCCAGAACTTTATAACCAAATTTTTACTGTCCATGCAACGGTGATGATTTTCCTCTGGATCGTGCCAGCCGGGGCAGCTTTTGGTAATTATCTAATTCCCCTGATGATTGGGGCAAAGGATATGGCATTTCCGTCGTTGAATGCGATCGCCTTTTGGCTGATTCCCCCCGGCGGCATCTTGCTGCTCAGTAGCTTCTTTGTCGGTGCGCCCCAGTCTGGCTGGACTTCCTACCCCCCTCTGAGCTTGCTTTCAGGGAAGCCGGGAGAATTCATCTGGATTCTCAGCCTGTTGTTGTTGGGAACTTCCTCAATTCTGGGAGCGATCAACTTCATGGTGACGATCTGGAAGATGCGAATTCCCCGCATGGATATCTACAGTATGCCCCTATTCTGCTGGGCGATGATTGCCACTTCTGCCCTGATTCTCTTGTCTACCCCGGTGTTAGCTGGGGCATTGATCCTCCTCGCTTTTGATCTGATTGCCGGGACGAACTTCTTTAACCCAGCGGGGGGCGGCGACCCAGTAGTATATCAGCATATGTTCTGGTTCTACTCCCATCCGGCGGTTTATATTATGATTTTGCCTTTCTTTGGAGCATTGTCAGAAATTTTGCCAGTCCATGCCAAGAAACCGATCTTTGGCTATCGCGCGATCGCCTACTCCAGCCTGATCATTAGCTTCTTGGGCTTAATCGTCTGGGCGCACCATATGTTTACCAGTGGTGTACCGGGTTGGCTGAGAATGTTCTTCATGATTACCACCATGATTATTGCTGTGCCCACGGGGATCAAAATCTTCGGTTGGCTAGGTACTCTCTGGGGTGGGAAGATTTCCTTCACTACGCCGATGCTCTTTGGCATGGGGCTAATTTCCGCCTTCCTGATTGGTGGTCTGACAGGGGTAATGGTTGCCTCGGTTCCCTTTGATATTCACGTCCACGATACCTACTTTATTGTGGCTCACCTCCACTACGTTCTCTTTGGGGGCAGTGTTTTGGGTATCTTTGCCGCCACCTATCATTGGTTCCCCAAGATGACTGGGAGAATGTACAACGAATTTTGGGGGCGAATGCATTTTGCCTTAACCTTTATTGGCTTAAATCTTACCTTTATGCCCATGCATGAGTTGGGATTGTTAGGCATGAATCGCCGGGTGGCGATGTACGATCCCCGATTCCAGAATCTCAATCTCCTCTGTAGCTTTGGCACTCTGCTTCTGGCTATCTCCACCTTTCCCTTTATCATTAACATGGTGTGGAGCTGGTTTAAAGGTCCAAAGGCAGCAGATAATCCTTGGGGCGGTTTGACCTTGGAATGGCAGACTAGTTCGCCACCGTCGATCGAAAACTTTGACGAAGAACCAGTCATGACTTCTGGTCCCTACGACTATGGCTTAGGAGGCAAAAAAGCCGACTTCTCCTTCCTCAAACCCAAGCAACCAGCCATGGCTGGCTCCGCTGACAAGTAGTATCTAAAAGTAGGGTGGGCAATGCCCACCTAGTCCAAAAAAGAATGGCGATGGTATGTACCTAATCCAGAAAATCATCCCTTCTAGCCACTTTATAAATAACCTCTCAGTCCTTTGGTGAAATAACAGAAGGTGGGCGATGCCCACCCTACTTCTTTACCTTTACCTCCCTGTATCTCCCTCCTTTATTCCCCCTAACTTAGGAATACTAAATTATGCAAGGTTCTGCTCTAAATCAGTCTCAACCTACTTTGAATATTTCTAGCCAAACTAGCCCCGCCCATAGCGAACACCCGGATTTGCGGATGACTGGGATGGGATTCTTCCTTGTGGCAGAAAGTATGATCTTCTTGGGTTTGTTTGCTGCTTTTTTGATTACGCGATCAATGGTGGAAGTGTGGCAACCGGAAGGCTCAGAAGTAGAAATTCTCCTACCTGGTATCAATACCATCATCTTGATTTCTAGTAGCTTCGTGATGAATCGAGGAGCCGCAGCCATCAAGAAAAACGACGAGAGTGGTCTGAAGTTTTGGTTCGGACTGACCGCCCTGATGGGGGCAATTTTCCTAGGCGGACAAGCCTATGAATATATCCACATGCCCTTTGGCTTGACCACTAGTATTTTTGCCAGTTTCTTCTATGTGCTAACTGGTTTCCACGGTTTACACGTTACCTTTGGCTTAATGCTCATTTTGGCAGTGCTGTGGCGATCGATGAAAAAGGGTCACTATTCTGAACATCATCATTTCGGCGTAGAAGCAGCAGAATTATATTGGCACTTTGTAGATGTGGTCTGGATTGTTTTATTTATCCTTGTCTATCTCCTCTAGATTCATATCGATCCTAAATGTTTTAAAGACGGCGCACTCTGAGAGGGCATCGTCTTTAAACATCTAATTTGTAATTTTGGAGTACTCAAAATGGTTGCTGTTAGTTCTAAACTCACACTTGCAGAATATCTCGCCTATGCTGATGGCACAGATACAAGATATGAATTAGTCCAAGGGGAATTAATAGCAATGGCTCAACCAACAGGAATTCATGGAGGGATTTGTGAATTTATCAATGATGCTTTGAGATCGGAGATTCAACGTTTACAGTTACCTTTAATTTCCAAACAAGAACTGATTGCGGTTCAGACAACCTATATTAGTAGCAAGATTACTTGTCGGATTCCTGATGTCACAGTCATTACCCTTGAGCAGTGGGAAGGAATCAAATTCTGTGAAGCGGTATTAAAAGAAACTATTCCATTATTAGTTGTGGAAGTAGTCAGTGATAGCAGCCGAAATATAGATTACCGCAAGAAAAGGATAGAGTATAACGCAATTGAGATTCCCGAATATTGGATTATTGATTTTAGCGATCGCAAAGTTAGTGTATTAATCCTAAGGAATGATCTTTATGAAGAGATTGTTTATAGAGATCAAGATGAAATTCAATCTCAACTATTCCCCGAATTAAAATTAATCACAAGGGAAATTTTTGCGATCTGAAGGCAAGAATAGAATTCTTAAAAATTTCAGCTTTCAAATAATAAACAAGGAGCTTAAGCCCCTTGTCTAAAGTCACAAAGATTCAAAATCTGTTGTAAATCCGGCAAATTGAGCGCAACCTTCTTGAAAAGATTCCACATCACTAATTTCCTCAATTTTGTAGGACATAATCCGGCTACCATCAGGTAGCTTTTTTGATCCAATCAATTCACAGGGATATTCTGTCACCATTTTCTTAAAATCAGCCCCATAGAGCTTCCATGCTTCCCCATCGCAATTGATATTCACCTTCCACATATTTAGTCCTCCTAAGACTTAAGTTCTATAAAAAATAGAGAAGCTGAGGGTTTCAACTTCTCTAGGACTGCACATTATTTAGTCGTTAGCAAGAAATAAATTCAACTTAGCGTGCTGTACCATGTTCTGCTTCTACGGTGATGGGCTTCATCAGGTATAAGCGGATTAGTTGCCATGCATTAGACAGGTACAAGGGAAGTTTCTGGAAGATTTGCAGGAACTTGGGTGTGCCAGAATTAACTATTTTACCGAGCTGTTCATTGTTGCTGATGCAAGCATCTAGGCGCTGGTAAAATTCTGGATTTTCTACATCAAGAATAATCGGGAATACCTTGCCAGCATTTTCATTGGTTTTCAGGATCACTTCCATGTCGTACTGCTTGGCATCTAGACCGATCGCCCGATAGAAACCAGCCCGTTGCACATCGTTGAGATACATGGTGGCAAACACTGATAGCAGGAAGAAACGGCACCAGAGTTTAGCTCTCCAATCGTTGAGCAGAGAAGGTTGCGATCGCAGTACCGCATCAAAGAAATCCCCATGACGGTTCTCATCTTGGCACCAGTTTTCAAAGAAGCGGAAAATGGGATAAATCCGGTCTTCTGGGTGTGCTTCCAGATGGCGATAAATGGTGATATAGCGCCAATAGCCAATCTTTTCAGAGAGGTAGGTAGCGTAGAAAATGAACTTGGGCTTGAAGAAGGTGTATTTATGATGTTGAGTTAAGAAACCCAGATCCAGAGCTAGATGGAAATCCGAAAGAGCTTTATTGAGGAATCCAGCATGGCGAGCTTCATCGCGGGATAGGAGATTAAACCCTTCAGCCAAGAGAGGATTTTTGTCCTTAATTTTCCGGGCTAGTTCTTTGTAGAGCAAGAAGCCAGAAAATTCGGCAGTACAAGAACGCTCAAGGAATTCCACAAATACTTTGCGAGTATCTCCATCAATATGATCCCAAGATTGGGCAAATTCTTCATCCCGGACAAAGTGATGACGATTATAATCTACCTTCATCTCTTCGATAATGGCTCTAAGTTCTTCCTCGTTGGGGGAAAGATCCATCTTAGCCATCTCTACAAAATCTGTAGTATAAAACCGGGGAGTCAGTAGGGTTTCCTTTGCAGGCTTCTTGACCCCGGGGCGTATTTCTTCAAAGCTAGGCTTTTTCAGGGAATCTACCATTTTTTTAACTGTTTAATTTCTATTAAAACTATTGCTGTAGCGTTTTAGTGACTGTTTTAGTGACTGATGGCTAGTTTATCAAGCTCCTAGGGAATTACAGCCATTTTCAAGTTAAGAGTTATTACAAGCATTGACTAATATCACTACAATTATAGAAATCTTTGATGAAGGTCTAACCATATTTAGGGTGCAGACTGTAGCTCTGGTCTTTCTTCGGGCAAAATTGCTCCAGCTACTGGGCAAACCAAGAGACAAATACCACAATCAATGCAGGTATCAAAATCAATCCAATACCAGTCAGTTCCTTTTTTGTTTTTGCTATCTCCGGGATGAATGCAGGCAACCGGACAGGCAGGAACACAATCTGCAATTCCTTCACAGATATCAGTAACGATCGTATAAGCCATAGAGTTTTATGTTGATTGAGATTTATAGTTTATCGGGGAAAGCGCTGCTCTAGAAAAGCTTGTAGGGCTTGGGGATCGAAAAGAATTGGCAAGAAATGAATGCTTTTAGTTTCTCGGAAATAGAAAAGAATTGGTGCCGCAGGGCTATAGATCTCCCAGTGCAGCCAATCTTGGTAGGGAAAACTCCGAATCAGCTTTTCGCCTCGATAAATGTCTAGGGCTTCGACGGTGAAGTGGAGGCGCAGGGTGAGAGCCTGAAACAAGAGAAAGATACCAAAGAGGGCGATCGCCAAACCAGCCCACTTTTGGACTAGAACTAAAGGTATGGAGCCGATAATCAACCCTAGAGGCAGAGTAAAACTCGGAGCTAGTTCTATAGTTTGATTAGCTTCCTTGGCTGGATTAGTAGAGATGTTAGTCATAGCTCAATTTCTCGGTTAGTTTCGACATAATTTAGTGTTAGGACTTACTCACTCTCAATGAATTATCAAGAGTTTTGGAAGTTGTGGCAGGCACTCCGCGCCTGCCACAACTTCCAAATACGTAAGTCCTGAGTGTAAGTTAAAAAACAACTTAACTAGCTATCTTCTTCCAAAAGTTGTATATAATGACAGGCTATAGGAATCTCAGTCAAATCCTCTTAGATTCCTCGATCGTATTCCTTGATCGTAATGTCAAACGGTTCCAAAATCTTAAATCTATGCAGACAGATCAACTACTCCATTATCCCTTGGATATTATTAATGCCAAATTACCCGGATATAAAGGGCTACAAAGAGTTGCCGTTAACCTTGAGGGTTTAATTACTCGCGTATCTCCCATGAGTAAAGCCAGAGCCATGCTCAACCCCCGGACGATCGATATGGCTGGTGCTTGGATTTCCTTGGGAGGAGTAGACCTCCAGATTAACGGAGCTTTAGGTTTGGCTTTTACTGATGTGCAAATACAGGATGTAGAGCAGCTAGAAAAGATTTGTGAATTTCTCTGGTGTCAAGGAGTCGATGCTTTTCTCCCGACTTTAGTGACCACTTCTGTCAAAAAAATTCACCAAGCCCTAGAGGTATTTGCTGAGTTCAAAAAAAAACAGTCACTACAACTTTATGAGGCGAATTCATTCTGCACAAATACTGCCAATATTTTGGGAGTTCACCTAGAAGGCCCCTTTCTCAATACTGAAAAACGAGGAGCGCACCCCAAGGAATATTTATTGCCTCTGACGATCGAGAACGTAAAACTGGTGTTAGGAGATTATACGCAGCTAGTAAAGATGATCACCCTTGCTCCAGAGCTAGATCCTACAGGGACAGTTATTCCCTATCTTCGATCTCAGGAAATTAAAATTAGCCTTGGTCATTCCCTAGCCACATCCGATGCAGCGAATATTGCTTGGCAGCAGGGAGCCAGCCTTGTCACCCATGCTTTTAATGCCATGCCGCCGCTACACCATCGCCAGCCCGGATTATTGGCAGCAGCCATTACTAACCCCCACGTTTATTGTGGTTTGATTGCTGATGGCCAGCACGTTGATCCGGTGATGATCAAGCTAATTTTGGACGCTAGTGGCTATGAGAATGGGGTATTTTTAGTTAGCGATGCCCTTGCTCCTTTGGGTTTGCCTGATGGCACCTATCCTTGGGATCAGCGGCAAATGGTCGTCGAGCATGGTACTGCTAGATTGCAGGATGGCACCTTGGCCGGGACAACTCACTCTTTATTGGTGGGGGTGAAGAACTTAGTGCAGTGGAAAATTTGCCCCCTAGAGCAAGCGATCGCCCTAGCCACCATTGCCACAAGACAGGCAATGCACTGGAGTAGTGTAGACAATATCAAGCTCCATCCTTACCTAGATCAACCGGTGAACTGTTTGTTGCGCTGGACAAATACTCCCGAAGCAGGAGTCAGATGGTCTCGCTTATTCAGCCCTAATTCCGCCTATTCTGAAGGTGAATCATAATAATTTGGGGTGCTTCGCACCCCAAATTATTACTTTGAATTTTTACTTTGAATCAAGACCCCAAAGCTGCCCAAGCCTGAAGGTTCAATTAGTTGGTGGAGGGCTTGACGGCGCTGCATGGTAGCGATCACAGTTTGGGACGAAGCAATATTATCCTTCAAGGCTGAAGGTTGGAGATGAGAACTTAGATCAGAACCCAGATTAGAGCCTAAGTTAGAATTGGGACCCAAGGTAGAAAGGGCAACTAAGCGATCGCCCAAACCTAGCTCCATCAGAAATAAACCCTGTTTGGTAAAACTTTCTAGCTCTAGACCTAATAGCTCTCCCTGTTTTTCTAGGGCAGTGAAATTGACATGGGCAGTAATATCCTGCTGCCCAAGATAAATATAGGGATCATTATGGTGCTGATGGCGGTAGTAACATTGCAATGTGCCTTGATCACGGCTGGGGCTGTAGTAATTCTGCCGAGAGCTGCTAGCATTGCTGTGGTAACCATAGTCGATCGTCACCACATAGCCCCGCTGCAATTTCCCCGCCACCGTGGTTAACCAATCCAATGCCGCCAGATTAATTTCACTGCGATAACCCTCTGCTAAATCTTGAATTTCCATGCCAATTAGTTGCCAATAATCCGCCAGTCTAGGGGTAGAAATTTCGCCGATTACTTCCTGAAACTTTTCCTCCTGCCAACTAACATAGATTTCCTGTAACTTTCCTTGGGTGATTGTAAATAAATGCACCGGAAAAGCATCCACCAATTCATTGGAAAAACAACACCCCACCAATGATGCTTCAGGAATATCAACCCAGTCTTGCCAAATAACTTTTGCAGCTAAATCTGGGTCAGCCGCTAACAATTTTTGTTGCTGTTGCTTCAGTCCCTGAGCCTTTTCTACAATGCAATAATCTAAAGCCTCAAAAAATAAGGGGTATTTCCGTTGCAAATACCGGAGAATGTCCCTAGCCAAAATTCCCTGCCCGGCTCCCATTTCCACCAAATGAAAAGGCGATGGCTTACCCATAGTTTCCCAGAGGTGAGCAAATTTTTCTGCCAATAGTTCTCCAAAATCTGCCCCTAGGTGAGGGGAGGTGAAGAAATCTCCGCGATCGCCAATATTCACCATCCCGGTAGCATAGTAACCCTGCTGGGGATGATAGAGAGCCAAATCCATAAATTCAGCAAAGGTAATTCGTTGCTGGGGGCTTTGCTGAATTTTGTGCTGAATAATTTGAGAAATCATGGCAAAACATGTTTTTTTGCTGTAGTGTCACCATATAGCGGCGACACTACAGCAATTATTGAAAATCATTAGTCACAATTAACTGATTGAGAATTATGGCTAGGCGTTCAGCACTATCTACTACAGCAATTTGTTTCATAGCTCTCGCCATCTCCTGTAATTGCTGAGGAGATTTGATTAGCTCCATAACTTGACTTTCTAGAAACTCTGGAGTGAGGTCTGCTTGTTTGCAAACTAGGGCAGCTCCCGATTGGGCAAAGGTTTTGGCATTGTAAGCCTGATGGTCTTCGGCAGCGTAGGGATAGGGGATCAGCAGGGCGGGGGTTCCTGTGACAGCCAATTCCGTGAGGGAACCAGAACCAGCCCGGCTAATGGCGAAATCTGCCCGCTGGAGAAGGGCTGCCATTTGGTCAAAGAAGGGGAGTTGTAGGTATTGGGGATGGTGGAAACTGCTGGCTTCGGGGTCAGTATCGCCAGTGAGATGGACAATCCAAGCTCCAGCAGCTAACCAAGCCGGGGCGCATTGACGGACTAATTTATTAACGGCGATCGCCCCTTGGGAGCCACCCACCACCACGATTAAAGTGGCATCCTTGGGAATTGGCAGGGATAACGGCTGGGGCGAGCGAAAGGCTGATCGCACCGGAGTTCCCACGATCGTTGTTTTTCCTTCGGGCAAATATTTCGCCGCCGCCCCAAACCCCAAAGCCACCGTGTCACAAAATCCACTACACCAACGGGTCACTTTGCCGGGAATTGCATTAGACTCATGGAGAACTACTGATAAACCAAGGGATTTTGCCGCCAAGATCGCCGGAGCAGAAATATATCCGCCAGTGGTAAATAAGCCGACGAATTGACCTTTTTTCAGAAGTTGGCGGACTTGGAAAATAGCAGCGATTAATCCTGCTAAGATTTTTAGGGACTTTAAGCTAAACTTGCTTTGAAAACCACTGACAGGAATAGTATGAAGAGGGTACTGGCTAGGAACTAATTCCTGCTCTAGGCGATCGGGAACTCCCAGCCATTCAATTTGGTATTCTGGTAGTTGTTCCGCCACAGCGATCGCTGGAAATAGGTGCCCCCCAGTGCCACTAGCGGCAATTAACAGTTTCTTTGGTAAATTATTCATCTAGTATTCATCTAGGAAAATTCAAAATGCACAACCCCGTCCCTTATTTTTACAGACATTTACATAAGAAATATGTTGGCAAACATTCTTTTTATCAATCAATAGTTATACTTCTAACTTTGGCTAGTAGCACTCTGGGAATTACTGTCCTAGCTGGTAGAAGTGCCTACGGGGAAAATTTGCCCTCCCAACAACTAAATTTTCCTATTGAAAACTTCTCGAATAACATCCTAGAGGTGAGCCAAAATGATCTGAGATCAGCTATACCCTCAGAGTTAAGTACAATTTTATCCCAAGTAGACGCAGCCGCCAATAGTCGTAACACCAGCCAGCTAACTCTACTATACACAGGGGAATTTACCAACTCGGACAACCTTAACCGCGACAAAATGCTAGAAGCTCTCACAGAGCTATGGAAACGTTATCCCACTTTGAATTACCGTACCGAAGTCCAGTCTTGGGAATATCGAGAAGGCGGGTTTGCGGTGGAAACCATCACTAATATTAGCGGGACAACAGAGCAGGATGGAATCACAACTAAATTTCAGTCCACCCTCCGTTCTCGGCAAATTATTAATAACCTGCGGATTACTAACCAAGAAATATTGGCAGAAAAAACCCAAATAACTATTGGGAGTAATCCTCCCACCGTCAGGATTAATCTTCCAGAACAGGTCCGAGTTGGACAGCAGTATAGCTTCGATGCGATCGTCCAAGAACCCCTCGGCGATGACCTAATTTTAGGGGCTGCCCTAGAGGAGGCAGTAAGTCGCGATCGCTACCTCAACCCAGCAGACCTAGAACTAAACCTGCTGCAATCTGGTGGTATTTTCAAAGTAGGTCGCGCTCCCTTACGCCCTGAACCCCGCTGGATTTCAGCAGTCCTAATTCGGGGCAGCGGCACAACAGTAATTATCCAACGTCTGCGAGTTGTGGACTAGACAACTGATTTCTATGGGTAAGGGCGCAAGGTATTGCGCTCCTACTAGCTTCAATGTTCAATTTCCAAGCTCAGGACATACTTACCTAAACAAAGAGTCTCTGTCCATAATTCATACTCTAAACGCAGGTTAGTAGGTAGAGGATGTCCTTTGATATAAAGATTCCTTGTATAATTTCTCAGTCGGAAAGACTCATAACCCATCAGTTCATCACTATGGAGCCAGTAGCGACTAACTCCATAAATTCCCCGCTCCCAAAAGTGGCGATAACTCAATCTACCTCCCCCCTGCATAGTCATCACTAGACGGTAGGGGGAAATTTCTAGCCACAGTAAGCGGGGACTGAGTTCAGGATCAAGCAGATTATCTGCTGGGTCGATGAGTTCAGATGCAGGCTCCCAAGTTGGGAGGTTAGAGGCACTCAGTAGTATGTGGAATCTCTCCTTATCTTTTTGATAAACTGTGGCGGCAGTTTCTACACTAGAGAAGAAACTAGAATCCTCCGCAGCTAGGGAGAGAGAAACGGGCAGACGATGATGCGTCAGCATAAGAATAAAATTGTGTGATCAACAAATTTACTCTAGCTTAGAATCTTGTGATCCGGATCATATTTGTTTGTAATTGTTAACCTAAATAATTTGTGATCTGGATCTTGCTATTAATTCATGATTGTGGGTATAATAGCTAACGGTAGAGCAAAAGAAGTAATCCTCAGTAGCTCAGTGGTAGAGCGATCGACTGTTAATCGATTGGTCGCTGGTTCGAATCCGGCCTGGGGAGTTTATCTAGAAAAAAAACAAAATGCCAAGTAAGCGGTACTTTTCTGTAGCTATTACAGTAGTAATCCTGATCTTTCTGGGCAGAAATATCTATGACCACTGGCGGAGCTTAGGAGCTATTTCCCTAGGGAAGCAAAGCTGGCTCTTGTTGACCATAGCAACCCTAGTTACTCTGCTTGCCCATAGCTGGGCTGGTTATATTTGGTGGCAAACTCTAAAGTTTTTGCATCAAGGTTTACCATTGCAACAAATATTACCAGTCTATCTAAAAACTAATATTGCTAAGTATCTACCTGGTAGTATTTGGCACTACTATGGCCGGGTTTGGGCTGTCACGAAGTCTGGAGGATCGAGAAATGCCGCCATGGCGAGTGTTCTGCTTGAACCTTTACTGATGGCAGCAGCAGCACTAACTATTGCTTTGCTAGGTATTCCGGAGACCTTTTGGGGTTTAACCCTACTTGGCTTAGGCATAGTTTTGATCGCTCTTCACCCCCTAGTATTGAATTATTTCTTAGGATTACTACAGAAAATCAAGTCTAAGGTTAAATCGAAGCTTCAGCCCGATGTTAAGTTTCCACAAAAAGACTGCGAGAAAACAAATAGCCCTAAGCCTCAAGACATATCAAAAACTCCCTCAACGCCACCTCAATTAATCACCAAATATCCAGTATTTCTATTTTTGACAGAAATTGGCTTCTTGCAACTAAGGTTTTGTGGCTTCTGCTTAGTATTTGCGGCGATCGCCCCTTTACCTATCCTAGATTTACAATTTCTCTTTAGTGCCTTTAGCCTCAGTTGGTTAGCAGGATTGGTGATTCCGGTTCCGGCTGGCTTGGGGGTATTTGAAAGCATTATGTTAGTTCTATTACAACCCCAAATTGCCCCAGCAGTTATTCTCTCTGTGGTCGGGCTATTTCGGCTAGTGAGTATCTTGGCGGAGTTGCTAGGGGCGGGGTTGAGCTTATCCCAGATCAAAAAAAGGGTTAAACCCTTTGGTTGATTTAAACCTTTACACAGCAAGCCATACAAAGTCTTACAGCAGTTTGAGAGTGGGTGGCTGTAGCCACCCACTCTCAAACCCAACATTGATAGGACTTTCAATACTTTCAATATTTGTGGCGTGTCCCATTTGAACACAAAGTGTCGTAGTTGTATAGCAAAATAGGATTAGGAAGCGATCGACAATTTTCCAACATCCCTAAGAAATAATCCAGCCTAGCTATCGATTAAATCCCATTCCTCAGTTGCTTTCACCTCTTCAACTTCCTCTTCATAGCCTTTTAGCTGTGAAAATAAACGATAGGCATCTAAAGATTCCTTACCATTATCCGTTCCATTATTTTTCACCTTCACTAGATTATATTCCACACTATCAGCATAAATAGCTGAGGTAATTTTAAATATTTCAAAGAAATTAATTACCCAAGCTGAATCCTCTACTGGTTGACTCATATAGTATTGAATTAATTTGGCAATTCTTTCTTCTAGATGAATCCGGGAATTAGGGCTAATGGAAACTATTTTCAGCAATACGATTACTAGGGTAATTGTATTGCCCTGAGACAAAAGCAAGATGAATAAAGATGATGGGTCTTTCCGATTTTCGGTAGTCAAATAGTCAATTAGTCGGTTGCAAGTCCTCAGTAAGAGGGAATCATTGACAATTTCTTCATCTTTGTCTATGAACAGATTATTTAATTTATCAGTTATTCTTTCATTGAATGTTGATATATGACTATTCTTATCTACAGAAAAAATAAGATATCTCTGGAGAGCTGGCTTAAAGTCACAGTACTGGAGGTTTTCAATTTGCCTTAAAAATAATCGACTAACGTTATATTGTTTGTGGGAATTAATTTGAATCACGATCTTTTTGACCAATCGTAATACTCCATCCCCTAAGGCTGTAGGATTTTCCGGTATTTCCTCCTTAGGAATTACTGATTCCGATCGAGCTGTATACATAGCCAGATCAAATTTGAATCTATTTTTCAGTTGTTGCGATAGAGCTTGGGCAGCTTCCCTTTGCTCAATCGGATTATTCACATCAGCATACTGAGGTACTAATAAAAAGGACGTATAGCGACTGCTCCAATGTCTATCTTCTCCCTCATCATGTCTAGAGGCAAATAATTTAAGTTCTTGATAATCTTCACCATTAACAAAATTAGTAATCCACGATCGCATCCGATTCAGCATCCGAGAAGTTGGATTTCTTAAATTTCGCAACCCCTCTAAACTACTAATTAACTCTCTAATATAGGTATAACTTCTCGTAGTCTCCCAGTTATTAATCAGAATATAACAGGAGCGTTTTAAAGTCTCCTGAAAAACTTCTTGATTATTATAGGAAATAATTTCTTGTAAAGCCTTAAAAGCATTTGAACTAAGGTTACTAGATTCCAAAGAAAAAAACAGGTGCTGAAACTCTAGCATCCCATTTTCTGGTGACCTCTCTTGGACAATTTGCAGCAAGAAATTATAGATGATTTCTTGATTTTTTTGTAGGGTTGTTTCAGATTTACGTGAGCTAAAACCTGCACTATTGCTACCACCTTGAATAGAGCTATTTCCATCAACCATATTTCGTAACGTTATCTTACTTTGGAGGATATATAGCAATCCTAAATTATTCGCTAGATCAACGTGCTTCTGGTAAATGATTTTCCTTGCTAAACGGAAGGGAAATCATTTGGGATCGCTATAGTTCAATACTAGATCAATCCTCAGGAACTGAAATATATTTACTCCCCCAAAAAGATTGTTTCCGGGAATTTATTTAGGCTGAATGCGGATCGACTTATCGCTACTAGAAAAGCTAAAAGATAGACCAAACTCGCCACAGAAATCTGCCACTAGCACAAAAGTAGCTTGCTCCACAATCACTCCTTGGAGGAAGGGGCGGACTGGTTTATCTTGGTCGCCCACCGGATTACCCTCAATATCTTGGGGACGGTTCATATAGATATCCACCACTGGAAATCCGGGCAGTATGGGAGCATCAGCTAGGTACTTAGGGGTAACATCTGATAAAAGATTGATAAATCGGACTGAGCCACCCTTAAATTCTCCTATTTTTACACCTATAGGGGTAATTAGATCTCGCAGCTTGGCGTAGGCACGGTTATTAGCCATGATGTAGCCGACACTAATTTGTTGGGTACCATAAAATATCCGACACTCATTGTTTTTAGAGCTTGAGCCGATCGGGATAACTTCCTTACTGGGGGGGACTTCCATGAACTGGCGGATTTTGCGGCGGAGGATATCACCACCGTCGCCGCCCCGATCGCTGGGTTTGACCTGCCAAAAATCCCAGCGATCAGCCGTGCCGCCGGGCCAACCATCAGACCAAGACATGGGTCCATAGTTTTCATGGGGCAAACCTCTAGCTCTAGCTGTTTCAAAGGAAACTCCCGTAGAGCTTCTTGCCTGAGCGAGGGTAAAATCTTTATTCGCTGCGGCTTCGGCATGGGTGAGAATCTTGGCGATCGTAATATCTGACGCTTGCCAGCCGATTTGTTTAGCAAGGGATGCTACCTCCCGGCACATATTATCTACTTGGATATCCGTAGGGGGGAAGTCTTTCCATGCCACACCCCCCATACAGGAAGTGGTGATACTCACGGCATTGCTATTGCGGGCGTAGGTATGACTAGTCAGGGGTTGGTCGTAACCTGTTAAACGGCGAATAGTCCCGTTGCCAAGGACTACAGTATGGTAATGTCCGGGTTCTGCCCAGTTATAGTTGGTTCCTGTCCAGTGGAGATAGATTTTTCTGATAATTTGGCTCATAAGTTGCGATCGCCCCGACTATATAAACTAGAACTTTTGCTAAAAATCAAAAAGACTAAAGGGGAAAATTCCCCCTACAGCTATCCTACAACGCCTAGGGAAGACAGTTCGAGCAGCAAAGTCGACAAACCACAAATATTTACAAGATACTTATAGCCGTCGCCAAGCAGGCTATTTTGTAGGAACCCCCGCTTCGCGAGGGTTCCTACAACTAAAATCATCTCAACCCCCTTGGCAGTTGCTATAGAATACAGCAGGACTTATGACTTTGGAAGTTTTTGCGGTTTGAGCGTAGGCAAAGCCCGCCAAAACTTCCAAAACCCTAGATAATTCGTTGGCAGTGCATAAGTCCAAATAAGTTAGCTAGAAAGGATGAGTTTTCACCCCCAATGGGGGCGAAAACTCATCCTTGAAAAATTATTAATAGATAATGTATCAAAAAACTAACTAATAGAGCCTAAGAATAGGTTATTATTCTAAGTTGTGGTATTGAATAGGAAATTCCTGACAAACTGCCAACCCCATCTCGTGTATTAACTAAACTATGACTTCACAATCAACCAACTCTCAGAGAACTACTGCCTCTTTTTCCACCGAAGATTTTGCCAAAGCCCTGATCATGCACGACTACGACTTCAAGCGAGGTCAAACCGTGCGGGGGATTATCCATACCCATGAAAGAGATGGGGCTTATGTGGACGTTGGTGGCAAATCCCTAGCCTTTGTTCCTCTGGATGAGGCGGCTTTAGTTCCCATTCGAGATATCAGCTCCATTCTGCCTCTCGATGCGGAAATAGACTTTCTAATTATTCGGGAGCAAAACGAGGAAGGTCAAGTTACCCTATCTCGCCGCCAGCTAGAGTTACGACTAGCTTGGGAACGCTTGTTAGAAATTCAAGCCAACAATGTCACTGTCCAAGTCCGGGTCACTGGATTTAACAAGGGCGGTGTGACTGTAGATGTGGAATCTCTTCGAGGCTTTATTCCTCGATCGCATCTCACCCACCGGGATGAAATGGAATCCTTAGTCGGTAATACAATCACAGCCACCTTCTTGGAAGTCAACCCCAAGGAAAGCAAGCTGATCCTCTCTCAACGTCAGGCAAGCCATTCTGCCGCCCTCAGCCAGCTCCAAGCCGGACAATTAGTCTTTGGTAAGGTGACAGGGGTCAGACCCTTTGGGGTGTTTGTGGATCTAGAAGGAGTGACTGGTCTGTTGCACATCAAGCAAGTCAGCCAAAAGTTCATTGAAAATCTGCCCGGTATTTTTGAAACTGGTCAGGAACTAAAAGCTGTGATCATTGAAATTGATGATGTGAAAAAGCGGATTTCTCTGTCTACCAGAATTCTGGAAAGCTATCCCGGTGAAATGCTGGAGAAGCGGGAAGAAATCATGGCAACTGCGGAAGCAAGGTTACCTAAGGCACAACAAAAATTATTTGGCACTGCCCCGCTAGTAGAAACAGTCGCGGAAGCTGCCCCAGTAGCAGAGGTAGCTGAATCAAAGACCGTGGAAGTTGCTGCTCCTGAAGCAGTAGCCCCTATTTCTGAAGTAGCTGTGACTGTAGCGGAAGAACCCACCACTACTGCTGAAGCTCCTGTAGAGGTATAGCGACAAGGCTCTCTAATCTTGGATTTGGTGAAGGAATAACTGGATCGTGAGCAATTTCTTTGATTCCCGATTGTCCTCGCAAATAATCAAGAGTTTCTTGATGTTGGCGATCGCTCTATTGACCTTTAGTATTAGCACCAACTTGGGTGGAACTGGGTCAAGGGCGATCGCCAATTCTGTTGGGGACATGGTTCCTCATCCTCCGGCGGTAGCCCCTAGGTCAGAAACGACCGATTCGCCCCTTACCATCCCTAGGGTCCATCCTTTGCCTCCTAGCTTGGTACCACCAAAGCCTAGCACTGGCAATGATCATAGCGATTACTTCACAGAAATTAAGCCCACACCCCTAGGTTATCTAGTCTGGTCTCAATTTCCCGTACGGCTCTATGTAGATTTGCCCCCGATGGATATCAGCATTTCTGAACAAGAGCGGTTTACAAGTTGGACTCAAGCTGTGAGCCAAGCTCTCCAGGAATGGCGGCAGTATTTGCCTCTAGAGATAGTTAGTCAAGCTGGATCAGCGGATATTCAGATTTTGCGATCGTTCCCCCCCCAAAGAGCTACCCGGAACCAAACTACAGGAATTTTAGAAATTCCTAGAGCCGCCGCTGCTCAAACTCGCTACCAATTCTACCTCCAAACCCCAGAACGCATACTGGCACACCGATTTACTATTTATCTCAGCCCTAGCCAAACCTCTGAATATACCCTCGCCACTGCCCGCCATGAACTAGGTCATGCCCTAGGCATCTGGGGACACAGCCCCTCAGAAAGCGATGTCATGTATTTCTCACAAGTCCGCACCCCACCCCCCATTTCCCCTAGGGATATCAACACCTTAAGGCGAATCTATCAACAACCCACCCAGCTAGGTTGGCGGGTGGCAAGTAATTAGCTCTAGAGCCAACTTTCTGGTAACAGGATATTATGACTAAATTCTTAGATGAAACCCTCTCTAGAGAACTAGCAACTCGGATCAAAAGCAAACCGAAAGACTGCTTTAAAAATGCTTATCAGGGGCTACTAACTATTTCTCAAAAGGGGATTGATCCTAACTATGGGGCAACTAAGGGAATCAAGGTTAGCGATGGAGCAACTTATGTTCAAGGTTTTTTAGTTATGCCGGGAGTGCCCTATAAACCTCTTGAGTATGGTTGGATTGAACTAGATCAAAGTATCCTTGACCCCACTTTTCCTCATCTTGGTTGCCTAGCTGAAGATATGTATTACTTTCCTACCCAAAAATTGACTGTACAGCAACTCCAATCAATTCTGGAGGAGTCTCAAGAAGATTATCCAGAAGATGATCCCTTGCCAGTTTATGGCGATCAACCCTATGAATACTACGGTAATTTGATGTTGGGTGGTAGGGATTACCAAGTTGCCTACGATCTGGCACTAGCCAAATGTCGGGAATTAAACCAACCCAAAAAAGTAAACTCATAGCTATCTATTAAATTCTGATGTTCCGCCCTCGGCGGGAGCGGAACATCAGACCCTCTGACCACTTTATAAATGACCTCTAATTAATTCAGGAAATATTATGCCATCCCCCCATATTCTTTTTGTTTGTACTACCTGTGCCAGTCAATATCAAGATCGGCAAAAAATTGGCAAAAGTGGCGGAGAACGCCTGATTGCCCAGCTAGAAAATGCCATGGAAGATTGGGAATTAGCCTCGGAATTTTCTCTGCAACCAGTCCAATGCCTTAGCACCTGTAGCCATGCCTGTGCGATCGCCTTCATGGCAGAAGATAAACTTACCTATCTGTTTGGAGATTTACCGATCTCCGAAACTCAAATCACCAGCACTGCTACTACAGTGCTAGACTGTGCTGCTCAATACCATGCTCACCCAGAGGGTTTACTTTCCTACAAAGAACGTCCCGAACTATTAAAAAATAAAGTCATCGCCCGGATTCCTTCTCTACCGAAACTAGCAAAGATGCCTACGCCAAAAAACTATGCGACCCAGAAATAGTTAATGGGTAGGGAATTTGGCTTACTGTCACCAACGATCGCCTAGAAATTAACCTATAATTAGTAACTGCATAAGGAAGGTATCATCAGCAAATTTAGTATGATACGGCTCCGCAACACTAAAGCGGCTGGGTAAGGTCAGGAAAAAAATTATGATGCGTCGAGATTTTGCCAGTCGAGAAGAATTAGTCACTTACCTCAAGGAGCAATTTCCCCAAGTTCCAGATACCCATGTCAGCAAAACCAAAGGCGGCAGAAAAGCCGCAGAAATTGCCCTCAAGAAAATCGATCCAGTCCACTATGCTCAATCTCGTAACTTCTTAACCGGAGCTGTGACCCGCCTTTCTCCCTACCTGCGGCATGGAGTCTTAAGTTTAGCCGAAGTCCGGGATTATGTATTGCAACAGGTTGCCGATCCCCAAGAAGCAGAAAAGTTAATTACTGAATTAGCTTGGCGAGACTATTGGCAGCGGCTCTACGCTGATTTAGGCGAGGGTATCTGGCAAGACCAAGAAGAGTACAAAACAGGCTACATTCCTAAGGATTACAATGCGCTCTTGCCCCAAGAAATTCAGCAGGGAACGACGGGCATGGTGTGTATGGATAGCTTTAGCCAAGAACTCAGGGATACTGGTTACCTCCACAATCACAGTCGGATGTGGTTAGCAGCCTACATTGTTCATTGGCGGCGAATTAAGTGGCAAGCGGGGGCGAAGTGGTTCTTAGAACACCTACTAGATGGCGATCCCGCCAGTAATAACCTCTCTTGGCAGTGGGTTGCCAGTACCCTTAGCCACAAACCCTATTTTTTTAATCGGGAAAACCTCGATCGCTACACCAAGGGCATTTATTGTCGCCAATGCCCCTTAGTTGGCAGGTGTGACCTAGAAGGCAGCTATGCGGCAATTGAGGAAAGACTATTTCCGCGAGTTGAAGGGACAAGAAAGGAAGGAAATAGTCAAAGTTGGCAACAAGGTAAGCGCCCCAAAAAGTAGTGGTATTACTCAAGCAAAGTTTGGGAGATTACTCGACTTAGTGGAAGCTATACTAATAAATAAGTTTCCCCTATTACAGCAGTTTGAGAGTGGGCTTCGACTCCGCTCAGCCCACTCTCAAACCCAACATTGATAAGACTTTCAATATTTGTTGTGTGTCTCATTTGAACACAAAGTGCTGTTGAAACTCTTGAACTTGCTGGGTTTCGGATAGAGATCAATAAATATCAACCAATCCTTCCTAATCCTCAAGGTTGGCTATGGAGCGAAACTCTTAGCCTTTTCTTGGGCATCCATGAGAGGCAGTTACGCTATTTTTCCTTAGAGGGTATGGTTAATCCCTACTCCTCAAGAAGCAGCCAAAAATGAGATACTCAAGGCTAACCAAGAACGCCTGAAAGCCGAACAATCACAACAAATTGCCGTACAATCACAACAAGCTGCTCAACAAGCTCAACAAACTGCTGAACAGGAACGTCAAATAGCTAGACAAGCTCAAGCTGAGCTGCAACAATTACAGGAGAGGATGCGATCACTAGGTATTTCTTCTGAGTAAATAATTTAACTATAGCAATCCTAAATGGATTGAGAGAGACGCACCCGGAGGGTGCGTCTCTCTCAATCCTCAAAAATCCACAAATGATTTAGGATCGCTATATGACAAATTTTTATATTTATTAGAAGTTGAGTAATTTTATTAGAAGTTGAGTAATTATTAATGGCACAAAATCTCTGTTATTCATGTCATAAATCTCATGTTTTCCCAGCAGTAATTAGAGAAAATCTCATTACTATGCAAAACTATGTTTATCAAAATCATCAAGATGCTTTACAAGCTAAAGTTGGTCAGTTTGAGTTGGGAGTTTGCCCAGACTGTGGGTTTGCGAATAATGTAAAATATGATCCTTCTCTACTAAGTTATGATGAAAATTATGATAATAGTGTCCCCTCAGGAGTATTTACTTATTACTATCAAGAAATAGCCAATTTTCTTTATAAAAACTATGATTTAGATCACCAATTAGTTATTGATGTTGGATGTGGCAAAGGAACTTTCTTAAAAGTGTTAACGGAATTATATCCCCAAGTTCGAGGTTTAGGAATTGATCCTAGCTATGAAGAGAATCAATTTACTGCAACAGCTAGTAATCTACCTGATTTTCAATCTAATCCATGCTTTATTCAAGATATCTTTAACCAAGAGTATGTAACAGAACAGCCAGCCTTAGTGATTTGCCGCCACGTTTTAGAACATATTCCTCAACCTACTAATTTCTTAAAATCTATCCATTCTGCCCTTAGTAAATTTCCCAAGACACCATTCTTTCTTGAAGTCCCGGATTTAAGTTGGATTCTAGATAATCAAGCTTTTTGGGACTTTTGCTATGAACATTGTAATTATTTCACGATCGATAGTTTGAGAAATATCTTAGGAGCCTCTGGATTTAATGTCCAAGAAACCCATAGAGCTTTTGGCGATCAATATATTTGGGCTAGAGGTACTACTAGTGATACTAATGCTACTAATGCTATTAATAGTTACGGGCATGGAGACAAAGATAATCTGGATCAGCCAAATAATCTCAACAAGTTTATTGATCAGGTTAAGTTGTATGTAGATCAGGAAAATAATCTTATATCTACTATGGGCGATCGCCTTAGAGAATTAAAAGATCAAAATATCCATATTGCCGTTTGGGGGATGGCAACTAAGGGTGTAATATTTGTTAATTTAGTTGATCCCTTAGCCCAATTAATTAATTGGTGTATTGATATAAATCAGAAGAAGCAAAACTGTTTTGTTCCCCACACTGGGCATCAAATATCCTCTCCACAAATTCTCCATCAAGCCCAAGAAAATAATTTAGTAATTATAGTTATGAACCCTAACTATATTGATGAAATCAAATCAATGTGTCATGATTTAATGTTACATCCTAAATTTATAGATGCCAGTGGCAAAGATATTTAAAGCTGCCTCTAAACAATCAGAAATCACAAATAATTAAAAATCATCAACAGAAAATGAAAATATTGGTGACAGGAGCAACGGGCTTTATTGGCTCCCATTTAGTGCAGCATTTACTAGGAAAAGGGTGTGAAGTTTATGTGATGCATCGTCAGGAAAGTGATCTATGGAGAATTGCAGATTTGGTTTCTCAAGTGCATCTCATCGCCTGTGATCTATTAAACGTAGCGAATGGAATTCATTTGCCACAGATAAAATTTGATGTGTGTATTCATGCGGCTTGGTATGCCGTGCCGGGAAAATATTTAGCAGCCCAAGAAAATATTAGTTTCCTCAACGCAACTCTAGCTTTAGCTATTAAATTGCAAGAATTAGATTGTCGGCATTTTATCGGAATTGGTAGTTGTTTTGAGTATGAGACTAGCTTGGGCTATTTGTCTGAAACATCACCAACTAAGCCCCAGCATCTCTACTCTGCTACTAAGTTAGCGACACAATTAGTTTTAGAACAATGGGCAAAGATTTCTGGAATGAAGTTTACTTGGATTCGGTTGTTTTACCAGTATGGAGCTTTTGAAGATCAGCGGCGATTAGTACCAGCCGTGATTACTTCCCTACTGCAACAACAACCTGTACAGCTTACTTTAGGGGAGCAGATTCGGGATTTTCTGCATATTGAAGATGTGGCGGCAGCAATCTATGCGATCGCTCAAGCAGAACTTGTCGGGATAGTCAATGTTGGTTCCGGTCAGCCTGTGATGGTGCGAGAGATCGCCGGGACGATCGGCAAGATTTTGGGCAACTCAGAACTCCTAGATTTTGGAGCTATCCCCTATTCACCCTCTGACCCTAAATTTATCTGTGCCAATAATTATCGCCTGCGACAAGAAACTAACTGGACTCCTCGATACACCCTAGAGACTGGATTAATAGAAGTAATCGATTGGTGGAAGAAAGTCTTGGTAAGTGGTAGAATTTCCTAGAGTTATTAATATTGCCAACCAAATCAATATAGCAATCCTAAAATTACAACAGTTTGTATGTGCGCGACTGTTGCAGCCCACACACAAACCCAAGCCTAGTAAATACTTCTGGCAAATAATTTCACTTGCCTTCGGCGAGTAAGATCATGGGGAATAGCTATAGCTAAAACTACAAAATTAAACTAATGAAATTAACAATTGACACAGATAAAAACACTTTATTAGTAGAAAATGAGCAGGGAAAGAAGGAACTATCTCTGAATACAAAAGAGGGGTTTGCTGCCCTTTCTCAAGTGTGGTTAAAATCGGGTTGGATTACAAAACATATTTATACTTTTACTTGGTTTGGCAGACCAATTATTCAATTACCAGAAGATCTAGTCAGGCTCCAAGAAGTTATTTATCAAATAAAGCCAGATGTGATTATTGAAACTGGAGTGGCTCATGGTGGAGGGTTGATATTCTATGCTAGTTTGTGCAAAGTTCTAGAGAAAGGCAGAGTAATTGGCATTGATATTGAAATTCGTCCCCACAATAGAAAAGCCATTGAGGAGCATGATTTATTCCCCTACATTACTTTATTGGAAGGAAGTTCGATCGCTCCAGAAATTGTTAATCAAGTTAAAGCAACTCTCAAACCTAGTGATACAGTTTTGATTTTGCTAGATTCTAACCATAGCAAAGATCATGTTTTGGCGGAACTAAATGCCTATGCTGAATATGTCACCCCCGGCTCTTATATTGTTGCCACCGATGGAATTATGCAAGATTTAGTCGGTGCGCCGCGATCGCAACCCGACTGGGGAACTAACAACCCTCAAACTGCTGTGGCAGAATTTCTGGAAACCCACCCAGAATTTAGCCTAGAACCGCCCCAATGGTTATTTAACGAGAGTGAAGGACTATCAGAAAATATTACCCACTGGCCTAATGCTTGGCTCAAGCGGAAGTAAAAATCTGGCAGTTTGTTCGAGTAATGGTAAAACCACTTAAAATAGTCAACAGAACTAAACATTGCGTAGAACCATGTCTCCTTCAGAATTAGAAACCGTCCCAGACATTACCCCTACTCCCCAGGGCGAGAGTGAAATCACAGGTAACACCATCGATGAGTCTATAGACCCTATAGACGAAATTGTAGATGATGTGGAAATGTCGCTGTTTGATCACCTTGAAGAATTGCGAATGCGCTTATTTTACGCGCTGATTGCGATCGCCGTTTGCGTAGTCGGCTGTTTTGTGGCGGTGAAGCCGATCGTCCAACTACTAGAAGTTCCGGCACAGGGAGTAAAATTTCTCCAACTTGCTCCGGGAGAGTACTTTTTTGTTTCGATCAAGGTGGCTGGCTATAGTGGTTTAGTTTTAGCTAGTCCCTTTTTGTTGTATCAAACCATTCAGTTTGTGCTGCCGGGCTTAACCAAAAAAGAACGGCAGTTGATTGGTCCTGTAGTCATTGGTTCTAGTGTTTTGTTTCTCTTCGGCTTAGTTTTTTCCTATATTGCTCTGATCCCCGCTGCCTTGAATTTCTTTATCAACTACGGAGAGAGCGTGGTGGAGCAAATCTGGTCGATTGATCGCTACTTCGAGTTTGTCCTCCTCCTCATGTTCAGCACTGGTCTGGCTTTCCAAATCCCGATTATTCAAATCCTCCTCGCCTTTCTAGGAGTAGTCTCCAGCAACAAAATGCTCTCCGGCTGGAAATACGTCCTCCTAGGAGCCACCATCCTCGGAGCTGTCCTCACACCTTCTACCGATCCCCTCACCCAGAGCTTATTGAGCGGGGCAGTGATTGCCCTTTACCTAGGAGGCATTGGAGCCGTCAAATTAATCGGCAAGTAATCTCTATCAATTTTTTCACAAGGATACAAGCCTTACAGATCAATTACTCTGAGAAATAACTAAGTTGGGGTGAGGGCATTATTGATGTATGGAGTTCCTGATAATCTTCCATTGAGTGAACTTGTAGGGCAAGAATGTATTCAAATTTTGTTGGGCGAGTTCCAGATTAGTTTCAGCTTTACCGATGGTAGCTATATCAACGTTGAGGGAAAATGGGAACTATCAAATCAAAATGATGTATTAGTAGATGAGTCTATATCTCATGACTTGCGGGAAAAGTATTGTGTCCACCAGATTATTGGGCAGAAAGTTTGCAGCTTTTTGATCAATGAGCCTACGTCCTTTACCCTGCATTTTGAGAATCATTTGGCTCTGAAGATTTATGACAACTCAGAACAGTATGAATCTTTTGCGCTTCATACAAGCAGTGGTTACAGTACCTATGTTTAGGCAAATCTCATCCTTTGATCATAGGGTTGCCAAGATCATAACGGCTTTTAGTGATATCCCACAAAGAACGATCAGCAGAGGTCTTTCGCGATTCAGCTTCCGTGAATATGGTCATGGTGCAGTGAGCTTTCTCTGAGAAAAGAAGTAAAAAGAATTTAAAAAAAATCATCGAGCTATACAAACGATTACTATTAGATACGGATATTAAAAAACCAGTAAATTAATTAAATAATTATTTTTTAACGACTAAGTATGGCATTTGATAAGGTTTTAATTGCGAATCGGGGGGAAATTGCCCTAAGAATTTTACGCACCTGTGAAGAAATGGGGATCGCCACGGTGGCTGTCCACTCCACCATCGATCGCCACGCCCTCCATGTCCAGTTAGCTGATGAAGCTGTGTGCATTGGCGAAGCTCCCAGTAGTAAAAGCTATCTAAATATTCCCAATATTATTTCAGCGGCTCTGACCCACAACGCCTCAGCCATCCATCCAGGCTATGGTTTCTTGGCGGAGAACGCCAGATTTTCGGAAATTTGTGCCGACCACCAGATCACCTTCATTGGTGCTAGTCCCCAAGCAATTCAAGCCATGGGAGATAAATCCACCGCCAAGGAAACCATGCAGAAAGCCAAAGTTCCCACCATTCCCGGCAGCGATGGTTTGGTGGAATCGGAAGAACAAGTGGTATCGATCGCCCGCAAAATCGGTTATCCGGTGATGATCAAAGCCACCGCTGGTGGTGGCGGCAGGGGAATGCGCCTAGTCAAGGAAGAAACCGACCTGATCCGTCTTTTTCAAGCCGCCCAAGGCGAAGCTGAGGCAGCCTTTGGTAATGGGGGAGTTTATCTGGAAAAATTCATTGACCAACCCCGGCATATTGAGTTTCAAATTCTGGGCGACAGTCACGGCAACGTGATTCACCTAGGAGAGCGGGATTGTTCCATCCAGCGCCGCCACCAGAAACTATTGGAAGAGGCTCCCAGTGCCATTCTCACCCCCAGACTGCGGGAGAAAATGGGGCAGGCGGCGGTGATGGCGGCGAAATCGATTAACTATGTTGGGGCGGGGACGGTAGAATTTTTGGTCGATCGCCACGGCAATTTCTACTTCATGGAAATGAATACCCGCATCCAAGTAGAGCATCCAGTTACCGAGATGATCACGGGTTTGGATTTAATTGCCGAACAAATTCGGATTGCCCAAGGCGAAAAACTTCGTTTCAACCAAAAGCAAATTCAACTCCACGGCCATGCGATCGAATGCCGCATCAACGCCGAAGACCCCGATCACAACTTTCGCCCCCAACCGGGAAAAATTAGCGGCTACCTGCCCCCCGGTGGTTTTGGAGTTCGCATGGATTCCCACGTATACACCGACTACGAGATTCCCGCCTACTACGATTCCCTAATTGGCAAACTGATTGTCTGGGGGGCAACCCGAGAAGAAGCCATCAAACGGATGAAACGGGCTTTGCGGGAATGTGCGATCACTGGATTACCTACCACCATTGGCTTCCACCAAAAAATCATGGACAATCCCAAATTTCGATCTGGAGAAATATCCACCAATTTTGTCGAACAAATGATGCAAGAAGATGCCTAAAAAAATAACCAAGAAATAATAAAGAAGTAATAAACTAGAGAATTAGTAACCTAGAGCAAGGAATGGGGGTATAGTTAAATAAAAATCAGCAGTTCCTGATCTGGGTAAATAGATGTTATTAATACCCTTATGAGATCAGCCTTATCTATTGCCAGTCACCGCAAGGCACAAGCAATTAAGGCTTTTAGTGTAAAACAGGGAAAATTTTGTCAGGGAAGGAGTTATGAGTACAGTTTTGGTAGTAGAAGATAGCATCACCCAGCGGGAATTAATCTCAGATCTCCTGAAGGGAACCGGGCTAAATGTAATTGTGGCGATAGACGGGCAGGATGCGATCGACCAACTGTTGAGCATTTCTCCCGATGTGGTGGTGTTAGATATTGTCATGCCCCGGATGAATGGCTACGAAGTTTGCCGGCGGATTAAATCTGACCCCAAAACTCAGAATGTGCCAGTAGTCATGTGTTCTTCCAAGGGTGAGGAGTTCGATCGCTACTGGGGGATGAAACAGGGAGCAGATGCTTACATTGCTAAGCCCTTTCAACCTACAGAATTGATTGGAACCGTGAAACAACTACTCAGAGCTTAAATCTAGGGTGAATAGCTATCAAGAGCGCAGCAAAAATCACCCCAAAAGACTAGACCTAAAATCCCCAGCATCAGAATTTAGGATAAAATTGCAAACTACAACTATTAAATCCCAGACGGTCAGCTAAACTATAGGCATCTATACTACTAGGTAAGCGGACAGAGGAATTTGACCAGCATGGCAGATAACTTAGATTTTTTAACTAATAATGACCAAGACCAAGCAGAGTTTCAGGAGCTAGAAAGTCCTGAAGGTGAGTTGCATCTGCGGTTTTATGTTCCTAGCGGCAATGAATTTGCCCTACCCGCCAATGGGATTCGAGAAGTCCTTTCTCCTTCTCCCGATCGGATTACGCCTATTCCTAACGCCTCACCCCTACTTTTAGGTACACTAAATATTCGAGGGCGAATTATCTGGGTATCAGATTTGGGACAATTTTTAGGAGATGCCATGCCCCTAAACACTGATCGAGCCGAAATTTATGTAGTTGCGGTGGAAGATCAAGATACGATGATGGGTCTAGCGATCGATCGTCTAGGACAAATGGGCTGGCTAGACCCAGAAAAGCTCCAACCCATAACCAGTGTGCCTGATAACATGGCTCCTTTCCTTCGAGGAGAATGGAGCCTTGAAGAAGAACCAGAAAAATTACTAAGATTGCTAGATCACGTGGCAATTCTTCGTTCAGCTAGATGGGGAGCCTAGGATTAATCCCTATGTTTAACTTAATATCTGTATTTAATATAGATTAATAAATAGAGTAAATAGATTAAGTAGAGTCGATAAAGTAAGTAGAGTAAGTAAAGTAAATATCGGTTAAGGCAAATAAGGCAAACTTCTCATGGTTAAGGGAGATGGCAAATGGCATTAGGTAAGAACTTCACACAAACTTATGGACAGGCGGAAAAAGCCTATATGCGTGGCGACTACGAATCAGCCGCCACAATTATCGATGGATTGGTCAAGGAATATCCCCAAGACCCGAGTGCAGCTTTACTCCGAGGACATATCTACTGCTACGGTCTCCAGCAGTACGATCTTGCCAAAGCTCAATATCAAACTGTCCTAGACCTAGAGCCAAATCAAGATTTTATTGACTATGCCAACAGTGGAATAGAGTACGCTATTTCTGCTGCCAATGGCAGCTTTGATGGCGGCAGTGGGGCTAGTAATGGGGACTCAGGCTCTAATTATGACCCTCAAAGTTTTACCGATCCTACTCTAGAGGACTTTTCCTTAGATGCTGGTGGCACTTTTGATGACTTTTCTGAACACGAAGCCACCAACTTTATTTCCCAGCCAGAAGCCCTTGCTGATTCTCCCTTTGCCCAATTTGATGATAGTTTTGATCAATTTGGCGATGATTTTTCCTCTCCGGGAAGCAACTCTCCCTTTGACCAATTTAGTGATGATTTTTCATCCCCTGACAACAACTCTCCCTTTGGCCAATTTGGTGATGCATCTGCTGCTGATCCCTTTAACTTTTCCTCTGGTGGACAGGAAGCTTTCGGGATGTCAGAAAACTCGGGCAATGAAATCTTTGGTGACTACCAAGAACAACCCTATGAGCCAGATAATCCTGAATTATTTACGGAGATGGAAGAGGAATATCCAGAAACATTTTTAATGCAGCCTAGTGGAGAAATAAAAAGCCAAAGTGCTTCCCCTGCGATGCATGAACCCCTAAGGGGAATGGCTGAAAGTGATTATCTCAACAATAATGATTTATTTAGTCAGCAGGATAACCTAGATGAGCCTCTAGGAGGCTTTGATGGGTACCCAGAGGTGGAAGAAGAAACTCTCCTGATGAGTGGAGAAGACTTTAGTGGCCACTTCAATAGTTATGCCCAAAATTATATGCAATCGCGGGAAAATGGCTTAGATAATGGAGCTGAGTCAACCTATGGACAGCCTTCTACTAACTTCGGTTCTGGGGGTGGCAACGGTTTTACCTCCAGAAATTTTAGTGGTAGGAGAAGCTCAAATGATGATTTTGGGGTAGATGATATGTCCGGTGGTCTTTCTTCAGAACCCATGACTTCAGACTTTCTAGAAGAATTTGATGTTTTTGGGGCTGATGATGATCTAAGTGCCATTTCTAATTTTGATATAGATGACTCAGATAATCTCTCTTCCGAGCCGGGAAGTATGAATTTTGGCTATGTCAGTAGTGGCGGAACCAAATCTAGCAACTTTGATCAAGATATATCTGCTGGTAGCAAAATTAGTTCTGAGGAAGAAATATTTAGTCTTGGAGCTGATGAGCAAATGCCTAGTTTTGCCCTAGAATCCACCGGGGCAGAAAATCCCTTGGTCATGGTGGATCAAGGCTTCCTTGCGCCGATCGAGAATGCCCCTCTCCACAAAAAACAATGGATTGTAGCAGCGGCGACAGGAATTGTTTCGGCGGTGGCGGTGGCGATCGTATCTTTTGGGGCAGCTAGTACGGCTCCACCGGAAGGGAGAGAAGTGGTGGTGCCTCATCTGCGTCTGACTGGGGGCTTGATGACCCTAGCTGCGGGAGCCGCTAGCTTCGGCACGGCTTGGTTCCTGGGCAAAATGACTAGCAACCAAATTAGGCGATCGACCGACAATCTCCAAGCCCAATTTGAGTCCGTGTCCCAAGGCAACCTCAGCGCTACAGCAACGGTTTTTTCCGAAGATGAGTTTGGCAAGCTGGCGACGGGGTTTAATCAGATGTCCCGGGTGATCCTGACCACAACTAGCGAGGCGCAACGCAAAGCCGCCGAGCAGGAACAGGCTAAGGAAGATCTGCAAAGACAGGTAATTCGGCTCTTGGACGATGTGGAAGGAGCGGCGAGGGGAGATTTGACCGTGCAGGCGGAGGTGACCGCCGACGTACTGGGAGCCGTGGCAGATTCCTTTAACCTGACAATTCAGAACCTCAGAGAAATTGTCCAACAGGTAACCAGAGCCGCCCGGCAGGTAACCAAGGGGGCAAACGATAATGAATCCTTTGCTCGATCGCTCTCCAGTGATGCTCTTCGGCAAGCGGAAGAATTAGCGGTCACCCTCAACTCAGTCAAGGTAATGACCGACTCCATTCAACGGGTGGCAGAAAGCGCCAGAGAAGCCGAAGAAGTTGCCCGGACAGCTTCCACCACCGCCCTCAAGGGAGGGGAAGCGGTGGAAAGAACGGTGGCGGGGATCTTGCAAATTCGAGAAACGGTAGCAGAAACCACCCGGAAGGTAAAACGATTGGCGGAATCTTCGCAGGAAATTTCTAAGATTGTGGCAGCGATTTCGGCGATCGCCTCCCGGACGAACCTCTTAGCTCTGAATGCCAGTATTGAGGCGGCACGGGCGGGGGAGGCAGGCAAGGGGTTTGCGATCGTGGCTGATGAAGTCCGGCAGTTGGCGGATCGATCTGCCAAATCTTTGCGAGAAATTGAACAAATCGTATTGCAGATTCAGAGTGAAACTAGCTCGGTAATGACGGCAATGGAAGAAGGGGTGACTCAGGTTATTGAGGGAACCAAACGGGCAGAACAGGCAAAACGCGCCCTAGAAGACATTATCCAAGTATCCAACCGGATTGATGCTCTGGTGCGATCGATCACCGCCGATACGGTGGAACAAACCCTGACTTCCCGCGCGGTGACGCAAGTTATGCAATCGGTGGAACTCACCGCCCAAGAGACCTCCCAAGAAGCGCAACGAGTTTCTGGCTCCCTGCAAAATCTGGTCAGCGTTGCCCGTGACCTCCTTACCTCCGTGGAGCGGTTCCGCATTGAGGCACCCGATGGGAAGTAACTGACTGTACCTATGGCAAAAAATACCTCTGATCTTCGTCGCTGGTTCGATCGTCTTATCAGTGCCACTTTTTTGGGAGGACAAGTGATAGTCCACCTGCTGCGGGGAAAAATTCATCGCCGTAACCTGATTGAACAGATGGCGATCGTTGGTCCTGAATCTTTGACCATTGCCCTAGTCACAGCGATCTTTGTGGGCATGGTATTCACAATCCAAGTGGCAAAAGAATTTATTAACTTCGGGGCAACTAATCTAGTGGGTGGAGTATTAGCTCTGGCACTGACGAGGGAACTGGCTCCAGTGCTGACGGCAGTAATTTTAGCCGGGCGGGTGGGTTCTGCCTTTGCGGCGGAAATTGGCACCATGCAAGTTACGGAACAAATTGATGCCCTAAAAATGCTGAAAACTGACCCGATCGATTACCTAGTAATCCCTAGGGTTTTGGGTTGTTGTTTGATGCTGCCCTTGTTAACAGTTATTTCGATCGTCACCGGACTAAGCGGGGGTCTATTCATCTCTAGTATTCTGTATAGTATTCCCCAAGATACCTTTCTGGAGTCTACCCGAACCTTACTAAAAACAGGAGACTTGGTAGCTGCGGCGATCAAAGCTGCCTGTTTTGGCAGTATGATCGCCGTCATTGGCTGTAGCTGGGGTTTGACCACCACCGGCGGTGCCAAAGGGGTGGGGCAGTCTACTACTACGGCGGTAGTCACGTCCCTCCTAGCAATTTTCATTGCCAATTTTTTCCTCTCTTGGGTAATGTTTCAAGGCATTGGCAGTAAGCTATTTGGGGGATGATTAATTTACAGTAGTTTGAGAGCAAGCGGCGACAGCTATCTGCTCTCAAAACCACTAACTTCACTAAACCATGAGCTATTACATTTCGCCTCGATTTCTCAATAAATTAGCTGTGCATATTGCCAAAAACTTCATTGAATTACCCCAAGTTCAAACGCCTCTACTTCTAGGAGTTCATGGGCGCAAAGGCGAGGGGAAAACTTTTCAATGTGAGTTGATTTTCAAAAAAATGGGGATCGAGGCGGTGCGGATGTCGGCGGGGGAAATGGAAAGCCCCGATGCTGGGGATCCTTCTCGGTTAATTCGCCTCCGGTATCGAGAAGCAGCGGAGATGATCAAAGTCCGGGGCAAGATGTGTGTGATGTTGATTAATGACCTAGATGCCGGGGTGGGGCGGGTGGATGGGTTAACCCAATACACGGTGAATAATCAATTAGTCCACGGTACCCTCATGAATATTGCTGATAATCCTACCAATGTTCAATTGCCGGGCAGTTATGACTCTACGCCTCTGCATCGAGTGCCGATCATTGTTACTGGCAACGATTTTGCCACCCTCTATGCTCCCTTAATTCGGGATGGCAGAATGGATAAATTTTATTGGGAACCCGATCGAGACGATCGCCTAGCCATTGTTGCGGGAATTTTCTCGGAAGATGGCTTGTCAACGGCAGAAATTAGCCAGTTTATCGATCGATTCCCTGACCAATCTATTGATTTTTATAGTGCTTTGCGATCGAGAATTTATGATACCAAAGTCCTCCAATTCATTGAAGAAATTGGCTTAGAAAATATTGCTTCGCGGTTGGTGAATAGCTCTGAAGGCATCCCTAAATTCACCAAACCCTATTTTAATTTAGCTCGCTTAGTGGAGTATGGAATGATGATGGTGGAAGAGCAGCAATTAATTAAAAAAGCTGGTTTGGCAAAACAGTATGTAGGAAACTAGGCGGATATTTCCTTCCCGCTACTGCACCGACTAGGGTAGGATCAAGGGAATAAAATATTTTCTAGCATAATCCACTCCACCTATGACAGAAGAAACTAAGACTCCCACCCCCGAAGTAGCTCCCAAAGCAAAGAAGGAAAAGCCCCCCGCCCCTGAAGATAAGCCATTTACTGAATTTATCCAGCAAGATTATGTCCCTGCCCTAACTAAGACCCTCGCCAGTAATGGGATTAGTGATTTGTACATTTCCTTTACGGAGGAACCCCTGCCCATCAGTGGTGGCGTAGAAAAATGCTGGCAAGTTACAGGGATTTGGAATAAAGGCGAACGGCAGTTTAATCTTTATTTTCCAGAGGCAAGTATCAATGGACTCAAGGCTTTTTCCTATACCAACAATGGTGGAAAACCCAGCGCCGTGGAGTCCTTCTTAATTGATGAACGAAAAGTTAGCTTAGACCTACTAGTTTTTGGGATCACCCAGCGCCTGAATGCTCAAAAATGGTTGGAAAGAAACTAGCGATGTAGTATTCCCAAAATATTTCCCCTGCCGCAGGTAGGGGAAATATTTTACAGAACTTTGCGTGCAAATGAGACACGCCACAAATATTGAAAATCCCATCCATGTTTGGGTTTGAGAGTGGGTGGCTGTAGCCACCCACTCTCAAACTGCTGTAAAATTAGGACTTCCGCATTTAGACGCACTTGCTGGCACTCCGCGCCAGCAAGTGCCTAAGTCCTATAGGATTTATTCTTGATTGTGATCAATGTACTTAAAAACTCTACACCTGCAACAATTTCGGAACTATCGAGATCAAACTGTAGAGTTTACTGCTCCCAAGACTATCCTGCTAGGGGATAATGCCCAGGGCAAGTCGAATTTGTTGGAGGCGGTGGAATTATTAGCAACCCTGAAAAGCCATCGATCGACCCGCGATCGGGAGTTGATTTTAGAAGGAGTGAATGAAAGCAGAATTACTGCTTTTCTGGAAAGAGCACACAGCAACCTAGACCTAGTAATTAACCTCCGAGTTGGGGCAAGGCGAAGTATTTGGGTCAATCAGCAGCCCATGAAAAGGCACATGGATTTTTTGGGTAGCCTAAACGCCGTCCAGTTTTCCAGCTTAGATCTAGAGCTAGTCCGGGGTGCACCCGAAAGGCGGCGGAGTTGGTTAGATACGATCCTGATGCAGATTGAACCCATCTATGCCCACATTCTCCAGCAATATAATCAAGTTCTTCGCCAACGTAATGCCCTGCTGAAAAAGTTACAGCATAGTGAATCTGGAGATATTTTCAGTGAGGAATTAGCCCTCTGGGATGCCCAGTTAGCCACTGCGGGGTCTAGGGTGACAAGACGCAGGGCAAGGGTCTTAGAAAGATTGGCTCCGATCGCCCAAGATTGGCATACCAAAATCAGTGGCAAAACCGAAATTCTCACCCTGAAATATATGCCGAATGTGCAGATTCCTGATGATGATCCAGAGAAGGTGCAGGAGGCATTCTTGGAGAAAATTCAACTGCGACGAATTCCTGAACACCGCCAAGGAACTAGTTTAGTCGGTTCTCACCGAGATGATATTGAGTTTTTGATCAATGAAACTGCCGCCAAGCTCTACGGCTCCCAAGGACAGCAACGAACTTTGGTACTGGCATTGAAATTGGCAGAATTAAAACTCATCGAGGAAGTGGTGGGGGAAGCACCTTTATTATTACTAGATGATGTATTGGCAGAGTTGGATCTGCATCGTCAAAATCAATTGCTAGAGACAATTCAAGACCGCTTTCAAACCCTGATCACCACAACCCATCTGGGATCTTTTGATGCCGATTGGCTCCATAATTCTCAGATTCTCTCGGTGGAGGCGGGAGTGGTGCTGGATAGCATTTGAAGCGATCGATGTGCTAGAAGTAGAGTAGCAATACTGCAAATTTCCGGCTGCTGCCTATGCCTAACCTTAAGTTACTATCTTACTCAATACTCGATACAACTGAGATTCTGAGTAGCTTGCTGTATAAGGATTTAAATCAAAAAAAGGTGAACTTTTTTTGATTGGGCATTAGGTAATATTCTCAAAATTTAAGGAGTCAATCATGAGTGTCAATATTGGAATTAGTGAAGCCGATCGCAAGGAAATTGCCGAAGGTTTATCCAGATTACTAGCTGATAGCTATACCTTGTACCTAAAAACTCATAATTTTCACTGGAATGTCACCGGACCAATGTTCCAAACCCTGCACCTGCTCTTTGAAACCCAATACACAGAGATGGCTTTGGCGGTGGATTTGATCGCCGAAAGAATCAGGGCTTTGGGCTTCCCGGCTCCCGGAACCTATGCCGACTATAGCCGCCTGAGTTCGATTCCAGAAACTATGGGCATCCCCAAGGCAGAAGAAATGATCCAGCTTTTGGTAGAAGGTCAAGAAGCTGTCACCCGAACTGCTCGATCGCTCTTCCCCATAGTTGACAAAGCTGCCGATGAACCGACAGCGGATCTGCTGACCCAAAGAATGCAACTCCATGAGAAAAATGCGTGGATGCTGAGAAGCTTGTTAGAAAAGTAAGATCAGCATTACTTTAATGGCGCAACACCTTCGCTGGTGTTAATTTAGCGTCATAGGTAGTAATAGATTACTGTTAGACTACTAAACCTCGATCCCCCCTAGCCCCCCTTCAAAAGGGGGGAAATGATTTTTTAAAGTCTAGGAGTTTTCAGATGGTACAAAGTTTTCAATCTCTGACTCTTGAGCAATTTCTGCAACTACCAGAAACGAAGCCTGCTAGTGAATATATGAATGGTCAGGTGAGCCAGAAAAATATGCCCCAAGGGAAGCACAGCATTATTCAAGCGGAGTTGGCAGCAATTATTAATCGGGCATTGAAATCGCAATCTATTGCTAGGGCGTTTACTGAATTGCGGTGTACTTTTGATACAAGATCGATCGTTCCAGATATTGCAGTCTTTGAGTACGATCGCATTCCGAGTGATGAAAATGGAGAGATTTCTAATTCCTTTCTAATTGCTCCAGATTGGACAATTGAAATTCTCTCACCTGATCAAAGTCAAACAAAGGTTACCAAAAACATTTTGTACTGTCTCAAGGCTGGGACTAAAATGGGCTGGCTGATTGACCCTGATGATAAAGCTGTATTTATCTATCGCCCTAAGCAAGAAATTGAAGTGTTTGATGAGTTAGAGAGCATTCTGCCCATGCCAGAGTTTGCGATCGATCTCCAACTCACAATCAAAGATTTATTTGCCAATTTACTTAAATAGTCTAGATTCCAATGATCTCCTGATGTTAACCCTAAAAAAAGTTTGTCTGACTAACCCGATTACCGATCAGTATTTACTTCAAGATATTTCCTTGGAAGTGCCACAGGGCGATCGCTTGGCAATTATCGGCGCATCGGGAGCTGGCAAGACTACTTTGCTTAGGTTACTCAATCGTTTAATCAGCCCCACCTCTGGCAGTTTGCAGCTTCAGGGACAAGATTATAGCCAGATCGCCCCCACCACCCTCCGCCGCCAAATAGTGTTGGTGAGTCAGGAGGTGCGGTTATTGGAAATGACTGTCCAAGAAGCTTTAGCTTATCCTCTAGTTTTGCAAAAGCTACCTCTAGCCAAAATTCAGAAAACCCTCGATAACTGGATTGCCAAGTTCCAAATTCCCAAGACTTGGCTAGAGCGTACCGAGCAGCAGTTATCTCTAGGGCAACGGCAATGGGTAGGTATCTGTCGGGCTTTGGTACTCCAACCCCCGGTGTTGCTGTTGGATGAACCCACTTCTGCCCTAGATCAAGGACGGGCAGAGGTTCTGATCAAGCTCCTCCTTGACCTGAATCAGCAACAACAAACCACGATCGTGATGGTGAATCACCAGTTAGAAATTGCCCAACAATTTGCCACTAGTCTAATTTATCTCCAAGCAGGAGAATTAATCAGCCACCAACAATCCCCAGAAATTAACTGGGCAGCGATCGCCTTAAACCTCCAATCTCATCAGCAACAATTACAGCAAGAATGGAATCTAGAAAATGCTTAATAAATCTTAACTAGGACTGGGAACTGCTACTCATAAATAGTCGCAATATTCCTAGAGATCAAAGTGTTTCTAGATTGCTACCCAGCCCCTTTTATCCTATGATCAGCTAGGATGCAGTTACTAATTAGTTCTATGTAAACTTATGTAAATAAAAGCCAATTTGTTTTACATAAATTCATAATAAATGATTAGTTGATAACATCTATATTTGTTGATTAAGACCATTACCATTGTCCATGCTTAATTCCTTGACCGATGCTGGAACTAATCCGACCGATCAACTGGTGCAAGCCCAAATTCAAGCTGTAGAGCAAGCCCAATCTCCAGAGACTCTCATCGCAGCGGTGCGAGCTTTGGCGGGTTCCCAGTCACCGGCGGCAATTCCGGCTTTGATTGCGGTGTTTGGCTACAACAATCCTGCTGCTTCGGCGATCGCCCTTGGTGCAGTCATTGCTTGGGGCGATCGGGCTGTGGAAGCTTTAATTACCCAAATGGATGAGTATAACTATGGAGCTAGAGCTTATTCTATGCGGTGCTTGGCGACTATTGCCTCGGTGCAATCCCTAGAGGTATTGATCAAAGCGGCGACTGTCGATTTTGCCCCCAGCGTCCGGCGGGCAGCGGCAAAGGGATTGGGGAATCTCCGGTGGCAAGATTTGCCAGACTCAGCCCAAGCTGATACCCAGCAGCAGATATTTACTGCCCTGACTTCTCTTTGTGAAAGTGGGGATTGGTCAATTCGCTATGCAGGGGTTGTCGGTTTGCAGACTCTAGGGATGAGAAATCAGGCACTAGGGCAAACTGTAGGGGATTTTCTGGAGCAATACCAACACCGAGAGCAGGATCGATCGGTGCGGGCAAGGGTTCAGTTAGCAGTAAACAGTGAACAGTGAACAGTAAACAGTGAACAGTAAATATTTGCTGATAACTGATGCTTCGACTTCGCTCAGCACAAGTAACTGATAACTGATAACTGATAACTGATAACTGGCTTACTCAACAAATAAATAACAGCGGAGAAAGCAAAAATAACACAAAAAAATGTCATTACCCCTATTAAAAGTTACGCCTACTACCCGAAATCAGCGGGTAGATGGTTACGAAATACCCGATGAAGATGATCAGATGATCTATCGCTTTAATGATGTTATTTCTGATAACGAAATTAACGATGTGATTTGGGCAGCCTATCGGCAGATTTTTAGTGAACATCTAATTTTAGAAAGCTACCGTCAACCTTTTTTAGAATCTCAACTTCGCAATCAAGCCATTTCCCTCCGGGAATTTATCCGGGGCTTAGGCAAATCAGAAGTCTATCGCCAACTAGTGGCGGACACTAATTCTAATTACCGCTTAGTCGATATTAGTTTTAAGCGCTTTTGGGGACGTGCCAGCTATGGTCTAGATGAGCAGATTGCTTGGTCGATCGTGATTGCCACCAAGGGTTTGCATGGTTTTATTGATGCCCTAGTAGACAATGATGAATACCGCCAAAACTTTGGGGAAGATACGGTGCCATACCAACGTCGGCGATTTGGCGATCGCCCCTTTAATTTGGTTAATCCCCGCTACAGCGATTACTGGCGCACTCGGCAGATTGCCCTAGAGGGTAGATCGTACTACCAAGTCAAAACCTACGGTGAAGGACCAAGTACCCCCAAAGTCCGGCAAGCAATTCCGAGCAATTTCTTGGCGATGGCGAAAGGACTTATTCCCAATCAGCCCAACTATCAACCTTTTGCCGATCGAGCTTGTTCCCAAGCTTCTAGTAGTCCCCTCCTAGATACAAGCAACGATAACTCTGATACTCCCAAACTGCGGACAACTCAGGTTAGCCTACCCTATAGCTACATCCCCAGTATCCGCAAGGTCTAGGTTTAGTTTAGTTAATTACCCATAACTCACCATGTCAATTCCCTTACTTAGTTATAAACCTGCTTCCCAAAATCAGCGCGTTGCTGGTTATGAAGTGCCCAATGAAGATACTCCCCGTATCTATCGCCTCGAAGACTGTAGCGGTAGTGGCGATCTAGAAGACCTGATCTGGGCTGCCTACCGCCAAGTTTTTAGTGAACACGCCATTCTTAAAAATAATCGGCAAACTAATTTAGAATCTCAACTCAAGAATCGATCGATCACCGTCAAGGATTTCATGCGGGGCTGTGCTAAATCTGATGCTTTCTACAAATTAGTAGTGGAAACTAATTCTAACTACCGGATTGTGGAACTTTGTCTGAAGAGATTGCTGGGACGATCGCCCTACAACAACCAAGAGACGATCGCTTGGTCAATCACCACTGCCACTGCCGGCTGGGGTGGCTTTGTTGATAGCCTGATTGATTCGGTAGAATATCAAGAAAACTTTGGTGATACCACGGTTCCCTACCAACGCCGCCGCTATAAAGACCGTCCCTTTAACCTCGTTACCCCCCGGTACGGTGGTTACTGGCGAGATAAGTTAGAAGATGAGCGCTACAAATGGGGCGCAGTGGATAATTTCTTGGATATGGCTCGATCGATCCAACCCAGAGGAATTACCTACGTCACCAATGTCCGCTTGGATAATATCAAAATTCCTGATATGACCCGCAAGGATACTACCCCCGTCCCTGCCTCCATCAACACTGCTTCTGGCTTCCCCTGCCGCTAGAAACCGCTAGCAATAAGCTAATTGCAGCAACCATAGCTTTAAGCACAATCCTTTAATCAATTAATTCCCAAATTAAACCCAACTTAACCTCAGGAGAATTACAAATGGCTATACCATTACTCGATTACAAACCTAGCAGCCAAAACCAAAGAGTCAAGAGCTTCGGAGTCGGCGATCTCAACGAAGACACTCCCTACATCTATCGTTGGGAAGATTGCTCTTCCTCTAGCGATGTGGAAAGTTTAATCTACGCTGCCTATCGTCAAGTATTTAGTGAACACGAAATCCTGAGTTTCAACCGTCAAAAAAATCTAGAATCCCAGCTAAAAAATGGCTCCCTGACTATCCGGGACTACATGCGGGGCTTGGCAAAATCTGAGGCTTTTTATCGTTTAGTTGTCTCCGTGAATAACAACTATCGCCTTGTGAATGTTTGCCTACAAAGATTTCTTGGTCGGACTTCTTACAACAAAGAAGAAGAAATTGCTTGGTCTATCAAAATGGGCACTGTTGGTTTTAGCGGATTTATTGATGCTCTCCTCGACAGCGAAGAATATACCCTCGCTTTTGGAGATTTTACCGTTCCTTACCAACAACGACGCAAGCAAAATCGTCCCTTTAACTTGATCACTCCTCGCTACGGCGAAGATTTCCAAGCTGTCGCCGGAACCACCACCACTGACTGGCGCTTTACCTTGGAGAAATTCTACAGCAAGCAAGCTCAAACCCGCCGCTTGGCCGAAGGCGATCCCGGCAAGTTCCGTGCTTTGGCTGCTGCGGTAAATAACAAAGGCAACTATGCTCAAAGTATTTCTTCCTTTAGCATTGATTACCTCAACAAAGTTCCTAACAAAGGCAGACGCTAAATTTTTTGCTACACCAGTTTGAGAGTGGGTGGCTACAGCCACCCACTCTCAAATCCAAAATTGATAGGACTTTCAATATTTGTGCTGTGTCTCATTTGAGCACAAAGTGCTGTAAATACTAAATTTTGATAATGCTCCCCTCCTTTTTTCAAGGAGGGCTTTTTATTTTCGTTATAGCACTTTTCAAGTGTATGGGGGTTGAGATGATTTTGGTTGTGGTCTCCGTTTCGCGGGGGTTCCACAGCACAATCTACTTGGCAATGGCTATAGTTGATAGTGCATAAATCCTACAAAATAAAAGCACCTCCAGCGACGGAGGTGCTTTCGGCTAGAAACCTAGCTCAGATTATTAGACTTAGAGTCTCAAGAACTAACCATTGATGGAAGGAGCTTCCACAGCAGCTAGGTCAAGAGGGAAGTTGTGAGCATTGCGCTCGTGCATTACTTCCATACCCAAGTTTGCTCTGTTGATCACGTCAGCCCAGGTGTTGATGACCCGACCTTGAGAATCAATTACAGATTGGTT
>CALRPI020000040.1:0-49175 GCA_943370025.1 Phormidium lacuna HE10JO | reverse complement strand
TCACCCGTCCGCCACTAAGTATTACTACTCCGTTCGACTTGCATGTGTTAAGCATACCGCCAGCGTTCATCCTGAGCCAGGATCAAACTCTCCATTTTGGTTTTGTTTGTTTTAGGCTATACTATTATTACAGGACTTACTTTCTTATTTGTCTCTCTCTCAAACTATACAATTTTCTTGGTTCGGTGCGCCGCGTTCTTCCGAACCGCGCATTTACAAAATTAACAAACTTGAAAGGGTTTGTCAAGCTTTTTGGCGGAATTTGTTTTGAGGTGCTTTAGGAGAAGGGGCAAAGCTCTTGCTAGATAAGGGTTATGGCGTTTAAATTGATTTTGGAATTAATTCGGAATTGAGGGTAGGCAAGAGTCAGCCTTGATAATTAATCTCGATCGAGGGTCATTCTTGATGAGCGATCCTTCCAATGAAGTAAGCTAGTTTGCCATAGGTAATGGAGTAAGTAGCTTCTTTAGCAAGGATTTGAGGCATAATAGTCTAGTTATTTTGACTAGGTAATTTAGGTAATTAGTTATGACCATGAGTTTCCAAGAGGTAATTCTATCTCTACACAAGTTTTGGGGCGATCGCGGTTGTCTAATTGCTCAACCCTATGATGTGGAGAAGGGGGCAGGGACGAAGAATCCTCATACTTTTTTGCGGGCATTGGGACCAGAGCCTTGGTCGGTGGCTTATGTGGAGCCGTGCCGTCGTCCGGGGGATGGACGGTATGGAGAGAACCCAAATCGATTTCAACACTATTATCAATATCAAGTATTAATTAAACCCTCTCCAGACAATATTCAAGATATTTATCTAGATTCCTTGAGGGCTTTGGGGATTCAGCCGGAAGAACATGATGTTCGGTTTGTAGAGGATAACTGGGAAGATGCAGCCGTTGGAGCTTGGGGTACGGGCTGGGAAGTATGGCTGGATGGGATGGAAGTGACGCAGTTTACATATTTTCAGCAGTGCGGTGGCATTGATTGTCATCCGGTATCGATCGAGATTACCTACGGTTTAGAGCGATTGGTGATGTATCTGCAAAATGTGGATGCGTTGGTAAAAATTCGATGGAATGAGACGGTTACCTATGGCGATGTGCATTTTCAGGGAGAAATTGAGCAATGTACCTATAACTTTGAGGCATCTAACCCAGAGTTGTTGTTTAACCTGTTTGAGTTATACGAGCAAGAGTCCAAGCAGTTGATTGTTAGGAAACTTGTCCTACCTAGCTTGGACTATGTACTGAAGTGTTCCCATGCCTTTAATCTTTTGGATGCTAGAGGAGTGATTTCGGTGACAGAAAGAACTAGATATATTGGTAGAATTAGACAGTTAGCTAGACAAGTGGCTCTTCTGTATGTGCAACAGCGGGAGGAATTGGGATTCCCTTTACTGAAGACGGCTGCTGCAGAGCAGGCAGCAGTTTTGTCCAGTTAATCAAAAGAAATTATTAAAGAAATTATTAGTGATCAACTTAGGATTTTTTTATGGGAGCCAGTTTAAGTGAGTTGTTAGAGCCGATCGCCCAGCAGTTTCGGAGCTTGGGTGTGCCGGAGGTGATTGTGCATTGGGGTCATCCCTTGATGATGGCGATCGTGGCTCTAGTGATGGGCAGTTTTGTCGGACTGGCGGGATGGCGGGGTAGGTTAGTAGCCGATGAAAAAGCAGCCTTAAAAAGTAAGCTTGATCATCGCCAACTGGCTCCTTGGCTATTTTTCTTTTTAGCGGCGGGCTATACAGGTGGTTTACTTTCTTTGGTCATGCAACACAAACCAATTTTGGAAAGTCCCCACTTTTGGACAGGTTCTGGGGTGCTAATTTTATTGGGCATAAATGGTGTGATTTCTGGCTCTGGCTTTTTAGGCAATAAACCCGCTCTGCGGGCTGCCCATGCTTACTTAGGCAGTATTGCTCTGTCTTTACTATTTCTGCACGGATTATTGGGGTTAAAACTGGGTTTAGCAATCTAATGACGGCGACAAGTGGGGTGCTTTTCTGTTTGGCTTATATCTGGGGATTGCTGTCTACGGCGATCTGGAATCTGCCTGACCGTGATGTTTCTAGCTTGCCCGTTTTGCAGTTGGCGATACCAGTATTAGGAACTTTGGCGATCGGGATCGGGGCAGCGATCGCCATTCCCCAAATGGTCAGGACTGCCCCTAGTGCTCGTAACTGGCTAGTGGCTGGATTAATTGCTACTCTAGCAATTTTATATTTCTGGTATCGCCAGCCCAGTCCAGCTTTTAATGATGTTAGTAAATTTCTGAAGCAATTAGAGGGCAAGCCCAAAAGTGAATTGGTGACAGTTCAGGGCGTAGTCAAAGATATGCCGATGCTGACCCGGAGCTACAAAGTTCGGTTTTGGCTAGAGACTCAGCAAATACAGCTAGAGCCAGATAAAACCGAGGTAGCTACGGGGAATCTCTATGTGACGGTGCCAATGCTGCAAGCCACAGGCATTTACCCCGGAGATGAGGTAAAGGTCAGTGGGAATTTGTACGAACCTCAAGGGGCAGCAAATCCTAGTGGGTTTAGCTTTCGGGCTTTCTTGGCTAAAGAAGGAAGTTTTGCGGGATTTACTGGGAAGTTTCTCAGCTTAACTAGTCGACAATTCAGCGATGCTCCAAAGTGGGGCTGGTGGCAGGTGAGGCAAAAGATTGCTCGATCACAAATTCTTTGGCTGGGTAGTCCGGCGGGGCAACTGCTTAGTTCGATGGTGTTAGGCAGTCGAGCAGTAGATTTACCCTCCGATATCAAGGATAAATTTGTGGCAGTTGGATTAGCTCATGTCCTTGCGGCATCAGGATTTCAGGTATCTTTACTGCTTGGAGCGTTGCTATATATCACCAAAAGATACTCTAACAAGATTCAATTCACAGCCGGTTGTCTTGGGTTATTTATTTTTATTAGTTTAGCTGGGTGGCAACCAGCCGTTGCCAGAGCCGGAGTGATGGGGTTTGGGGTTTTGTTAGCTGTTTTGTTAGAGAGAAAAATCAAGCCTCTAGGTTCTCTACTTTTTGCCGCAACTTTGCTGTTGATTAATAACCCTTTGTGGATCTGGGATTTGGGGTTTCAGCTTAGTTTCTTAGCTACATTTGGTTTAGTGACAACAGTAGAACCCATCACGAAAAGATTAGATTGGTTGCCGAGTACGATCGCGGCATTAATTGCCGTACCTCTGGCAGCATCTATCTGGACATTGCCTTTGCTATTTTATGTTTTTAGTATTTTTAGTACCTATAGTATTTTTGTTAATGTTCTCAGTACACCTTTAGTCAGTGTAATTAGTTTGGGTGGAGTAGTTAGTGCTTTGGCAGCGGTAATTTATTCCCTAGCGGGAAGTGCGATCGCTTATTTACTGAACCTGCCACTCTGGGGATTAATTAATCTAGTAGATTTCTTTAGTAATGTACCGGGAAATATAATTGCTGTCGGAAAAATCTCCCTAGGGCAAATGTTATTAGTCTATGGCATGATTATTGCCATCTGGCTGATGCCCAAACTGCAAAAGTATTGGTGGTTAGTTAGTTTAGGTGCGATCGCTATTATTCTTATCCCCAACTGGTACTACCAAAAACAACTAGTACAATTAACTCTTCTAGCAACTTCTAAAGAACAGGTGATTGTGATTCAAAACCAAGGAAAAGTTGGTTTAATTCACTCTAGCAAAGCTAACACTATTAACTTTACCCTAAATCCTTTTCTGCAACAGCAAGGAATAAATACGATAGATACCCTAGTCAACCTAAACCCTACAACTCAAAAGCTAAATCAGAAAATCGAGAAATTCTATACATTAGCTTCAGATCAAAATCAAGCAGCTTTAACGGCTAATCAAGAAAATCTAATTGCAGGCCAAGAAATAGATTTTGCTGGGCTGAAATTAAAGATTGTAGATAACACTATCCCAGCTTTTCAGTTGGGCTTTAATAATCAGAATTGGTTATTTTTAGGCAAGACTGATACCAAGGAACAAAAACAATTATTACCGCTAGTACAGGAAATTAATCTCAAGAATCTTGATGCCTTATTTTGGCTAGGAGAAAACTTAGAGCCAAGTTTATTAAAAGAGGTAGAAACTAAAGTAGCGATCGCATCTAGCAACCAAATTGCGCCGAATACTCTCCAAGCACTGCAACAATCTCAAACTAGAGTTTATTGGACAGGAGAGCATGGAGCAATCCAATGGACACCCCAGAAGAGCTTTGCCACTACTTTGGAGCAAAACGATAGTGGAGTTTGATTTTTAGTTTAATTTTCACTAGGGATGGTAGCTAATTGTTTATTCAGGAATTTTCTGAAGGTATTGACTATCTAGCAAAAAAGCTCCTTTATTAGCAAACAAAACACCCCAGTAGCCACCGGGACGGCGATCGATAATCATGCCTTCCTCTCCCACCGCCAAAATATCTGGAGGACGCAGCATCGGCATTGGATCAGCAGTTTTAATATAGCTAGGAAGCTTAACTATGGCGACCTTATCTCCAACTAGCAACTCTTGAATCATGGTTCGTCTAAATTATTTATCTACCTAAATCCACCTAAAATGCAATCTTAATTGCAATTATATTACAGGACTTTTTCTGTAAGTAGAATACGTTGCATTTCTTGAGATATTCAAAAGGATATAGCGATGCTAAGTCATTCAGTAACCTTAGAGGGATTAAAAAGGTTGTAACCGCTAGGTACTATTTTTTCAATCCCTTGAAAATTAGAACAGTAATAAAACTGAGTTTAGTATTATTATAAAACCGGGATAAGAGGTCATTTATAAAGTGGCTATAAGGTTAAATTTTCCGCCCCCGGCGGGGGCGGAAAATTTAACCTTATAAATAGCCTCTAATCAAGGGACTATAATTATTGCAACACCATTACGACTAAACTATTACAACTAAGCCAGAAGTATTTATGCAAGTAATTGCTGTTACGGAAGCCATCACTACGATCGCTGAAGCAGATAATAAATTTGGATTAAGTCGTAGCGAATCAGCAGATTTTTTTCCAGAATGGCACCATCAACTATCTGAGATTAAGGCTAGTGATCGATCGAGCCTAGAAACTTTATATAGATATCCTAATATTGCGTGACTACCTGTGGATAGTTGTCCTAGAGTCCAAGAAAACAATGCTGTCTGTTTGGTCAGCATTACCGCAAACTCTTGCTTATTTAAGGGCTAGCCCAAATAGCGATCGCCCCAGTTTTGGTATGTTGACCAATGGCGATGACATAACTAATTTGATATTTTTACTTCATTGAGCCAAAAACCACAGGAGTGGGCTGATTTACCATTTTTAGTTCTTGGCAGAGTTTCTAGAACTAAATAGGCTTTTTCTAGAGGATTATTGAGGGAAAATTCCCAACTAGAATCTTTGGTGAATTTCTGAGTCTTTGTCGAGCTAATTAGCTTACCTTGATAATCGAATAGTTTCAATCCAAAGGATAAATCTTGACAGAAAGGGTAATAGAAATTGACATTGCCAGTGATTTTGATAGTTTCAGTAGGTGGGAATAGATAAAGGAACGATCGCACCCAAGGTTGAGGGTCTTCGGTAGGGAAAGCAACCAAGGTATAAGCATCATTACCTTCGGATAAAATAGTCGTGCTGTTTAGCCAATTACTCAAACTCATCCAAGGCAATTGAGAACCGGGCAATTCTTTAATTTCTGCTTGCATCGCCGCTAAGGTGTTAATAGCATTTTGGATCGCAGTTGGTCGAGTTCTTTCGTAAATTTTCACGGTAGTATTACCCTGAAATTGAAACTGCATGGGCAGCTCTTTGAAATCTTCAGTAATTAACCAATTTTGAATAAAGGCATAAAAGACTACCTTAGCCACATCATATTCACTAGGTGGCAGCCATTCACCATTCGCCGGGAAATTAGCAAATTCCCCTAAATATTCGCCTAAGTTACTAGGTAAAACTACAAATTCAGCCTGCAATAATTGCTCCAAAGGATAGTGATCTTGAGAATCTGCTTGGGCAGTACTCAGGATATTTAGCAATTGATTTTTATTACCGTAGAGGAACATTTCTCCAGAATTAATGAGGCTCGGGCTGAGATGTAATCTTTGATAACCAACTACATAAATTGGTTCTTGGCGAGGTGCGATCGCTCGGAGATATTTAATTAATCTGGTTACTTCATCGTAGTCATGGCGAACAATTGGCGGAATACCCAAAGCAAATAGAGAACGGAAATTTTGGTATAGCTTAGCCGTATCTGTAAAGCCCATGACTAGATTAGCCGCCAGAAATGACATCATTAAACTAATTAAAAAAGTCCGCCATCTGCTATTAAATCTATAGTGAATATTGGCGATTAGTAAGGTCATTCCCATGACCGCTAAAGGAGTGACATGTAGAAAATAGAAAACATTACCATAGCGGAGTTTAAATAGCCAGATACCTAGGGATATCAGACCAGAAAAAACGATCAGATTAATTTTTTTGTGCTGTTTATGATCTCGTGCCTTATTGATGTAACTCAGGACAAAACCAGTACCAACCAGTAACCAAGGAATTATACCTAGGAGTTCTAAATAGTGTTGAGAAATTGTTAGGAATGGCAGGCTCCAAGACGTGTATAGGTTCCGATAGTTGGTAGCCATAGCCTGACTAGTAAACTCTGGGACTACTTTCTTTAAGGTAAACAAGCAGATGTCTATGATGACAAATAGCTGGAGACCATTAACAATTAGCTCCCAGACTGCTAACTGCCAATTTTTAGCAATATTTTTTCTAATTAATAAACCAAAATCAATTAGAGTCAAGATACTGATCGCCCCCAATAGCGCAATTCCCCCATAGGCAAAGTGGCGACGAATCATAATTGCCATGGCGATCGCTACGCCAATTGCTGGAACTCGCCAGTAGGGAAAAATTACAACTATTTGCTGGCGGATGAATTGCCATAATCCAAAAATAGTTTCTTTATTTAGAGAGGATTCATGCAATTTAATCAATGGCAGCCTGAACCTAGAGTGATCTCCCCTAACCCCCGCGCTAACGAGCCGTTGCTCTAGAAAAAATGAGGGAACTCCATGAAAAGAATAACGTTGAAGAGTTTTTTTGGTAGAGATTTCTATTACTTGTAAATAAAGTAATGTGGCAATACCCATAAAGGCTGCTGCCCCAGTATCAGGAATTCCCAAAAAGGTAGACATCCAAGTTACGGGAGTTAGCAAAGTAATTAGGGCTGCCAAGCAAAAATATCTATTTTTCCGGCGGGGTACTAGCTGAGCGGCTAGACTACCCATGACTAAGCTAAAGGGAAAGAGATAGATTAAAGCTAAGGCTATTTGATAAACGGCTCTAGATTTACCCCAAATTAAGAGGAATGGGACTAGGGGAATAGTGTAGAGTCGGTTGCGATCGCCCACCAAGGAATCAGTAATTATCTGCCAAGCTGCTTCTGGGGAATCTTCCCAAGCTTCCACTACTTCTAAAGTTCTATTATACCAGTCAATCCACCAATGAAGGTTATGTTCTTGTCCTGTATAGCTCAAGGTAGTTACTACAGTCGCCAAAGCAAGTAGAGTTCCTAAACCTAGATTTAACAAGAAACTTTTAGAGAATCGCGGCTTACCCATTAACAATGTCTGAGATTTTTTAAGAGTTCTACAAAGTTGCGAGATTTCTGCGATCGCCAGTCTTTAATAGTTCAACAGGGAAAGGATAGCAGCCATTGCCATTGAATGTCATTTTATCCATACTGCTCCAGACAGGTACAGAAAATCTTCAAACAGAAAATCTTCAAACAGAAAATCTTCAAAATAATAGCACTACTCTGGTTTTAATGCCCAAACTGGGGCATTAGACTGATCCACTTGGTTTAATTTTGCCTCTAGGTCGGCGGTTAGTTTCTGAGCCGCACTTTTAGCAGAACCTTGGGCATAATCCGCCACCTCGATCGCCTCACCAATACACACCTGCACAGCACAGCGCCAACTAGGATAGGTCTGGCTGTAGCGAATACTAAGGGGAATGATCTTAGTCTTCAGTTCTGGGTGACTATTCTCCACCTGGAGGGCAATTCGAGCTAGACCGGGCTTGATCGGATTTACTCGCTGATGGCGGAAAATATTCCCTTCAGGGAAAATCACCAGCATCTCTTCTCGACTGAGCATATCTACACAATGGCGAAACACAGAACTACCGGGATTCTTTGTATCTACGGGAAAACCGCCCATACGACTGATGAACCAACCTTGGAGTCCCTGCATTTCATCGATCGAAACCATGTAGCGGGGATCCCGACCCGTAGCAATTCTGCCAACGGCGTAGGGTGTGACCATGGCATCCCAGCGAGAACGGTGGGTAGGGGCTAAGATTACCGATCCGGTTTGGGGAATATTTTCTCTGCCAACAATAGTCAGCTCCCGAAAGAATAGGGGCATGACGAAGTAGTAACCAAAGAAATACAGAAAAGGAGCCAGCCAAGGGGCAACACCAGATTTTACAAGGTTATTTTTCTCTGGGGTGGTAGGGACGATCGAGTTATCAGAAGCCATAGGTTAATTTCTAGGATCGCTTGTTGGAGACAAGTTAGACAAGTTATTAGAGAGTACATTTTTAGATTAAATGTTTTTGCTGGTTTCGCTCTTAAAGATCATGACAGTTTGCCTATTGTCACCCCATTACGGACTCCTAGACACCTGCTCTAGGCAGCATCTCAGCCCTACACCCCCCAAAAATGTACGGTTATCTCCATGGTTTTTCCCTAGCTATCGTTGGTGAACTTGGGCAGAATAAGAATAAGAACGCACTGAGTTCAAGACAACTATCAATTAGCAACTTTATTCCCAAGACTAGCGTCTGTTATTGCAGTGCCTCAAATAAAACAAGAGCCAAACGCAATTTCATAAAGGTTTAGCGATAGGTCAGCTTTGATTCTCAGCCCATTCTCATAATCTAGTTACCAATTATTTAGTCACTAAGTAGGCCAAATCTACAGTTATCAATTTCTCCCTAGAAATAGTTTAAGGAGCCAATTACCAGCAATGACTACAACAACAGTTACCAAGATCCCCGCCGAAACTCCGACTAAGACCGTTGCCAAGAAAGCTAATAGGGCTTCATTTTCCGTAGATATAGTACGCACCTATCTACAGGAGATCGGTCGAGTGCCTCTACTTTCGGCATCAGAGGAAATACGCTACGGGAAACTTATTCAAGAAATGATGCTCTTAATAGAAGCAAAGGAGTTACTGGCTAAAGAGCTAGACTCTCAACCTAGTCAAGCAGAGTGGGCGGCTCGTGTGAACTTGAGCGAGGCAGAATTACAGAAGACCTTACAACAGGGTAACTATGCTAAGCAAAAAATGATTGCGGCTAACCTCCGTTTGGTGGTGGCGATCGCCAAAAAATATCAAAAGCGACACATGGAATTTCTGGATTTAATTCAAGAAGGAACTCTAGGCTTAGAAAGGGGTGTGGAGAAGTTTGATCCTAGTCGGGGCTACAAGTTTTCCACTTATGCTTACTGGTGGATTCGCCAAGCCATCACTAGAGCGATCGCCCAACAATCTCGCGCCATCCGATTACCCATTCACATCACCGAAAAACTCAACAAGATCAAAAAAGCCCAGCGAGAACTATCTCAAAAGCTGGGACGCAACGCAACCCAATCCGAAATTGCCCAAGCTCTCAACCTAGAACCCTACCAAATTCGAGAATATCTTGTTATGGCAAGACAACCAGTCTCCCTAGACATCAAAGTTGGCGACAATCAAGATACGGAGCTATTAGATTTACTAGAAGATGAAGGAGCTAATCCCTTGATTTTCGTTACTGGCGAATCTTTACGAGATGATCTGGCTAATTTAATAGCAGAGCTAACTCCCCAACAACAACAGGTAATTACTCTCCGCTTTGGCTTAGAAGATGGTAACGAATTATCCCTAGCCAAGGTAGGTGAAAAACTCAATATCAGCCGTGAGCGGGTTCGGCAGTTAGAGCATCAAGCACTGAATCATCTCCGCCGTCAACATCGGCAAGTGCAAGAATATATCGCTAGTTAGGGGTGACTCCCCCTATCTTATTTGTAGTGTAGCTGTGGCATTTGATATCGGAACAGGAAGAAATCTAGCATAATTACTAGTTTATTTATGAGCAGCAATAGCTTGTAATTATACCAGAATGTTGACCTTGTTTTTCTCCAAAGGAAAAACAAAAAAATATATTTTCCTTTCCGAAATTCGGTTCTGAACCAATGAAGTTTCTAGATAGTTGAGTCTGCTATTTACCTTGATAGTCCTAGATGTGGGTTTACATGACAGATAATTTAAACTTACATTAAGTTACGCAAGATTTAAGGACGAAGCAAAGTCAATTTGCTATTCTAATTAATAGGAACGAATTTAGGATTTAGAACAAAATCTCCAAAATTGGGTTCCTCAAAGTGGTGAGTGAGATGAGTGATATTGATCTGGGGGTGGAACAGATGAGTGGTTATACAGGGTCGAATTCAGGATTAAACATAGGGCTGAATTTTGGAGATAGAATCAGTAGTCTGATTACTTCTCCCCGTTGGTTATTGACGAGAGGGCAGGTGGCGATCGTGGCTTTGATGCTGACCGTAGGTGTAACTTCCACCGCTACAGCTATCCAGCTACCAGCCTTAGGCATCCCAGAACCCGTTAGCAATGACCTAGTAACTGTCGCCCCCAACACCTCTAGGGCGCACCTACCTAACGGCACATATCTTTATGGGCAAGCTCCTCTAGCGGGACAAATGGGGCAGGAATATATGGTATTTGAAGTAAGTCAGGGGCAGGTTGTCGGGGCTTTTTATATGCCTAATTCTGAGTTTAGTTGTTTCCAAGGAGTTTTAGAAAACAACCAAATGAGCGTGACAGTAGCTAGCACCTATGACAATAGTTCCTTAGCCTATCAACTATCGCAGGAACAGCCAAGAAATTTAGCAGCAGTTGGGGATGGGGCTTTAATCCAAGGTCTTAATTCTCTTACCTATCCCCATAGAGTAGGGCTGGAAAACTTCCATCCCATCACTGGCATTACTGCCAACGATCAGCAACTACTAGCAACTTGTCAGGCTAAATATCAATAAAGGCTTAAAAAACTTTAAGATATAGCAATCTCCCTAAAAATCATGGGGAATCCTAAAAAGGTAATGATTTCGGAGCAAAGATTCCTCCGTAGTGCAAGGAAATCTTTGCTCCTTTAGTACTACTAACTTTTAATGATTCACTGAAATATGCGTATAATCAGGACTTAAGCATTCGGACGTTTTGGCAGAAGTGGATATCTCGCCAAAACGTCCGAAAATCTAGATAATTAGTTTGTAGTGTATAAGTCCTAATCATTTATGATTATTATAGGTAATAGGAAAATTCATGATTATTTCCTAGATAATTGACATATACTTGCATTAGTTCCCTCTCAATTCTGGCGATCGCCCACTTCATACCCTAGAGAAAATCTCATTTAGATTTTAGATTATTGAATTGCGTTGTCTTGAGTTTTATTTATCTAATTTCTCACTTGGAGCTAAGATCAAGAGTAGAATAGGGAATCAGGTGTAAGTTAGGCAAGGAGTACTATTTTGATTAGTCAAGAACTGTTATTGCAAATAGCCAAGAATCACGGCGTTACCACTGGAGAGCTAGAGGTATTAGAGGCAATTATCATCTCTGGGGAAACCATTTCTGATGTGGCAACAAGATTGAAGTTGCAGCCAGAGGCGGTGCGTAAACGCCTAGGGGAAGTGTACCGGAAGTTTGGGATTACCGGCAAAGGTCCGGGGAAGCTGGCAAAGTTACAACAACTATTAATGAATAGTCCTGCACCTAAAGTTCAAGATTTTTCACCTCAATATTCCCAAGTTGGTGCGGGTGTCCGGCGGGGTAGAAAAAAAGCTATTACTGAGATAGGTACAGATTCAGATTACTTAGGATCTCGGAGTATATCTGATCTGAGTAAAGGGAAACTGATTCATGAAGTGGTGAATCGGGAATTGCTGATCAGCGATCTGGAAAAGTATACGGGTTGTATTGCTGATTGGGACGCGGCTCCAGATGTAGAGCCATTTTATGGCAGGGAGAACGAGTTAGAACAGTTGCGGCAGTGGATTGTAAGCGATCGCAGTCGGCTGGTCGTCCTCTACGGCATGGGGGGCATCGGCAAGACTTCCCTCGCAGTTAAGGCAGCCCAAGAGGTGGAAAAAGAATTTGATATCTTGATTTGGCGATCGCTAAAACACACTCCGTCTTTGTCGGAGTTGCTGGCAGATATCGAAGAATTTATCAATCCTGGCTATATTCCTAGTCCGAAAACAACTGTAGAAGAGAATATCAATAAATTCCTGAATCATCTCCGCGATCGCCGCTGCTTGATTATTTTAGATGACCTCGAAGCCATCCTTGAAGCAGAAGGTATAGCTGGACATTATCAACAAGAATATAGCCAGTATGGAGAATTGATCAAAAGAATTGCCTCAGAAAAAGATATCCAAAGCTGCCTAGTGCTGACGAGCAGGGAAAAGATTGCTGACCTAGTGGCAATGGAAAAAAACAAGGTTCATTCATTGCAGGTGGAAGGTTCTCCAGAAATAGCCAAGCAAATCTTAACTAGCCAAGGCTTAGAAGAAAATGAAGACTGGGACAAGGTAATTAACAATTATGGTGGTCATCCCTTGGGTCTGAAGATCGTGATTACCCTAATCAAGGATTTATATGATGGTCAAGTAGAAAACTTTGTCAGTGGAACCCAAGGAACAGCCTACCTTGATTTCCAGTATTTAATGGATAACCAATTTAATCGATTATCTTTGCCAGAAAGAGAATTGATGTTTACTCTAGCTGCAATCCAAAGACCCATCGGCATTGCTGAACTGTATACTAATAGCTGGTTAAATCTCCCTCAATCGGAACTGATAGAAGTGATGACTTCTCTCCGGGGGCGATCGCTACTGGAAAGAAACCAAACTAATTTCACCCTGCAACCAGTGATCTGGCGACATACAGTAGAGCAAATTATCAAAGAAGTTGCTGAAGAAATAGTTCAATTCCAAAGGACTCCAGAAATTGACAACTTAAACACTCTCAATGCCTATCCTTGGCAGGTTGAGGAGGATGGCGATAACCGTCTGCTGTTGTTAGTTCATAGATATTTCAAATCCAAACCCCTTGCCAAGGCTTTACCCGGAATGCTGAGGACCTTGGAGGAAAATTATGCTTCTCAGAGCAATTATGCAATCAAAAACCTACAAGCACTAGTTAATCTGCTGGGGTGAGCTTCGTAGAAATTACACAATATAAATAGAGCAGATATTGTGGGCTTTGACTTCGCTCAGCCCACAATATCTGCTTTATTTGCAGCACTCTTAATCAAAAATCAAATCTAGGCGCTGCTGTGCCTCCTTGAGGGCAGCAGTGGGTGTGGCTTTGTTGAGGAGGACGGATTCGATCGCCCTGCCCAAGCTATCAGAAATGCGACTGTAGCCAGAGAAAATTGGTCTCGATCGCCCCTTTGGAGCTTGATCGAGAAATACCTTGACAGCGGGCTGCCGAGTGACAAATTCTTGATAGCGGGGGTTTTGCCTGGCTTTGAGATTCACGGGTAAATAGCCAGTTCCCAACGCCCAAGCAGTTTGAAATTCTTCACTCAAAACATATTCTGCAAACTGCCATGCAGCAGCTTGGCGTTGAGGTGAAGTTTTCATAATAAAAAGATTTTCCCCACCAGTGGAAGTCGCCGCCCGCTGTCCAGAGGGAATGGGCATAACTCCAAAATCTGTTTTTGTTCCCTGTAGTTGCCCCAGAGTCCAAGGTCCGGTGAGTTGCATTGCTACTTTACCCGCCAGAAAACCATCTAGTTCAAAACCACGCTCTGGTGCCGAGAGAACTGCCGAGCCATCTTTAATTAAATCTTGCCAGAATTGCAGGGCGGTGATCGCCCCCGGATTATCCACCTGCACATCCTTTGCCGTAGCTTGATTCCCTGTGGTCAAATCTCCCCCACCACTCCACATAAAAGGCAACCAAGTAAAAACAGTCCATTCTCCCTTGCCAAGGGGCAGGACAATTCCTTTTTGCTCTCCTTGGGTGAGTTTCTGCGCCACCACTCTTAATTCTTGCCAAGTTTTGGGCAGGTCTTTAATCCCCGCAGCCGCAAACAGAGAGGGACGGTAGAATAAACCCACATTATTTGTGCCAAAGGGGATAGACCAAATTTGATTTTGATACGTCATCGACTCTAACAAGGCAGGATCCAAGTCTTGGCGTTGACTAGATGCTTGCAGAAATTCTCCTAGGGGAACAATGCCGCCCAAATCCACCAATTGCCCAGTGAGCATGGGAGCGCCCCAAAGGAGATCTGGGGGAACATTACCGACGATCGCAGCTAAAATTTTTGGGGGTTGCTGGTCAGACTGCCCTACATACAAGGATTCCACTTGGATCTGGGGATGGGTTTGATTAAATTTCTCTACTAAAGTTTGCAACACATCTCGATTAGGCGGGGGATTAACTCCCTGCCACAGGGTCAAATGGATCACATCTTTGGTGGCATCTTTTTTGGGATCGAAGCTTTGGGGTCGAGCTTGGCAACTGCTGAGGATACTAGTAGCCAGAAAAATCATCACTAGCATCAGGGCGATCGCTACCCATTGCCGCATCCCAGCTAAAATATGCAAAAATAACTTCCTCAATCCCATCTCAGCCCCACTCATTAACAACCACATTAATTCTATTGCTTTGTGCAGAAAATCTGGAAGTATTACTTGTGGGTTCAGGACAAGAATGTTCAATGAACAAGGTTTCCATCTGATCCCAAACTCAAGTTAAGCTAGGCAAAGCAAGTTCATTAAGCAAATAAAATCATGGCTGGTCATAGTAAATGGGCAAATATTAAGCGGCAAAAAGCTAGGGTAGATGCCAAGCGGGGCAAGACTTTTACCCAGTTATCACGGGCAATTATTGTGGCGGCTCGCAATGGAGTGGCGGATCCGGCGGGGAATTTTCAACTCAGAACAGCGATCGATAAAGCCAAGGCTGCCGGGATTCCTAATGAAAATATTGATCGAGCGATCGCCAAGGGAGCCGGAACCTACGAAGATGGCAAAGCCCGCTTGGAGGAAATTTGCTACGAAGGCTACGGAGCTGGTGGAGTGGCTATCCTCGTGGAAGTCCTGACGGACAACCGCAACCGAACAGCCGCAGACCTGCGGGAGGCTTTTAAGAAAAATGGCGGAAATTTAGGCGAATCAGGTTGTGTGGCGTGGATATTTGAGCAAAAAGGGGTGGCTTTGGTGGAAGGTCATTTCACCGAAGAGCAAATTTTAGAGGCTTGTCTAGAAGGGGAAGCTGAATCCTATGAATTTAGCGATCCTCCCCCAGAAGTCGATCGCCCTGTCAAATCCCCCAAACTTAGTCAATCTCAGCCCTATCAAAGTGTAGAAATTTTTACTAACATCAGCAATTTGGAGCATTTATCGCAAATCCTCAAACAGCAAAAGCTTCCAGTCACCGAAGCAGAATGGCGCTGGATTCCTAGTAACACCATCGAGATCACGGATGGAGATGTGGGGCGATCGCTTCTCAAGCTAGTCGATACCCTAGAAAACATTGATGATGTCCAGAGTGTCACCGCCAACTGGGAAATGAGCGAAGAACTAATGCAGGGATTTCTCTAAAAAACAACTTTCTTGTCCCCTTCCCCAAGCTTTCATATATGCAAAAGTATTGATCATCTCGTTTAATGGAGAGGATCCCCCTTTTCTTTTATGCCCGGAGGGCTTTAAGCCCCCTTCAAAAGGGGGACTTAAATTAATTCTCCCCCTTTTGTTGGCTTTGCCTTCCCGAAGGGTTGGGGGGTTGGGGGGGATCAAGCCTCCCCAGCATGATAGGAACTCCGCACCAATGGAGCCGATCGCACATGGCTGAACCCTAGGGATTTGGCAACTTCTCCCAACTCAGTAAACTCCTCTGGAGTCCAATATTTAGCCACGGGCAAATGCTCCAAGGAAGGACGGAGGTACTGCCCCAAGGTCAGGCGATCGCATCCCACCGCCCGCAGATCCTGCATCGCCTCAATAATTTCTGCCCTAGTTTCCCCATGCCCTAGCATTAAGCCAGATTTAGTTGGCATAGCTGGGCTGAGAGTTTTGACAATCCTGAGCAGGTTCAGGGAGCGATCGTACTGCGCCCCCCGCCGAACGACTCCCTGCAATCTGGCAACTGTCTCAATATTATGGTTATAACAAGCAGGTTTTGCCGCTACCACCGTGGCAACTCTCTCCCGTTGAGCAACCTCGGCATGGTGACCACTCCAGAAATCCGCCGTCAATACCTCGATCTCTGTCTGGGGCTGCACCGACCGAATCGCCTCCATCGTCATCACAAACCACCCCGCTCCCTGATCAGCCAAATCATCCCTCGCCACAGAAGTCAGCACCACATAGCGCAAACCTAGAATTTGCACTGACTCAGCCACTTTCTGAGGTTCTAAGGGATCCAAAGGCATGGGCGCATGACCCTTATCCACCTGACAAAAAGCACAACTCCTCGTGCAAGTTGGCCCCATCAACAAAAAAGTTGCAGTTTTATTGCTGTAGCATTCTCCTCGATTAGGGCAGCGTCCCTCTTCACAGATGGTGTGAATTTCCCGCTGCTTAATAATTTGTTGAACTGTAGAAATTTCGCTGGCTTTACCGATCGCTGAATGATGCAGCCAAGGGGGAAGGCGAGTCAAGACTCCTTCTTGAGGATAATCAGTTCTAGGGTGAGCAGAGGAGGAATCCAAGGTCGATCGGGGAGATTCTGGAGAAATATAAGGCATACTAGGGGCAGATGTTTTAACGAAATTAATACTTTCAGGTAACAAGAGTATGAGCTTGAGGATAGATTTCTCTAAACATAGGATAAATCTCTTTCACCACTCGTAGATATTGATACAATGAACTTTGAATACACACAATACACTTTGTTCAAATTGGGTCAGAACTTACACACTGCCAACAAATTATCTAGATTTGGGGAATTTTTTGCAGGCTTCGACGACCCTCAGCCAGCAAAAACCGACCAATGCGTAAGTCCTTTTGGTAAACAAGGTGGAGACTCTTCACTTTAGACCATTCAAGGTCTATGGCTGAGGAGAATCAAAGAAATAACGGTAGTCCCAAAGTAAGGGTTTCCCCCGCAGCACGGAGGAAACCCTTACCCAGAAATCATTACCTTTTGAGGACTACCGAAATAATTAGGTAGACAGATAATCAGGCAAAGTCTCAAGGAGTTGATCGTGGCACAACAAAAGATTTTAGTTATTGATGATAGCAAGGTAATTCGGGTCAAAGTTAGGGATATGTTGCCTACAGGTAACTTTGAGGTTTTAGAGGCACAGGATGGCTTAGAAGGATTATCTTTGATCAAGAAAGAAAATCCTAACTTGATCATGCTAGATTTTCTGCTACCCAAAATGAGTGGCTGGGAAGTGTTTCAAGAAATTCAGAAAAGCCCTACTCTGCAAAAAATCCCTCTAGTTCTCATGTCTGGGCGCAAGGAAGAAGTCACAGAGAAAATTACTGAGCCATTCAAGTATTTTTCTTTTGTCGAAAAGCCTTTTGAGAAAAATCAACTTGTGGCTGCCATCAAGGATGCCATGCAAAAATCCAAACTGCCTAGGGAGGCTCCCGCTGCTGCTCCCGCTGCTGCTGCTGTCGCCTCTGCTGGGGGTTCTGAAGAAATTGCTGCTCTCAATGAAAAAGTGAATAAATTACAAACTGAGGTAGAGGGTCTGAAGAAACAACTGATCCAACTGGCAACTTTTGTTAAACAAAAAGTTAAATAGTAAAATTGCTCAGCTTGATCTGCTCAGATTTCACCCCATTATTCCAAAATAAATGCTCAAGGTTGGCAGATTTTTGGTAGCTTAACTAATGGTGCAGCAAGTTTCTTGCCGCTAAAATCTAGGAAATAAAATCTAGGAAATAAAATCTAGGAAATTTTGACTAGAAGATATTTATGAGTATTTATTCCTAGAGGTTGTAGTTAGTAAGTTAATAATTTTATGTTAGGAGAGAAGAGATGTCGATCGTATTTCAAATTAGCCTGTACGCCTTAGTTGCCCTATCTTTTGCCCTCGTAGTTGGGGTTCCTGTTGCCTATGCTTCCCCCCAAAACTGGGATCAATCGAAGAAGCTATTGTACCTAGGTGCTGGAGTTTGGGGATTGTTAGTAGTAGCTGTAGGGGCATTAAACTTCTTCGTGGTTTAGCCAACTGTGGTTTAGTCAACTGAGCAAGATTCCTAGAGGGATCTGCACCAAGTTCTGCTGATATCAAATCTCTATTTATCTTTAGTTAGATCAAAAATTAAATCGATCAGCGGAGCCGTGAACCCCTAGTTCCGGCTCCGCTGTTGTCAAAGTCTATACAAAATCTAGTAGCACTAGAGAAGTCAGGGTTTCCCTCGCGTTACCAGAGAAACCCCTAACCAGAATGTATTCAAAATTTATTTAAAAATCCTATGGCAACTTTTGAGGGAAATTTCACAAATAGTAGTGCTTATCGGTTTGCGATCGTGGTTGGTCGCTTTAATGATTTAGTTACAGGAAAACTCCTAGCAGGTTGTCAAGATTGCTTGAAGCGGCACGGCGTTGACCCAGACCCCCAAGGCTCTCAGGTAGACTATGCTTGGGTTCCGGGTAGTTTTGAAGTACCTCTAGTGGCACGGCGGTTGGCACTTTCTCAACGCTATGATGCCATTATCTGCCTAGGGGCGGTGATCCGGGGAGATACGCCCCATTTTGATTATGTAGCCGCTGAAGTAACTAAAGGCATTGCGGCAATTAGCCTACAAACAGGGATTCCGGTAGTTTTTGGAATTTTGACTACTGATACTATGCAGCAGGCTCTGGAGCGGGCTGGGATTAAGAGTAACTTGGGTTGGAACTATGCCATGAGTGCCTTAGAAATGGCTAGCCTGATGCATCAGCTACCGGGCAGTATCGGCTATGGGGAAGTTAAACCGATGTTGGGTGCTTCTGGTGCTGCTACCTAGGTTAGGAAATATTTAATTGGGAGTATCTGGCTTGGAGTTCGGGAATTTGGAAAATTGACTGGAACTTTAAGCCCACGGATTGATAAAACTCCTCGCCTCCCTGCTGGCGATCGACCAGCGCAATCACTTGATCCACTTCATAACCCACCGCCCGGAGTCTTTCTACTGCCTGCATCGCCGAACCACCGGTAGTTACTACATCTTCCAAAACTACAACTTTAGCCCCCGCCGGCAGAGCCATGCCTTCAATATAAGCTCCTGTACCATGACCCTTAGCCTCTTTACGAACAATCAGAGCCGGAATCGGTCGTCCTTCGTAGGTAGAAACTACACTCACCGCACTCACGATCGGGTCAGCCCCCAAGGTTAACCCCGCCACAGCAGCAGTATCGGTTGGCAACAAGGGTAAAATTAAGCGCCCGATCGCCACTGCTCCTAGGGGATGCAGGGTGACTTCTTTGCCATTGATGTAATAACTACTCTTTTTGCCAGAGGACAGGGTGAATTCCCCCTCTTGATAGGCTAATTGGCAAAATAAATCTAGCAGGAAATCCCGAAGCAAATCTGGGGCAGCGGTGGTAGGGGCGATCGTCATAGCTATCATTAATGAGTTGTTGGTAAACTTAGTTGGCAAATACGGGTGAAACCATTGAGAATTGCCATATCCCAGTTGCAATGTACCATGATTGTTTTCGTTTTTTCAGGATTTGGAACCAAAGCGATTGAAGATTAGTCTTTAGTAGTCCGATGAGCATTTAATAAATAAACAAGGTTATTAGCTATGTCTATGATTAATCCAGAAAAATTCTTTGTTGCTATAGCTTTTACAGGGTTTATGACTGTTTATACCGGCTTTTGGGGAGAAATCAACACTGCGGCGATCGCCGCTGGCTATCATTCCGACGCAAATAATTCAGCCCTTATATCCAGTGACTTAACCACTGAGTTGTCTAATCAACTATCTAATCAATTATCTAGTAATTTAGCATCAGCAATAAACAAACAAAATAGCGTTTCTAACCTTCCTCCCAGTGTTGTCACTGCTATTCAAAACGACCTCCGGCGGCGCGCTAATCTAGAACCGGGAAGCTATACAATCACTAGGGCAACCCAAAGAACATGGTCTGATGGCTGTTTGGGTTTGGGTGGCCCCGCAGAAGGCTGCCTTGCTGCTCTAACTCCGGGGTGGCGAGTAGTGGTAACTAGCAATAACGGTCGCGCTACTTGGGTCTATCGCACCAACCGAGATGGTTCCAGTGTCCGTTTAGCTTCCCCTCGCTAGTTCGATAGATTCACCAGATTATTACCTCAGGGAGGGATTGAGCCACCGGAGCATTTCCTGTTTGAGTTGAGTAATTTCCTTAAAAACTAACTCTTGCTTTACCCATTGTCCTAGGGCATCAAAGGCTGTAAATTCCCTTCCTGCCTGCCAAGAAATATCTTGGGCAATGGGGGTGATATGGGTTCCGGGGAGACGTTTGACTGTCACCATGTCTGGGAAAATTTGATCCAGAATATTAAATATTTCTCTGGTTTGGTCAAGGTCATCTTTGAGGAATTTAATTAATAAATTGCGGCGAATACCATAGGAATCAGCGATGATTCTTTTTGTTTCTTCAGGGCTAGGGGTAAACTCTACGGTGGGATTAGCAAAATCATTGCTTAAACTACTACTATTCGATCGATTGGGGCGATTAGAACCCTTGTTAAATTGATTATTAAATTGTTCCTTAAGTTGACTATTCAGTTGATTGAACTGCTCTATAAAAGGAATCGCGTTATTGGCGGTGAAGTTATTAAAAGAGATCAAAATATTTCCGGCTCGATCGACCCCCGGCAAAGTACCAATCAGCAGATGCAGCTTACAACCCAGGCTGTGACCAACTCCATAGATGGGCAGGTAGCGTTTGCGAACTAGCCCCAAATCCTTTAATTTTTCGAGGGTAAATTCAAAACTTTTCAGGACAGATTGAGCGATCGCATCATGGTCTAAAGTATTCACAAAAGGAGTCGCAATCACCACATAGCCGTGGTTTGCCAAATTTTCTAACAGCCAACCATAGGTAAGCTGGGGAGCTGTAGCCACAAAAGCCCCCCCCAAAAAATGAATTACTCCCACGGGATGGTTAGGAATAAGTACCCAATTACCAGAAATTTCTTGCCAGTTCATAATACCTATTCTAGACTTGCTGCCTAATTTCTTGCCAGAGGACTTATCGATGGGAGTGCCGCGCGATGCGCGGCACTCTCTAATCACACTCGCTGCCTCATTTCCTCCCAGAGGGTGGTGTATTGAGCAAGAACTTTTGCGGGGAGAGGGTCGAGAAATTCTGAGTGATTGATCAATGCCTCAGAGGGGATGATCAGCGGATTTTTTAATAAATCCGGCAATAGCTCCTGGGGTCTCATGGCTGTGACCATGGGTGAAGTAGCATTACTCAACAAACTAAGAGTATTGGCGGTGGCAGTTTCCCAACAAAAACTAATCCATGACTTGGCACTACTAGATAGCTCCCGCCCTTGGGGTCTCACCCAGAGATCAGCCCACAATGCCGTCCCCGACAGGGGAATAATTGCCCCAATTTGAGGATTTCGCTTCACCAGAGGCAGAATATCGGTAGACCAGCCCACCGCTGCCCAAGTATCTTCAAGGATCAAAGGCTGGAGATAGCGATCGACACTATAAAGCTTTGCCTGCTGATTTAGAGATTGCAGTTCTGACTTGAGAGTAGGAATCTTGGTTAAGTCTTGGTTGTTGTAGGAATGTCCTAGCTTTTTCAGAGTTAAGCCAATTACTTCCCGTGGCTGATCTAAGAGGGAAATTTTACCTTGTAATTCTTGCCGCCACAGATCCCCCCAGTCTTGGGGAGTCCAGCCCAACTCTTGAAACTTATCTCGGCGGTAGGCAATCATTGTCGTTCCCCAACGGTAGGGAGCGCCCCAGATTTGCCCCTTTTCTTGGAGATTCCCCTGAGGATCTCGTTGGACTAGGTTCTGCCAGCGTCGGGGCAATCTTTGCCAGCTAGGTAACTCTTTGATCGGCAGGGGTTGGATCAGCTTTTGAGCGATCGCCCCCTGCAACCAACCATCCCCTAAACTCACCAAATCCGGCGATGTCGAGGTTTGAGACTGCCCTAGGGGGAACCAAGCCCAAGGGTTATTAACGGGCTTCCCTACCGATGCGGATAAGCGCTCTAAATTACCAAATGCTTCTTGTAACTGCTCTACTACTTGGATATCTAAGGAAATAGCCGGATCAGTTAATTTGGGAAATTCTTCAATTAACCGATTCGGAATAGAACCTTTGAGTAATTGAATTTTCAAACTATTCTGCTCCTGATTTCCACAGGCTGCCAGAGCCTGAGTCAGAGCCAACATGCCACCACCAATCAAAAAATCACGCCGTTCCATGAAATCAGTTACCAGTTATCAGTTACTTGTGCTGAGCGAAGTCGAAGTATCAGTTATCAGAATTTTGGCACAGTTCGGAAAACCGTACTTAGAAAATGTTGCAGAAGAGACACTATTTCCGGTAGATTAGCACTCAGGGGTCGAGAGTGCTAACTCCCCCCAGTTTTTGTAAGCAAGGAGAGATATTTATGGCATCAGTAACTTTAAGTGTATCAACAGTCAAGCCCTTAGGCGATCGCGTCTTTATTAAAGTCAGTGCAGCAGAAGAAAAAACCGCTGGTGGTATCTTGCTTCCTGATAACGCCAAAGAAAAGCCCCAAATCGGCGAAATCGCGGCGATCGGACCCGGCAAACGCAACGATGAAGGAACTGTACAACCCTTAGAAGTAAAGATTGGCGATAAGGTTCTCTATTCTAAGTATGCCGGAACTGATATCAAATTAGGTTCTGAAGAATACGTCCTTCTTTCCGAGAAAGATATTCTAGCGATCGTCTCCTAAATTCAGTGAGCAGTAAACAGTGAACAGTTATAAATACTTGTGAATAGTCTCTAACTGGTAACTGATGCTTCGACTTCGCTCAGCACAAGTAACTGGTAGCTGAATAACTGAAATTAATAACTCATCAACCGAATTGGTTAAAAACTATGGCAAAGCGAATTATTTATAACGAAAATGCCCGTCGTGCCTTGGAACGAGGCATGGATATCTTGGCAGAAGCAGTAGCTGTTACCTTGGGACCCAAGGGACGTAACGTGGTTCTAGAGAAGAAATTTGGTGCTCCTCAAATCGTTAACGATGGTGTGACCATTGCTAAGGAAATTGAACTGGAAGACCACGTAGAAAACACTGGTGTAGCTTTGATCCGTCAAGCTGCTTCCAAAACTAACGATGCTGCTGGTGATGGAACCACTACTGCTACCGTTTTGGCTCATGCCATTGTCAAAGAAGGTCTTCGCAACGTAGCCGCTGGAGCTAATGCGATCGCCCTGAAACGTGGGATCGACAAAGCTACTGCTTTCTTGGTAGACAAGATTGCTGCCCATGCTAAACCCGTAGAAGATTCCAAATCGATCGCCCAAGTAGGAGCAATTTCTGCTGGTAACGACGATGAAGTTGGCCAAATGATTGCCAACGCTATGGATAAGGTCGGCAAGGAAGGCGTAATTTCCCTTGAAGAAGGCAAATCTATGACCACCGAGCTAGAAATCACCGAAGGGATGCGCTTTGATAAGGGTTATATCTCCCCTTACTTCGCTACCGACATGGAACGGATGGAAGCCGTTCTCGAAGAACCTTACATCCTCTTAACCGACAAGAAAATTGGCTTGGTTCAAGACCTAGTTCCTGTATTGGAGCAAGTGGCTCGTTCCGGTCGTCCTTTGGTAATTATTGCTGAAGACATCGAGAAAGAAGCTCTAGCTACCTTGGTAGTTAACCGTCTGCGTGGTGTATTAAACGTTGCTGCTGTCAAAGCTCCCGGTTTTGGCGATCGCCGTAAAGCCATGCTGGAAGATATCGCTGTGCTAACCGGTGGTCAACTAATCACCGAAGATGCTGGCTTGAAGCTAGAAACCACCAAGCTAGATATGCTCGGTAAGGCTCGCCGGATCAACATCAACAAAGACAGCACCACGATCGTTGCTGAAGGCAACGAAGCCGCTGTGAAAACCAGAGTTGAGCAAATCAGACGACAAATCGAAGAAACTGATTCTTCTTACGACAAGGAAAAACTCCAAGAACGCCTAGCTAAATTAGCTGGTGGTGTGGCAGTAATCAAGGTCGGTGCGGCAACTGAAACCGAAATGAAGGACAAGAAACTGCGCTTAGAAGATGCCATCAACGCTACTAAGGCTGCTGTGGAAGAAGGAATTGTTCCCGGCGGTGGCACAACCCTAGCTCACCTCTCTCCTGAATTGGAAGTTTGGTCTAAGGCTAACCTGAAAGACGAAGAACTAATCGGTGCCTTGATTGTGGCGCGGTCTTTGGCTGCTCCCCTAAAGAGAATCGCTGAAAATGCTGGTCAAAACGGCGCTGTGATTGCAGAACGGGTGAAGGAAAAAGACTTCAACGTTGGCTTCAACGCTTCCACCAATGAATTTGTGGATATGTTTGCGGCTGGGATTGTTGACCCTGCTAAGGTGACTCGTTCTGCATTGCAAAATGCTGCTTCGATCGCCTCCATGGTCTTAACCACCGAGTGCATCATCGTTGACAAGCCCGAACCCAAGGACGGCGCACCAGCAGGTGGCGGCGGCATGGGCGGCGGTGACTACGATTACTAAGCTCTAATTCCAAATCTAAAAAAGGGTTTTACCCTTTTTTTAAATTGAATTTTCACTTGTAGGGTGGGCATTGCCCACCTTATTTTTTGTTTGATTTTGCTGACTTTGATGGCGATCGAGAGATTAATTACTATCAAATTTGCGGCTTCTTATTTAGGAATTTCTAGAGATACGCTTGTGGTAAAAGCTAGACAATGATCTTCAATAATTTTACCCACCTGATTTTGCGGGATAGTTGTCGTGGTGAATCGAGGAGGGTTTGGCATTTGCAGCATCAACCCCATAAAAAATGAAATCTCTAGCGCAAATGCCAAACCCATACTAGTACTAATTGATCAAGCAATTTTTCTAAAAGGAGAATTGCTGAATTTAGTCACAGTCAATAATAGAACCTGTATGCATAACTTAAAATCCTATCTTCCTATTTTAGCCAGTACCTTTTTTCTCAGCTTAGTGGGAGCGATCGCCTCAGCCCATGCGATCGCTATCGCCAACCCATCGGGCAATCTATCTTTAGCTCAAATAAAAGATACAACAGGAGAAACGGGTTTAGGTCAACCAATTAGTTTTGTTAGCACCGATTGGAATAGCGACGGTTTAGAAGATATGGCAGTTTTAATTACATCTGAATCTGAACCTAGAGAACCTAAAGCTACGCTGTTGATTTATCTTTCAGAAGCACCCGATCGCCTCAGATTAGCCATCAGAAAAGAAAATCTTGTCTGGCACGGTAGACTGTATGGCAACGAAGCCAAACTTTCTCTCAATGATCAAGGTTCCCTAGTAATTTCATCTCAGAATGATGCGATCGGCCGGGGACGCTGGAATGAGAAAATCATAGCTATGTATCAAGCTGGAGGATTCATTGTTGCTGGCTATACCTATACTTATCGAGATACCCTCGACCTTGCTGCTGGTGGCACCTGTGATGTTAATTTCCTAACCAGAAACGGGGTCAGAAATAATAATCCCTTCAGAATAGATAAAACACCAATGAACTTAATAGATTGGACAGAAAGCTCTATCCCGACAGAGTGTAAATTTTAGGGACTAGAAAATTAGAGACTACAAAAAATAAGGGAGGCGTTATTAATAACGTCTCCTTTATTTGTTTAGATCAGTGATCAATAACTAAATCTAATTTATTGAGTAAATTATTAGAAGATTTACTAGGTTTACCAGAAGTAGTTACGCCCCGAATCCCCGGCTTGTTACCTAATCATTTGGTAGATAAGCAAGAGAAGGAGGTCGCTCCCACGTCTAGTGATGGACTTACAGGCTGCCTTGGGGTGCAATACCCCATTCATGCTTCAGAAATTCCCGATACATGGTTTCTCTAACTAGCATTTGCTCATACAGCTTAACTAGAAAGTCCTGTGCCTGCTCGCGGCTCATGTGCTCTACTTGGGTTTCAAAAGAGCGCAAGCTAAACTTTTGCTCCAAAGACAGTTCAGAAGATTGAGACATAGGTAGCTCCTTGTTCAAAAAAGAACGCGACGACGGTTGTTGTGTAGTCTCCACTAGGGGAGATTTTGGATACGAAGGTAAAGAATTAATTCACCCTTGTATTAAACAGTGTAACAAATGTTTGACAGATTGACCACTGCTTTTAATAAAAAATTGGTTTCGTGTCATCTTGATATATTTGTAACCTCCTGATACAGAATAAACTGCTCAAAGTGAACAAAGTGCAGAAATCTTTAGTAGATATACTAAAATCCAACAAAGAGTTCGGCGAAGTCAGAAGTTATGATCGCGGAAAATCAGTCCCTGACTCATTTAACGTTATTCAACGTTATTCACTGCACTTTCTTCTAGCCTGACAGATAGATGTTTGAAATAATGTATATTAGTTCTTTCTCAAATACTTTAATTGATTGACCTGTATGGAAATGTAGTAAATCTTTATCCACTAGGGGCATAGAAGTGACATTATTACGCAACGCTAAGGCGATCGCCCACCCTTAACACTCCATCACTCAAAATTCTTGCCCTCAAACCACCGCGATGAATTAAGCCCTTAATTACTCCCTTTTGAGTAAATTTCTCTAAACGACTACAGGGTTCCGATAGTTCTAAGCCTTCTAGGATAATCTCTCCCAGACTGAACCTACAGCCAACTAAATGATTGAGGGCAATATTTTGGGTGAGCACATTGCGGCGAGTAGCAAGGTGTTCTAGGTGAATTTGATAATCGATCGCTAGGGCAGCTAGAGCCTCTGCCTCAATTAGAGTAATTTCCCCTCCTCTTTTTCTGGGGGCATGGGGAGTTGAGGAAAAATACCTGTCGCCCACAATTCCTTGCCCGACCCTAACTTCCACTTCAGGCATGGAGATTAATGGCTCCCCTTTTTTGGCAGCAATTCCCAAACCGATCGCTTTTGGGGTGAAATCCCGCTGCTGCCGAAGGCAACTATCTTCCTTGAAAACCTGAAAACCTCGCTTGAGATAATTCCCTAAAGCATGGGGATGATCCAAAGAACAGGTATGCAGCCAAACCCTCTGGGGTTGAAGTTCCCAAGCCTTGGCGATCGCTTGACTGAGAAGATATTTACCCAAACCTTGACCAATAAATTCTGGCATCAAACCTAGATAGACAATTTCTACGGAGCGATCGCGATCATCCCCATCATCAGCATTATCAGTACCTTGGCTAGATTCCTTAACCCCATAGTCCTTGAGTTCAAAGAAACCAGCCGGATTGCTCCCAGAAAATAGCACCCAAATCCTAATCTCTGGTTGGCTCAAGTGTTGCTGAGTTTTTGTCTCTGACCAAATTAAGCGATCGAGCCAGGAATAATTTTTGCCGACTTCGGAGTAGAGATAACGGTAAAAGCTAGGGCTACAGGGGGAGATTAACCGTAAAGTACAGGATTCTATTTGTGGAATAGATTCAAGGGGTTTTTTCCGCATTTCTAGGAAGGTGCGGTTAACTGTGATGTTGGTTGAGGAATTATGATGATTCATTATCTAGAGAAAATCTTAGGATATGCAGAGAGCGAAATGGATATTTAGCAAGCTGGGAATTTGGTTGGGAGCGATGACCTTGATGGCAGGATTATTGCTCCATCAGGGCTTTTATCCCCATAATATCGCCACCGAAACAATTAACCTCAAACGCGATCGAGATCATGCCCTTGTCGGCAGACTTTATATCCCCGACCAAACCAAAGCTCCCTATCCGACGATTATTCTCTGGCATGGTGTCAGCTCTTCCAAAGAAATGATGGAGCCACTGGCGATAGAACTAGCCCGCCAAGGTATTGCTGCCCTAGCCTTTGATGCAGGTGGGTTTGGCGAATCCTCTGCCAGACCATTGAGCGCAGAAGAAAATCTCAAGGACGCTAGGGTGGTATTTGATTATGTAAAACAACATCCCGATCGCTTTGACCGATTACGTTTAGGTGTGGGTGGTCATTCTATGGGAGCCGCTACAGCAATCGCCTTTGGTTCGGAAACAAATTCAGATCAAATCCGGGTGACGATCGCCCTCGGCATGAGTGCAGAGATTAGCCGCACCAGCCCAGCTAATCTCTTGATGGGCATCGGATTGTATGAAGAGTTGCATAGTCCCACAGCCATGCGGGAAACTTTGCAACAGGGAACTGGGGAAGCAACGACCGAATTTCAACTCAAGGGGGATTTTTCAGATGGTTCAGCCAGAAAACTGGTCATTTCCAGTACCTCGAACCATTTGATTGAGCCTTTTGACCCCAGCTTAATTCAAGAAGCTGTGATGTGGGCGGTGAAAGCCTTTGGTTTACCAGAAAGGTCAGTATTGTTGACAATGCCCCTTGTCCTCTGGGGATGGTTTCTGATCTTGATCGGTTCGGTTTTAAGTATTAGTTATGGTCTGCGGGAACTTCATTTCTTGAGGACGAAATTGCGCTTAGTTACGGTGGGAATGATGGTGATCGCGGCGATTTGGCTCTGCTTGGGGATGGTGGGAGCGATTCCTAGCAGAATGGCAACCAATCTAATCTTGCTCATGGCAGCAGTTTTGCCTGTCAGTACCTATACCATCAGTCAACCAAAGAAACTATCATCATTTTTGCAACTGTGCGGACTTTATCTGAGTGCGATCGTGATTGCCTACGCGATCATCTCCCTTGTCATGGGTTGGCAAGAGTTATTAACCAATCCTCTATACCTATTAGGATTACCACAGTTCCTTGTCCAACTGCCTGTGGCAATGATTTATTCGCGGGTTCAAGAATTGCATGGGGCGATATTTCCTGTCTATAGCAATGGACTTGTGCCTAGTTGGCAGCTTTCTCTGCTCTTTTTGCCCGAACTGATCTATCCCAGTGGGGTTTTCAGGGCGGGAACTAGAGTATCTGGATGGATAATCAAATGGTCGCGTCAACCCCTAAAACTAGAAAAAGTCGATCGCCCCAATCAGAAATCTCTGCAATTGCTAATTGGATTAATTACGGTTTTTGCGATCGTCCTCTTTCACCAGATCAGAACGGCAACTATCCCTCTGGAATCTGGGATCACAGCCATAATCCTCCTCGCTCGAATGGCTTTATTCCCTGCTCTAATAGTGATCTTGATTGTGCGATCGCCTCAATTTCAAACATTAGAAAAACAATGCCTTTAGAGCTGAGGGGATATCGCTGGCTGAGCGAAGTCGAATTTATACTGAGCGAAGCCGAAGTAGCCAAAACCACGCTAGCATCTTCCGCGTGAGACTATGGAGCTGGCTTGGGGGCGTATTGTTTTTGCGATCGCACAGCCAACAACAACACCCCAAAAGTCAGAATCCCCGCTGCGTATAGGGGATAGGCATAGCTACTATAACTTAAGGGATTTACCTTAGCTCCAGCTAGTTCTGCCACCTCAGCTAATCTGGTGGTACGTTGATCGATCATCAACCCGGCAATCACCGGACCGATCCCGTTGGCAATACTTAGATAGGAGGCATTCAACCCCGCCGTCATTCCCTGCTCCCCCGGCTGGGTATTCAGGGAAACTAAGGTGCTAATGGTGGGCTGTACCAAGGAATTGAACACGGCAAACAGCGTTGATATGACTACGAAATAACCAATAAAGGGGAAAATCGGCATGATCCCAAAACAGAGGCTGCGAAAGAATAGTCCCAAAAATAAAATTCTCACGGTGCTAACTTTCCAGCGATCGGTCAAAATCTTAATTCCTTTGGTTTGCATCAATACTCCCAAAATCCCAAAGGCAAAAAATAACATCGTCAAAGATTTATTATCTTGCCCCAATACCTTCAAATAGTAGGGTTGGAAGGCGAAGGTAAACATGGTGAAAGTAGTTCCAGTTAAGAAATTCAAAAATACCAAGACACCGACACCGGGAATCCGCAACCCAGAGATCAGTTTATCTAAGCCCAAATCAAATAATTTGCTCACTTGCCTTTTCGCTACGGGCAGGGTTTCTGGTAACCGCAGGATGGTCAGGGTCAGGGCGATGAAGGCGATCGCCGCCGAAGCTAGGAAGGAAGTACCGATCGATCGCTGCTGGGCAACCAAGCTCAACACAGGTCCGACAACAAAGCCCAAACCCAAGGCAGCCCCAAAAACCCCAAAACCTTTCACCCGCTCTTCTGGGCTGGTGATATCGGTAACAATTGCCTGAGCTACGGAGATATTGCCCCCCGTGACCCCATCTAGGAACCGAGCAAAGAATAGCATCCCGGCGGTGGTGGCGGTGCCAGCGAGGGTGTTGGCAATTACAGTCCCCAGTAAACTAATGATCAACAATGGTTTACGACCAAAGCGATCGGAGAGCTTGCCAATGATCGGGGTGGCGAAAAACTGGGCGATCGAATAAATCGAGAACAGCAAACTAGTTTCAAATTCGTTGAGGTGAAATTGTTTGCCGTAAACGTAGATAGTCGGAATCAGAATCGTAAAGCTGAGGGCATTAATGAAATTAATTAGGGCAACAATCCAAAAAGTAGAGCGCATAGGAAAAGCAAGTTAGCAGAGATTTGGTCAGCATAGCTTAGGGATCAAAACAGCGATCGCCCCTAGGTTCGATCGACAGAATCCAATCACCCATCATAACCGTTAATCACAGCCGAGATTTATCTCCTGTAATAGACCTCTTGCAAAACTCATGCAGCAATTCATAATTGTTTATAAGCAGTAGCCTTGGCGGGGGCGGGAATTATACTTTGCTGTTAAAATGCAATGCAAAGAAACGTATCCACCCAAACTGCTATAAACCCCGTCCCCAATTCACCACCAATACTATGAGTGACCTAGTTCTTGATGTTCGCCAATTACAAGTAGCTTTTAAGCAATTAACCTTCAAGCCCTCTCAAAAATCAGTATTGGCGGTGGATAATATTAACTTTCAACTGCAACGGGGACAAACCCTAGGCATTGTCGGAGAATCGGGTTCAGGAAAATCTGTCACATCATTAGCACTCATGGGATTGGTTCCCTATCCGGGGCAGATTACCAATGGGCAGATTTGGTTTACCTCCAGCGATGCGGCGCCAGTAAATTTGTTGAAACTCAACCCGGAAGAGCGGCGATCGTACCGGGGCGGCAAGATGGCCATGATCTTCCAAGAACCCATGAGTTCCCTAAATCCAGTCTTCACCTGTGGCTTTCAACTCACCGAAGCTATCCAACTCCATCAACAGGTTTCCCTGCCCCAAGCCCGGAGATTAGCTATGGCTGGTTTACAAGAAGTCAAGCTCCTGCCCACCGACGAGCAGCTACGGGAGAATTATTTGACCCAGTGGCAGCGATCGCAACCCAATGCCCCAACTCCCACCGACCTAGAAATAGAGCAGCAGATCAATCTGCAAAAACAGGCAATGCTCGATCGCTACCCCCACCAACTTTCTGGGGGACAGTTACAACGCATGATGATTGCCATGGCAATTTCCTGCAATCCCGATTTACTCATCGCCGATGAACCCACCACCGCCCTTGATGTGACGGTGCAGGCAACTATTTTGGCATTGTTAAAGGAATTAAAAGATTCCCGCCGGATGTCCTTGATTTTTATCACCCACGATCTGGGGATCATTGCCGAAATTGCCGACACGGTAGCAGTAATGTACCAAGGGAAAATTGTCGAAGCCGGAACCGCCGAGCAAATCTTCCGCCATCCCCAACATCCCTACACCAAAGGACTCTTAGCCTGTCGTCCCCGCCTAACTTCAACTCAAGCCTATTTACCTACCGTCAGCGATTTCATGGAAACCATTACCACTAGCACCGGGACGGAAATTCGGGAACGGCAGGTAACCACTCCAGAACCAGCATCCCTGACCTCAAATCCTCCAGCTACGGAGCAAGATGCAGATCCTCTACTGGTGGTAGAAGACCTCCGGGTGGGCTTCCCGATCGCCGGGATTTGGGGAGCGAAAAGACAGATGTTTTGGGCGGTGGATAATGTTTCTTTTCAAGTATTTACCGGAGAAACCCTCGGTTTAGTTGGGGAATCGGGCTGCGGCAAGAGTACCCTCGCCCGGACTTTGATGCAATTAATTCCCTCCACCACGGGCAAAATCTTCTTTGAGGGAAAAAATGTTCTTCTACCTTCTGGCTCCGGCAAGAAAAATGCCGATCGCCTCCAGAAATTGCGCCGCCAGATGCAAATAATTTTCCAAAATCCCTACAGTTCCCTCGATCCCCGGCAAAAGATTGGCAGTGCGATCATGGAACCTTTGGTAATCCATCAAGTGGGGGATAGGCGATCGCAGCAGGAACGGGCGGTATATCTCCTCGAAAAAGTTGGCTTAGATGCCACAGCACTCGATCGCTATCCCCACGAATTTTCTGGGGGGCAACGGCAGCGTATTTGCATTGCTAGGGCTTTGGCTCTGAACCCCAAATTTATTATCTGTGATGAATCGGTATCTGCCCTCGATGTTTCTGTCCAAGCTCAGGTCTTAAATCTCCTCAAATCCCTCCAAAAAGAATTTAACCTCACCTATATTTTCATCTCCCATGACCTGAGTGTGGTCAAGTTTATGAGCGATCGGATTATGGTCATGAATCGGGGGGCGATCGAAGAAATCGATATTGCCGAAAACATCTACCGCCATCCCGCCTCAGAATATACCAGACAACTAATCGCCGCCATTCCCCAACCAGCTCTATTAAGTTAGTAATTTCATCAAACTTGATAGATATAGTGGTTCTCAATCCAGCGAAGTACTGGTAAATTGTAGGGGCGCAAAGCTTTGCGCCCTCAATATCTACCGCAGCAAAACGAGAGTTGCTATGGACAAAGTACATTGATACTGAAATCCTTGCCGCAAGGAAAGCAGCACGAAAGTTTGCATAAAGAAACTTATGGCAAGAGAACAATGTATTCTATTAGGTTGCGATCAACAAAATTGGGTAGTATGCGATCGCTGTATTCTGAATTTCCTGCAACCACACCTAGCTCAGGCAGAGGAGAATAGCTACGAATTTAGCCAGATCCAGCAAATATTGAGACTTTTCAAGCAAGCTTTAGAGAAGGAGTGCGTGATCAGTTTAGATATCAATGGTCACGTAGAGTTCATGACTCAAAATGGAGAACAACTATTAAGCCACTATTTTTCAAATTATAGACCACCCTTATTACCAGACCTCTTACATCATTGGTTTAATCGTCAGATTTCCCAACTCAAGCTTAACGGTGACATTCCCTATTCTTGCTTACCTTTACACATAGAACAAAAAGGACAGCAGTTAATTATCTATCTCATTGCCGATCTAATCAAAAGCAAATATGCATTGCTACTAGAGGAACAACAACCACAATCCTTCTCTATTGATACTTTGGAATTACTCAACCTCACCCAACGTGAAGCAGAGGTATTATTTTGGATCGCCAAGGATAAAAGTAATACCGAAGTTGCAAAGGTGCTAGGTTGTAGCAAAGAAACCATCCGTAAGCATTTGGAAAATATTTATAAAAAATTGGGTGTACAAACCCGAATGGGAGCAGTAATGGTTTCGCTAGAGAAGCTAGGGCTACTCAAGGATTAGTTTGTTGCAATATCTTCATAATCCTATACGCCGATCGTCGTATTGTCTCCAAAGTTAATTTTGAGGAAGATTTAGGTAGAAGGTTATTATCAAGTCCTTTGAAAAGCAAATTATAAAGCTTGATCAGATTTATCTCGATAGCAGCCTTTAAATAATAAGAGAATCTTGTCAAATATTCACCCTTGATTAGGAATGAAAAATGATTACTGAACTTAAAAACAAACAACTTTGTGTCACCTCTATAACACCAAGGTTTGGAGTGAATTACAAAAAAGGTTATATTGGCTTTACCTATCACAACAATCTTGTTATCTGCAAAGGTATTGCTCATTTCACAAGATGGGAAAAGATGAGTGATATCTATGCAACTCATGTACTAGTAGTTACAGGTGAAAATAGCTGTATTGAAGCAGATGCATTGAAAAATCGGGTTAACTCTTCCACCCTCGATCGCTACTTTGATGACCCGCATTGTCAAATCTTCTTCCGCAAACCAAAAGACTTAACGGATGAGATAGCTGATCGAATTGTTCGGACTGTTGAATTAGAAGTTGGAAAAGAATACGACTTTAATTTAATCGGGGTTCAAGCGAGTTCTGGTAGTTTTTTAGGGCATTTATTAAATCGCTTATTAGCAGGCAAACTTAAAAATACAACCGCTCAGATACTGAACAATCCGGATAAATGGATCTGTAGCGAGTTGGTAGCTTATGGATTAGACACGCAACCCGAATATAAAGATCGAGGCATTTTAAGGTGTCCCGATGCCACGATTAGTCCTCAAGAATTATTTGAAGACAACGTAATTTTTGAACCTTGGGACAGAACAGAAATCTCAAATAGTCATACCCATTGCGGTTAAACAAACACTATTCAATACTCCTCAAAAGCTAACTGACAAAGCCACCAACTATAACCTGTATTCAACTGGTTGAAAGAACCAAACGGAGACTACAACATTTGCACTAGAGAAGTTGGCACTGCTCAAAAGTAGTTTGTTGCAATTCTGTCATATTCCTATACGCCGATCGTCGTATTGCTACCGAAGCTCATTTTGAGGAGTATTGAATTAGAAGTCATTCAGATTATTAACAACCAAATTTAATAGAAAGGATTCACCTATATGGATATTCTTGGAACCGTTTCATCAGTTTGTTTAGAGCAAGCCCTGTCTTGGTCAAAAATAAATCTACCAGAAAAGTACTTTAATATTATCAAGGACTACAAAGAACATGGAGAAAAATACAATGTTCGCTGGGATTGGGCTTTTGCCCAAGCATGTCATGAAACCGGATTGTTTAAATTTGGAGGTGATGTCAAGCCTGAGCAAAATAACTTTGCGGGGATTGGAGCAACAGGAAATGGAGTTCCAGGAGATAGCTTCTCAAGTATTTATAAGGGAGCTTTAGGGCATATTCAACATCTAGCTTGCTATGCAGGCGTGAATATTCCGCAGGAAGACTTGAAAGCTCCAAGAACTAAAGAAGTCAAAGATATTATCCTCGGCAAATCTAAAACTTGGGAAGGATTAGCAGGAACATGGGCAGCCGATCGGGAGTATTTCGATCGCCTTCAGGATCATTATCGCCGTATCTTTGAACCAAGGGAACAATCACCTGGTTGGTATCGGTTAGTTGAACAGGATGATCGGAAGTTTTTTGTAGCGATGAGCGGAGATACCCCAATCTTTAAGTATCCTGTGGAAAATCATACTCTCATGGCTCTGCAAGAAGCTTGCCATAAACTTCTGCAAGTTTTCCCTAACGCCAATAACGTACATAGTGACAAGATTATGGACTTGTCTCAAATTCCTGATTTCACAGAGGGACATCCTGATAACACAACCAGAACTAATCCTTGGAATGATCTGCCAACAACTGAACCACCCTATTTTTGGCAAAGATCGCCTAACTTCAGCCAACGTACTCAGGCAATTACCCATATCATTTTACACAACACAGCAGGAGAATTTTGGGGTGCAGTATCGTGGCTTTGTAATCCAGCATCTCAAGTATCGGCACATCTAGTTATTCCTCGCAGTGGTGGTGAAATAGCGGCGCTGGTCAATGAACAAGATGCAGCTTGGCACGCTGGTAGCCGTCAGTGGAATCATTGCTCGATCGGCATTGAAATTGAATGCGCTGAGAATCAACATGGAATGACTGAAGTTCAGGAGAAATTAGTTGTACAGCAAGTTAATCATTTACTGATCAAACATAATTTAACCCCAGACAAAATTGACATTCATCGGCGGATTGCCAACACTCCTTGTCCAAGCTTGATTTGGACTGAGGATAATGATTTCTTTGCATGGCGGAAGAAATGGTACAAGGTATGAAGCCTAAGCAGAGGAACTAATTGTGGAGTTGTTTACCAAATTCATATAGTTCCTCATCGCGGTAGACCTGTAAGCCAATCTTTGTATTATTTCCCAAGTTTATTTTGAAAAACATTGAATTAGAAATAATTCAGATTATTGGTAACCAATTTTAATAAAAAGGATTGGGTGTTGCTGAAAAGTAGTATGAACCAAAACGAAGTTTTAGGCATACAGCCGCTATTTCATACCTAAGTTAAGCAATACCCCCTCAACGATTTTGAATAATAGAAGGAGATTATGTCATGGTAACTACAATTGCAACGATTCTGCCTATAATGATTTCTGCATTAAAGCAATCTAGTGCTGTAATCAGTGAAATCAATGATAAATGTCAAACGGAAGGGCTTCCACCTGCGTTTGAAGTAAACGGAGTTTCGATTCGAGGTAATACAGACTACCGATTTGAAGGTTTCGGGGTAAATCTTATTCCCCTATCCCTAACATTTTGGATGCATTACAAACCAGAAAGCCCTGAGCATGTGAATTTAGGTAAGTTTGCAGTGCCTATTACAACTTTAGAGATTCTTAACGTAATTCCATCTGGATATCTTAGTGGTTTCAAGGTACCACTAGAATCTATTCAACTTACTTCAGATGAGCCTCATCCTTATCAGCCTTTGTCTTATCTGGATGATGACAGTGTTACTTTGAAGAGAGGATCATTGGATCAAGTTGGGGCTAGAAATTACAACAAGCTAGCAAATGTTCCTGCTACTTATGTTCAGCGTTTGCAGGAAGATTTAACTCAGTTGGGATTCTCGCTGGGGGACTGTGATGGTGATTTTGGTGGAAAAACTGAAGCAGCTTTGAAGGAATTTCAGGCATTATCTACTAGTCAAAATCGAAATCAAGGTAGTTATGCCACGACTGTCACCCCAACTTATCATGGGAGTACTGATGGGGTTTGTAATGCCGCAACTCGGGAAGAAATCAAGCTGTGGTTAGACCGAAAGTATCACAAACCGTCACCTGACCTATCTCTCCGGGTTGGGTCAGAGCCACCAAAACCAACAGAAACTTCTCTTTATACAGCCCTTATCAACGATCCCGATCCACCCCTTAATGTTCGTGCTGGTGCTGGAACAACTTATCCCGTTGTCGAAAAACTGGATAATGGAACTTCTGTAGAAGTCGTAGAAGATAATCAAGCCGGCTGGGTGCGGATTAACTCTCCCATTAAGGGTTGGGTAGCCAAGCGTTATACTCAACATCCAGGTGCTAAAACACGATTATTAAACCTAGTTCGGACAGATAAAAGTGATGACTATGGATGTCAATGGTTAACTCTGTCAATTCATAACGGTGATGCCAACCCTATTGAGTCAATCAATGTGGTCTCTGGTATACCAAGTAAGCAAATTTTTGAACAAGGCAGCCTAGATAATGAGCCAGGTTGTTGTTACCCCCTGCCTCAAGGTGATTATTCTGTACAAAGTCGTATAGATTGGGCTGGCGGAAAAGGAAACTACGATGCCTCCTTTGGTCCAGCATTAGGGCCAGTCTGGGTACCAATAAACCCACTATTTAAAACTCGACGAGGCGACTTTGGTTTCCATCTTGACGAAAATCGGATTAAATCCTCTGATGGGATTGTTTCTCCTGGCAGTGCAGGTTGTATCGTTTTTACTACAGAAGCTGATCTACAACGATTTGTCTGTTGGTTTGACGACCCAGACACCGCACCTACATCTTTAAAAGTTGCCTGGGGATTATAATTTCTCATTCCTTAGCCAAAATGGTTGCTATAACAATATAGCTGTTATCAATCCAGTACAATAGAACCAATTGTAAGGGGGCGCAAGACTTTGCGCCCTCAATTTGTACTGTGGCAAAATGAGAGGTGAATTTGCATCAAGCATTTTGTGAAATGATCTGAATGTGGTCAAGTTTATGAGCGATCGCATTATGGTGATGAATCGGGGAGCGATCGAAGAAGTTAAATTTTGTAGCCAACCTGCCCATCAGATTTAGTAGCGATCGCACATTTTGTTAAAGCCATAGATCAAAGTACGTAATCGCATTCCTACAAGAAGATCAAGATACGAAATATATAAGATTTACGACCTAATTATTCATCTGCTTTTATAGTAGGATGCAGAGCAAAGAAAGATAAGTGTTTACCAAATAATTTTATGATCAGAATAAACCAGATTTGAAACGTCATTAAGAATTGCAATGGCAAATATTCTTTCAACATTGATTAGGTAGGCTCCAGTATGCCACTTCCATTCCATATCTCTGCCAAAAGCTACGATTTTTACCCCCATTGTTCCATCTTGCAAATTTTTCACTTTTTCAGCCCAGTGAGTATTATTAATTTCAACAAATTTCTTACTAAATTGTCCATCAATAATATTATTAAAATCAGATTCAAGCATTGAACCACGTAAGGAGGCATTATCATTTTCTCTTACGAACTCGACGCAAACCCAAATTCTTTTTTCATTTACCAAATCCATACTTTTTATAATTCCTCTCAATATTTAAGTCTACAGATTATTTTGATATTGCTACGCAACGCTAAGAGTCTATTTATAAAGTCTGGTTTTGCGCTTCCTCCGGGGGCGCAAAACCAGACCTTCTAGTCACTTTATAAATCTCTAAGGCGATCGCGCAACTGCTTCTGAGCTAAAGCCAACGCCTCTGGTAACTTTGAGGCATCCTTACCCCCAGCCTGTGCCAAGTTAGGGCGACCACCGCCACCACCACCGCAGAGCTTGGCAATTTCCCCCACTAATTTTCCGGCTTGCAGACCCTTTTGATTCACTTCTGGGCTAAAAGCTGCCACAAAGTTCACCTTGTCTGGTTCTGGCACCGAAGCCAGGATCACCGCCCCTGCCCCTAGTTTTTGCAACAGACGAGTCGCCGCAGTTTTCAAAGATTCCCCATCCACATCCCCCAGTTGCGCCACCAGAGTCGAGAAACCACCGATCGCTTCCACCTTTTCTAATAGTTGATCGGATTGCAGAATCGCCATCTCTTGCTTCAGGGTTTCCAGTTGTTTTTGGGTGTTTTTTAGTTCAGATTGCAGATTGCTCACTCGCTGGGTCAGCTCCTCCGGCTTGGCTTTGAAGCGATCGCTCAACTCCCGCACTACCATCTCCCGGACTTGCAGATAGTCCAGCACCGCAGCCCCTGCCACGGCTTCGATTCTACGTACCCCAGCGGCAATCCCTGTTTCCGCAGTAATCTTAAACACGCCAATCTCAGCCGTATTGCCCACATGGGTTCCCCCACAGAGTTCCATGGAAACCCCCGGATAATCGACCACCCGCACTTCAGCCCCATATTTTTCCCCAAACATAGCGATCGCTCCCTTAGCCTTCGCCTCAGCAATGGGCATCACTTCCACCTCTGCACTGTGTGCCTCCGATATCCATGTATTCACCAATTCCTCGATCGCTTCTAATTCTGCGGCGGTGACAGCCCTCGGTAAATTGAAATCAAACCTGAGCCGATCGAAATCCACCAAGGAACCAGCTTGGGAAATAGCGGGATCGACAATTTTCCTTAGGGCAGCTTGCAAGAGGTGAGTTGCTGTATGGTTGGCCATCGAGCGGCGGCGGCAGGTGCGATCGACCAGCGCCGTCACTGTCATGCCTTTTTCCAGTGTGCCTCGTTCCACTTGACCAAAATGGATGAACACCCCGGCTTGTTTCTGGACTTGGGTGATCCTGACTAATAAATTGCCCTGAGCTAGAGAACCTCGATCGCCAATTTGTCCCCCAGATTCACCGTAGAAGGGAGTTTGGTCTAAGATAATTTGCACCTGTTCCCCAGCAGTAGCGGTGGATACGGGTTCTCCAGCCAGGAGAATTGTTTGCACCAGTGCCGAACTACCCAAGTCGGTGTAGCCTAAAAATTCCGTAGGTTTAATCCCCATTTGTTCTAGGGATTGGTGGGCGGTGAGGTCAATTACTTCGTGGGCAGATTGCGATCGCTCTCTTTGCTTTTCCATCTCAGCAGTGAAGCCCTCGGTATCCACCGTCAAGCCCTGCTCTTCGGCAATTTCTTGGGTCAGTTCCAAGGGAAAACCGTAGGTGTCGTAGAGGACAAAAGCATCAATTCCAGAGATCACGTTAGCAGTATTGGTAATACCAGAAATTACGTTAGCAGTATTGGTAATGCCAGAAATTACGTTAGCAGTATTGGTAATAGTTTTAGTGATCGTTTCTGTCAGGAGTTTTTCGCCCCGTTCCAAGGTTTCCAAGAAGCGAGTTTCTTCCCGTTGCAGTTCGGTTTTGATCGCTACTTCTCGTTCCCGCAGTTGGGGATAGGCAGCCTCACCAAGGGCGATCGCAGTCTCTGCCACTTTCCCCGTAAAAGTCCCGGCAATGCCAATTAATCTGCCATGACGCACCACCCGCCGCACCAATCGGCGCAAAATATAACCCCGCCCCACATTGGAGGCAGTGATCCCGTCGCTAATCATCTGGACGACCGATCGGACATGATCCCCAATCACCTTCAGGGAAACCTTAGTATTCTCATCGGCGGAGAAATAGTCAATTTTGGCAATATCCGCCGCCGTGGTGATGATGGGCAGAATTAGATCGGTTTCATAATTATTAGGAACCCGTTGCAGAATTTGCGCCATCCGCTCCAAGCCCATGCCGGTATCAATATTTTGCTTTTCTAAGGGAGTGAGATTGCCGTCACTATCCCGGTTGTACTGCATGAAGACCAGATTATAAAACTCAATAAATCTGGTGTCATCTTCTAGATCAATATGGTCATCCCCTAGCTCTGGATGGAAATCGTAGTAAATCTCTGAACAAGGTCCACAAGGTCCTGTGGCTCCAGAAACCCAAAAATTATCCGCCTCATCCATGCGCTGAATCCGATGGGCAGGAATCCCCACCTGATCCCGCCAGATGGTAAAGGCCTCATCATCTTCTCTGAATACACTGACCACCAGCCGCTCTGGAGGCAATCCAAACACCTTGGTGGATAGCTCCCAAGCGTAGGCGATCGCTTTCTCTTTGAAATAGTCCCCAAAGCTAAAATTCCCCAACATCTCAAAAAAAGTATGGTGGCGAGCGGTGCGTCCTACGTTTTCAATATCGTTGGTGCGGATACATTTCTGGGAGGTGGTCGCCCGGAGATATTCTGCTGGTCGCTGTCCGAGGAAGATAGGTTTAAATTGCAACATCCCGGCGATCGTCAACAATACGGTAGGGTCTTCTGGCACCAAGGAAGCGCTGGGCAGAATTTGATGTCCCCGCTGGGCATAGAAATCGAGGAATTGTTGGCGAATTTGGCTACCAGTCAGGGAAGGGGGAACAGTCATGGATTTAGGGAATAAAAATAACTTTATAGATATCTAGGATAACCAATTTACAACACTTTAGGCTACCTTAGTATTCATAATCTCTATCCAAATTCCGCCTAGTTTTTCTTAAACTGAGCTAGTTTCAGAAATAATGCAACGGATTTCACATACTTGCTCGATCGCCTCATCCTTTTTCGATTAACGACTTTAAAAGCTCTAGTTTTAATTTCTTGTTCAAGCTTAAAGCCTATTTGGATACTTTAAAGGTAAAGAATATTCACCTCCAGACAAATCAAAATGGTGCCAAACTATATCTCTTCTCGGATCAGGATTCAGATAACTACCTGTCCTCCTCTCATTCTTCTCTGTAGAGAGTGTTTTAGGAGCTACAAGGCTAATACCGTACCACTGCTCATCCACCTTGAATAGATTTAACTTACCTGGTGGTATTTCATACCAACCTATTGCTGAAATACTTCTTCTCTCTACTATGGCTGAAATTTTTCCACCAGGATAGCCTCCTTGTGATGTGGAACTTTTATGTATATCACAACTAGTAAGATCAATGCTTAGCAAATAGCAAATTTCTTTAAAAGTACTGTGACTAAGAATATAATTTCCTTCAACCGGTATTTGCAGCAGAATAGCTTCTTCTCTTTTTAACTCACCCCATACCCTAGCTTTTACCTCATTATTGTATCCTTCACCACCAACTGTTTCTGGATAAGCTGTAATTGTAGAGCCAGGGACTCCATATGCACTCTTAACATTAGCGATTCGGCTACCTTCTAAGTAGTAATGCATTAATCCTTTGATAGTCATACTTTCCCTTGAGGCTGATTTATCAAATTCCAGTGTCAACGTTCCAAAATAATCACCATGCCGAGGAGTCATTGAAGCATTTATATTGACTATTGATACCAGTTGTAATGGCAAAGTATCCATATCTTGGTAAAAATGGTTCTTAATCGGAACTGGAATTGAAACTGTTTCTTGTTCTTGCCAGTTTTTATTAAGTGAACTAAGAAAATCTCTTGGAAAAGACCAATAGAAAATACGATTTATGCGGTCAACCACAACTAGAAATGTTGGATTTGGCTGAATTAACCAATAGTTAAGAGTTGTTACTTTAATAGAGACTTTAATTGAGTCACCTTTGACTTTCCCTTCTTCTTTGCCTTTACATTGAATGTTAAATAATTTTCCTGTTGGAAAGTCTCCTTGGATCATTTCGCAAATGAAATCAATGCCAACATCACAACTTTGAGGAACAGGAATAATACGACAAAAATTAGTAAAGACTGAACTAAGAAGGTATGCAGAACTTTCACCCGTTATCTGGGACTTTGTAAGTTTAGGTAATTTATTCATTACAGTGTTGGAGAGATTCTAAGGATTTTGAATTAACTGCTATTTTGGGCAAGAATAGATGGGAATATACTAAGACATGGTTTTGTCTATTATCTGTACAAAGTTGATATTGTCTAAGACTGAAGAAATTAGCCAAAAAAATGAAGTATAGGTAGTTAAATTTACTAGTTATACTGTAGTATTAATGCCACAAAAGATTGGCTTGTTCTCATCGTAAATATTCAGATATCAGACCGACCAAAATTCCATCTCAAACCAACTTGCTAGTTCATCGACAGTAGTTGAAAATTTCGACTTTTCTTCTAAAGTCAAAGAATGAGGATCGGTCGTTTCTATGAAATTTTTGATAGTCTCGATCCCAGCACAGATATTTTTGTCCTTAACACGTGCCACATCAAAATCATCAAATGCGAATCGACACGACTGGAATGCTGATGTAAAACTTTCTTCTTCACCCAATGGATGTGGTGCCATAAGTTCTGATCGAGCTTGTGATAACTTTCTGCTGTCGAATGGTATTTCTGTCATCTTATTTTTCGCTATGTTATCTTCAATTACTATCAAATTTATAACATTTCATACGAAAATACAACCAATAATCTATCTAAAAATATAACAAACAAGCGAATATATTACATATAGAATATTGTTATTCAAATTATGTATTCTACAAGCAGTTATTAAAAGAAACTCATTTGAGAGTAAATTATTGTTTACATGAAAAACACTGCTAATTTCTATAGGACTATAGACTTAATCTACTGGGGGTAGAAGGTTTCGATTGTGTTTGATCGCCCAACCTATTATCTAGACTCGGTAAAGAGGTTGATCGCCTCTAGATAGATTTCACCTGAAAATATTTTTTGTGTAACTTCAACAGACTAACAAGTTCCTGCTTGTGATTGTAACTTGGCTCTTCTTGCTTGAAGCTTGGCTCGAATCGCCTCTGTTCCGGGTTTTGGAGGTTTGGCAGCAATGCGAGCAATACGATCGTAATTTTGTTCTTCGTAATACTGCCGTAGTTCTTCGGCTTCTTGAAGGACAAGATGATACTCCGCTTCAACTTCTGCCCGATTTGTCTCAATGTAATTCAGGGCGGCTGTCACCTGTTCATCAGTGAGGTCAAGCATGGCACGGATGAATTTTGGTGGTTATTTTTCGATCACGTAATCCATCACATCGTAGAGGGTGATGCGGGTGCCAGCGATCATAGGGATGTTTAAGTTCTTCGATCGCGCATTTATTGGCAAACCGATCGATCCTCAAATCACCGACTTTATTTACCCCCTCTCAAACTTGATTGACTTTGCCAATGAAGAACTTTTTTCATAAAAGAAGATTTTCTAGAACTGACCAAGAGGGCGATCGAGAAAAAAATGCTAAAATTCCCCTAAAAATTTGGGGATGAAGTTGTGTTTAAGATTGGAGATTTTTCCCGATTGGGGCAGGTATCTGTAAGGATGTTGCGTCACTACGATGAGTTGGGATTGCTAAAACCTGCTCAAATCGATCGCTTCACCGATTATCGCTACTACACCATCGAACAACTACCCCGTCTCCATCGCATCCTCGCCCTCAAGGATTTAGGACTGCCCCTCGAAAAAATTGCCGACCTCCTCCAGAAAGATTTACCCTCAGACCAACTACAGGATTTACTGCGATCGAAACAGGCAGACCTCCAGCAACAATTACAAGATACGCAAGCCCGACTGCACCTAGTTTCTGGGAGATTACTTCAACTAGAGCAGGAAGGACAACCATCAATTTATGATGTGGTAGTAAAATCTGTACCATCTTTTTCGATCGCTTCCACTCGGCAGCTTGTCCCCTCCGCACCAGAAATGCCGAAATATCGGGGCAGAATGATTGATCAACTCTACCCATGGTTAGAGCAGCAAAATATTACTCCGGTTGGCTATGAAATTGTTTTATATCACCTCTTGGAATACTCCGAAACAGATATTGATATGGAATTTGGGGTAACTATTCCTGAGTCTCTTCAGCCTGCTAATCATAGGAACCCTGCACAGTCGGCAATCTCTATTTATCAACTGCCAGCGATCGCTCAGGTTGCCAGTGTGGTGCATAGTGGAATGCTGCGGGAAATTACTCAAGCGATCGTTGCTCTTTTTACGTGGATTGGCACCAATGGCTACACCAGCAATGGCGCAATTCGAGAAGTCCATTTATTTGGCAAAGAAACAATCCGAGTGCGGGACGAGCCAGTAGTGGTAGAACTCCAAGTTCCTATTATTCCCCTCTGAAGTCGCAAAATATTCCTAAATAAAAATACCCTCTTGACTCTGACATAGTGAGAGACTCTACCTTGATTACTGTAAATCATTTCCACAAACAACCTCAACAAAACGGTGAATACAGTGTCAAGACAACATCTCCTTCTAACTGAAAAATCTCTCTCTTGGACTACGGGCTGGGTATTGATCATAGAAAGCATACTAGCTTTTGTCCCCGTGGTTATTTTGGGCAGTTCTATTAACTGGCCCCAAAGTCTGGGCAATCCCCCAGATGTGATGCTGCCTCTGATCCAGCAACAAGCCGTAGCAGTCAGGCTGGGCTACCTTGCTTATCTTGTCTACTCCATCCTGTTCTGGGTCGTGGCTCTATTGGTGGTGCAGGTTTTGAGCAAAGGGCATACGGAATCTGCTTGGCTTCGAGTGGCTACGGGCTTTGGGCTGGCTTCGATGGTTGCTCGCTGTTTGGGAATTATTCGCTGGTTAGTAGCCATGCCCGCTTTAGCAGTGGTTTATGGAGACTCGGCAACCTCTGCTGCCACCCGTGAAGCGATCGCTGTAGTCTATCGAGCGCTTAATGATTATGCCGGATCCGTAGGTGAAGTGCTGGGGGTGAGCTTGTTTGCGGCTCTGTGGTTAGCGATCGTCTCCTTGCATATTTTGCGAACTGGAGCCTTGCCCCGGTGGTTAGGATTCTTCGGGCTAGTGTCGGCAACCCTCCTAGCAGTGCAGTTAGCTGAGTTATTTGGGATAGATTTGGGTGCTTTTATTTCCGTATCCGTTACCGTTTTGCAATTGTGGTTTTTAGCAATGGGCATTACCCTTGTGCGACAGCGCCGAGGAAATGCAGGAATTTTAGGTGAGGTGTAATCATCCCAACTCTGTATTTTATTCCTTCCCAACGCCGAAACCTTCATCACCAGTGAATTTGTTACCCTTGCCTTTCAGTCGCCTTTGGGAATTAAAATAGCCAAGCGACGCTGTACCTATTAATATCAAGATAGAAATATCAAGATAAAAAAATTTAAATTATGACTATAAAACCTTCTCGAACCGCCGCCACTGGCTTTGTCAAAGATTTTCAAGATTTTGTCATGAAGGGTAATATCTTTGACTTGGCTGTGGGGGTCATCATTGGTGGAGCCTTCGGAAAGATTGTCAGCAGCCTCGTAGAGACGATTATCATGCCTATTGTCAGCATGGCTATTCCCGGCGGCAGTTGGAGAGAGACAAAAATAGTCCTAGGGATGATTGCAGATCCCAAAAATCCCGGTAAGCAAATTGAAAATGCCATCCTTATTGGTCAATTTCTAGGGGGTTTGCTCGATTTCGTGATTATTGCTTTTGTGATTTTCTTGATGATCAGAGCCTTAGCCAAGGCAAAACGTAAAGAAGAGAAAATAGAAATTGCAGAGACTAAGGAATGTCCCTACTGCCTATCGACGATCGCGATCGCCGCCACCCGATGCCCCCACTGCACCTCTGATCTATCCGCCACTATGTAGTGATAGCCCCTAGGAATGTAAGAATTTCGGGGTCAGGATTGCCCCCACAGCGCGGGGTAATCCTTCTAATGTAGCCTCTAGCGATCGCCTAACTATGCCAGAACCATTGCAAAAAAAATTAGCTAATCGCTCTCTAGCTAGCCTCCAAAACCGCAATATGCAGGACTACGCTTGTATAATGATTTGAATGTATTCCAGATTGTTCTAGGATCACCTCTACAAGGATCCTTTGACATTATTAAAGAACATTCAGGATACCAAAAAGCCATTTTAGGAGGAAGTTATGCGATCGCGTACCATTAAAGAAGGTTCTGTAGGGTTGCTGATCTTAGTCGGTATTGGTCTTTTTGGCGGCATTATTCTCTGGTTAACCGGGGCGCAGTTTGGCAAGCGGACTTATAGTTTCACTGTCGAATTTGAGAACGCTAATGGCATGAAATCTGGTTCTCAAGTGGTTTATCGGGGAGTTGGGGTGGGACGAATCACCAAGATTAGTACCAACACCAATGGTGTAGAAGTTGTGATTGAGATTGCCCAGCCTACCTTAGTAATTGGTCGTGATTCTTCGATCGAAGTCAATCAATCAGGGCTAATTGGGGAGACTTCTGTGGCGATTACCCCCATCACCGAATTGCCTAAAGAGGCTTTGAGCATTGATCCCCTCTCCCGTAACTGCAATGCCCAGCTTATTATCTGTGATGGTAGCCGGATTACTGGAGATGTGGGGGTAAGCTTCAACCAACTTTTACGAGGAACCCAAAAAATCTCTACTCTCTACACCAGCCCAGAGTTTTTTGAAAATATTAATAAGCTCACCAAAAATGCCAGTGAAGCGGCAGCAGGAGTAACAAAACTTACACGAGATTTTTCGGCGATCGCTGGCGATATCAAAGGCTTCACCGCCAATGCCAATGGGTTAACGGCGAATGCCAACCGTGCTGTAGTCCAGATTGGCGATGCTGCCACCATCACCACCGCCCAAATTGGCGACACAGCGGAACTCTATGGAGCATCAGGTATCCAGCTTAATCAGCTTCTTGCCAATGTCAATAGTTTGGTTGCCGAAAATCGTGGGAGTTTGGCAACAACTCTGAACGACCTCAGCCAAACTAGTTCCGCTCTCCGAGCTACGGTGGTGGAATTACGCCCTGCCCTGAATCAATTTGCCTCTGGGCAACTATTACAAAACCTAGAAACCCTCTCTGCTAATGCGGCAGAAGCCTCTCGTGATCTGCGGGATGTCAGCCGGGCTGTAAATAATCCAGCCACCCTAATGATGTTGCAGCAGACCCTAGATTCGGCACGGGTAACTTTTGATAATGTTCAGAAAATTACCGCAGACTTAGATGAACTAACTGGGGATCCCCAGTTCCGGAATAACCTCAGGCAGCTTGTGAATGGTTTAGGTAATCTTGTTTCTTCTAGCGACCAAATTCAGCAGCAACTCCAGATCGCCCAACAACTGCAACAGATCACCCCGCCAAATATTCCCAATCCTGCCGCTAATTCTGCTACTCCATCACTAGTTCTGCCAGCTACACCATCGATCGCCTCCTCGCCAATGCCCACCACCGCTCCCATATTCCCTCTCCGCAGCACCAATGCACCCCAGTTGGCTAATAACTATCAAATATCCCCCCGCCGGGAATTGAATCTGCCCAGTAGTCTCGATCGTACTCCCTAGAACTAGCCCCATCTTTTAAGAATAAAGCTTAGGAAAATAAAACTCAGGAGTGAATTATGGCTTTACCTTCAGGGGTAAATAATTTTTGATAGAAAGGAGTTTGCCGGAAAGAAGGTTGCTGATAGAAAGAAGAATATTCAAAGTCGATCGCCTCTCCTTGCTGCCGAATTAATTGCCCTTGAATATGATAATCAGGGTTTAACTTATTAGCACTTAAAGTTACTCGGCATACAGCATTAATCTCATCTCCTGCCGTGACAACTACTCCGGGATAAAATACCGGGAAGAAAGTAGGCAGCCAGTTAGATTTCTCTTCTAAGGCATCTATAACATGTTCTGGATCAGTATATAAAACTAACCAAAGTAAGAAGCCATCGATCTTGCCAGATTTCGTTATTTGCAACTTAACTACTTCTGTTGTCTCCACCGGGATAGGTTGCATAAAATCTAAATCTTCAAAAACCTCAATACTAGAAACCAAATTCTCTATCGGTAAGTTATAAATTCCCACACGAATGTCAAAAGGATAGCCTGTATATCTAAATACTTTTTTGATCCAGTACTGATCGATTTGATTAAAACCATGGTGATCATGAAAATCATCTGGCAAAGCGATAGCCGCAAACTTTGTCATGCTGCGAGAGGGCAACATCACGCCACCGGGTTTGAGGAAACGGCGGGAGCTATTAATAATTGAAGCAACCCCTTCAGAACTAGAGATCGACCCCAATAACTCCGAGACACAAACATCAGCCAATTCGGGAATTTCTGTAGTTTGCCCATCACCAAGAATCACTTGAATCTTATCCTCCAAACCCAGACTAGCAATACAAGCTTTTGCTTGTTGATAAACCCGTTCATTGATTTCGATGGTATAGACTTTTTTGGCTCCAGCAGCACAGCAAAACCTTGAGAGAATGGCATCTTTCCCAGTGCCAATTTCTACTACGACTTTATCTTTAACTGCTCTATTAATCGATTCGATATAACGCTCATTTCTTGGGTTGTCATTAGTGAGAAAGA
>CALRPI020000039.1:0-50288 GCA_943370025.1 Phormidium lacuna HE10JO | reverse complement strand
ACTCGGAAAACTTTTTTTGATGATCTGCGTGCCTTAACTCGTTATCTTTGCTTTGATAGTTGGGATGCTCTACTCTCTTTTATGATTCATGGACTAGAGCTAGATTTACCACCCAACTCTAGTTGATTTTCCATAATGAGAATTGCTGCCCGCTTAGTCTGGAGTTGCCGCTTCAGCCTACCCAGCATCACCCCAAAATCCCGCCCCGGTTCCTCGTCAAAATCCCGCTTCAGCCACTCCTCAACCACACTTTCCACCGGAGTAATATTCGCCTCCTCCTTCGCCATCAAAAGTTCCAGCCCTACTTCAAACCCCAGAGAACTCAAAAATTCCTGCGCCAAAGTTGTCTTGCCCACCCCGCCCGGAGCTTGAATTACGATTACCTTCGCCCCTTGTCCAATCTTGGTATGCAACTCAGCAAAAGCCCCCTCCCGTCCCACAAAATTCGAGTTCAGCGCTGCGGGAGTCGCCACAACCTCCTGATTCTCAACCAAACTCCTAGCTGGGTTCGACCCCAGAACCTTACTCGAAGCATGATCATCTGCCTCTAACTTCAACCCAAAAGCCATAAAAAGGCTCTCAATCCCTTTTTTATCAACCCCTTCCGATCGCTTCAATATCTTAGAAACAGTGTCAACCGAAACAGAACATCTTGATTTTGGATAAATAGCAGGATCAGTCAAATCTGATAGGTCTTGGACTATGTATCCTTCTGGAAACCTTATATTGATAGCATTCAAGATTTTTTGCCATCCTGTTTCCGTCAATATCCGCCCTCGATCGCGCCTTTGCTTATTAAGTGAAATCACTGAGTTCTGCATCCTAGCTCATGATTACTGAATTTGAGTCAACCTTAAAGTAATAATACTCCCTTTTCGATTTTAAGGCAGTTAAGGGTTTTAAGGCTTTTAAGAATTAATTTTTTGTACTACCAAAATGATTTCCAATCAGGTTTTTCGGGATTCTTCTCAGAAATTCTTAAGTCTTTTCTTAACTCCCTTTTCTGCCCACGACAAAACTTGATAGTTGGCGCAAGATGATTGCAGTTAGTTCATGCAAAGGAGGACAGCACAACAGACAAGAAAATTGCTGATGTGATATCCACCCAAATCATTCTCTTACCAACTCAGGAGATATTTATGCAAGATGTACAACAGTTTCTCGTGGAAGTTTGGGCATTGGTTCCCGAATTGATCGCTTGCCTCATCATCGCCGTTAATATCCCAGTGATTGTTTACAGTCGATCGACCGCTATCAATTTGCCTGCTGTCGTGGCAAAAACGCCCCTCGATCGCCCCAAAGCAAAAACTATTCCTCAGCTTTTCTCCCCAGAGTATCCCGATCGCAACTGTGTTGTTGGCGTTGTGATCCCCAATACCCGCCATCGCAATATTCCTGCCGACAACAGCGAATACGTCAAACAATCCAAATGCCTATTTGCCAGCCAATACGGAGGATACACAGCTTTCAACGCCGAAGGAGGTTGGATTTTAGAAGACATTGGTGAGCTGATCGAAGAGCCGGGAGTTTTAGTTCTTGCCTTGGTCACAAAAGCCGAACTGAACGCCTCCCAAGAAATCTTAGGGGGATTTGCTCTCTACCTGAAACAGGAACTAGACCAAGAGGCTGTCAGTATCATCCTCAACGGTAATCTCAAATTTATTTAGGAGCAAGTTCCTGCTATCTCCAAGTCGGGCGATCGCATCCCACATTTTCTAAAAATGCGATCGCCTTCTTGCATAAAGACCGAACCATCAATCGATTAAACAACAGAAGTTACTGGGAGGAAAAATTCATGTTCGACTTAATTAAATTGCCTAGACTATTATTCCCAACTCAAACGGAAGACACAGTAAATAAAAGTTTTCCCTACGACAACAAAGAAGGAATTGTCGCAGAAACTATTTATCCCGATCGCAAAGGTTGTGTTTCTTCCAATGGCATTTATTGGACAGCTCGCTGTGCCGACAATATTGTTTTAGAACCCGGAGACGTGGTTTTTATAGAAAGATTAGACAACATTACTGCTTGGGTAAAACGCATCTCCGAGAGAAATTAAATTCGCATAATTTCCGCCACCAATATTGATAGAAATATCAAGAGAATCAAAATACTTGCAAGTCTTTTCTCCCTTCATTCCCTAACTAATTTTTCAATAACTTAAGAGGCAAAACAATGAATTACAATCAAGTAGCTAGACCCCTAGCAGCTATTTTTGCTGCGACTTTAATCGGCATGAACTTCGTTATCCCTAATTTGGCAAAATCATCTCTGCCGGGAAATACGATCGCAGACAGCACCAAATCTGGTTGCAATCATGGCAATGGCTGTTTTCCTCCCCCAGTTTAAGTTGTAGGGGTAGCGCATTTGCGAGATAGTTATGCCATCAAACAAGTAATTTCCTCCGCAAATGCGCTACCCTCTTTATTCTGCGGGATAATTATCATTGCGAACCGAAGAGGGTTTGGCATTTGCGGCAGCAACCCTATAAACAATGAAATCCCTAACGCAAATGCGAAATTCCTACTCTCATAAAATGCAAAGTCTTGTAGGTTGGGTTGACGAAAGGAAACCCAACTAGCATCAATATTCCAGTTTAGACAGTAGAGAAATGGGGGCGATCGATCTTTATATTATTTGAGATGATTTGAAATTACCGGAGATCATTTCTATCATATCTAATGATATTAAACCCCTCATCTGTGGTTGGCGGTTGAAAATAAGAAGTAATGTAGTCAAAATCTGCCTCAGACATAATCATCGAACCTTCAGGTTGTTCAGTATTTCGTTGCTGTAATTGTTCCTTGCATAAGGAGTCAGACACAACAATATAATGTAGTACATGATCTACCTTAGCCATATCAACTATGGAACGAAACCATCGGCGCTGAGAAGGAGTATTGCCGGGGAAATCTAGAACCACAGATATTCCCTGAGCAAGAATATCTTGGATATGGGGCAAGATTATAGATTTTAAGCGTGATGAATATTTCAAATAATCATCAAAAGTACTAATTTCTTCTGGGTACAACCTCGATAGCCAGATATCCTCACTGATCAGAATAGCATTATGGTCTAATGCCAGCTTTTTCGATAATGTTGTTTTTCCTGATGCCATTTTTCCACAGAAAAAGTGTAGAGCGGGATCACCTTTCATTATTCACCACCATTGTGAGCAAATGATTTAGAACTGCCATATTAGCAATAAAAGTCTAGGTTACTGTCTTCACTAAGATGCCAAGAATCTTACTAATTTGATTGATGTAATATTCCATCTTATCAACCGAAACCAGATTATCTCTCAAAGCCAAAAAACGCCATGCAGTTCCCGATGTAACAACTCCATAGATAGTTTCTACTGGAATTTGTTCTTGTTGATTAAATCTTTGAGCAGCTACCATAGTGGCAATACACTGCCCCAGTCCACCAATAATATCGTCTTTCTTCGCCTCAACAATAACCACCACAGGAGCTGAAATAACTAGTTGAGATTCAGAAATTCCCAGTAAAAAATCACAGGCTCCATTGAGTCCTTGCTCCGGCTCTACACTAAATTCCCGTCCCGAAAATAGACTGATGCGATCGCTTACAAGCCTTCGTACCTCCAGCAAAATTGGAGAAATAATCATCTCCGATCGAGATTTTTCGGTATTGATCTCACTGGCTAAGGGCAAATTATAGGTAAGCGTAGATTCTAAATATGCACTAGGTTGGATCTCAGAAATATCCACGAACAAGTCATACTTATCTTTGACAATTAAACTAAATTGCTTGATGACTGTACTAAGAGTGAAACTGCTGTAGGGCATAGCACAAGAATATTTTTGAATTAAAAGTGAACTACATGACAATTAAGCCAGTTATTAAGCCAGTTGAGGAAAAAGTTGTGTATTATGAATAAACGCAAATCCTAGTTCCAGAGACATTTATAACAGAACTAAATGGTTTGAGAGAGACGTACTCAAAGGGTGTGTCTCTCTCAAACCTCAACATAGCCAAATTATAAGCCTGTTTCGGTTTTCCTGCCCCTATGGTGCATATCAAGTCCGTGAAGTTATCCCAGTTCAAATCTTTTGGAGAAACGACTCAAGTTCCCTTGCTGCCGGGTTTTACGGTGGTTTCGGGTCCTAATGGTTCTGGGAAATCGAATATTCTTGATGCGTTGTTGTTTTGCTTGGGACTATCTTCCTCTAAGGGAATGAGAGCCGATCGCTTACCAGATTTAGTCAACCACAATAAAAGCCACAAGGGAACCGCCGAAACCAATGTCACCGTCACCTTTGATCTGACTGCCGCCAAAGATAATCCAGCTCAAGTCCTAGAAATTGAGACTTCAGAATCTCCACCCTTAGAACCTGAAACTTTAGAATCTCCATCGATAGGGTCCGCAGAATCCGAGAATTTAGAATCTGAAAATATAGAGATAGAAACTCAAAAAACAGCGAAAATCCCCCAAGGGGAAGAATGGAGCGTCACCCGCCGCCTCCGGGTCACCACCCAAGGTAGCTATACTTCCACCTACTACATCAACGGGGAACCCTGTACCCTGACGGATCTTCATGAGCAGTTAAACAGACTGAGAATTTATCCCGAAGGCTACAACGTGGTTTTGCAGGGGGATGTGACTAGTATTATTTCCATGAACCCCAAGGAACGGCGGGAAATTATTGATGAAATGGCAGGAGTGGCAAACTTCGATCGCAAGATCAACCAAACCAAGGAAACCCTAGATTCCGTCAAAGATCGGGAAGATCACTACCACATTGTCGAGACTGAGTTGCAGAGAAGCCGCGATCGCCTTTCTCAAGATTGCCTGAAGGCAGAAAGATACCAGAAGCTGAAGCTAGAAACCCTCGAAAAGGAATCCCTCGCTCTGATCATCAGCTACAAATTAGCCGTGGCAAATCTCTACCACCTCCAAGAAAAAATTGCCGCCGGAGATCAAGAGGCATTGCAACTGGCAGAGCAACTGGAAATGAAAGCTCAGACCATTACCGCTACCACAGCTCGTCTAGAAATCCTCGATGCCCAAGTCAAAGCCCTAGGGGAAGATGAACTGCTGAAACTGCAAGGGAATTTAGCCACCCAAACTGCCCAACGCCAACAACTGGAATCCACTCGGCAGGAATTGCTGACTAATCTGCAACGCCTTGAGCAAAATCTGACCACAACTCACCAAGCCATCCACACCCACCAGCAACAACAAGCTACTGGTCAAGCCCAGAAACAAATCCTAGAGGCGGAAATCTATCAATCTTTGCGCCCCCAACAGGAGGCAAGCTGGCAAAATTTGCAGGCTAAAAGGGAGGAAGTGAATGCGATCGCTTCAGCGGCGACCGCTTGGATGCAACAACAAACCGACCTGCATCAAAAAATTGAATCTCTGCAATCAGCACTGGAACCCGGACGGACGGAAATGGCGTTGTTGAGCGATCGCACCCTGCAACTCCAACAACAGATTCAGACCCAAACCCCCAGATTAGAGCAGCTAGAAACCGACCTGCTCCAGATCACCAAACACCATCAACAGTTAGCCACGGAACTCGAAGCCAGCACCGCCCAAGTCCAATCAATCGCTCAACAGTTTTCCGGCACCGAGCAACAATTGCAGATTCAACAAGCTACCCAAACCCGCCTCAGCCAAGAGCAACGGGAGAAGCAGCGGCAATTAGATAAGCTAGAGGCAACGAGTCAGGCACAGCAAGAAGCCCAGGGAACCTACGCCAGTAAGGTGTTGATGCAAGCGGATATCCCCGGTATTTGTGGTTTGGTGGCGCAACTGGGCAGGGTGGCTCCCGAATATCAGATCGCGCTGGAAACTGCTGCTGGGGGCAGAATGGGGAATCTGGTGGTGGAAGATGATGGGGTAGCGGCAGCGGGGATTCAAATTCTCAAGCAAAAACGAGCCGGGCGCTTGACTTTTTTGCCCCTAAATAAACTTTCTGTGCCTCGTTTAGACCGCTTCGGGACAGGAATGCAGGGTTTTATTGACTATGCAGTAAATCTAATTGATTTTGAACCTAAGTACCAGAAGGTGTTTGCCTACGTTTTTGGCAATACCTTGGTGTTTGATAGTCTCGATAATGCCCGATCGTACCTAGGGCAGGGCAGGATTGTCACCCTAGGGGGAGAATTGCTAGAAACCAGTGGGGCGATGAGCGGCGGCTCTAGCAATCAAGGCTCTAGTCTGCATTTTGGCAACGCCGAATCTAGGGAATCGGCAGAAATGGCGAATTTGCGAAACCGTCTAGGAGAGATTAGCAATATTCTGGATCTCTGCGATACGACCATCATGGATCTCCGCCAGCGATCGCACACCCTGACCCAACAATTAAACACCGCTAGGGAAACCCGCCAAGGACAACAACTCCGCCTAGAGCAGCTATCCAGAGAAAAGGAAAATCTGCAACGGGGCATCAGTGAGGGGCGATCGCTCCTGACTCAATACCAGCAAGAACTGGAGCAAGCTGGGGTGCGATCGCAAGTATTGCAAACCCAACTCCCCCAGCAGGAGCAGGAATTACAAATCCTCCGGGCAGAACTCGCCACCCTGCAACAATCCCAAACCCACGATCGCTGGCAGGAAATGCAAGCCACCATTAAAACCGCCGAAGCCGATCTTGCCGAAAAAACTAGCCAACTCCGCACCAAGGAACAGGACTTGCAGGACTGCTTGAACCAAGAGCAAAGATTAACCGAGCGAATTACCGCCAATCAGCAGACTTTGACTAGCTACGGTCAACAAAAGGCTGGCTTAGAACAGCAGTTAGCAACGGTTAGCCAACAATTAACCGATCTTCAGTCCACCATCAGCCAACTGCAAACAGAGATTACCCAGCAGGAACAAAAGTTGGGGGCGGTGAAACTAGAGCGGGATCAGCTAGAAAAAGAAGTGCGATCGCTCCACCTCTCTCAACAACAACTAGATTGGCAACTGCAACAACTGCGGGAAACCCAACTCACCCGCCGGGAAGAGATGACCAATCTGCAAACCCAATTAGCCGACCAAAAAGTCGATCTCCCAGAAACCTTGCCAGAGATTCCCCCCCAACAATTGCAACCCGGTTTCCTCAACAACCTACAAATAGAAATCCGCACTGGGCAGAAGAAACTGCAAGCCATGGAACCCGTGAATATGTTGGCTTTGGATGAATACAAAGCTGCTAGCGATCGCCTCCAAGAACTCAGTGACAAACTTTCTACCCTCGCCGTGGAGCGGACGGAGTTATTGCTGAGAATGGAAAACTTTACAACTTTGAGATTTCAGGCTTTCAAAGAGGCTTTTGATGCCGTGAATGAAAATTTTCAGGGGATTTTTGCTGAACTTTCTGATGGTGATGGTTACCTGCAATTAGATAACCCAGAAGACCCCTTTGCTGGGGGCTTAAATCTTGTGGCACACCCCAAAGGCAAACCAGTCCAACGCCTTTCCTCCATGTCTGGGGGCGAAAAATCCCTGACCGCCTTGAGTTTTATCTTTGCCCTCCAGCGCTACCGTCCTTCCCCTTTCTATGCCTTTGATGAAGTTGATATGTTCCTCGATGGAGCAAATGTCGAACGATTAGCTAGAATGATCAAGAAGCAGACCCAAAATGCTCAATTTATTGTGGTCAGCCTCCGCCGCCCCATGATCGAGTCTGCTGAGCGTACCATTGGTGTTACTCAAGCCAGAGGAGCTTATACTCAAGTATTGGGGATCAAATTAACCCAAGAAAATGCGAACCACAAATAGCGGCACTGGATTTGCTAGGATGGTGGTAGCATTGACCGATGGTTGAGCAACCAAGACTCGATTCCTAGATCATTTCACCCACCTTCGGTGGGTGAAATGTAGCATTGAACGATGGTTGAGCAATCAAGACTCGATATCTTCGCTTATTAAAATGATGACAACTGAACAAAATCGCCTGCGATCGGACGTTTTAAATACTCTAGTAGTGACCCGTGATACCGGAAAGCGCTTAGGAGTAGTTAAGGAATTATTGGTAGACATTGACCGCCGTGAGGTAGTTGCCCTGGGAATGCGGGATAATTTCTTGGCGGTGTCGGGGATGCCCCGCTATATGCTCCTCGATAGTATTAGTCAAATTGGCGATGTGATTCTCGTGGATAACGAGGATGTGGTAGAAGATATTGACATTGATGCCTACAGTACTTTGATTAATTGTGAAGTGATCACCGAGAGCGGTGAACCCCTAGGCAGGGTAAGAAGTTTTAAGTTTAATACCGAAAGTGGGCAGGTTTGTTCTTTAATCCTTGCCTCCTTGGGTATCCCCCAAATTCCCGATCGCGTCCTCAGCACCTACGAACTGCCCATTGAAGAAATCGTCAGCAGTGGTCCTAATCGGCTGATTGTGTTTGAAGGAGCCGAAGAAAGATTAGTCCAGCTAACGGTAGGTGTTCTAGAAGGTCTAGGTATTGGTAAGCCTCCTTGGGAACGGGACGAAGAAGAATCCTACTACACCCCCAAGGTCAGACAAGATAACCTAATTGGCACCGGGATTCCCCTCAAACCAGCCGAAAGACCAATCCAGCCCCCCATCGCCCTGAATCAAGAATGGGAAGAAGACGAATGGCAGGAAGAAGCTCCCCCGGTGAAATATCAACAACGGGAATTGGAATCTATCCGCTATGAGGAAGATGAGGAAGATAATTGGGGTGATGAGGTGAGCGATCGACCCCTGATGTCTCGCTATGAAGAACCAGAGGAAACTACTGCCTACGTAGAATCCTTCGGGGAAGCCAAAATTGACGGCGATGCTTGGGATGATGAAGATGATGAACCAGAACCCTACATCCCCCCGAAAATCAATATTCCGATGCCAGAAAAGATGCCAGAACCAATACCAGAAGCTCAAAAAGAACCAGAATACGAAGAATAATCTTCTCCAATTATTGAAAGAAGTGCCGCACAATGTGCGGCACTTCTTTATTTACGGGCATCTTCAACCATCATCGGTGGCTGAGCGGAGCAAAATTTATACTGAGGGTCGCCGAAGTAGCCAAACCCCACCCGAATTTCCTGCTTCGTACGCCGTCCCTTCGACTTTCCTTCGGCTTCGCTCAGGAAACGAAGGGAACTGGATTGTCTTCGCTGGCTGAGCAACCATCGTCGCTGGCTGAGCGAAGTCGAATTTATACTGAGGGTCGCCGAAGTAGCCAACCCCACGACAAATCTTCGATCGCTTAGTTCCCTTCAACGCCCCTCAGGGAACATCAACTACGCATTTCTGGATTTAAAACTATCCGCTCCCACTGCCAACCTAGTCCAAAATTGACTAAGCTAAACAATGGGAGCGGTCTAGCGGATCTTTCGGTTGGAACCTAGACTGCCGGGAGGAACCCCAGATCAGCCAATGTAACGAGTACCTGAACCTCTCAAAGAGATAAACTGCCAAGAGAGGCTATTGGCTAACTCCTAGAGCACAGCCCCGGCGCACAGCCGGACTTTTCCAACCAGAAGACCCATGAATTTACTACCTTCAATCATGAGCATCACCTCCTGCATTCCTGTAAAGAACTCCTGCATCCTAACACAATTTTTTTATTTGGTGAGGATTTATGCAAAATTAGGTTTGGGAGTGATTGTTTAACAATATTTCCTGATGATTAGCTACTAATTTAAGAGCAACCACTAAGTTTTTGATTTTTGATTTTATTGTTGGAATTAACCAGATTAGGAGACAAGAGAAAATAAGTTATACTGACAATTAAATATGTCTAGGGTAATAGCTATGAGTGTTGAAATTAAACTTAACTTACCAGATAACCTAGTAGAGTCGATACAACATCTAGAGAAAGCAACTCAAGAAGATGTATCAACTATTCTCTTAAATATCTTAGAGGTGCTATTACCAACCTTAGAAACCCTAGCAGATAATAATTTCTCTCCAGTAATAGCTAATCTTGCTGACACCCAAGTAGTTGCTTTGGCTGATGCCAAAATGGATATAGTTTCCCATCAACGATTAAGAGAATTGCAACAAAAGGGGAAAACTACTGAACTAGTCCAAGCAGAACAGGATGAATTATTAACCCTGATTTCTATTTATCAACTCGGTCAGCTACGTAAATCAGCAGCTTTAGCTGAAGCAGTCAAACGAGGTTTGCTTTCTCCCTTGCATTCATGAGTAATCTTCCTGAAAATTTACGTAACTTAGTCAGACAAAGGGCGGGGAACCGATGCGAATATTGTCTAAGTCATCAGGACTATATTATGGGATAGCTTCAGGTTGACCATATTTATCCTCTTGCGAAAGGAGGAGAAGATAGTTTAGAGAATCTTTGTTTATCTTGTGAGTTATGCAATCAATACAAGTGGACAAAGACTGAAGAGTTAGACCCTGAAAGTGGGATAAGGGTGCAACTATTTAATCCTCGTCAGCAACAATGGCAAGAACATTTTGCATGGACTGAAGATAACACAAGAATTATGGGGTTGACAGCCTGTGGCCGGGCAACAGTTGTAGCACTGAAACTAAATAATAGTTTGGCAGTAACTGTACGCCGCAATTGGGTTAAAGCTGGTTGGCATCCACCAATTAGCTAATTTAACTTTCCCTATGAAGTTAAACCTAGGAAAGGTTAGATTAACGGCAGAAGCTGCTGATTAGCCAGAGGACTAGGAAGGTGACAATGCTGGCAAATTCGTCGGGTCTGATGGCTAAAACTGCTATCTGGGAGGCGATCGCTCCCCCTAGTAAACTACCAACAGTTAAACCAACCAGTAATCCAACTAGAGTGAGGGTGACAGCTCGACCAAATTTGTTTTCCTTGCGGTTGATGAGATAAATACTGGCACCAAAACCGATCGCGATCGCCAGCGATAGTAGGGAACCTCCCGCTGGGTAAAACACTACTGCCCCGGTTAAAACCAAGAAAGTAGAACTTGACCATAACAACTCTTTGGGGCTGGGTTTATCCCATAGCCGTCCTAGCCATTGGGAACTCTTGTTGGTAGGAAAGCTGAGACTCGGTTCTACTGCTTCTAGAGTTTTTTCTGGAAATCGGATCACGTCAGGGACTTTGATCCTACCTTCTTGGCGCATTCGCAGGCGTTCCATGATAATGGCATCGTAGGCAGCTTCGATCGTTTCTAAAGTTGGCTGATTACCTTGATACTGCTGCATCAAACGGTTCTTTGCCTCTTGAATTTCATCAAAAGACGCATCGGATTCCACGCCCAACTGTTCATAGGGACTCTGACTACTCATCTCCAACCTCCCGATCGCTCCCTTGCTTTTTTCCCACGACAAATACTAATGCAAAAAAATAACTAACTAGGTACTATCTTAATTCATTAGCCCTGATTAAGATCCTTAACTTAGATATTGCTAACAATTCTCATCATAGAACATCCATACTATTCTCCCTTTGTCTTCCTGATTTGTGGTGGGGTTGGCTTCGACTTCGCTCAGCCACCGACGATGGTTGCTCAGCCAGCGGTGACAATTCAGTTCCCTGAGCGCTTGCCCTGATCCACGTCGAAGGGAAGTCGAAGGGACGGCAAATGTAGTGGGAGATGCTGGTGGAGTTTTGGCTACTTCGGCGACCCTCAGCATAAATTCGAGTTCGCTCAGCCAGCGATGATGGTTCTGGTTTTCGTAAAATGGAACTGAAGGATATTCCTCATACCTCCCTGTACCTCCCTGTACCTCCTTCACCCCACGGTTATACCAATCAAAAAGTCGTGAATACCGAATAGGGGTAGATTGCCGTTTGTGCCTACAATTTGATTAACAGGAATTATTTAAGAGTTAATTATATTTAGTGCAGGGATAAATTAATTATGCAACCTACAAATCCTAATCAATTTACGGAGAAGGCTTGGGAGTCGATCGCCCGAACTCCAGATATTGTCAAAGCCTTCCAGCAACAAAACCTAGAAAGTGAACATTTGATGAAGGCTCTCTTAGAAGAGGATGGCTTAGCTGGCAGTATTCTGACTAAAGCCGAGGTAAATGTACAGCGGTGGCGCGATCGCACCGAGGAATTTATCAAAAAACAACCCAAGGTCACGGGCAGTGGCAATTCTGTCTATTTAGGCAGAAGTTTGGATACTTTGCTAGATAAGGCAGAGGAGCACCGGAAAACCTTTGGGGATGATTTTATTTCCATTGAGCATATCCTGTTGGCCTACGGTCAGGACGATCGCTTCGGTAAAGCCATGTTTCAGGAGTTTGGGCTGAAGGAAAACCAACTCAAGGAAATTATTAATCAAATTAGAGGCAGTCAAAAAGTGACCGATAAGAACCCCGAAGGCAAGTATGAAGCTCTAGAAAAGTATGGGCGAGATCTGACAGAATCGGCTCGTCAAGGCAAGTTAGACCCCGTGATCGGCAGGGATGACGAAATTCGCCGGACGATCCAAATTCTCTCCCGCCGTACCAAAAATAACCCCGTCTTAATCGGTGAGCCGGGGGTGGGTAAGACAGCGATCGCCGAAGGTTTGGCTCAGAGAATCGTCAGTGGTGATGTGCCGGAATCTCTGCGGGGCAGGAAATTGATCGCCTTGGATATGGGTTCCCTGATTGCTGGGGCTAAGTATAGAGGGGAATTTGAAGAGCGATTGAAGGCAGTGCTGAAGGAAGTGACCGATTCCCAAGGGCAGTTAATTTTATTCATCGATGAAATCCATACCGTAGTCGGGGCGGGAGCTACCCAAGGGGCAATGGATGCCGGAAATCTGTTGAAACCCATGCTGGCACGGGGAGAACTGCGCTGTATTGGTGCGACGACATTGGATGAATACCGGAAATATATCGAAAAAGATGCGGCACTGGAGCGGCGTTTCCAACAAGTTTATGTGGATCAGCCCAGCGTGGAAGATACGGTGTCAATCCTCCGGGGTTTGAAGGATCGTTATGAAACCCACCACAACGTCAAGATTGCCGATAGTGCCTTGGTGGCGGCGGCGACCCTCTCGACTCGATATATCAGCGATCGCTTCTTGCCGGATAAGGCTATCGATCTAGTCGATGAAGCGGCGGCAAAATTAAAAATGGAAAGTACTTCCAAGCCAGAGGAACTGGATGAGATCGATCGGAAAATCCTCCAATTAGAAATGGAGCGCCTCTCACTGCAAAAGGAAAGTGACTACGCCTCACGGGAGCGACTCAGCAAAATTGAACGGGAATTAGCCGACCTCAAGCAAGACCAGAGCGGCTTGAATGCCCAATGGCAGGCAGAAAAAGCCGTGCTGGATCAACGCAAAACCTTGAAGGAGGAGATCGATCGGATTAACGTAGAAATCCAACAGGCGGAACGGGAGTACGACCTGAACCGGGCAGCAGAATTGAAATTTGGCACTCTCAATCAACTCCAGCAGCAACTAGAGGCGATCGAAATCCAACTCCAACAAGCCCAAAACACATCTAAATCCCTCCTTCGGGAAGAGGTCACCGAGGCTGATATTGCGGAAATTATCTCCAAATGGACGGGCATCCCCATTAGCAAACTGGTGGAATCTGAAAAGGAAAAACTCCTGCTGCTGGAAGATGAACTGCACCGGAGAGTCATTGGTCAGAGTGAGGCGGTGACTGCCGTAGCCGATGCCATCCAACGCTCTAGGGCAGGTTTGGCAGACCCCAACCGCCCAACAGCGAGTTTTATTTTCTTGGGTCCAACGGGAGTAGGCAAAACAGAACTGGCTAAAGCCCTTGCTGCTTATCTATTTGACACGGAAGAGGCTCTAGTCCGGGTAGACATGTCGGAATACATGGAGAAACACGCCGTTTCTCGGTTGATCGGTGCGCCTCCGGGCTATGTGGGCTACGAAGAAGGGGGGCAATTAACCGAAGCCATTCGCCGCCGTCCTTACGCGGTGATCCTGTTTGATGAGATCGAAAAGGCTCACCCAGATGTATTTAACGTGATGTTGCAAATCCTTGATGATGGGCGAGTCACCGATGCTCAGGGGCGGACGGTGGATTTTAAAAACACTGTCATTATCATGACCAGCAATATTGGCTCCCAATTTATCCTCGATGTCGCTGGGGATAACAGCCAGTATCAGGAGATGAGCCTGCGGGTGATGGAGTTGTTGCGATCGAACTTCCGCCCTGAATTTCTGAACCGGATTGATGAAATTATCATTTTCCATGCCCTAGAAAAATCTGAACTACGGGAAATTGTCAAAATCCAAGTCCAGCGCCTAGAAAAACGCCTAATTGATAAACACATGACCCTGAAGTTTACCGATGCTGCCCTCGATTTCCTCGCCGAGGTGGGTTACGATCCGGCATTTGGAGCTAGACCTTTGAAGCGGGCTATCCAAAAGGAACTAGAAACCCAAATTGCCAAAAATATCCTCCGGGGCAACTTCAATGATGGGGATACGATCTATGTCGATGTAGAAAATGAGCGGTTAGCTTTCAAAACTGCTGTGATGTAATAATTCGCATTAGTTTGAGAGTGGATGGTAACAGCTAATTTCTGATATCGTCGGGCTAACACGAATAGGTGATTAGCCCGAATTTTTCTGTATAGCATCCCGTGTAGGGTAAATAGCCCGAATCTTTCCGTATAATACATAGTTAGTGTTCCAAGCGCTAAATGCGCCTTCCAGATGGAAATAATTAAATCCTTGGCTGCGAAAGTAGCAAGTATTTATACTTAGATTGGATTTAATTACTTAGCAGGTGACTAGATCATGCACATATAAAATCAAGCGAATGAAAGCATCAGTGAAGAGGCGAAGAAAATCACCAAAGTCTGAACGATTGAAACCATGTCAATGCTGCGGGTACCCATTGTCGCAAAGGCATCATCTCCTTCACTTTGCTGAATGGAACGAGAATCCATATACGGTTCGCCTGTGCGCCAATTGCCACGAGTTATTGCATATAATCGAGCGTGCATTTAAGAAACCTAAGTTGGATTATAGAGAAACTATCGCCAATGATCCGCTTTTGGCAGGGTTTGGATCAGACCATAACACTATAAAGTATCTATACTCTTTGGCTAGAGATGTTTGGGAGATGGAAAGCTTTGTAATAATGGTGCAGTGCGACCCTAATAATATACTTGACCTTTTATTTGATAAACCAGTTGACTGGGACGACGTATCAAGGCAGGCCGAAGAGAATGTTTTGAAACAAATACCACAAGACTTCATTCGAGGTTCTAATGACAAAATAAACATTCACTCATTGATGCTCGGAGGAGTGATTGAATTCCGCCGAAGGAAGGGATTCTCCGAAGAAGAGATGGCAAGTTATCTTGAAATTAGCACAGAGCAATTGAACCGTCTGGGGTATCATCGTAAGCCACAATTACAAACCTGGATAGAAGATATAAATAGAATTAGAGTTGATACTGAATGTCCTGAGTTTTTTATAATGGAGATATTAAAGCTAACGTAGACCACTGCCTAACAAAGGCGTGCAGCGGAGCGCAGTGATTCATCTTCTTATAAGTTGAGTTCCAATACTGCGTGCTGCGCCCGCTGATGCCAGTGCGATCGCCGATCTTGTCGTAGCGTAACTTGATTAAAATAGTGCAATAGGATTTGGGCTCTATGTCTTACTAAATTAGCAATATTCATTTTTTCAGTACACTACTGTAGTTGTGTTGCACTATTACTGGCTTTATTTTTTTACATTTTACGGAGGATTAAATCATGGGAAAGAAATTTGAGTACAAGAATATTCGTTTTGACTTTAAAGGTCGAGGTATTACACAAGAAATTAACCTTCTTGATATTGATGGAAAACGTGTAAGAGGATGGTATGTCAATACACAAGAAGTGGCTACTCTTCCAGAATTATTGAACGCTGCTGGATCTGAAGGATGGGAACTTGTTTCACATAGTGTTAACCAAGACAACCAAGTTAATGCGGTTACATTTCACTATTTATACTTTAAGAGAGAAGTTGTCTAGTTTCAGATTCTGAGTTTAATAAAATCATTGCTTCAACACCTGAAAAGAGCATTAAATACAATCGCCAATCTTGTAGTGGTGCCAGTAGTGCGATCGCCGATCTTGTAGTGGCGTGACTAAATCTTGGGTTAAAAGACGTACAACAACGCTTGTATCAACTGCGATCATGCCATTGCTCCATCACTCCCCGACAAATCGCATCTTCTAGCTCATCTAAACTCTTCGGGTTTCCTCTGTATTTCAAACATCCTGCAACCTGTGCTAGGGTCGTTTCTGGAAAAGTTTTTTTTGATTTTAGAAGGATACCATCGCAAACATCGATAGCAATAAGTTCTTGACCTGCCTCCCAGTGATGGGCAGCACGCAAGGCTTTTGGAATGATGACTTGTCCTTTACTCGATAAACGGGTTACTTCCATTAGATTCAGCGTCGTAAGCAGTAAGAAATATGTAAGAATTCTAGCATTGGTATCTCAAAAGTGCGATCGCCTCACCACTAGTGAATAGGGGTAAAAACTATTGAAAAGCTTGCAGCCTTCATCCAAACCCAAGAACCCGATCTCAAAGGATTTGAAAAGTGGAATCTCTACAGGATGCGCCAATTTCATGAAACTTATCCCAATTCTGAAATTGTGTCATCACTGCGGACGCAATTGAGATAGTTTCAAGTCCGAAAATGGCGAGACAGCGATCGCAATTGCTTCTATGCTGATCCTGTACCATTTCGGAGAATCTTATGCTGACCGATGACCAATGCTATCGGGCGATTCTCAGCCGCGATCGCCGATTCGACGGCATCTTCTTTGTGGGGGTCTCTAGCACCGGGATTTACTGCCGGACAATTTGCACCGTGAAAACTCCGCAGCGGCAGAACTGCACTTTCTATCCCAGTGCGGCGGCTTCAGAACAGGCAGGTTATCGTCCTTGCTTGCGCTGTCGCCCTGAACTTGCTCCGGGTCAAGCCAAAATTGATGCCATTGGGCGGTTGGCAGCAGCGGCGGCAAGTCAGATTGAAAATGGAGCCTTAACAGAACGATCGGTGGGGGAATTGGCAGATTCCTTGGGGGTGAGCGATCGCCATCTACGCCGGATTCTGCAACAGGAATTTGGCGTTTCTCCCATCCAACTGGCACAAACCCAACGATTACTACTCGCCAAGCGACTGCTTACCGATAGCGATTTGTCGATCGCCGATATTGCCTTTGCCAGTGGCTTTTCCAGCGTCAGAAGGTTAAATGCCCTGTTTCAGAAGCGTTATCGACTCAATCCCATGGCGATCCGCAAAGCCACCAATCTACCACAGGATATATTACGCTGCGAACTGGCTTATCGTCCGCCTCTAGACTGGTTAGGATTGCTGCACTTTTTGCAAAGTCGGGCGATTCAGGGAGTGGAGGTGATCACTGGCGATCGCTATCAACGCACCGTCACCATCGGTTCCCACCAAGGCTGGGTTTGTGTCTCGCCCATAGCTCACCAAGATAAATTGCAAGTCGAAATCTCCGCCTCCCTCGTTGCTGCAATTCTGCCAGTCCTGACTAGGGTTAAGGCTCTGTTTGATCTGGCTGCGGAACCAGTAGCGATCGCCAACCATCTGGGAGATTTTGCCTATGCTGGATTGAGAGTTCCCGGTGCTTTCGATGGCTTTGAAGTGGCAGTCCGGGCAGTTCTCGGTCAGCAAGTGAGTGTCAAAGCAGCAACGACCTTGATGGGCAGATTCGTCGCCGCCTTTGGCACACCCATCTCAACTCCCGTTGCTGGTCTGACCCATCTCAGTCCAACTCCGGGGCAGATTGCTCCATTATCTCAGCAAGATATCACCGCCCTAAAAATCATGCCTAGGCGAGCAGATTCGATTCTGGCGATCGCTCGATCGCTGGTCAATGGCAATCTGAAATTAGAAACCTACTCCGACATTGACACAACTATTACTTACCTCAAGACATTGCCCAGCATTGGAGAATGGACGGCGCAGTATATTGCCATGCGAGTCCTCGCCTATCCCGATGCCTTTCCCCACGGAGACCTAGGATTGCGTCGGGCATTAAAGGTGGATCAGCCCAGCCAAGTTTTGCAAATTGCCGAAGCGTGGCGACCTTGGCGGGCTTATGGGGCAATTTGTCTTTGGAAATCTTTGGAGCCAATAAAATGATTTATTACAAGTGGTTAGAAAGTCCGATCGGCAACCTATTGCTGACTGCCAATGGTCGATCGCTGACTGGATTGCATATGCAAGCACAAAAGTATTTTCCCTCACTAAACCCAGACTGGCAAGAATCCGAGGAACTTGAGGTATTATTACAAGCTCAAGAGCAGCTTGCCGAATATTTTGCCCATCAGCGGCAACAATTTGATCTGCCTCTGGAACCAGTTGGCACAGAATTCCAAAAACAAGTTTGGCATCTGTTGCAGCAAATTCCCTTTGGGGAAACCATTTCCTACGGTACCTTAGCCAAGATGGCTGGAAATCCCCGTGCATCAAGAGCGGTGGGAGCCGCCAATGGGCGAAACCCCCTCGGAATTGTGATTCCTTGTCACCGAGTCATCGCCTCAAATGGAGCCTTAACGGGATATGCCGGGGGAGTCGATCGCAAACAATGGTTACTGCAACACGAGCAAGCAACAGATACAGCACTTTTCGATGGGGCGGCGGTCGCCGCCCCATCGAAAACCATCACCTAGCAAGCATTTCAGGAATAGAGGTGTATTTCATTAATATGAAAAGTGCTGTATCAAATAAAAAAAGCATGAAATCCTTGGCATTACCACCCCACGTTTACCATTTGGCGGAAGCGGGAATCCCGGAACGAAAGCGATCGCAACTCCCAGTAGAGTTGACTGTAGCGGACGCAGTGCCTAATATCGATCGATTCATAGTTGATGTCTGCCATCTGATACCAAATCAAGAAAATGGTTTTACCATTTTCTTGATTTAAACCCTTACACAGCAAGTTATTGGGATAGCAAGAAATTAACCGCATCTTGGAGATTTGGCATAATTAGGTCTGGTTGATGCTTTTCTAGTTGGTTTTGATTCCGAATCCCACACAGCACCCCAATTACTTTTACCCCGTGGGTTTTAGCCGCAATAATATCAGCCTCTGTATCTCCGACCATCCATGTAGCGATCGCTGGGGGCAGCTCTCTGATTGCCCGTTCCATGAGCAGGGGTTTATCCTCGGTATCGCCAGTTTTTATGTAGTCATTATCCAGACAATAGCGACTTTGGGGAGGAAAGAAGCGGCGGAGGTCTGTCCGATCAAAAGCCTCATCTAATTCTCGCACCCGGCGCATAGTCATGACGACAATATCTATCCCCGCCTTTTGGGCAGTTTCTAGGGCAGGAATCGCCTCTGGTTGCAAACGATCGTGACTTAGGTAGGGCATAGTATGCACAGTCTGGCGACGCAACTGGGCAAAATCCTTGACCTGAGATGGCTCCAGACCAGAAAGTCTACCAATTTCTGTTTCGGGAATTTGCGATCGCTTCAATGCCCAGAATTCAGCTTTTGGTAATTGCTTAACCTCTTGTCCGGGAGAACACATTTTTTCAAGGCAAAATTGATAGACCCGATAGTAGCGTTCGGAAACGTCCATAATCGGACCATCAAAATCAGTAATAAGTCTCTGCATGGGGAAGGAGAAATTATTAAATAACTGGTAGTGCTGCAAAGTAATGGTTTGATTAATGGTGCTTGGAGCGCGAAGTGCCCTAAGCACCATTACAATGCATGACCCCCAAATAACTTACATACAGCACTTTGCGTTCAAATGAGACACACCACAAATATTGCAAGTTCTATCCATGTTGGGTTTGAGAGTGGGCTGAGGGTCGTCGAAGTCCACTCTCAAACTGCTGTAGGACTTATGCACAGCAGCTCACGAATTATCTAAGATTTTGGCAGCTTTTGCAGTCTGAGAGTAGTCGAAGCCCACAAAAACTTCCAAAGGCGTAAGTCCTGTCCTAGTTTGTTATTAGTCCGCACAGATGAACTTTATTTTGATAGTTGCGGTTTTTATAGTTGCGGTTAAAACTGCTATAAACCTTTCTACTGCACAACTTGGGGCAAACCCATACTGTAGTTCAGCACTCGACTATTGAGATTGTAACTAACTTCCCCATCTTGCAATAGAGTGCGGATAAAATGTTCCAAATCTGAACCAATCCGGCGGAGATTATATTCTGTTAAATCTTCCCCGTCATACTCCCCTACAAGAGCATCAAACTTTTGATAAACCTTTTGCAGACTAGCATCTTGCCAAGTTAATTCATTGTCAGGATCAATATCCAAGGTCAGGATTTGATCATTGGGGACGAGTTCGTTATCTTTAATTTCGGCAGTAAAAATATGGACGTGGCGGGTTGTAGACTTGAGTAGCATAGGATTTGGCTTACTTAGTAGTAGGTTCTCAAAATAATTTTCTTTTGATTAGGATGTGCCGCGCATGGTGGAACACATCCTCATTCCTTTCACCCTAATTGTAAACTTGGTAGTCCCTAATTAGGTGCTTAAGTCGCAGCTTTAATCATTCCAGTTTGTCGAGCATAAGCAAAGATCCCACCCGCATCAATCACGGGTTTAATTTCCCCTAGGGGTTTGAGGCTGTAGGTTTTGTCTAGGGTATGGTTGATAATTTGATTGTTGTCAAAATCAATAGTAACTTCCTGCCCAGTTTGGAATAGTTCGCACAAACGATCGACCGATTCCCAAGGATACAATTCCCCGGTAGCAGAGCAGTTACGGAAGAAAATCCGGGCATAGGAAAGGGCAACGACAATCTCTACTCCAGCCGCTCCTAGGGCAATGGGCGCGTGTTCTCTAGAAGAGCCACAGCCAAAGTTTTCCCCAGCAATAATAATTGGGTACTGGGTTTTGATTTCTCCTTCTTTAATAAATTTGCCGTAGCGATCGGGCAAGCCAATCATGGCATAGCTACCCAACTTTTCGTACTCATCGGGCTTGGAAGGCACAAGGGTCAAATATTCCGCCGGAATAATTTGATCTGTATCAATATTGTCATCAAGGACAAAAATCTGCCCACGTACTGCTTTTGTCATAGCACTAATATTTTTTATATGTTTTTGCTGGATCTTAAGCGATCGATAGAGCGATCGCAATAGTCCATTAGATACTCCCTTAAATTCAGATCTAGCAGGGGCGCAAGGCTTTGCGCTCTCTTGATTTACGCCCTCTTGAATAGAATTATCTGGTGAACCAGAGGATCAAAATTCCAAAGACCAAACGATACCAGATGAAAACCCAAGTGCTTTGCTTTTTCAGGAAGCCCAAGAGCCATGCGATCGCGGCATAGGAAAATATGGCTGCTGAGATCGTGCCGATCGCCAAGGGCAAGATTTCTGCCTTCAGCACAGGATCCGTAATCACTCCCCTTAACTCCACTAAACCCGCCAAGGTAATCGCCGGAATCCCCAACAGAAAAGAAAATTTTGCTGCTGCTGCCCGTTCAATGCCCATGAATAAACCAGCGGTCAGGGTGGAGCCAGACCTTGAGACACCGGGAATTAGAGCCATGGCTTGGGCTAAACCCATGAGAATCCCATCTTTCATCCCTAATTTCTCGTAGGTTATTTCTCGTTTGCCCAGTTTTTCTGCTATTCCTAACAAGAGAGCCATGATAATTGAGGCGATCGCAATGGCGGTCAAACTCCGCAGGGGAGAATTATCAAAATCGGGAATCAGAGCCTTGATCAACAAACCGAAAAATACGATCGGCAAGGTTCCCAAAGCAATCCCCACCGCAATTCTTAAGTCTTGGGATTCCTGAAAAGCTCTCAGCCCAACGCCGGGCAGACCAACGGGGTTGGTGGTCTCCTGATTCTGTTGATAGGATTTCCCCAGAGCACTGGTTGCTCCCAAGGTGATTTGTAAAATATCTGTCCAGAAGTACCATAACACTGCTGCAATACTGCCCAGTTGGATGACTGCGGTAAATGCCACTCCCGGATCTCCCCACCCCAGAGCTACCGGAACTACCTTGAGATGGGCGGTGCTACTAATGGGTAGAAATTCGGTCAAACCCTGAACCGCGCCAAGGACGATCGCTTGCCAAATATTCATCTGAGCAACTTCTGTTGTTGCTGATGTCCCCGCCGCCCTAGCTAGGGAACTACTGACTATTGCTAATCCCATCCCTGTAGCTGTTGCCAGCCAATATCTTCCCTTCATGATTTATTTGTTGATTTACTAAGTAGATTTGTCTGGACTTACCTCTTTAGATGTTTTTGCGGGCTGAGGGTCGTCGCAGCCTACCAAAACAATCACAACTGTTGATACAGCACTTTGCGTGCAAATTAGACACACCATAAATATTGAGAGTCTTATCAGTGTTAGGTTTGAGAGTGGATAGCTACAGCCATCCACTCTCAAACTGCTGTAATCTCGTTGCTGGCATGTAAGTCCTATTTGTTAATCAGTACTAGCACATCATCTCAGTTTCAGTAATACTCTTGGATTAAAATTCGATTAAAACTCCCAAAACCTCCACTATGGGAACTTTACATCTGACAAATTATTAATATCCCCCCTAGGGGGATATTTTGACCAAAGTAGATTAGCATTTAGTAATATCCCCCCTAGGGGGATTTATTGACCAAAATGAGCAGGAATATGTAAAGATAAGTGAAGAATATTAAAACCTTTATGCTTAACAACTATTTTTTTCCTGCTGCCCCGACTTCAATACCTTTTAATAATGATCTTAATAATGACCCCCTTAAGGCTGATTCAGTTGTAGCTACTCTGGCAAAAACTTCCCGATGGCGGATATTTACAGCAGCGGCTTTTTTGGTTTCTGTCCCAGTTTTTATTCAAGCTCCCCTTGTTCGGCAATTTCCCTTCCTCAGTTTGGCTCTGACAATCCTTTGGGTCGGCGGCGGTTGGTGGCTCCACCAACGTCCTCAGAGTAGGGCTTGGGGAGATTTGCTCTTGGGGTTTAGTTGGAGTTGGTTAGCGGGGACAATCTATTGGGGATGGGTGCGCACCGAACCCTATTGGCACTTACCTGTAGAAGCGATCGGACTGCCCTTCGGCTTGTGGTGTTTGTGGTTTGCCCCGAGGAATAATCAAACAGGGTTTTTAGCGATCGGAACTTGGTTTTATTTTGGTTCTTTGTGGGGAACTGCCCTGACGGACGGATATTTTTATGTAAATAGTCTCATCCCCTACTGGCGAGCGGTCATGGCTCAGGAGCCTGCCCTAGCTGCCCCCATCCTCCACCAAGCGATCGAGCAAATCAACAACCCCCTAGGTTGGATTTCTGCCTTGATGCTGATCTGCCTATTACTAGTCACAGGACTCCAACCCTTGAGACAAAGTAATTTGTCGTACTGGGCTTTTAGTGGTGCCATACTCAGTACTATTTTGGTAGATGGTCTATTTTGGTTGGTGGCGGCGATCGCCTAAATGTTTTCATCCAATTACCTTAGGATGGTTACCTGAAGATGGTTAAATGTTAAATAGTGGCTGGGTTTATGCATTTGGCCGTTTTTGCGGGCTGAGGGTTGTCTAAGCCCAAAACAACTTCTACAACTCTCGATACTTCGTTGGCAGCGCAGCAGCCCTAAGTGAGATCAATCCTCTTCATTGTGAAAGATAATTGTGAAAGACTTCCGCCTTTGGTCATTTTAGTCGGCTGAGCGTAGTCAAAGCCGACTAAAACGCCTAAAAACCTAGATAATTCGTTGGTAATTCGTAAGTCCTATCAAGGTTTCGCAAGAGTGTTGAAAAAGTCATGATCAAACCATAAAAAAATCAATGGGTAATAAATGGGCAACAAAGAGACTGCTAGAGCTACAATTCGAGATAGGGCGTAAATTCCTGTAATTATGCCTAATTTTACCTAACTAAGTTAACAACTTCCCCCCTAAGGCAGTGCAGTCCAGTCCAGTTCATCCCTATTTATTGCTGTATACCGACTCAGGTAAAAGATACCTGCCCTTGGTCGGTGGAAACTGTTGGACTTTTGGTCGCAATGAAGATAACAACTTTGTGATCACTGACCGCTGGATTTCTCGTAATCATGCCATGCTCCAGGTGACAGAAACAGGAGAGTTTTATCTAATTGATTTGGGTAGTCGCAATGGTTCTTTTATTAATGGTCGCCGGGTCAGCATCCCTGTGACGCTGCGGAATGCCGATCGCATCACCTTTGGGCAAACCGAATTAGAATTTCATACCCCCGCCCACCGAGTTGCCCTAGACCCCTCCAACCCTGATGAAGGAGACACCTCAACGCTCCATGTTCGACGGTTGATGTCGGTAATGGTGGTGGATATTCGTAATTTCACAGTCCTCACCCGCCAACTAGATGAAAATATTCTCTCTACGGTGATTGGGACTTGGTTTGCCGAGGTAGGGAAAATTATTCGGGAACATGGGAGCTGGGTAGATAAATACATTGGTGATGCGGTGATGGCCATTTGGTTCCATCGGCATCAAGGCGTAACGAATGAAGAGATGCTCCACATTCTAGAAGCTGTTAGTGCGTTGCACAGAGCAACAGACAAGCTCAGTGGTCGCTACGATTTACCCTTCCCCTTACGGATTGGGACGGGCTTAAATACAGGCTATGCCATGGTCGGGAATACGGGCAGTGGCGATCGCCCAGACTACACTGCGATCGGAGACACCGTTAATGCCGCTTTCCGTCTAGAAAGTTCCACCAAGCAGCTAGGCTTAGATATTTCCCTAGGCGAAAGCACCTATAGTTATCTGCTTAATCTAGGCAAGCCCAATCAAGGCTTTGACCAGCATATTGTGCATCTCAAGGGCTACGAGAAGCCCACGATTACCTATGCCGGGACTTATTCAGACTTAGACAAATTTATTCAAACCTATAAGCCCTTGCTCGTAGAGAATGAGCAAATACCAGAATAGATTATCTGAGTTAGGACTTACGCCCTGCCAACGAATTACTTCCTTCGACGACCCTCATACCAAATCAAAAAAATGGTTTCGCCATTTTTTTGATTTACAGCAGTTTGAGAATGGGCTTCGACGACCCTCAGCTCACTCTCAAACCAAATATTGATAGGACTTTCAATATTTGTAGCGTATCTCATTATTTGTAGCGTATCTCATTTGAACGCAAAGTGCTGTAAATCCTTACACAGCAAGGTATTCAGAGCCTTATTTGTATCAATTATTTAGCAAAATGGTATCAGCCAGCAAAAACCTCATAAATGCGTAAGTTCTGCTTATGCATTTTCTTTTATTAATTTTCTTCTACTTTTTTATCTCGATCGCAGGTCGATTAGCCTATCTGATGGTCATGAAACCCTGATCTTGGAATAGCTACAACCATACCCGACAAAAATAGTCGGGTATGGTTGACGAGGTTTTCATTTCTGCACTAGTATCATTAACAACAAACTAACGCAATTATCAGCAATCAAACCAAAGTTTTAGAGAAAGCCCCATGACTCAAGCTACCCAGACCAAGATTAATCCAAGTAATTTGACCTGTAGCCCCCTTGCTGGACTGAAGTGCAAGGAATGTGGGGCTGAATACGAAGCTAAGGCAATTCATGTTTGTGAACTATGTTTTGGTCCTTTGGAAGTGAAATATAACTACGAGGTGATCAAAAACCGAGTAACACGGGAAACTATTCAAGCAGGTCCCAACTCCATTTGGCGCTACCGAGATTTCTTACCTGTCACCAGCGCAGACCCGATCGATGTCGGCACTGGCATGACCCCCTTAGTCAAAGCCAATCGTCTCGCCCGCCGCTTGGGTTTAAAAAATCTTTATATCAAGAACGATGCCGTGAACATGCCTACCCTCAGTTTCAAGGATCGGGTAGTGTCGGTAGCTTTAACCAGAGCCAGAGAATTAGGTTTCACCACGGTTTCCTGTGCTAGTACCGGGAACTTGGCAAACTCCACTGCGGCGATCGCTGCCCATGCTGGCTTAGATTGCTGCGTCTTTATCCCTTCTGACCTAGAAGCTGGTAAAGTTTTAGGAACCCTAATCTACAACCCCACCGTAATGGCGGTGAAGGGCAATTATGACCAAGTAAATCGCCTTTGCTGTGAAGTGGCGAATACCCACGGTTGGGGTTTTGTGAATATCAACCTCCGCCCCTACTACTCCGAAGGTTCCAAGACCTTGGGCTTTGAAGTAGCCGAACAACTGGGCTGGAAACTCCCCGATCATATTGTGGCTCCTCTAGCTTCTGGTTCTTTATATACCAAGATTTATAAAGGTTTCCAAGAGTTTGTCAAGGTGGGCTTAGTGGAAGATAAAGCGGTAAAATTTAGTGGAGCGCAGGCAGAAGGCTGTTCCCCCATTGCTCAGGCTTTTGCTGAGAAGCGAGATTTTATTACTCCAGTCAAACCAAATACGATCGCTAAGTCTATTGCGATCGGCAACCCTGCTGACGGTATCTACGCCCTAGAACTAGCTGCAAAAACTGGTGGGCATATTGCCTCGGTCAACGATACCGAAATCATTGCTGGAATTAAGCTCTTAGCCGAAACCGAAGGCATATTCACCGAAACCGCTGGTGGTACTACGATCGCCGTCTTACAAAAACTAGTAGCCGAAGGCAAGATTGATCCTGAAGAAACCACCGTGGTCTACATCACCGGCAATGGATTGAAAACCCAAGAAGCAGTCCAAGGCTCCATCGGTGAACCCTTCACCATCGAAGCTAAGCTCGACAGTTTCGAGAGGGCATACGAGCGCTCCCAAACCCTCGATCGCCTAGAATGGCAGCCAGTGTTGGTCTAATCGTTATAAGTAGGGGCGCAAAGCCTTGTGCCCCTACTTAATCAATCAACTTATATTATTTCTTAACTCATTCTCTAAATCCTATGTCTGTAAAAGTTTTAATTCCCACACCCCTGCAAAACCTGACTAATCAGCAAGCAACCCTCGAATGTGGAGGGGGGACGATCGCCGAACTCATCGAATCTCTAGAAGCTGATTTTCCCGGTATCAAGACTCGGCTATGCGATGACGATGGCAAACCCCGGCGCTTTTTAAACTTCTATGTCAACAGCGAAGATATCCGCTTTCTAGATGGCACAAAAACACCTCTGCAAAGTGGTGATGAAGTCAGTATTGTTCCCGCAGTTGCTGGGGGCTAGCATCAGCTAAGACCCCATATTGGGGCGATTAAAAGTCATGATACAATGGCAAAATTTTCCTATCCCAGTCCGCACAGGCGGACTTTGTTCTTGTAGCTGCGGTTTCAACCGCCGACTACAATTGAGCTTTGTCTACTAGGGTGCAAAGCCCAAATGAGGGCGAACTTCCCCAGTGCCGTTGAGCATCCATGCCAAACCTAGGCTCGTGCCGATCCAGAGTTTATTGCCAGTATCTGGAGAGAGTGCCATTACCCAACCGGAAGGTAAATCTGGGACTTGACCAGTAATTGCCCCACTAGCTGGGTCTAATTTGAGCAGACCATTATCCGTGCCAACCCAGAGGCTGCCATCGTTGGCAAATTTGAGGGACGTGATATTACGATCTCGCATACTGGCAATTACCCGACTCACAGCTCCCAATTTTGGGTCTACTACGACTACCCCAGTGGGAGTTCCCGCCCAAATTGTCCCATCGCTACCATTAGTAGCCAAAGCCTGCACCATTGTGCCTAATACTTCAGGAATCCGACCGATGGGCTGGGCTGTGGCTGTGTTTACCCGGACTAAACCTTCCAGAGTGCCTACCCACAATTGCCCTTCCTTATCTAGGGTCATGGCATTGGCACTATTCCCCGGCAAACTCCGCCAAGTAGTCATAATCAAGCCTTCATCGGGACTGATCAGCACCAAACCTTGATCGGTGCCAACCCAGAGATAGCCCCGGCGATCGATCAAAGTAGATAACACCCGATTAGACGGCAAAGTAATCGTCTGGGCTGTGACTTCACTGCTCCGGGGATCCACCCGCAGCAAACCCTCGTAGGTTCCTACCCAAATTCTCCCCACCTTATCCATCACCATCGAGCCGATCGTATAATTCGGCAGGCTAACTTCCCGCAGCACCACTCCAGTATTCGGGTTAATTCTCGACAACCCCCGCCAAGAGCCAATCCATAACCCTCCAGTACTATCGGTTTGCAAAGCACTAACTCGGTAATCAGTGCCTTGGGGCAGGTTGGGGATATTTGTCCGGGGCGGGGGTGGCGCCGTATTCGGAAAACTAGGGACGATCGTATCTGCAAAGCTCTGAGCTAACATGGGGAGACCAAGACCACCCCAGACAGAACCGCAAAATAGGGCTGTCATCACTAATTTACTAACGGGTATTGCTTGCCTATTCATTAATTTAAGCCTCAATCTTGAGCAGTTACCTGTAGGGGCGCAAGGCCTTGCGCCCCTACTAAATATCTATTAACTATAGCCCTAGTTAGTTTCACCCGCCGAAGGCGGGTGAAACTAACTAGAACTGTTACATGGCTAACTATGACGGCGGAAGATGGGAATTTCGATCGTAAACTCTGCTCCTTCTCCCGGTGCAGAATTACAAGTTAACTCACCTCGGTGCTTATCCACCACAATTTTATAGCTGATTGCTAATCCTAAGCCAGTTCCTTTGCCCACGGGTTTGGTGGTGAAAAAGGGATCAAAAAGCCGTGACTGGACTTCGGGAATCATCCCCAAGCCATTATCTCGAATTTTAATGGCAATTCTGGAGTTGTGTCGCAGTAGGCTAGTAGTGATCCAAATCTTAGGCTCGTGATGGATATTAATTTCCCCTTGTTCTTCTAGGGAGTCGATCGCATTACTCAACAAATTCATGAATACCTGATTTAACTGCCCCGGATAACACTCCGCCGAGGGCAATTTACTATAGTTAGTGATCACTTCGATCGCTGGACGCTCTACCCTATTTTCCCCAGCTTTTTGGGGATATAAGCGATGTTGCAAAATCAATAAAGTATTCTCAATCCCCTCATGGATGTTTACAGACTTTAATCCATCCTCATCTAGGCGGGAAAAATTCCGCAAAGATAAAACTATTTGCCGAATTCTCTCTGCTCCAGATTTCATGGACTCCATTAACCGGGGCAGATCCACTCCGAGGAATTCCATATCTACCTCCTCAATAGCAGATTTAATCTCTGGCATTGGTTCTGGGTAGTATTTTCCATATAAATTCACCAGCCATAACAGGTCGCTAACATACTGACTTGTATGGGTGAGATTGCCATAAATAAAGTTAACTGGATTGTTAATCTCGTGGGCGATTCCCGCTACTAATTGTCCGAGGGAAGACATTTTCTCATTCTGCACTAGCTGCGCTTGAGTGGTTTGCAGTTGGCGGATGGCAATTTCCAGTTGGCTTGCCTGCTCTCGGAATTCGGCTTCACTTTCCCGCAAAGCCTGTTCAGTTTGTTTGCGATCGGTAATATCCGTGCTAGAACTAACAATCCGGTAGATGACCCCATGACTATCCCGCAGAGGTGTGAGGCTAGTTTCCCACCAGCTTCTAGTCTCATCTTGTTTTGAGCACTGGAGCGAAGATTGAGATGAAGATTGACTATAAGATTGCTCATAGTTGATGGTTTTGCCGGTGCGGACACATTTTTCGTACTGGCGGAGGGTTTTCTGTGCCACGTCTGCGGGAAATATGCGAATTGGTACACTGCCGGGCTGGACTTGAGATGTTTCTAGATTGATTAACCTTTCATAGGCTGAATTCATGCCCACAAAGGAGAAATCTAACTCTTTCCCTCGCCATTGAACATCAATAATCAAAATAGCCGTTTCTACGCCATCATAGATACTCCGCAGAAATTGCTCTTGTTCTTGGAGAATATCTAGGCTTTTCCGTCGATCGCTAACATCCCGCAAATACACTCCCAAGCCATCACTACTAGGAAAAGCTCGGATCTCTAGCCAAGTGTTAGTCCGGGGGCAGTATTGCTCAAAGGTCAGGGGCATATTTTGGGCGATCGCTTCTTGGCACTTCTGAGAACAGACAGCATAAAAATCTCGGTCTGTTGCTTCTGGCACGATCTCGCTAATTGCCTTACCTAATAGATCCTCTAGGGTTTTTTGAAAGATAATTTCCGCCTGTCGATTGAGATATTGAAAGCACCCCTGATTATCCAAAGTGAAAAAAGCATCAGTAATATGCTCAAGCAAGTTAATGACTTGTTGGTGAGAATGTTGAGAATGCTGCAAATTTTTCCCACTAACACAGCTTTGGTGCTTAGGAATAATTTTCTTTGTTTTCCTGCCGTGACTGAGCATTTTGCTCCTAAAGTTATTTATGGATAAAAGAGTTTAAAAAATAAAAAGTTAGATTGTGTTTATCATAGTTACCAGATTGTGAAATTCAAGTTAAGTTTATTTAAGAAACTTAAATAAACTTAAATAAACTCTGACTTTATTAATGATAATTTCTAAGATAACGTATACACCGTAACATTTCAGTGAAAATTCTGTAAAGCTGACTACTTTTATTGGGAGTGCGGCAAAGTAATGATTTGGATAATTGTGTTTGGGGCATTGTTGCGGACTTTGACTATGTTCAGCCCGCAAAAACATCCAAAATCCTAGATAATTCGTTAGATAATTCGTTGGTAATGCGGATAGTGTTGTCAAACTTCTACAAAGCGAAAATTCTACAACAGATACTTTCCTAACCCAATCGCCGCAGTTGCTCTTGCTCCATAGCAGTAAATAAAGCTTGAAAATTACCCGCCCCGAACCCCTGAGCTTGCGATCGCCTCTCAATTAGCTCTAAAAAGAAAGTAGGCTGAGAAAATATAGGTTGAGTAAAGATTTGCAGCAGCAGGGACTGGGAGTTGCCTGTCTGCCAATCTATTAAAATATCCTGCTCTAGAACAGATAACAACTCTTCGGAACTGAGAGGGGAATCTTCTCTTAAAGCTAATTCCTGATAATAATTCGGCGATACCCGGAGAAAATCGATCTCCTTCTGCCTCATCTTTGGCATTAATTGAATCAAATCTTGAACTTGTAAAGCCAAATGCTGAATACCTGCACCATGATTGAGGTCTAAAAACTCCTGAATTTGGGAATTACGAGAAGTTGGTTCATTAACTGGTAGTTGAAAACCAGTTTTGGGGTGCACCATCACTTGAGAAGATAGCCCAGAATTTTCTGTCTTAATAAAGAATTCCTGTTGGGGTTGAAGATAAAAAACCTGCTCATACCACCGAGCAACTTGCGCCAGAGATCCTTGGGGGACATTTAACACTAGGTGATCAATTCCTAGGTAGGGAGATAGCTCAAAAGTATCTGGATTTCTTTCCTCCTTCCCTAAAGTTTTTCTAGGAATTTCTCTGGGAATTTCTCTGGGGATTTCTCCGGGGATTTTCCTTGGAGTGACTAACTGAGATGGGGAGGATGGTTGCTCTAAAATAGTATGATTCAAGGTTCCCCAAGCCGCAATCTGGGCAGATTTAGTTCCTTGGTGATGGTGGATTGGTTGGAGGATTTTGCTCCCGCAGGCACTAGCTCGATCGATCACCCCGGCTAGATCATCAACGATCAAAGCAATATCTACGACTCCGGGAGGATGGGCTTGCAAAAAATCAGCGACTGGACTAGAGGAATTCACAGGAGAAGAAAGGCGAAATTGGACTGTGCCAGAGGCAATAATTTCTGTATGGGTATGCTGATTAATTTCTGTAGATAAGTGCTGAAAATATAAATTTTCTTGGAACCACTTGCAACTTTTATGAGCATCTTCCCCATAAAAATGAACATGATCAATTTGCATAATTAATTGCCAGTAGTTTTTCTTCTAATAACATCCCCCGCAACACGGGGAACATTATTTTGATTGCCAGTAGTTTTTCTTCTAATAATATCCCCCGCAACATAGAAAACATTATTTTGATTGCCAGTAGTTTTTCTTCTAATAACATCCCCCGCAACATAGAAAACATTATTTTGATTGCCAGTAGTTTTTCTTCTAATAATATCCCCCCGCAACATAGGAAACATTATTTTGATTACCTAGGCTTTTTGCTAATAACATCCCCCGCAACGCGGGGGAAATTATTGGTTACCTAAGTTTTTTGCCAAAAATCTTGGAGTTGATAGCCTAATTCTTGGAGCATTATTCGCAGCAAGGGTAGGCTCAAACCAATTACATTACTATGACAACCAATCAGGTTCTCGACAAATAAGCCCCCCCGGCCTTCGAGGGCAAAGCATCCAGCACAGGTGAGGGGTTCCCCTGTCGCCACATAGTCGGCAATTTCTCGATCGCTGACAGTGGCAAAGTAAACCTTAGTAATCCCGCATCTGATGAGTTGCTGGGTACCAGAGATCAGACAATGCCCTGTATAGAGAGTTCCCACCTTTCCAGACATGAACTGCCACCGGGCGATCGCCTCTGTCGCATCCTTGGGTTTGCCATGAATTTCCCCATTAATGGCCAGAATAGAATCACAACCCAAAACCACCCCCTGGGGATAAATCCTTGCTACAGTTTCGGCTTTTTTCTGTGCCAAAGTATTAACTAGTTGTTCAGGATTCTCTAACTGAATCAAAGATTCATCAAAATCACTGGCATGAACCACAGGATTTATCCCCGCATTGATCAATAACCTGCGCCGGGCTGGGGAGGCTGAAGCTAAAACAAAGGTAGCCATATTAAATAAGCTAAAATACATTTAATTTTTAGGAAGGTTGCGCTGCACGGAGCACAATCTTCTCTTATTCTATAGTTCGCAATTTACAGTACTTTGCGTTCAAATGAGATACGCCACAAATATTGAAATTCCTATCAATGTTGGGTTTGAGAGTGGGCTTCGACTCCGCTCAGCCCACTCTCAAACTGCTGTAGATGTATTGCAGCTTCACGCAAACTAACTAACCAGAAAAGATTTCACTACAGTTTCTAACATATTTCTTGCCTTTTTCCAGCGACTATCGGTGGTGGAAGCATTGAAAGTGTAGAGTTTTCCTCGGTTGACTGTGACACTGGCAAGGTCGTGACGAGCTAGTTCGCCGATTTTTACTGCATATTCCATCAGATAGTAGGTATGGCCATTGACCTCTCGACTGGCAACGTTGACTAATTCTGCTTGCCGATTAGAGTTTGGGGGTGCGATCGCCCGCTTTTGCAGTTGATAGCCAATTTCTGAAGGTGTGCCCAATTCTTCTAAACTCTTTCCTTCTGGCACAGGACTAATGATCACACTCACATTTTCCGTCGTTTCAATAATGTCATGGAAAACCACATCAGGGCCGCTCTTCACCTGTACCTCTGACCAGCCATTCGGATAGGAAAACTGATAACCATCGCTAACATCCACATAACTTTTTAAGCCACTAACTCCCCCTGTGCAACCTTGAATCGCAAAGCTCAGCATGAGACAAAAAATAATCGTGATTCTTTTAAACATAAGTTTGAACATAAATATAATTTAATTAGTTTCAGGACTTACGCATTGAGACATTTTTGCAGGCGCGAAATCCCAGCAAAGATATCTAGAATCCTCTAAATATTACCAAATCCGGTTCTATTCATGTTCTTACTCACGGCGGTTGAAACCGCTGCTACAAGAGCAAAGTCCGCCTGCGCGGACTAAGAAAATAGGGATATTATCCAACCCAGATTTAGTATAATAATTTGTTCACAGCGCGTAAGTCCTAAGTTTACATTAGTTTGAGAGTTTATGGCTGTCGCCACCCACTCTCAAACCTAACCTTAATCAGCATTGCAACAGTTACAGTGCGTTTCATTTGAACGAAAACTGCTGTAAGAGGTCATTTATAAAGTGGCCAGATGGAATTATTTTCCGCCTCCGCCGGCAGCAGGGAATAATACTTTATGAATAGCCTCTAAACTTTTATAGGACTTAGGCACTGCTAACGAATTATTTGGAGTTTTTTCGGTTATTGCGAGCTTCGACTACGCTCAGCTCGCAACAACCAAAAAATGAGTAAGTCCTGCTTTTATTTTAATTCCTATCTCTGCAATATTTTCTGCAATGATTTTCTCCACCTCGGCAACTTTAAAAGCCAAACTAAAATCTAAGCTGGGGTGATTTTGGAAACTGAGAAGGCGACAAAAACTAACCCAGCCACTAGAACCGTGGAAATAACTCCTAGAATTATATAATTTCTCTGTTGTGTTTGACTTGGTGGTTCTGCTTGGTAAACTTTTGGTTCTATAGCGAAATTATTTAAACGACCATCATCGTCATTGATATAGGGCATGAAAAGACCTCAATATTATTTAATTATTTAAATAATCCTACACAATTGCGAGACAAAATTATCTAGATAAAGAATCCTGAGCAATTTGAATATTTTCTCTAACCGAGGCTGCCGATCGCTGTAATTGTGCCAATTCCTCTGGAGTCAGTTCTAGCTCCACAACCTTCTCCACACCCTCCTGCCCCAAGCGGCAAGGAACCCCGACAAAAATATCCTCCAATCCATACTGTCCTTGCAGATAAACTGCGGCAGGAACTTGACGTTTTTGGTTATCTAAAATTGATGCTACCATAGTGTAAATCGCTGAGGCTGGAGCAAGATAAGCCCCGCCAGTCCGCATCAAATTGACAATTTCGGCTCCCCCATTTTGGGTTCTGGCGACTAAGCGATCGATCACCTCCGGCGGCAAAAGCTCCTGAATTGGCACTCCTCCCACCGTGGAGTAGCGAGGAAGGGGCACCATTAAATCTCCATGCCCCCCCAACACCAACGCACTCACATCCCGAAGCGAGACCCCCAATTCTTGGGCAATGAAGTATTGAAAGCGGGCAGAATCTAAAATTCCTGCCATCCCCATTACCCGCTGAGGTGGTAGTTTAGTGGTTTGCCATGCCAAATAGGTCATCACATCGAGGGGATTGGTGACAACAATTAAAATAGGATTGGCAGAGTGGGCGATCGCCTGTTGAGCCGCCTGAGTGACAATTTCGCCATTGATTTTCAAGAGGTCATTCCGGCTCATCCCCGGTTTTCGGGGTAGACCAGCGGTGATCACCACCAGATCAGAGTTGGCTGTATCTGCATAATTATTGGTGCCAATAATGCATCGTTGATTTCCCTCTAAACTCCCAGCCTGCCTCAAATCCAAGGCAATTCCTTGAGGCATTCCCTCAACTACATCTAGTAACACCACATTTGCCAGATTCTTTTCAATTACCTTCTGGGCAAGGGTGCTACCAACTTTGCCAGCACCAATAATCGTGACACGAGGGAATTTATTCATCGGATTCAGGTTTAATTCCTAGGGATTGCAGACGATCGAGGAGGGCTTGCGATCGTTGTCTTTCTTGCTCTAGTAGCTCTTCGGTAGTACGAACTTTTGCTTCAGCCGCTTGCAACCGCTCTTCAACAACTTGAAGTAACTAGTTTAGCTCTAGAAAGCCCAGAAAAGAGCGAGCATCAGGATGGTAAAGTTGCAGTCCTGCCTCAGTAATCTCAAAGCGGACTCCTAGACGGGGACTAACCCAATTTTGCAGATCAGGAATATCTTCTAATACTCCCGCACCACCCCGCCAGCCATTTATTTCTAAATCAGCAGGATCGTAAACATAATATTCCTCAATTGTATATAAAATCAGGCTCCCCTAGTTTAGGAGAGCCTGATTGTTATGCTAGAGATTCAGCTAGGTTATTTAACGATCTTGGAAACCACACCAGCTCCGATCGTCCGACCGCCTTCCCGGATGGCAAAACGCATCCCTTGTTCGATCGCGATCGCATTGATCAGTTCCACAGTTACCTTAATCCGATCACCGGGCATAACCATTTCCACATTCTTGCCGTCATCAGAGGTAAAGGCTTTGATTGTTCCAGTTACGTCGGTTGTCCGAACATAGAACTGAGGGCGGTAGCCAGCAAAGAAAGGAGTCTTCCGACCACCTTCTTTTTCTTGCAACACATAAACTTCCCCTTCAAATTCAATGTGAGGAGTGATCGAACCGGGCTTCGCAATTACCATGCCCCGTTCAATATCAGCTTTTTGGATACCCCGAAGAAGTACTCCGGCGTTATCTCCAGCCATCCCTTCTTCCAAGCTCTTCTTGAACATTTCAATCCCGGTCACAGTAGTGCTGCGGGTAGGTCTGATGCCGACTAGTTCAACGTTGTCACCAACCTTGACTTTTCCGCGTTCAATCCGTCCGGTAGCCACAGTACCCCGACCAGTAATGGAGAACACATCTTCCACTGCCATCAAGAAGGGCTTGTCAATATCCCGCTCTGGAGTAGGAATAAAGGAATCTACCGCATCCATTAGAGCGTAGATCTTATCAACCCACTCATTTTCCCCGCGCACAATCTTAGGATTGGCAGTCATGGCTTCTAGAGCCTTGACACCGGAACCAACAATAATGGGAATGTCATCGCCGGGGAAATCGTACTCACTCAAAAGTTCCCGGAGTTCGAGTTCCACTAGTTCCAATAGTTCAGGGTCGTCCATCAAGTCTTCCTTGTTCAGGAACACCACCAGACTAGGCACACCTACTTGCTTGGCCAGTAGAATATGTTCCTTGGTTTGGGGCATAGGGCCATCGGTAGCCGCAACTACCAAAATACCGCCATCCATTTGGGCAGCACCGGTGATCATGTTTTTTACATAGTCAGCGTGGCCGGGGCAATCTACGTGGGCGTAGTGACGGGCTGGAGTTTGGTATTCTACGTGGGCAGTATTAATAGTGATCCCCCGCGCCTTTTCTTCAGGAGCAGCGTCAATTTCATCATATTTTTTAGCTTTAGAATCACCGATCGCCGCCAAGGTCATAGTAATAGCAGCGGTTAGGGTAGTCTTACCGTGGTCAACGTGACCGATCGTGCCGATGTTAACGTGGGGTTTATTCCGTTCAAATTTTGCGCGTGCCATGAATTAGTTTTTCCTTATTTTCCTTACTTACTATTTACTGATGACTAAGGGCTAATAGTTAGTTTTTAACCATTAACTATTAAAGCACTAACTATTAACCATGAATCATCAAATCTCTAGAGTAATTAGGCTTTGCCTTTACTCTTACTAATGATCGCCTCCGCCACATTCCGAGGAACTTCTTCATAATGGCTAAATTCCATAGAGAAAATACCCCGCCCTTGGGTTTTGGAGCGAATATCTGTGGCATAACCAAACATTTCAGCTAGGGGAACTTTCGCCACCACCTTTGCCAATCCTTGGTCTGTTTCTTGCCCCTCAATTTGTCCCCGACGGGAGTTGAGGTCACCAATAATATTGCCGATGTAGTCCTCAGGGACTTCTACTTCGACCTTCATCATTGGTTCGAGAATGACAGGGCTAGCCTTGGATACAGCTTCTTTAATTGCAATGGAACCAGCAATCTTGAAGGCCATTTCCGAAGAGTCCACATCATGGAAAGATCCATCTACCAAAGTTGCTTTCAGATCAATAACTGGATAACCAGCGACAATCCCTGATTCGCAAGCTTCCTTCATTCCTTGCTCTGCTGGGCCAACGTACTCCTTGGGAATCGCACCGCCAACAATTTTAGAAACAAATTCAAAACCGCTGCCCGGCTCTCCCGGTGTTAGTTCGATCACGACGTGACCGTACTGCCCCTTACCACCACTCTGGCGAATGTGCTTGCCTTCAGCCCGGACAGCCTTGCGAACGGTTTCTCGGTATGCCACTTGGGGAGCACCCACCGTAGCTTCTACCTTATACTCCCGGAGCATTCTGTCTACTAGGATTTCTAGGTGTAGTTCTCCCATCCCAGCAATGACGGTCTGGTTGGTTTCTGGATCAACCCGGACACGGAAGGTCGGGTCTTCCTCTGACAAGGCTTGTAATGCCTTGGAGAGTTTGTCCATATCTTGCTTGGTTTTGGGTTCCACTGCCACAGAGATTACTGGCTCTGGAATGAACAAGGATTCAAGAATCACAGGAGCACTTTCATCACAAATGGTATCTCCAGTGATGGTGTCTTGGAGCCCAAGGGCAGCACCCAAGTCTCCAGCCCGGAGTTCATCCACATCGATACGATCGTCTGCCTTCATCAACACCAACCGAGATACCCGCTCTTTTTTGTCCTTAGTAGAGTTAAGAACGTAGCTACCTTTTTTCAGGACTCCAGAATATACCCGAACGAAGGTGAGGCGACCAAAGCGATCGCTCATGATCTTAAATGCCAGAGCTGCTAGAGGAGCATTGTCATCAGCGGGACGAGTCACCTCTGTGCCATCTAAGAGCAAGCCTTGAATGGGAGGAACTTCCAGCGGCGAAGGTAGGTAATCAATCACTGCGTCTAGCATGAGCTGTACGCCTTTGTTTTTAAAGGCAGAGCCACAGAGAACGGGAACAATGGTTCCGGCGATCGTTCCCTTGCGTAAACCCAGCTTGATTTCAGCTTCGGTGATTTCTTCGCCTTCAAAGTATTTTTCCATCAAGGCATCATCGGTTTCTGCCACCGCTTCTACTAACTTGACTCGATACTTATCCGCCAATTCCTGCATCGCTTCAGGAATGGTTGTTTCCTCAATATCAGTACCCTGATCATTGGTGTACATAAAGGCTTTCATCTGAACCAGATCAATAATGCCTTTAAAGTCACTTTCACTACCAATGGGCAACTGAATGGGGATGGCATTAGCCCGGAGGCGATCGGTCATCTGTTCTTGGACGCGATAGAAGTTAGCTCCAGTGCGATCCATTTTATTGATAAAAGCAATTCGGGGGACTTTGTAGCGATCAGCTTGCCGCCAAACGGTCTCCGACTGTGGCTGTACCCCCCCAACGGAACAGAATACCGCTATCACACCATCCAACACCCGCATGGAACGCTCCACCTCAATAGTGAAGTCCACGTGGCCGGGAGTATCAATGATATTGACTTGATAGTCTTTCCAGCTTGTACTAATTGCTGCTGCGGTAATGGTAATACCCCGTTCCCGTTCCTGTTCCATCCAGTCTGTTACGGCAGTACCTTCATGGACTTCGCCGATTTTATGTACAATACCGGAATAGAATAGAATTCTCTCGGTGGTGGTAGTTTTCCCCGCATCAATATGGGCAGCAATGCCGATATTGCGTACTTTTTCTAGGGGGATAGTTCGTGCCACAATGACCTCCTTCTTCTGGTTTCCCCAGATATTTAAAAATTGCGTTGCTTTTATTTACAATTCTACACTTTAATCGTTAATCTTTGGCGACTACCAAGCCTAAAGTCTCCCCAGCAGTTGAGAAATAATTTCCTAAATGCTATGCAGGTGACGAGTTGGCTAGGAGCAAGAAAAATTAGTAACGGTAGTGGGCAAAGGCTTTGTTTGCATCTGCCATTTTGTGGGTTTCTTCCCGCTTGCGAATAGCGTTACCAGTTTCGTTGGCTGCATCCATCAATTCGTTGGCGAGTTTGCTAGCCATGCTTTTTCCTGGTCGGCTTCTGGCAAAACGGATCAACCAGCGTAGGGCTAGGGTGATGCCGCGATCGGTACGCACTTCCATGGGAACTTGGTAGGTCGCCCCACCCACCCGCCGAGCTTTGACTTCCACAAGGGGAGTGGCGTTGCGGACGGCTTTTTCAAATACTGGTAAAGGATCGCCACCAGTACGTTCCTCAATAGTTTTCATGGCATCATAAATAATACTGTAGGCGGTGGTTTTCTTGCCGTGCTGCATAATCCGTCGCACAATCATACTGACTAAGCGGTTGTTATATACAGGGTCGGCGGGAACCGGACGTTTTTTGATTTTGCTACGACGGGACATAGGTACAAGTTTAAGTTTATGTATTGATTACTAGAGAAAATATAGAAGATTTGACAATCTAGGCTTTCTTCGCTCGTTTGGTGCCGTATTTCGATCGACCTTGGGAGCGATTTTTGACTCCCGCAGTATCCAAAGTACCCCGAATAATGTGGTACCGGACTCCGGGTAAATCTTTCACCCGACCGCCCCGGATCATGACTACCGAGTGTTCTTGGAGATTATGACCAATACCGGGAATATAAGCAGTCACCTCAAACCCAGAGGTGAGGCGTACCCGTGCCACTTTTCTCAGGGCAGAGTTAGGCTTTTTCGGGGTAGTGGTATACACACGAGTACAAACACCACGCCGCTGAGGACATTCCTTGAGGGCTGGAGATTTAGTTTTTACTTTGGCGCTAGCGCGCGCAGTTCTAATGAGTTGTTGAATAGTAGGCATGAGTTGATAGGTATGGGCAACTCTAGTTGAGTGTTTTAGTTATTTTTTGTGTGGACAGTCTTTTAATATATCTATAATTGTGGTTTGGTGTCAATGTAAAGCTTTAAAGCTGAATTAACTCTATCCGATGCCCATCCGGATCAACTACTACGGCTCTTCGTCCCCATTCTGACACTGAGGGCTTTGTAATAACAGTGAAATTCTCTTTCTGTAGCCTGATCACAAGGGAATCCACATCAAGAACTTGGAATCCCAATCTAGTCCCTGTAGTGGTTCCCCCTTGATCTGTTTGGGGATAAATCTCGAAAGTAGTTTCTCTTATATTGCTAGCAAAATGCTCCAATCCGTTTCCATGCTGATGTTTCTCAAAGTTTAAGCCTAACATTTGATAGAACTTGACAGATTCCTCTAAATTGCCAGAACGAATAACAAGTATACTGAGGTGGACTTCAACCATGATTTCTATTTGAAGTTACTTACCTACTCTCAAAACTTGTTCAGCCGTCAATTTTAAATCTGGAAAGGTTGGAGAGATGATGGTTTGATTGCCTCGAAGCTGCTGAATTTCATACTCTCCATTCACTAGTGTACAGATTGACAATGTTGGCTGTTTGGGCTTGCCAATATGCTGTGTACCTCCTAATCCTGCGTAGTCTGCAATCCAATATTCAGGAATACCTAAAACCGCATAGTCTTCCACCTTCCGGGAATAATCATTTTGCCAATTGCTGCTAACTACTTCCGCTACAAATTTAATCGAACTGCCCAAAGTTAGGATCGACTGGTCAGACCAAAGCATTTCTTTAGTAAGTTCGTCTCTGTCGAGAACAGCCACATCAGGTCTAAATGCTGTCATGCCAATATTGGCAGGGCGTAATATTCCCCTCTGAAGGACAAACCAAGGTAAGCCTTTGGCATCGATCTGGACACAGATTTTTGTCGTAATTAAAGCTGCTACTTCTTCATGGGATCCTGTTGGTTCCAAGTCGAATACCTCTCCATCGATCAATTCGTAGCGATTATCTCCGCCGTAATGCACGAGAAACTCTTCAAAGCTGAGGGGCTTCTGTTGTATCGATCGGTCATTTGATTTTGCCGTTCCAGAGGGAATTGTAATGGTCATAAGTTAACTTAGCTAAACTAGCAACCTAAATCTAACAAATATTACCTATTTTAGGTTTGAGAAGGGCGTAATTTTGAGGTGCGCTCCTCTCAAACTCGATAGGATTATTACAGCCAGCGAGCCACATCTTTGGCATGGTAGGTCAAGATTAAATCTGCCCCAGCTCGTTTGAATCCCAGCATGGTTTCCATGACTACCCGCTCTTCGTCAATCCAGCCATTTAAGGCAGCAGCTTTGACCATAGCATACTCGCCAGAAACGTTGTAGGCAGCTACGGGCAGGTTACTTGCCTGTTTAACTTGGTAGATGATATCCATGTAGGCAAGGGCGGGCTTGACCATCAGCATATCGGCTCCTTCTGAGATATCTAGGTCGATTTCCTTGATCGCTTCTCTAGAGTTGCCGGGATCCATTTGGTAGGTGCGGCGATCGCCAAATTGGGGAGTAGAATCTGCCGCATCTCGAAAAGGACCATAGTAGGCGGAGGCGTATTTAGCAGCGTAGGAAAGGATGGGGATATCTTGAAAACCAGCGGTATCCAATGCTTGGCGAATTGCTTGGACGAAGCCATCCATCATCCCGGAGGGGGCAATGATATCGACTCCTGATTGCGCCTGAGATACAGCAGTTTTACCCAACAGGGTTAAGGTGGGATCATTCAAAACTCGACCAGTCAAATCGCCTACTTCCAAGTAGCCACAATGCCCATGACTTGTATATTCACAGAGGCAAGTATCGGCAATGACAATTAAATCTGGTACGGCTTTTTTCACCGCTGCGGCAGCTTTTTGGACAATGCCACAATCATGCCAAGCTCCGGTAGCTTCGGTGTCTTTATCTGCGGGAATGCCAAAGAGAATAATTGCCGGAATCCCTAGGTCATAAACTTCCTTTGCTTCTTCAACGATTTTATCGATCGAGAGTTGATACACCCCCGGCATAGATTTCACTTCGATGGCGACTCCCTCTCCGGGAACTGCAAACAAGGGATAAATCAAATCACTGGTTGTTAGAACATTTTCTCGCACCATGCGGCGGAGTTGGGGATGGTTGCGGAGACGACGGGGGCGCTGGGTAGGAAACATAGTTTTTTATAGGGTGTAGAATGATGATAGTTAACAACCGATATAAATTTAGCTAGTTAAAGAAAAGAACTAGGAATAAAGAGTTCTCATTTTCCCAAGGGCTTTCCTAAAAGTCTACAATTCGTTATTAATTTTCATAAACATACAACCTGAGCAAGTGGCAAAAACATGGCAGCCATCTGTCAGAGGAGCAAGGCCTTGCTCCCTCCTGATATTCGGAAAAATCTGTAACTTGCCTAGCAATGAAAAATTCTTGATTCTAGGCTATTGATCCCTGCAATGTTGGTGAGGTTGTACTGGAGTGGGGTGACTGTAATGTAGTTTTGTTGAATGCCTTGGACATCGGTAAGGACGTGGGGCGGCAAATTAGGATTATTAGGTTGATCGATTTCTTCGATCGCTTCTCCAGCTAACCAATAGTAGGTTTTGCCACGGGGATCGACCCGTTTTTGGAAACTGTCGAAATAACGACGGATCCCCTGTCTCGTCACAATTACCCCTGCAACTTCTGCCCATTCTATGGGGGGAACATTCACATTTAAGAGCATCAACTCTGGTAATGGCTCATGTTGGAGTTGCGCCACTAGCACTTGGGCAAACCTCCCCGCCGTGGCAAAGTCCCCAGATTTGAAGCTAGTCAAGCTAAAGGCAATACTGGGAATGCCTTCCATAATACCTTCCATTGCTGCTGACACCGTGCCAGAATACAATACATCTGTCCCCAAGTTTGCCCCATGATTGATCCCAGAGACGACTAAATCGGGAGGTTCCGTTAACAAAGCTCCTAGGGCAAGTTTGACGCAATCTGATGGAGTGCCAGAACAAGACCAAGCTTTGACTTGGGGCGGAAAAACATTCTCGATCGCCTCTGCCCGTAAGGGCTGATGAATGGTTAACCCATGCCCAGTGGCGGAGCGCTCACGATCGGGAGCGACTACAGTAATTTCATGCCCTGCGGACTCTAGAGAAGTGGCAAGAGTCCTCAGACCAAGGGCAAAAATGCCATCATCGTTGCTGACTAAAATTTTCATGTCCCTAGCCTACCATAGGCTTTAAACTGCAATATCCCTAACATTTTAGATCGCCATGAAAATCCTCATGTTGTCGGTGACTTTCCCCTATCCTCCTAGCAAGGGGGGAACCCAAGTCCGCACCTTTAATCTATTGAAATATTTGCAGCGGGAGCATCAGGTGACGCTGCTGACCCAAGCCCGACCAGATGTTGCTCCCGCAGAAATTACAGCTCTCCGAGAACAGGTGCAGGAGTTGGTGGTGTTTCCCCAGCCCCAAGTACAGCTAAGTTCAGGGATTTTTGCCAAACTTGGGCGATCGCTCCAAGCTTTCTCCCGTGGGATTCCCGCCAATGTGCTGTATAACTATTCCCCCCTGATGCAGGAATGGATCGATCGCCATCTGGCACAATTTGATATTGTCACCTGTGAACATAGCGTTAATGAAATCTATCTAGCTAAAAATTTGCCGATCCCCGCTGTAGTCAATGTCCATAGCTCCATCTACGGCACTTGTCAGCAACAACTAGCCACCGGGACGGCGGTGCATCCCTTCCGCGATCGCCTGAATTTGTCCCTGCTGTATAATTACGAGCGCCGCTACTGTCAAAAATTCTCCTCGATCGTGGTGACTACGAATGACGATCGAGCATACCTCTGGCAATTCGCTCCCCACACCCCCCTAGAAGTTATTCCTAATGGAGTGGATTTAGCTAGGTTTCCTCTAAGAGACGGGGATCCCGGTGGTTATAAATTAATTTTCACTGGGGCAATGGATAATCTGCCCAACATCGATGCGGCTCAATTCCTCAGTCGATCGATCCTGCCGGAGATACAGCAACTCTATCCCGAAACTACCTTAGAACTAGTCGGAGATCGCCCCGTGCCAGAAATCTTAGCCCTAGCCCAGTTACCGGGAGTAGTAGTCACTGGAAAAGTTCCCTCAATGGTGGATAGTCTCCACAAAGCTACTATTTGCGTGATCCCCATGCGGACTGGATTGGGGATCAAAAATAAAACCCTAGAGGCAATGGCAGCAGGAATCCCTGTAGTTGGTAGCAATAGTGCCTTAGAAGGGTTGAGGGTGGATGGGGATGATGTACCATTAAGAGCATTGAGAGCAAATAGCGTCTCAGAATACATAGCAGCGATTAGCCGATTATTTGCCGACCCATCCCTACGGGGGGAATTATCAAAGCATGGGCGATCGCTCATAGTCACCCAGTTCACATGGGAAATAGCTGGTGCCAGATATGAGAGGGTTTTATCGCAGAGCCAGAAGGAGTGATCAACAAAAAAGTCCGCCAGAATCGGGGACTAATTTTAAAAATATTACTTCCTCAAATAATCATCTTCCTCCTCCCGCCAAATCTAAAATGGGCAGAAAAAAACTTGTTAAAGCTCCATCTCCCAATTCCCCCAGAGATAATTCCAGAGATAATTCCAGAAATTTTCTAGAAGAGGAACAGCACCTATCAAACAGCAAGCGATCGCAACGCCGGAAAATGTTACGCCGCCGACGTTGGCGGAGAAGTCTTGCCAAATTTTTGCTGAATTTCGTGATTTTTTGGATCATTATTGCCGCCGCCGGATTAGTGGCGTTTAGTCTTTGGACGGGAATATTGATGATAGTCGAACCTGATTCGATTGTCTGGATGAATCAATACTTGCCCACTGCTAACCAGATTTCCCCAGTCCAAAAAAATCCCCCCCAAACCCTAGATGCAATTAAAGCCGACCTGAATCAAAAAGGCTTCCAATCTGGAGAATTAATTAGCTTTAGCCCAGATATCCTCCTGCCAGTGGTGAAAACTATCCCCGACTGCCAAACCAACTGCCAGAGAATTGCCGAACTCCGCCTCTACCAGCCCCTAGGCAACAATATGTTTGCCCCCGGAGCAAAGACTCTCTATCAAATGAAGCGACAATTGGTAATTAGCGATCTAGAAGAGGCTTTTGTGATTGCCCCCTTGGTCAGTGCGGGAGTGAGTCCGCCGGGAACAAGTAAGCCCCTGCCCTTTAGTTCCCTCTCGATCGATCCCCAAGCACCTAAACCGGGGGTCTGGCTCCACTTAACGGGCAAAAGAGAGAATATTCTCTACGGGCAAGTTATCCACTACAATCCTCAGCAGAGCTATTTGAGTGTGATGGCAGAATGGACTAGCCCCAATGGCAAACTAGCAAGCTGGCAGCAGATCCACGGGAATATCTTACCGGAATTACTTGTCGATCGCTCCGTGGGCTTGGAGCCATTTTTCCGTATTTTCCAAATCAAGTCCCGCGAGTTTGTGCTGGATCCCCTTTGGTTGGTGGAAGTAAATCTGAATAAGGCAGCGATCGACCTTCCTGCCTACCAAAATGCGATCATCCTCGCCAGACAAGGGCTATGGTCTGAGGCTCTCAAGATTCTTCAAGGACTCAAAAACGATTCCTCTTGGTCAGAAGAGGCTCAGACTCAATTGGAACTAATTCAACTCCATGCCAACATCACCACTGCTCAGGCAAAAACAGGCTGGGCAAATCCTAGTCAGGCAATTTTGGCTCATTTGGTGGATGGACGCTGGGCGGAAGCTTTAGACCTTCTGGAAACTGTGGATAATCCGATCCAAATGCAGGAAGTGGTCAGCCTCCTGAAAAAAGACCGGGGGCAGTTGGGGGAGCGAGTTCGTGTAACTTTGCAACTTAATCCCAAGGAAAATAATGCTCGTCTGTGGGGGGCATTGATTACCAGCACCAAGGAAGGGAAGGATCGGGCGATCGCCGAGATCCAATCCCTTGGACTCAGCCCTGCGGAGCAATCTCGCAATGCCAAAAAAGTCGAGGTCAACAACCCAGAAACCCCCACCCCAAATATTAGCCAGCCCTCCAGCCTCAGCCTCCGGCTCAATCAATACCTCAAGTTGCTAGAAAAGGGCAGCTAATCGGCGAGAGCTTTGCATCTCGAGTCTTTAATCTTTTAAAAACCTGAGCAGTCAGATCTGATTGCTGTAATTGGAACTCCGGGCAGTAAATTGCTACCAGCTACGAGCAAACCTGATATGGCAAAGGTAGCAGAAGTGGCACAAAAATATGGCATTCAGTTCTTGAATTAGACCGGAAATTGTAACAAATCACCTAGGGTTTTGCAGGTTTTTGTGGGCACATGGCACCCACAAAAACCTTGTAAATGTGTAAATCTTGTATGATAGAAGAGATTTTAAGATTCCCAAATTACAACTGATAACTAGAGTGACTATGACTGAACTAACAGCCCGTGAAATATTTAAAGCAGCCTACGAGAATCGCTACACTTGGGATAGCAATTTCCCCGGCTATACCGCCGAAGTTAAACTCCAGCAAGGGGAAGAAACCTATACCGGAAAAATTGCTGTCCATGCAGACTTCACCGTAGAAGTGACCGGGATCGATGATGAGCAGGTCAAAGAAAGTATTTACACCCAACTCCGGGATGTGGTTACGCACCGCAAGCGATCGACCTTTGAGAAATCCCACAGCAAGAATGAATTTAGCTTTGGGGAATCAGATTCTAGCTCGGCGGTGGAAATTTTAGTCCGTGGGGATGCGATGGGTTCCAACTACAAAGTCCGGGGCAAGGAAATTTGTCAAGTGAGCCGGGTGATGGGGCGGATGGCTTTTACGATCAATACTAAATCTAGTTTAGATACCGGATCAGGCTACGTTTCTGCTGCCTATGATGTGGTGTTTCGCAACCCTGAGACCCAAGAAGTATTGAGAGAAAATACTTTTGCAGATACCTACGAAAAGGTCGGAGATTATTACCTGATGACTCGGCAAGTCATCCATACCCTAGAAAAAGGACAGCCACTAACGACAGAATTTAATTTCTTCAATATTCAACTTCTGGAGCTTCCTGTAGCGGTTAGTCCAGCCTAGGAAAAATGTGCAGGCTTCGACAACCCTCAGCCTACGAAAATGTCCAGAATCCTAGATGGTTTGTTCACGGCGAATAAGTCCCATCATTAACTATTTGAGTGAGATAATTATGAGCGATCGATTTATTGGGGTGGTGGAGCGTAGGGGTTTTGGCATTGGGGCATGGGCTTTGGTGGCAGACACCGGCAAGGTTTATGAGCTGAAAAATGCACCTGAAGCACTGCGGCAGGCTGCAATGAGGGTGCAAATCACCGGGCAGATCAAAAAAGATGTGATGACTCTGGCGATGATTGGTCCCGTTTTGGAGGTGGCATCCTTTGAAGTTATTCAATGAGGCTGGAATCATCTATTCTGTAGGGGCGCAAGGCCTTGCGCCCCTGATTGCTGTTTTCCTTAGCTAATATTTCTTGCTTGCAGGAAATTATCAAGGGTAGCTCGATCGCCTAGAGATGATTGTGCTCCCGATTTAGTGGTGGCGATCGCCCCCGCTGCCGCTGCCCAAACTAGCGCCGATGGCAAGGATAAACCAGAGACTAATCCCGCCACCAAGCCCCCATTAAAGGCATCTCCCGCCGCCACGGTATCTACTACCTGAACCTCAAAGGCGGGAATGAAAACCCCATCTGTTGCCGTGACCCATACTGCTCCCTGATCCCCCAGCTTGACCACCACATTTTTCACTCCCCTAGCGACTAATTCTTGGCCAGCACGGGTGGCTGTGGCTTGGTCTGTGACGGCAAACCCCACTAACTGGGATGCCTCGGTTTGGTTGGGGGTGATGATTTCAATCAGGGGATATAACTCTGGGGGAAATACCGGGGGCATGGGAGCCGGGTCTAGGATGACGGGAACTCCAGCTTTGGCGGCAGCTTGAGCCGCAACTGTGACTATTGCTAGGGGAATTTCTATTTGCAATAACAAAAGGGCAGCGGTGGGTAATAGTTTTTCTAACTGCTCTATTTCTGTGCGATCGATCCGCCCATTGGCTCCGGGGATAACAATAATTTGATTTTCTCCGTCAGATGCTACAGCGATCGCCGCCACCCCAGAACTAGTGGACTGATCCACCAATACTGCTTCTATTCCTACCCCTGCTCCTGCCAATCCAGCCAACAAACTCTGCCCAAATTCATCCCCCCCAACTCGCCCGATCATCTGAGTCGGCACACCTAAACGACCGCAAGCCACAGCTTGATTTGCGCCCTTACCTCCAGAGACTGTAAAAAACTCTAGTCCCATCAGAGTTTCTCCCGGCAGCGGTAGGCGAGGAGTCGTGGCAACCAAATCCATATTGATACTGCCCAAGACAATTACTGATTTTCTCATTGCTGCTTTCTCAAATATTTCCACGTTTCTTGTCCTTATACAATTTCAATGTAAGTTCGATAGAAACTCATAAAATCCTTATGGCTTTGTTACCAAATTAGAAATCGAAAAAAAATGACTCGATCGTCATCAGGCTTGTAGAAACCGTCGAACTTATGCTACTAGATACTACATTATGTTATCAGGCTAACCTGCCAAACTAGAGGCAGGCAAGATGCAGGAGGCAGGCAAGATGCCTGCCCTACGGAGAAGATGATGCCTAAAAATACGAGATTGAGAATTACCCGTAGAAGATTGCCTCATTGGGAAATGGATGGAGCAGTTTATTTCATCACATTTAACACTTGGGAACGGTTGGAGTTGAATGAGGCTGCCAGAAAAATAGTTCTGGATTCTTGTCAGTTTTTCGACAATCAGCGCTACGTCATATTTGCGATCATGGTCATGCCTGATCATGTTCATTGGCTCGTTCAGCCTTTGCCAAAACCAACTGGAGAATTTTGGTCATTGAGTGAAATCATGCATAGCATCAAAAGCTATAGTGCCAAGCAAATTCCCAAGGTAATGGCGCACATTGGTACTGTTTGGCAGATTGAATGGTTCGATCGCCTTATCAGAGACGAAACCGAATTCCAAAATACCTGGGAATACATTCGGCAAAACCCGGTTAAAGCAGGCTTATCTAAAACACCAGAAGCTTATCCTTATTTTGTGGAAAAACATAAGCGATCATCCCAATGAATCCGCAGTCTCCCCGTAGCGAAGGCTTCTAGCCTGCCTCTAAATTCCGTCTTCTAGCCTGCCTCTAAATTCTGTCTCTAAATTCGATCGCTGGTGGAGGAAGCAGGCAGGATGCCTTCCCTACGGGAATCAGAAATGCCTGCCCTATGGTGTTAGATTCTTTGCAGCCAGAATTTTCTGAAGTTCTCACCCTCATCAAAACTACTCAGCAAAAGGTCATCGCTACCGCCAACCAAGAAATGATCAAACTATCTGGAGTCTTTCGCGATCGCTACATCCTCAATTTTCTCAATCTGCCATCCAAAGATCAAAAAAAGGGTAAAATCCCTTGCTTACAGCAGTTTGAGAGTGGGTGGCTACAGCCACCCACTCTCAAACCTAACATTAATAGGACTTTCAATATTTGTGGTGTGTCTCATTTGAACGCAAAGTGCTGTAATTTGGGGATTAGCTATTGACACAGACTACAATCATAGATCACACTAGAGAGCTGACTATAATTAATTTAGCTCGGATCAGGTGAAACCTTAATAACCAAAGCTAGTCCTAAACTAGCTACCTGTACGGCACCCAGAGGAAATATCAATATCATGACTTACGCAATTATTGAAACCGGCGGCAAACAGATGCGGGTAGAACCCGGCAGGTTCTATGACGTGGAACTCCTGCACGTGGAACCCGATGCTCCCTACACCATTGACAAGGTACTACTAGTGCAGCAGGGCGATGAAATCTCGATCGGGCAGCCCTTCGTGACTGGAGCAGTAGTTAATGGCACAGTAATCCGCCACTTCCGGGGACGCAAAATTATTGTCTATAAAATGCGCCCCAAAAAGAAAACCCGCAAAAAACGCGGGCATCGTCAAGAAATCACTCGCCTGATGATTGATTCCATTAGCCTTGATGGTAAAATCATCGCTGGGGAAGCGATCGCTGCTACGACCCCAGTAGTCGTAGAAGAAGTTGAGATTCCAGAAGTAGTGACAGTAGAAGCTGTAGAGGTAGCTGATGCAGCGATCGATACTCCCCCTGCTGCTGAAGCACCTACCCCAACTCCGAAAAAGAAAAAAGGTAAATAATTTAGGACTTACGCATCTGGAAGTTTTTGCGGGCTGAGCGAAGTCGAAGCC
>CALRPI020000038.1:0-50818 GCA_943370025.1 Phormidium lacuna HE10JO | reverse complement strand
CAGGCGCGGAGCGCCTGCAACAACTTCCAAAACTCTCGATAATTCGTTGAGAGTGCGTAAGTCTTATCTAAGTATCTTTCCTAATTTGATTTTTCACATTTTATCGTTAAAGTATTAGAGACTACTTATGATTTTGCGCCCCCACCGGGAGCACAAAATCAGACCTTAATAGCTTCGAGTGTACGATCGCCTCAATCTAGGAAAATTCTATCAGGACAATTGCCCTCTGATAGGGGAATATCACCAGCCTAAACCTATGATACTTTCAGCCATATCCGCCTCTAATGACTTTCCTGAAATCCCCGGTTATAGCATCATTGAACAGATATATCTAGGCTCTCGAACCGCAGTATATCGAGGATTACAAAAGACTCAAAATCATCCTGTGGTGATTAAAGTTCTGCGGAATGAACATCCGAGTTTTGGCGAAATAATCCAGTTTCGCAATCAGTATGCCATTACCAAAAATTTGCCCATGCCGGGAATTATTCACCCCTTGAGTTTGGAACCGTTGTGGAATGGCTATGCGTTGGTGATGGAAGATTGGGGTGGCGTAGCTTTAAGTAAATACTTGAAACAAGCTTCCTTAACCCTCTCAGAAATACTGACGATCGCCCTGCAATTAGCTGATATTCTCCACGATCTAAGTCAGCATCAAGTGGTACATAAAGACATCAAACCCGCCAATATTCTGATTCAACCAGAGTCGAAACAAGTCAAACTAATCGACTTTAGTATTGCCTCTTTGTTGCCCAAAGAAAACCAAGAAATCCAGAGTGCCAATATCCTCGAAGGCACATTAGCTTATCTTGCCCCTGAGCAAACAGGACGAATGAATCGAGGCATTGATTATCGAGCTGATTTCTATGCTTTGGGGGTGACGCTGTATCAACTGTTGACGGGAAGCTTGCCCTTTGTCTCCGATGATCCTTTGGAACTCGTTCATTGTCATATTGCCAAAGCTGCGATGCCAGTGGATCAGGTCAATCCTGAAGTTCCCGTAATGGTGGCGGCGATCGTATCTAAGTTGATGGCAAAAAATGCCGAGGATCGCTACCAAAGTGCGTTGGGATTGAAGCATGATTTGGAGCAATGTTTAACGCAATGGCAAACAACAGGGACGATCGCTGAGTTTGAACTAGGACAGAGGGATTTGAGCGATCGTTTCCTGATTCCCGAAAAACTCTATGGTCGAAATCAAGAAGTCCAAACACTATTGCAAGCCTTCGATCGGGTAGCGAATGGCAGTTCAGAACTGATGCTGGTGGCGGGTTTTTCAGGGATTGGCAAAACTGCTGTGGTCAATGAAGTTCACAAACCCATTGTCCGGCAAAGAGGCTACTTCATCAAAGGGAAGTTTGACCAATTTAATCGGAATATTCCCCTATCTGCTTTTGTGCAGGCTTTGCGGGATTTGATGGGGCAATTGTTGTCAGAATCAGACACACAACTACAACAGTGGAGAACTCAGATTCTGCAAGCTTTGGGGGAAAGTGGTCAGGTGTTGGTTGAGGTAATTCCTGAACTAGAGCAAGTGATTGGCAAGCAACCAACCGCTTCTGAACTTTCTGGTAGTGCCGCCCAGAACCGATTTAATCTATTATTCCAAAAGTTTATTGAAGTCTTCACCACCGGAGATCATCCCTTGGTGATATTTCTAGATGATTTGCAATGGGCAGATTTAGCATCACTACAATTGCTGAAACTATTGATGAATGATCAAGGTTATTTGCTGCTATTAGGTGCTTATCGAGATCATGAAGTGTCGCCTGTTCATCCGTTCATGATGACGGTAGCAGAATTGATGAAGGCAGGGAGTATTGTCAATACTATTACTCTCAAACCCTTGACGTTTGAGAATACCAATCATCTCGTTGCTGATACGTTGAATTGTTCGCAAGAACTCGCCCAACCTCTGACTAAGTTAATCGATCGCAAAACTCAAGGAAATCCATTCTTTACAACTCAATTTCTCAAAGCCTTATACGAGGATGGCTATATTCACTTTGACCGCGTTGGCGGAGCTTCTCAGAATGAGAATCGCCACTATTGGGAATGCGATATTGCCCAAGTGAATGCCTTGGCACTCACCGATGATGTGGTGGAGTTCATGGCGCTGCAATTGCAAAAGTTGCCCGATGAAACTCAGCAGGTTTTGAAACTAGCGGCTTGTATTGGCAATCAGTTTGATTTGGCTACTTTGGCGATCGTCTCTGAACAGTCTTCTATTGATACCGCCACCACATTGTGGAAAGCCTTACAAGAAGAATTTGTTTTGCCTACCAGTCAAGTCTACAAGTTCTTTCAAGGGGAACAAACTGAGGCGAAAACCAGTGCAAATCCAAGCTATCGGTTTTTGCACGATCGCGTTCAGCAAGCTGCTTATTCTCTGATTCCTCAAAATCGAAAACAAACAACTCATTACCACATCGGTAAACTCCTGCTACAAAAGATATCTCCAGAAGATTGGGAAGAGCGCATTTTTGAGCTAGTCAATCAATTAAACTATGGCACTGCTTTTATTTCAGAGCCGAAAGAACGAGATAGATTAGCCCATTTGAATCTTATTGCTTGCCGCAAAGCTAGAAGTGCGACGGCTTATCAAGCTGGTCTAGAATATGCCCGGATAGGATTGTTACTGCTGGGAGAAAACGCTTGGCAACAGCAGTATGAAATGACCCTCGCCTTCCACGACTTAGCCGCTGAAGTGGCAATGCTGGGCGGTGATTTTGAGGCGATGGAACAGTTTATTGCGATTGTTATCGAACAGGCACGTGACTTACTCGAAAAGGTCAATGTTTATCGCATTAGGATTCAAGTCAAGACATCCGAAACTAAACTTGATGAAGTAATGGAAATCGGGATGGATCTCTTACAACAATTGGGAGTACCGATAACCGAATCACCGACAATGGCAGATGTTCAACAATCGATCCAAGAAATTCGCGAACTCATTGGAGACCAAAAGGTTGAAGATTTTGCCGATCTTCCTGTGATGACAGATGCAAAGAAAATAGCGATTATCAAGGTTGCTTTCAGCATCATGTCAGCAGCTTACGCTCGTGGCTCTATTTTGTATCCATTATTAACAACTTTAGTTGTTAAATTATCTCTACAGTATGGCAATATAGCTATATCTGCCACTAGCTATGCCTGCTACAGCCTGGTTCTCTCGAATATCGAGAAAGATATAGATTTTGCTGCACAGTTTGGTCAGTTGGCATTGAATCTCGCTTTAAAATTCGATGATAAAGCGATTAAACCTGAACTATTTTTGCTGCTAGGTGGTTTTATTCTCCACCGTAAATATCACATCAAAGAAACATTACTCTTCTTAAAAGATGGCTACACGCTGGGGCTAGAAATTGGCAACCTCGAATATGCTGGATATGATGCTCAAACTTTCTGCCGGAGTTCTTTTTACTGTGGTGAACTCCTTACTAACTTGGAGCAAAATATACGCACTTACTATCATGCTTTAGTTCAACTAAAGCAAGTGGGATCGGCTAATTACTGTCTGCTCTATTGGCAAGTAACTTTAAATTTACTGGGTTTTGCGGAGCATCCTACAATTTTGTCTGGCTCTGCTCTCCAAGAAACAGAATTTATGTCCCTACTGCGTTCTACAAATAATTGGCATGGATTATATATGTTTAACTTGTATAAGTTAACACTTTGCTTTTTGTTTGGGGAAGTTGACGCAGCAAATAACCATGCGCTTGAGTGTAGAAACTATTTCATGGCAGGTGCAAGTACAGTTGGCGAACCTGTGTTGTATTTTTATGATTCTCTAGTTGCTCTAGCAGATGTGAATTCGCCATCGGAGGAACTATCAGATATAGTTCAGCGAGTCGAACAAAACCAAGTACAACTGCAAAAGTATTGGGCAGACTATGCTCCTATAAATTACCAACATAAGGTCGATTTAGTAGAAGCAGAAAAATACCGAATTTTAGGAAACAATTCTCAATCGATCGATCTGTACGATCGAGCGATCTCTGGAGCTAAAGCCAACGGTTACATTCAAGAAGAAGCATTAGGCAACGAACTCGCTGCCAAATTCTACCTTGACTGGGGCAAAGAAAAAGTCGCCGCAGGTTATATGCAAGAAGCATACTATGGCTATTCTCGCTGGGGAGCCAAAGCAAAAACTGACGATCTTGAACAACGATATCCCAGTTTACTGCGTCCAATTCTAGAAAATAGACAGGGATTCAACCTGATGGAAACCCTAGCCACGTTAAGCGAAACTATCCCGAAGGGAATCGCCGATCCCAGTTTCTCCATCCATGCCTCTACTCAAGCCAGTCGCTCATCCAGCAGTAGTAGTATCAACGCCACCCTCGATTTTGCCGCCATTCTTAGAGCCTCTCAAAGCCTTTCCAGCACCATTCAACTGGATGACTTACTCCGTCAACTCAGCCAGATCATTCTCCAAAACTCTGGTGCCGATCGCTGTGCTTTAATTATGCCCAATTCTGAAGGAGAGTGGGAAGTACAGGCGTTTGCTACCCCCACAGACACTCAACTTTGTCACGCTCCCTTGCAAGATCATCCCGATGTCCCCACCAAGCTGATCTACTACGTTAAAAATACCCAAGAAGTGGTGATTATTGATGATTGCCAAACCAATTTGCCAGTCATCGGTAAATATTTAACCCAACATCGTCCTAAGAGTGTTTTGTGTTTGCCCATTCTTAATCAAGGCAATTTGATTGGTATTTTGTATCTCCAGAATCGGTTGACTAGTGGAGTATTTACGAGCGATCGGATACTGATTCTCACCTTCCTCTGCACCCAAGCTGCCATTTCCCTAGAAAATGCCCGACTCTATTCCCATACTCAAAAAAGCCAACGCCAGCTTACGCAACTGTTAAACAACCTCACCGGGATTGTTTATTCCTGTGCCAATGATGAGAACTGGACAATGAAATTCATTAGTGGAGGATGCCTTAATCTAACCGGTTACCCAATTGAAGACTTTCTTAATAACCACAAGATTTCCTTTACTCAACTGATCCATCCTGATGACGTTGAGATGGTCGATGCGGCTGTGCAATCGGCTGTCAAAAACCATCAACCTTACCAAATGATCTATCGCCTTCGCACTAAGCAAGGCGAAGAGAAATGGGTGTGGGAACAGGGGCAGGGGGTGTTCGATCAAGAGGGTGAGATTTTAGGGCTGGAAGGATTTGTTACCGATATTAACGATCGCAAACAAGCCGAACTTGCTCTAAAAGCTTCACAAGCAGAATTATTAGCTCTGTTCACAGCCATGGAAGATATCATCTTAGTGATAGATTCAACTGGAAAATACCTCAAAATCGCACCTTGTTCTACACCTCTTCTATATCGCCCTTCCACTGAGTTGCTTGGCAAAACAATCCATGAAGTTCTGCCAGTAGAATTTGCTGACTTCTTCCTTGGCTACATCCACCAAGCCCTGAGTACAGGAAAAACAACTGCCGTTGAGTATGATTTATTGATTGGAGAGAAAACTATCTGGTTTGATGCACGCATCATTCCAATGGAAAACAACACTGTATTGTGTATGTCGCGAGATATTTCTGAACGCAAAGCCGCCGAAGCTCTAATTCAGCAGAAGAACCAAGCACTAGAACAAGCCCTGATTCAAGTCCAACAAAGTCAGGCGCAAGTTGTCCAATCTGAAAAAATGTCTGCTTTGGGCAACCTAGTGGCTGGAGTGGCGCACGAAATCAATAACCCGATCGGCTTCTTGAAGGGCAGCATCGGCAATGCCCAAGATTATGTACAAGATTTGCTGGATTATGTTGCTCTGTACCAACAGCATCATCCCAACGCTGCTACTCCTGTGCAAGACAAAGCCGAAGACATCGACCTCGAATTCCTAAGTACAGACCTACCACAATTACTCGACTCCATGAAAGGCGCCACCGATCGCATCACCGCAATCAGCAATAGCCTCCGCACCTTCTCCCGCGCCGACACAGAATATAAAGTCAGCGCCAACCTGCACGATGGCATCGATAGCACCATCCTGATTTTGAAATATCGACTCAAAGCCAACGAATATCGTCCCGACATTGAAGTGATTCAAGACTATGGTTATCTGCCATCGATATATTGTTTCCCCGGACAGCTTAACCAAGTATTTATGAATATTTTGGCGAATGCGATCGATATGTTTGATGAAATGGCTCACACCAAGTCTTTTGCTGAACTAAAAGCTACACCACAACAAATTACAATTCGCACAACCATTGATGCCAATCAGGTGCAGATTGAGATTTTTGACAACGGAAAAGGGATGACAGAAGAAGTGAAAGCACAAATTTTCGACCATTTGTTTACGACCAAAGGAGTGGGTAAAGGGACGGGATTGGGCTTGGCGATCGCCAAGCAAATTGTGGTCGACAAACATGGCGGCAGTTTAGAAGTGCAATCTACCTTAGGCGAAGGCACTAAGTTCTGCATTCGCCTGCCGATCGGGGGCTGAGACTAAACCCTAGAGGATGCGGAAAATAAAAGGATAGCGGTAGGATTCATCGGGGTTAGCCAAGGAACTGAGGATTGCCATAATTGGTAGGATCAGGTTAGCGATCGCTAAAATTGCCAAGAAAGGCAGCCCAATCAAAATCCACGCTAATGCCCCAAAAATAATCCAGTACAACCACATATTAAAGTGAAAGTTCAAGGATTCCTTGGCACTAGTTTTTACCACTGGATCATCGGAAACAATCAAAATCGCGAGGGGAACGCCAGCCCCAATAATCAAGGAGTTTAAAAACACGGAACCATGACACAACACAGAGAGTAACTTTCTTTTGTCAGAATCGTAAGCCATAAAATACCACCAACAACCTAATTGAATTTCATCATTGAATTTTCATCACCAGCAATCCTCAAGGATTTACTAAGTCTAGGGAATTGCCAGATGCACCATCGAGTGCGCCGTGAAAATTCCTGTGGAATTGCTATATAACCATTAGAACCTATCTTGTAACTTATCATGGAGGGTTAGCCCTACTATTACTTTGCTGATTTCAGCACTAACCAATTCATTACCGATGGGGGTGAGATGGATTTGGTCACGGTAGAGGGTTTTGGGGTCGGGGTGGCTTTGGAAGATGGGCAGAAAATCTAGGTAGGTCAGGTTTCGTGCTTGGATAAATTGCCCTAGTCTCTGCCGGGCGATGGTTTCATAAGGCTTGGTTTTGTACAATATTTCATGCCAAAGAGGGGTCAGGGTAATCATTAGCGGTATCTGCTGGGTCTGGGCAAGGTGATGGATTTCTGCTAGGGCAGCGAGGTTAAAACCTACTCGATCGCCCCCTTCAGCATTGACTTTTGCCATCTCTGGGGGAGGGGTGTAGGGGATGAATAATCTAGTTACAGCTTCGAGGATAGCGAAGGTGGGTTTCTGGCTGGGATAGTAGCGATCGTTCCCCACCGGAATGGAAGTGGGGGTAGTGCCAAATAAATCATCGGTATTCAGCACCAAAATCAAAATATCTGCCTGAAAAAGACCAAATTTTTGCAGATAAGCCAATTCATTGCGGGGACTCCAGCCATTGGCAGAAGCGTTGAGAATCTCTACAGTTTGTGAACTAGTTCGAGGAATAGGGGTTTGAGAAAATAAGACTGGTTGATCCCCCCTAGCCCCCGCGCTAACGCGCCGCTGCGCTAGAAAAAAGGGGGGGAGATTCCAAGTTCCTTTCTCAAGGGGCTTAGAGGGGTTCTTCTCTAAAGCTAATATGCGCTGAATCATTGTGGAGATCGTATCTTCCTGATCTGTCCACCAACTGCCATTAAGAACCGAATCTCCTAAGAACAAAATTCGCAAACTCTGCTTAGGCTCTTCTATCCTCGAACTCCGCATTGAATATTCATTAATCATGACTCGATTTCTTAACCGCCGCACCTGCTGATTGGGGGCAAGGAGATAACCAACTTCTGGGTCGGCAATATACAACAAAGGATTATGAAATCCAAAGGTGAATCTGAGGATGATTTCTAATCCTAAAAGCGTAATGATTATGCCTAGGAAAACCGAAAAAATCACTATAAATCATCCTCCTTCCTAATCAGAAATTAAAGTAAATATATGGCAATCCACCTTCGGGAGCTAGGAGCCAAACTATAAATAAAATCATCGGAATCATAAATAGTTTGAGATGCAAATTAACATCTACTTTTAGATGGCGTTGCAGGAAGAAATTCAGGGTGAGACAAACCCAAAGTATTGCCAAGAGGGTGAATAATTGGGGTGGATTTAGCCCGATCGTCCCCTGATAGACCTGCTGGGCAAATTGCACATCTCCTCGATGTCCCCAAAGGCGGCTTAACACCATCCTGGACTGATCTAAGTTGGGCAATCGAAAGCAAACCCAAGTTAAAAACACCATCGATTGGGTCAAGAACCAAGCTAATAATATCCCCCCCGGATGCTGCCAAAATAGCTGTAAACTGGGCGATTTTTTACTTGCCATATCGGTTAACCGATGCACAGCCAAGGCAATGCCATGTAGCCCACCCCAGACTAAGAAACCCCAAGCCGCCCCGTGCCAAATTCCGGCAATGAGCATCACTAAGATCAGGTTAAAACAGGTGCGGACTAAGCCCACTCTAGAACCACCTAGGGGGAAATAAAGATATTGTCGGAGCCAACTGCCTAAGGTCATGTGCCACTTGCGCCAGAAATCAGCAATGCTGGTGCTGAAGTAGGGGAAATCAAAGTTTTCGGGCAAATTAAACCCCAGCAGCATAGCACTACCCCTAGCCATATCTACATAGCCACTAAAATCTAGATATAACTGCAAACCATAGGCAATGATTCCTAGCCATAAATCAGTACTCCCCGCTCGCTCGGCATTCCCGAAACATAGTCCCACCAAGAAACCCAAGCGATCGGCAATCAGAGCCTTTTTGAAAATACCGATCGTAATCAACCACGCACCTTCAGCAAGCTGATGGAGTTGGGGTGGGGATTTTCTGTTTATCTGGCGATAAAACTCATCGTAGGCTGTGATCGGTCCAGAAATTAGCTTCGGGAAAAATAATTTATAGGTGGTGAATTGGAGTAAGCTGCCCACAACTATTTGCCCTCGAAAACTATCCACCAAAAAGGCGATCGATTCAAAAGTAAAAAAACTAATCCCTAGGGGAACTACCAGACTTTCAGTTATCCATAGGGTTGCATCCTGGGCTGAAACTAAAGGGGCATTATTTAATTGCTGGTAAATACTAGATACTGTGCTTAACAAGAAAGGAATATACTTAAAACCAGCTAATAATAGAATATTAAATAATATTCCTATCCAAAGTAAGATTTTCTTGCGGTGCTTGGTGGATTTTCGTGTATCTCGTTTGTCAAAGGCAATGAATTTTCCGAGTTGCCAATTGAGGATAGTAACTAATAGAAATAAAGGAATATAGTACCACTGGAGATAGGCATAGAGCAGAGAACTAAAGAGGAGGGAACTATAAAAAATCAAACTAGCTATCAACAATAGAAATAGCTGTAGTTCTGCTTGAGGAATTGCCCAATAGAGAACCACAACTATAAATAGAAATGAGATATAGAATGGAGAGTTGAAGCTCATGGTGGATTTACTAATTAACCTCTCTAGGAGCAATCCGTAGGTGGATGATTGTTACCGCCCACTCACAAATATTTCTATGGCAATCCTAATTGAGTTTGAGATTTTAGAGAGTTGAGAACGACTCCCCCTTCGGGAGAGCCGTTCTCAACCTATGTTAGGATTGCTATATTTGCCACCCAAAGATTTATTGATGATATTCGAGTCTAGATCATGACCAATAAATACTAGCTGAGTTTGTCTAGATTCCTCCGGTTTCCAAGGGCGATCGAAGAAATAATCAAACCGATTTCCCACCCCTTGCAACACCATCCGCATCGGTTTATTGGCAATATTCACAAACCCTTTGATCCGGTAAATTTCCTGTTCCTTCAGGAGAGTTTCTAGCTTGTCAACGAGGTTTTGAACTGCTTGCTGGGGAGGCAGGGTAATATGCAGAGAATTAATATCATCATCGTGATCGTGTTCTTCTTCCAGGTCGTGGTGTCCCGATCGCTGATCAAGATTATCTTCCACGGCAGAATTGAAACCCAGCAAGATTTCTGGAGCAATTTCTCCCGATTTACAAGGGACAATTTTTACGCCGGGACGAAGTTCCTGCTTCAGCCATGTTTCCACCTTGCCTCTAGTCTCTTGATCTACCAAATCAACCTTGGTCAAGAGAACGAGATCAGCACAGGCTAACTGGTCTTCAAACAATTCTTCTAGGGGTGTTTCGTGCTCCAAGTTGGGGTCGGCTTGCCGTTGTGCCTGCACCGCATCTAGATCGCTAGCAAAGGTTCCCGCCGCCACCGCCACACAATCCACCACGGTGATGACACCATCTACCGTGGCAGAAGTGCGAATTTCTTGCCAACGGAAGGCTTGGACGAGGGGCTGGGGCAGAGCTAAACCAGAGGTTTCGATGACAATGCAATCGATCGCCTCTCTGCGTTCTAATAATTCCTGCATCACCGGGAAAAATTCTTCTTGGACAGTGCAGCACAGACAACCATTATTCAGCTCAATAATATTGCTAACTACTTCATCTTCATCATCACAAACTTGGCACGATCGTAATAATTCGCCATCAATACCAATCTCGCCAAATTCATTCACCACCACGGCAATTCTTCTGCCCTGATTATTTTGCAACAAATGCCGAATCAAAGTAGTTTTACCACTACCCAAAAAACCTGTAATTACTGTAACGGGAATTTTACTCATAATTTTTGCCAAACTTGTAACTCATAGGATAAGTATTTTTCAAAAATGGTTCTTGCTGACAGACCTTCCGTTAATAGGCGATCGATCCATTTGCCGAATAGGAACTTGAATAGTTTATAAATTGGGGGAACGGTGATTTCGACCAATGCTCCCACATATTTAATAGTACTCATGCCGTAGGTTTGAAACTCTCGCATATAGAGATCGATCGTTGGCAATATATGCTCAGAAATGTCTTTGGTTTCTACTAACTTAAACCCAGCATTTTCCATCGTCTGCTGCAATTCCTTCACCTCATGGCAGTTAGAAAACATCCCTTCTTTATAATTACCATCAATCCGCAACATATCCACTAGCAAGACATAACCGCCGGGCTTGAGGATTTTCGCAGAACCTGTTGCAATATCCTGCGATGCCATGTATTGGGTGCTTTCACTAAACAACACCAAATCATAGGTTTGATCTGCTTGAAATTCCTCAAAGGTAGTCAAATAAAACTTCGCCTTCCCTTGGGTTTTGGCTAAGAATTTCTCCTGTTGGAAACTATCGGGAGCCAAGCCATCCACAGCATAACCCTTGTTGATCAAATAAGTTGCATTGCCGCCAATTCCACAACCCACATCCAAAATAGTTTTGATCCCTTGGGGAATATGGTTGGCAATCAAGGCTGTATAAGCCGCCTGTGCTTCCCGGAACCGGGGCATGATCAGGTCTTCTGGGGGAACTGGGATGTTTTCCCAATAGCCGTAATGTAGGTAGGGGGAATTTGTGAGGGAGAGGTAATAATCTAGGGCTGCGTTTTGATAACGATTAACTCTGGTTAGTTTCATGGGCATAGTAGGGTGACAACGCTCGATAACGCTCTATTTATATAAGTACAAATATTAAAGAGGAAGATTAAACGGGAATTGTTTCACTGGGTGTATTAAGGGTTAAGCAGGCAATTCTGCATCACGGTAGACAAATCATACTGTTTTCGGGCAAGAAAATGTCAAGTTTTATTAATTTACTCCCGTCTGAATTGATATTCAAGGTGAAGATAGCATTTTTTGGCGATATCGTAAGTTTTTGTTGACTCTACCTAGCTAAATAAGGTATATTGCTATTGTGGCTTAATTAAACAAGGTAATGATGTTGGATGAGATAGATATCACAGTACTACAGCAATTAATGCGCCAAGGGCGGATCACTTGGTCTGAGCTGGCAAGCTTGTTGCAGCTATCTGCCCCAGCCACAGCCGATCGCGTCCGGCGACTAGAAGAAAAAGGCATCATCCAAAGCTATGCCGCCTTGGTCAATCCAGAATTAATTGGCTGTGGGATCACAGCTTTTATTGCCGTCACCCTCGATCGCCCAGAACACCGACAGGGATTCATCGATTTAGTCAACCATTTACCAGAAATTCAAGAGTGCCACCATGTCACCGGAGATGATGATTACCTGCTCAAGGTGCGTTGCACCAGTACCCGCAGCCTCGAAGCTTTGATCAGCAATCAAATTAAAGGACTCCCCGGCATTCTCAGAACTCGTACCACTTTGGCGCTTTCCACAGTTAAGGAAACCCCAGTATTACCATTGCTAATTTAGATGCTGGATTAAGGATAATTTTGGAGAAGTTTATGTATCTGTACTTTATATTCAAAGGAGTAGCGATCGGTTTGGCGATCGCTGCCCCGGTGGGACCGATCGGGATTCTCTGTATTCGTAGAGGCATAGCCTCTGGGTGGTTGGCAGGCTTTGCTTCCGGTTTGGGTGCTGCCACTGCCGATGGCATCTATGGAGCTATTGCGGGCTTTGGCTTGACCATAATTACCAATTTTCTGGTTAGTCAACAGTTGATCATCCGCCTAATCGGGGGTTTATTTCTCTGCTATTTAGGAGTAAAAACATTCCGAAGTTCCGTGAATCAAGAGGCTGCCAAAGCTAGAGAAGTGAAAAATCTCCTTGGCAACTATCTTTCAACTTTTTTCCTAACTATTACCAACCCCATGACTATTCTGGCTTTTGTAGTCATCTTTGCCGGGTTAGGATTAGGGAAAGTTCATAACTCCTTAGCAGCTATTTTATTGGTGTTGGGAGTATTTCTCGGCTCGGCTTTGTGGTGGCTATTGCTTGCCTTTGTTGCTAGTCGATTAAGGCATAGAATGAGTAGCTCTTTATTGCGATCGATCAACTGGGTTGCTGGGATAATTATTACCACCTTCGGCTTAGTAGCGTTGGTAGATATTGTAAATCATTAATGACGACAAAATGACGGCAAAATTGTCCAATTGTTTTATATCTTAAGATTGCAAATGCTTGCTAGAATAATATTAAACAGTTGTTGTAGCTATATTTAACTCAGGAGTATTGTTTATATGGAAGTAGTCGCAAGTCAAGTTACCTCTGAAGAAATTAACTCTCTTTTTGATACAGACCTGATAGCAGAACCAGTAAATGAAGCTGATAATCAAACAAAAACTGATGATTATGCCAAAAATCTGCCCCGTGAAGTCTACAAAAGTTTCAGGCAAGCTTGGAATGAGCAATACGGTGAAGAGAGTAAGCCACCAACATCTGATCAGATGAAGATGATGTATCGTGCATGGATTACTCACCCCTTTGATGAAGATGCTTGGTATCAGGAATATGGAGATTATTATGAAGGCTTTATTCCTACTCACATGCCAGAAAATGAAGTTACTGAAGATCAGGATATGCTTGTAGCTTGGTATTGTCAGTACAACTCATCAGCAATTGATTACACCCCGTTTATACAATTTGTTAGTAAGTTTGTTTTTAATGAACAACTTGTTGAAATTACGGATATAAATCCATTCCTCCTATCTTCATTGCCAATGCGGGACAAAGATGAATTACCTGAAGAAGCAGGAATTTACTTCGTTATCGATGAATCAAAAATTTACTATATTGGCATGAGCAAAAATCTACAAGATCGGTGGTATTCTCATCACCGGCAAGATGCTTTTGATAAAGTGCCTAACCTTTCAATAGCTTATATTAATTCTCTACCTGTAAATTACTTAATAAGTATTGAAAAAACCTTGATACAGCACTTTACTCCAAAGCTAAATATACAACATAATCCTCTCCTAAATAATAGGAGTTGAATCGACGATAATATCAGGCTAATTACCAACAAAAATCAAGCAAAAACCTTGCTCACTAAGTTCTTTGATTCACAAAACCATCTAGAGGAATTACATTGTGTTTTTAAATAATCCATTTGTTAGAGCTGTAGGGATTACAGCGATCGCTTGGGCATTGTTACAAGGAATCGTCTATGTCCTAGATGCTCTAGTTAAGCTCATGTCTAGTCTGGCTACGTGGACGAGAATATTTTTTGTTCCCTATAGCATCCAAGTAGCGATCGGCATCGGCGTGGTCTACCTGCTTTATACCGCCGTTACCACTAGTAGAGATTAATGATGGTCTGATTGATAAGCCCGCCAGCCGCCCCACTTCGTAATTTCCTGCTGTCCCTCGCAGGTAATCGGCTCTGCTAGAACTCCCAAAATAGTTTCCCCATTTTGTAGATGTACTTGACCGATCGATAATCCGGGGGGTTCTTGCAACAAAACTTGTACCAACCCAGCCGGAGGAACCTGCCAAATTTCTAGAGCGATCGCCGCACCGCCCGTTGCCACCCGCACCATCCCCGGATATTGATCCCCAATAGACCACAAGCGATATACCGGAGCAGTCCAATCCTCTCGCAAAAAAGTCGCCTGCGCTGCCAGCAAATTTTGATTCAATGCCAACCCCTGCATTAATGTTCCATTAACAGCTAGTAATATTGCCGATTCCATTAGTTCTCCCTATGACATTTAGGACTTACGCACTGCCAACGAATTATTTAGGGTTTTGGACTTTTTTTGCGGGCTGAGCGGAGTCGAAGCCCGCAAAAACTTCCAAACGCGTAAGTCCTAATCTTTTTAATTAAGACTGTCATAGCATTATATAGCAACCCTAAATGGTTTCACCCGCCTCCGGCGGGTGAAACCATCTGCCAGAAGCAAGTTGACTTAGTAACTGTTCGCAAATGATTTAGGATCGCTATAGTTCTTGATAGTTTATAAAAAAATATTAATTATTTCTGTATATCTATCCCATACGTTTTATAACCTATTATGCATTATCTTAATTCGTCATAAGTATCTACCCCATTAGGCTCCACTGCTGCTAACTGCCGAGGATACCCCAAGGAAATTGTAACTATTAACAACAGATTACCCACAAATCATTAGATTGCAAGTAAGCTAAGAATATGCTTGACATTCACAATCTCTGTCAATTTTCCCGCGATCATTGCATTGCTATCTGTGCATTTCTTGTGCCAGCTAACTTGATCGCTACCTCCCAAACCATGATCTTCACTGGTTTGCATCGCCCTCGTGGGCAATCCATCGGCGTAGCGATCGCTGCCATTATCTACGCCCTAGTCATTGGCTGGCACGTTTTGACTTGGTTCCTGATCGGCGTAGTCATGGCTCCCACTTTTATTCTGCTTTTTCTATCGGTAGTGTGCCTAACAATTAATTTCTGGAGTCTTTCCCATCCTGCCTCCCTTGCCAAATTGCTGCGCTGGGTTTTCACTATAGGACGAGATTTTGTACACCAACACTTCTATCGAGACTTTGATCGTAAACAGCAGTACGACTGACGTTTAGTTATTTAGTTACAGTAGTTTGAGAGCTTTTGCGGGCTTTGATGACCCTCAGCCAGCAAAAACTTTCAAATGCGTGAGTCTGAATCACTTTGGCTCATTAGGCAGCTTTCATGCACTATCTTGGCAAAGAAACAGCAGGATTAGGGGCTAGGGAACCATTAGGTAAAAAAGGCTGATTGATAATTTCGTTTAGCTCAACAGCTTGCATCAGGGCTTGCCATTGGGGATTAGGCAAGGTATTAACTTGGGGATTAGCTACATTTGGTCTTTGTAGTTCTGCCAACAAAGCTGCTAGATCGTACCAAATGCCTACTTGCCAGAGTAAATCTGCCTGTTGGTCTGGGGTTTTACTACCCAAATCTACTAAGGCAGTAGGGACAGCGACACGACGGATTGAGCCTTGAACTACCAAGTCTCGGATTCGATCGCTCCCTTGACAGATCAAAGACACACTCCAGAAGTAATCTTTATCGATCTCCAATCCCGAAAATCCCATCCCTTGAGGCAGGGTGAGATTGGCAACGCCCGCTTTACCGTTAGTAACAAACCTAGTTTTGTAGATCTCATTGCCCTGAGTATCTTGCAAGGAATACTCCACCATTGGTAAATTTTCCCCAATCCTTGCAGCGGGGAGATAAAACAGGAAAGTAGGATGGGACTTGAGGGTTACACCAAACACATTGATCGGGATTAAAGCTAGAGGGGAACCCACTACAGGGCAATTAGGATTATTAATGTAGATAGAATTCCCTCTGCTAGAACCACTGCTAGTTTGCTCTGGAAAACCCACATTTCTAGGCGGAAGATAAGTCCCCCCATTCCACGGTTGCGCTAGAGTGTTCCCCGCCTGAAAAAATATACTATGAATGATCAAGCCAGCCACTATAGATAGTTTACCAAAAGATATTGATGGATATCTCCGCCCTAACTTCAGGACATGGCTAGGGCAGAAAATTGGACTGGGTTGCGATCGGTTTGAGTAGATCATTTATTCAGTAGTTATTCCGGCAGTGAAGAACTATTTACAGAGCTATCTAGGGGAGTGAGAGTGCTGCCACTGCTGAGGAGGGGCTGGGTGACAAAATCCCGCAGACCTACAGCTTGCAATAACCCATCCCATTGACTCAAACGAGGGCTAGTGCGCTGGGTTTCTAGCATCAGAGCTACCGCATCGTACCAAATGCTGGCATTCCGCAGCAATTCGGCTTGTTCGATCGCCGATTTTCCCCTCAAGGCATTAGGAGTTAGTTCGGGAGGAGTAGGAATGCGTTGGATTAAGCCTTCTGTCACCAAGTCCTTGCCGCGATCGTTCATTTGGCAAATAATTGCCACCGACCACTTGTAGTCTTTATTTAACTCCAAACCCTGAACTCCAGATGTTTCTGGCAGAGCAATACTAGCGATGCCACCACGACCATTGGTAGTAAATCTTGCTTTATAAATATCATTGTCATCCATGTCCCGGATCACAAATTCCACCGGTGGCGCTGTTGCCCCAGCCGCAATCTCCGGCAAATGAAAGACAAAAGTAGGGTGAGATTTGATCGTAACTCCAAAGGTATTATCTGGTACGACTGCGACTAAAGGCAGGGTCGCCTCAGCTAAGGGACACACTCGATCGCCCCGTGTTGCCCCCGATTGAGTCCGGGTAGGAGTGCCAACATTACCTGTAGGACGATAACTACCCCCATTCCATTGAGCTAATCCCGGATTAGCAAAGTAACTCAGAAATAAGCTTGCCGTCCCCGCAATAATTGCTAACTTTGCAGCAGGTCTAGATTGTTGAAGCATAAAAAACTCCTATTTATGGTTGAGAGTAATTAAAAAATAAGATCGTTACATAGATGCTACACACTGGATATAGTAAATTCCTTGGAATCGGGGGATCTATTGTTGAGAATTTGCTGCACCAAGAAAAAGGGGCTGCTCAGCAACTTTCTCTAAACCCGCCGATGTGAGAAGTTTTACCCACATAGTATTTATATTAGCTGCCAAAATTGGATCTTGAGGACTTTGGCGCTGCATCTTAATTACTGTGGCAAGGGTTTCATACCATAACTGAGCATTCGCATAGAGGATTGCCTGATCCGGAGGAGTAGCTTGGGATAATTGAGTATTAAGCCCATCCTTGGGCGTAATGCGCTGAATGTAACCACCAGTTGGGATATCTCGTGTTCGATTATTCATATCACAGATTAAAGATACTTCCCACCGATAGAGTTTCCCAATCTCTAAAGGGTTGATCCCTGTGTGGGGGGGAATTTGCAAACTCATGATTTTTCCCTTTTCTAGAGGTTGATTAGGCTGGGGGTTCGCAAAATTCTGTTGAGGTGAAGCAGGTTTTAGGGAATACCAAGTTGAATAGATCTCTTGATCCTGCTCATTAAAGATAATAATTTCCAAAGCCTCAGCCCGGTTGGGAGGTAAATACCAAGAAATTTGCGGATAAGGTTCTTGGGTAATCCCACCCAGACTAGAGACGGGAACTAAGGCCGTAGGGAGCAATTGTCCGGGACTAATGCAAGAACTACTAGGGTTTCTGCTCCCGCCACCTCCAGTACCGTTAGGACTACCCGTAGCTGGGGGGCGAAATTCGCTACTCTCCCACTGGTCTGGCAACCGACTACTAAAATTTTGCGGGACGCGGTTCTGTCCTAGAGCAATGGGCATGAAGCATAGATTTCCTAAAAGGATGCTAGTCAGAAAAAAGAAACGTGGTAATTGCTGCTTACTTAACATGGTATTAATAGATATTGACAATTTCAGCAAAATGGCATGACATTCTTATATTAAGGGATGACAACAGAGATCACTTTATCTATATTAAGTCTCAAACTAGGTTTCAAAACAAGTTAAATAGTTGGGGGAGTCTAGTGGTTTGATCAAATGACGGTTTGGCAGCTAATTTTGTTTCTAAGTCTCTAGGATAAATTTATGATGATCAGGCTCAGACAAAACATTTTGTTAGAAAAATTCATCCTAAGATAAGAAATATCGCAATCCTAAATGGGTTGAGAACGCCTCCCCCTCTGGGTGCAACCTTTTCAACCCCCTCAAATTCATAAATCAATGAGGATCGCTATAACTAGGGTTTTCAACAGGTTTGATTACTTTAATTACTTTGGTTACCTTTGCTACTTTGGTTGCTACTGAGTTAGGACTAGGTTAGAGCTAGGTCATAACTAGATTAAAACTGGTTACGATCGGCTATGTTTTGTTTATATTCTTCATCTCTATGAATTATGATTCCTGAATCCAACTCTGGGCAAACTCTAGAACGTACTATTCGACCGATCGGGGTAGCAGCTTTACATGGAATGGCTGTGTGGGAAGAAAAGTTAATTGCCGTTGATGCGCTCAATGGCTATTTGCTAGAAATTGATCCCTATACTGATAACACTACAGTGCTGAATCCCCAGCGAGACGCTGATTTGACTGGGGTGACGGGGTTAGCGATCGCCGAAAATACCCTTTGGCTAACTAAGCAAAATACGGTATATTTTGCAACTTTAGAGAATGATAATTTTAATCTCCAACCCTTTGTCCGTCTTGCCTACGATGCGGAGGCGATCGCAGTTCTCGACTCTACGGTGTATGTTACTTCCCAGAAAACTGGATATCTATTGATTTTTAGTCGGACTACGGGCAAGGAAGTGGCTCGGTTTCCCTTGCCGGGGGTGGGGGTGGAAAATATCACCATCCGGGGTGAAGAGCTATGGCTCTCGGATACGGTAGAACAGACAATTTATTGCCTCGATCGGGCGACAGGGGAAATTAAGCTGAGTATTCTGACTCCCTTTGAATCCCCGACGGGGTTGACTTTCTTCCCTGATCCCCTCACCGGAAAATCCTTACTCTACGTTGCCTATGCCTTCCGCCAGCCCTATCTCCGGGATAACCCCAATGCCGATCCCAACTATGAACTCCAATACCGCGATCGAACTTTTATCCATCCCCTAGCTTTTCACTCCGACCCAGAGCGGCGGATGGTGCTTTCTAATGGCTATCTAGTAGAAATGTCCTACGTTGAGGAGTTGGCTCCGCTGGAGGATGTGGAACTGAAGGAGGTGGAATGGCGGATTGCCCTGCCGGCTCAGACCGATCGGCAAAAAATCCGCCAAGTATCTCCCGTGGGTATCCCCTTTACAGAAGAAGTCCAAAATGGGCAGCGGGTGGCGGTGTTTAAGTTTCCTCATCTGAAGGCGGGAGAGCGGCATATCTTCGGCTGGAAAGCCCTAATGGAAGTATGGAGCATTAAGTATCAGCTCAAGCCCCGGGATCTGGAGAACTTGCCCAGTTTGTCAGCGGAATATCAAGCTCGTTACCTGATTGATGATGATGATTTGTCTATGGGTACAGATATTATTCAACGGGCAGCGCGGGAAGCGATCGGCAGGGAAACGAATCTCCTCCGCAAAATGTATAAAATTCGTAACTACGTCTACGACAAGCTTGCCTACGGCATCAAGCCCCATATCGACTCTCCTGATGTGGTTCTCGCTAGGGGGATTGGCTCCTGCGGGGAATATCTAGGGGTATTACTCGCCTTAGCCCGCTTAAATGGAATTGCTTGCCGCACCGTGGGGCGCTACAAGTGTCCCGCCCAGCCAGATTTAATTGGAGTTCCCCTCGAACCAGATTTTAATCATGTGTGGATGGAGTTTTATGTGCCGGGTTTTGGCTGGTTGCCGATGGAATCGAACCCCGACGATGTGATTGATGGTGGTCCCTACCCTAGTCGTTTCTTTATGGGTCTCGCTTGGTATCATGCGGAAATTGGCAAAGGGATTACCTTTGAGACTTTGACTAGTGAAGGTTTACCTGTGGCGAAGGATAAAGTCTCGATCGGCGAGTTGGCGATTAACCATGTCCGCTTTACCATCCTGCAAGAGCTAAAACCCACTGAACTTGATTAGTTAATAGCCCTCGTCCTGTTTGGGTATTTTCCGTAGTAAGGTTAAGAGGAGGTTTTTGAGAGCTGAGCGTAGCCGAAGCCATCAAAAACCCCCTAATTAAAGTGGCGACGGCTATACATAACTTTGGGAGGCACATTAGGGTGGCAGATCGGTTGCCAACAAGTCGCTGGTTCTTATTGGGAATCCTGTGGTTGAGTTTATTGGTTTTATCAGTGAAGTTGGCAGTGGCTTGGACGACTCGATCGCTCAGCCTAGGGGCAGCAGTGCTCCAAACCCTAGTCACTCAACTAAGTATTATCCTCAGCTTTTTAGTTAGCCTCAAACCCCAAGACTACCGTCGTTTTCAAGTGGTTGGCCATGGCTATCGTGAAACTCTAATTAGTTTCGGATTGGGGAGTTTGCTTGCCTGTGGCGGATTATTCTTGGAGGCGATCGCGATATCCCAATTATTGGGGCTAACGAATCCTCCCATTCCTCCCCGGCTCACTCCTCTGTTATGGCAATGCTTAGGGGTTGTTTTCATTAGTCATTTATTTTTATTAGTGGCAAATATTTATCAAACTAAAAGTAAGAATCAGCGCTTTCTTAGCTTTACAACTATTTGCTTACTCAATGATCTGTGGATTACAGCCCTAAGTATTGGCTGTCTAACCGCATTAACTAGAGGAATTTACTTACCCGATAGTATCAGTGCAATTTTTCTGGTGGGAGTAAGTTTAATTAATTTTGGGTTAGTCCTACATTGGCAGCTACCTTTACTGATGAACCAAGTAGCGATCGCCCCAGAAGAGTTGGCTCAAATTGCCCACTCTGTAGGCGGGGTTACCCAATGCACCCGTATCTATTCCAAGGGTATTGTCGGTCGAGCAGTTTATATAGAAATGACCATTCTTATTCATCCCGAAGTCATCGGTTATGAATCGGTGATTGCCGAACGGATCGAAGCAGCCCTCAAGGAACGCTACGGGATGATTGCGGTAAGAATTCAAATTAGCAACACTCAAATTATCTAGAGTCTGGGAGACAAATTGCAACCGTTGAAATATCTGTCAATATTAGTTTTGAGAGTGGGTAGCAGTTGCCACCCACTCTCATCTGACTGTAGATGATAACCAGAATTAGTCAGGTACTAATAGCACTGCAAAGTAATGATTTAGGCAATGGTGCTTAGAATGCTTCGCGCTCCAAGCACCATTACAATGCATGACTACCCATGTATAGCTAGCTCCGCTTTGATTAGGAGGTTTTTGAAGGCTGAGCGAAGTCGAAGCCCTCAAAAACCTCCACGTCCTAACTAGAATGGTGCTTACTATACTTTTAGGAAGCCTTTATCCAGCTTTGTTTCGTCCCTCGGCAAATCTTCTTGAGATGAGCGTAGTCTACTAGTAATTCCTGATAGCGATCGGTTAAACCAGCTCGTTCCAAATGGTACAAGGCTTTACTATAACTATCCTTAGCTTCTAAACAGAAGGGAAGAGCATAATCTTGGTTCTTGCCTTGGGTGTATTGATAAGAACCTAGCCGAGAGTACAACTCACCACATCCCTTATGATTTAAAGGTAAATGGGTTTCTAGGGTGTCAATTCCTAATTGCCAAGTATAGATACCTTCATAATCATCCCCTAAAGAAATCAGCACCGCTCCTTTGGCATCCCAAGCTCGCCAGAAACTAGGCGCGATTTTGATAACAGCTTCATAGGCAAATAGAGCTTGTTGAGGACAGCCCAAATCCCGAAAGGCATTGCCCAAACCATACCAAGATAGATGGTAGCGGGGAGCAATCCTAATCGCTTTTTCATAGGCTTCGATCGCCGCCACATACTCCTGTCTAGCTCGGAGAGTGTTACCCATGCCATGCCAAGCATAATGAAAATCTGGAGCTAGGGCAATCGCCTTATGGTAGGCAGTTAAAGCTTGGCTATATTCCCGAATATCCCGCAGGGCATTGCCTAAGCCATTCCAAGCTAAATGGAAATCTGGGGCAATTTCCAAGGCATTCCGATAGGCATTAATTGCCATTTCATAGGATTTGAGATGGCGCAGGGCAATTCCTAGGCTATACCAGTTTTTATAATTATCTGGCTGAATTTCCAATGCCCTCATATAAGCATCAGCTTCACTGGCAAAATCGCAATTATAGTAGGCACGATTCGCCACCTCAACCCAATAGCTAGATTGATCGATCGCGCAAGTCAATTCAGGATTATCACCAGAGGAAGAATCATGATTAATCGGCAATTCATCTTCTGGTAAGCTTGATAACCTTTGATCGTAATAGAGCTTATGTACTTTGCTTTTGGAAACATCTGCTTCATAGTAGCGTCCCAACTCCCGCAGTGTAATACTATGCTTGTCCCAAATATTGACATTATTAGGCTCTAGGTTTAAAGCCTGATTAAAGTAGTCTAAAGCGACTAAATAATTTCTATCTTTTAGGCAATCCAATCCCTTGCAGTAGATATCCTGCACACTGTTTGTTGCTTCTAGTTGAATCATTTACTTCTACCTAAATTGTTGGGAATAACAGAAGATGGACACTTGCTCTAGGGAGTAGTTAAGAAGAGATATATTCCTAATTATTGGTAAAAGATGATGCACAAAAACGAGGCTTTCGGTGCAGAAGCCCAGTTTCCTAGAATTGGAGAACGTTTGCATGGTCGACCCTGATGAATAAGACTTAGTAGTTGCAAATAGTCAAATATCAGTAATAGTAGTAGATACACCGAGATACATCTGAACAAAAACCGCTATGTAACTGACGATTAAGTGAAATTACAATTGATTCGATTCAGAAAATGAAGCAAGCCTTAAGAGAAATTACTGACATTTTTCTAGGAATATTTTATCATCAACAATTAGTTCTTCAATAACTAAATCCTTCGACCAGATATCAGAAAGTCTTATAAAGAAAAGTCTATAGATAATAAAAAGCTATTTTCATACCATAGTCATAGTCATATTAATAGTCAAGAATGTCTCCTAGTGACTACTCAATAAGACATATAAGGAATGATTCTATTTATAGTAGCCACCAAAGATATTAGTTTATGGTTAATATTGGTGTTAGTTACCTACGTAACAATACGGATTTTAGAGTTCATTTATAAAGTGGCTAGAAGGTCTGATTTTTTGCCCTCGGCAGGGGTGAAAAATCAGACTTTATAAATAATAAATAGCCTCTTAGAACCAAGAGTTTAATCCTATTGTTTGCCCTAATTATGATGGCGACCACTATAGTGTAGCAGCCCTAAATAGTTTCACCCGCCGAAGGTGAGTGAAATCATCTGCTGGTTGATTTGGCAACTGGTTGGCAAATGATTTGGGTGATTTAGGACTGCCATATTAGACTAATTATTAGACTATTCTTAATAAGCAAACTTCTATCTACAAGATTACTTTGCCTTTAATTTTCATCTGTATTCTAATACCATTGCCCGTATTCCTACTTAATTAATTAGCTATACTCCTATCTTTAATTGTCCTTATAAATACTTAGGAAAATATTCAATAAAATTACAATCTAAAGATTAGGTAAATAGCCAATTAAATGTACTAAAGGAAATATTAAATTCAGGACATCAAGGAGATTTTTTTCCTTGTTTCCAAAGGCTGATAATTGGTTGGGCTTGAGTAAAGGTGGGGGTGTTTTCTGGTAATAGATTAGCCGCAGCGATCGCCCCTTGGAAATCACCATTATTAGCTCTGACCTTAGCAATCTGCCAAATTTCCGCAGTCCAATTGTTAGTTAATTCTTGCACTAACTCGGAGGCTGGTTGTCCGGCGGGGATAGACTTAATCGTGTCAATTGCCTGACGATAGGTAGTGGCTTGGTTAGGACGCAGCATCCTTCTGGCTTTTTGGATTTGTTGGAGGTTGACTTCTCGCTGCTGAATGAACTGTTGCCAGCGATTGATCCAAATCTGGGCATCTTTGTGCACTTTTTGATTGATGGGAGGCATGGCTTGAGCAGTCGCGATCGCCCCTGCCCAATCTCCCGTTTTGGCACGACCATGAGCCATATCCATGATCACAATACTCCAGCGATTAATATCTGCTTGGGCTTGATCGTAGAGAGGTTCGCCGGGAGGAACCTGGTTAGCAGCTTTGATGGCTTGGGCAAATTGGGTCACTCGATCGCTCTGCAATAACCCCCTAGCATTTTCAAGAATCGCTTGATTGCTCTGCTGACGGTTCAGATTGCCACCGGGGGAAGCATTGGCAACGGGATTGGCTTGGCTAGTGGGTTGACTAGCAGGAGGATTAGTTGCGATCGGTGGTGTAGCTACAGCTTGAGGAGCGGCTTGAGGAGCGGTTTGAGGAGCAGTTTGGGGAGCACCACTATTTTGGGTGGGAACTGGCGACGGACTGGCGGTAATAAGACTAGAGCCGGGATTTGTCGAAGTTTGCGGTTGCTCAGTTCCCAGAAATGCTCCCAAGTTCCGGATAAACACTCCAAGGATCATCAGTAAAAACAGTAGCCCGGCTCCTAATATCCAAGGTAATGCCGAGTTGGATTCGCCTTCTGGTTTTGCCATTTTCTTGACCGTAGTTTTAGAGGTATTTGTGTCAGAGGTTTTTACCACCGTTGTTGGGACTGGAGTTGGGATTGGGTAATTATTGTTCGTCTCTGGCTGAATTTTGGTATTGGAGGGTTGAACTGCCGTACTTTCTGGTTGAATTTTGGTATTTTGTCTAGCTGGCTCTAGGGACTCTACTCCCGATCGATAGCGGACGGGGCTAGGCAAATTATTATTGGTATTATTCGTGTTGTTTGTATTATTCCCCACAACTGCGGCAACTGGAGTTAGTTCACTCACCCCAGAGGCAACTTTTGAAGGCAGGAGAAATTCCTGTGGATTAACATTAGTCGCTAACTGAATGAGGGGATGCTGTGGAGGAACACCATGGTGATTTCCTAATTCTGGTAGGCGCTCAGTGAGGTATTGACTCAAGTTTTGCAGGGTCAGATCTTGACGATGATAGGATAAAGCCTCTCCTAGTGCCGCTGCAAACAAGCCTCGTCCCAGTTCCTTTCTTTCGTAGGAACATTCTTGAGGACTAACCGATTGAATTAAACTAATATCTAGCTCTTGGGCTAATTGACTGAATCTTTCGCCCACTGGGTTTTCCATGCCTAAGCCGGGAGAGCGATCGATATCTAGGAGAACTAAAATTTTGGCTGTCCCTTGCTTTTTCAGGGCATGGAGTAGGGTTGTAGCACCAATCCCTCGGTAGGGCAAGTCGCTGAGATTACTATCCACTGGTAGTAGGTAGTCCTCCCCTTGCCAATGGACTCCGTGACCACTAAAGAAAAACCAGAGGGCATCTGATTGGATATCTACTTGGGTAGTGAAGGAGTCCCCAATATTATTGCCACTAGGGTCTAGGTTATCTAACCAAGAAGAGATATTGCTATAGTTGGGGTAGGTGGGGCGATCGCTGACCATCGGGCTGCCATCGGTCAAAAGCACACATCTTTCCCTTGGTACTCCCATTTCTTCAGTCAGAAGCCTAACTAGACCTTGGGCATCCCCTTCAGCGTAGTTGAGGGGTTCAACGAATTGATAGCGATTTATGCCAACTGCAATGCAACTGTAGTTTGTCATAGTTTTAAGGGGGCTAAGGGAAAGATGTTTTGTGGTAAATGGCTTGGCTTTAATTAACCTGAATTAAAATTAGCTTAGATTAAAATATAGTTTACTACCATACCTAGTGAGTAATCCCATGTTTAGGCAATCAAAGAATTATCGGCATTTTTTAAAGAAAGCAGTTTCATCTATCAGTGTCTCTAGTGGTTTGTGGTTAGCAGGTTTGGGTGTTAGCGGCTGGCTGATCCAAGTTGCGATCGCCCCTGCGCCAGTCCGGGCAGCTACGGAACGGGTCACTGTGACGATCACCCGACAATTTAATGAAACTTATCAAAGTATGCTGCGGCGTGCTGAGGCAGCGGTGCGGGCGGCTGCCCAACGTAGCTTCGATCGAGATGTTTTAGTAACTGATATTACTGTAACAGCCATTGGCCAGAGTGGGGGAGCGATCGCCCCCATGCTGACCCTAGAGGTGAGCCGCCCCAACTGGCGGACTAGTCCAAATCCAGAGCGCTGGGCAAACTATTATTCTGATGCCCAATCTCTGCTCAACCTTTCGCCCAGTAGAACCGCCACCACAAATCCCGTCACAACTCCTACCGTAATTCCCACCGCGCCGACCGCCCCTCAAGGTAGACCAGCTTCTAGAACTCAACCAGTCATCGATACTTCTGCACCCAGCACCCCACCAACTGGTAGCCCGCCTAACCGCCAAGCAGAAGAAGAATTAGTTATTTTTTAGAGTTATTGCAATCACAACGAAGATTACAGCAGTTTGAGAGTGGGTGGCTGTAGCCACCCACTCTCAAACCCAACATTGATAGGACTTTCAATATTTGTGGTGTGTCTTATTTGAATGCCAAGTGCTGTAAGAGTAATTAAAGTAATAGCAACCCCACAGAGCGGGGTTGCTATTACTCTATCTAGCTACCAGTAATCTAGCTAGCAGCAATATATTGGTGCATGTCAGACTTGCGCTTGCGGAGCTTGGTTAGAGCCTCGCGCTCGATCTGCCGGACACGCTCCCGGCTGATATTCAGGCGATCGCCAATCTTCGCTAGGGTCAAACCCTTGCCATCTCCCAAGCCAAATCTTAGGGAAAGCACCTCTCTTTGTTGGGGAGTCAGCTCTGCCATCAGAACTTCTAGGTCAAGACTCAGGGAAGTTTTAGTAGCAAAGTCTTCCGGGGTGATGCCGGGGTCTTCTAATAAATCTACCAGTTCTGTATCTTGGTTATCTCCGACTCGCAGATCTAGGGACAGGGGTTGGCGAGAGCGCTCTAGGTAATCCCGCACTTGCTTTGGCTCTAGATCAAGTTCATCGGCTAGCTCTCCAATGGTGGCTGCCCGTCCTAATTCTTGGGAGAGTTGACGCTGGGCCTTCTTGATTTTGTTTAGTTTTTCAGTAATGTGAATGGGTAAGCGAATCGTGCGGCTTTTTTCGGCGATCGCCCTAGTGATGGCTTGGCGAATCCACCAGTAGGCATAGGTAGAAAATCGATACCCCTTACTGGGATCAAATTTTTCTACGCCTCGCTGCATCCCGATCGTCCCCTCTTGGATCAGGTCTAATAGCTCTACATTACGCTTGATATATTTTTTAGCAACAGAAACTACTAGACGGAGATTTGCTTCTACCATCCGTTTTTTGGCGGATTCCCCCAACTCGACCATTTTCAGCAAAGCTGGCTCACTCAGGTCGGCAGCGGTTGACCACTCGGCGAGAGTTGGCTCTCGGTCTAGTTTTTCTGCTAGAGCTTCTCTTACTTGGCGTAAAGCATGGAGGCGTTGGACTTGCTTCCCATAGGTAACTTCTTCCTCGTGGGTCAACAGAGGAACTCGCCCAATTTCCTTGAGGTAAGTCCGAACTAAATCTGTGGAAGTTTGTGGAGTTTTCATAGCCCTAGATTCAATTTGAGGTGCAGTTTATCCCGGCACTAAAGCTGGGTTTCACTTTGTGGTTAATTAAGCAGTCCTTGGGTAGGGCAGGGGATAGTTACGATACCCAGCGATCGCTAGCGATTTTGGAGAGGAATTATTAAGTAACTATGGAGTATGTTAACTATTGTAACATTCCTGAGAGCATTGTAACATTCCCGAGAAAAATCACCAAGTTCTATGAAAAGTTTTAAGGTTCTAGTTTTTGCTGCTATATACTACTAATTCTAGTATGCCCAAACTAGGGAAAACAACTGCATCTGAAAAAACAAAATGAGAAATTTTCCTGGAAGGATTTGAGAAAATCACAGGAAAATCATAAAAACACATAAAAATTAAAACTATAAAAAAACTTCACTGCTCTTGAGTGCAGAATCTATACTGGAAATTATGAGTAAAACTATTTGGATTGCCCGCCACGCTAACCGCCTTGACTTCGTTCACCCAGAGTGGTTTCTGACTGCGGAGTTACCCTATGATCCCCCTTTATCTGAGGATGGGCTGCATCAAGCAAAACAGTTAGCTCATCGTCTCAGCAAAGAACCCATTTCTCATATTTTTGCCTCTCCTTTCCTGCGGACTGTCCAAACTGCTCACCAAGTAGCCGAGGCTCTAGATTTGCCCCTAAAACTGGAGTCTGGATTGAGTGAGTGGCTCAATCCAGAGTGGATGCCGGGGATGCCCGATCGCCAACCCTTGCAGCTTTTGCAGCAGCAGTTTCCTCGGATTGATAATACTTACACTTCAAGGATTTTGCCCCAGTATCCAGAGACTGGAGAAGTTGCCCTGTCTAGGGCTGGCCAGACTGCTAAATTGTTGGCGGAGGAATTTACTGGAAACTTACTTTTTGTGGGACATGGAGCTTCTGTGATGGGAGCGACTACAGGGATTTTAGGAGCGCCGGTACAGGTGAATGCTTCACTCTGCTGCTTGATTAAGCTAGTCCGCAGTCAAGAGCATTGGTCGATCGAACTCAATGGTGATACCTCCCACCTCAACCATAGAGAAAGGGTGATCCAATTTAATCGAACTTCTCCAGCCTAGTTCAGGCTCAATTAGTTATGGTTTTAACCGCCAGATACTTCTCCGGCATCCTCCAAATCCTGTCTACTCTACAGGACTTACGCACTGCTAACGAATTATTTAGGGTTTTAGGGACGTTATTGCAAGCACTCTGCGCTTGCAATAACGTCTTATTTCGGTTTCCATGCTACAGCTTTTATCCAAGAGGTTTTGACGATCTTAAATTGGCACATTAATAGATGAGGTTTCTCTAAACTTAATCCCGGAGTAGAGGCTTGGAGAACTAGAATGACAAGAAATTTTGCACCCTCCCCTGAGAAATTTCCGCCCCCAAATAAAGGTCTACCTATTTCTAGGGCTTGAGTATCTTTGTTTCTTTGTAGAACATCTTCAGCAGTAATTCTTTCCCTAAGAGTTTGTCCGGGGGCGATCGCACTATACGCCTGAGGTTGCATTAAATCTATCGTAGTCCCCGGATACAGGCGAATTACTCTCCTCGATCGCTTGCTAAAATCATTGATCACACATTGATCCCAAATCACATAAAGAAAGTTCTCCAAAGATTTATTTTCTATACTCAAAAATACGTCCTTCACATCTGTGATCGCTTTACCACTGACATCTCCTTTAATTGCAACTAAGCCTCCAAGTTCTTGAGTTGTGATTTGCTCTTGCAGAAAAGCGGCATCAAATTCCACTGAAATAATACCCTTCAGAGAGTCCACAGCATTGTTATAAACAAATACTAAAGATAGGATATAAATTACTAAAATCAGTAAATCTTGTTCCGTCATTACCTCAACTCCTTGGATATTTCAGCGATCCTAAATCTTGTGCTAAATGTAGGTGATTTAAAAATGGCATACTCTCTAAGTATGCCATTTTTTAACCCATTTGGGATTTCTATTATTAACTAATCATCAATAGTGGAATGGTTCTCAAACCAGCCGCGTTTCCAGAAGAAATAAACTAAACTACCCGCAACACCTAACATCAATGCCCAACAAAGAGGATAGCCTAAAGACCATTTCAATTCTGGCATATTCCATGGAGAAGCCTCAGGATCAAAGTTCATTCCGTAAACTCCAGCAATAAAAGTCAAAGGAATAAATACCGACGAAATTACAGTTAGTAACTTCATGATTTCATTCATTTTATTACTGACGGAAGATAAGTATACATCCATTAGCCCAGAACTTAATTCTCGATAGGTTTCCACCATGTCCATGACTTGAACAGTGTGGTCATAACAATCCCGCAGATAAATTTTCACACCTTCAGAAACCAGAGAACTGCCATCCCGAATCAAGGTATTAATGGCATCTCGCTGAGGCCATATACAGCGGCGCAGGGCGAGGAGTTCTCGGCGGAGGCGGTAGATTTTTTCTAGAGTATTTTTACTAGGGTTAGTAACTACTTCATCTTCTAATTCATCGATTCTTTCTCCGTAGGCTTCTAACACCGGAAAAAATCCATCAATGATGGCATCTAGTAAAGTATAAGCCAGATAATCTGCCCCTTGTTTACGAATAATGCCCTTGTCAGAGCGGATGCGATCGCGCACTCGATCGAAACAATCTCGTTCTGGTTCTTCTTGGACAGTTAATAGATAGTGTTTACCTAAAATCAAGCTGACCTGCTCCACCCAAAACCCCGCATAGTTAGGTTTTGGCATGACCATTTGGGCAATAATTAATAACTGATCATCGTACTCATCAACCTTTGGGCGTTGGGGCACATTGACTACATCTTCAATCAAAATGGGATGTAGTTTAAATATCTTGGCTATCCGTTGCAGCACATCTTCACTCCCCAAGCCCGACACATCCACCCAAGAAACAGATTCTGTATCTAAGTAAGGGATGCACGCCTCCGGTGTTGCCAGTTTAACAAAAGCCTTATTATTCGTGTTGTAGTCAATTAATTCAATAGTTGAAGGGGCAGCATCAGGCTCGATTTTTAGAGTTCCGGGAATACTACCGGGGTCATCATAAAAAAGCTCAAATAAGTTATCGTCATCGTCTTCGTTATCTGTTTTGTAGTGGGAGGGAAATAAAGATTTAGGAGTCATAGCGATCGCAAGTTCGGTTACGGGATTAATCAAAGGGACTGCAAGACAATCAAAATATGCCCTAAAGACACCTTACTACTTTAGAACTATCATGGATAGGTAGAGTCTCAAAGAAAATTATAGAAACTAAGAGGTAGAGATAGATGAAGGCGGGTTTAGAGATTTTCTGGAGTGATGCCCACGTAGATGGTAGCCAAACTAACCATCAGCGACAGCTATGCTTGGGGGTAAATGCCATTGGTGGGGATGAAGAAGAGAATATTCCCCTAAATCTATGTTTGGTCTTAGACCATAGTGGCTCCATGAAGGGTCGCCCGATCGAAACCGTTAAACAAGCCGCCGTGACCTTGGTAGAGCGACTCCAGCCCCAAGACCGCATCTCGGTAATTGCCTTTGATCACCGTGCTAAGGTTATTGTCCCCAACCAACTGGCTACGGATGCCGCCGGAATTAGTAGCCGGATTCAATCCCTGAGACCCGATGGCGGCACTGCGATCGATGAGGGTTTGAAAATGGGCATGGAAGAGGTGGCAAAGGGCAAAAAAGGTACAGTCTCGCAACTTTTCCTGCTGACGGACGGGGAAAACGAGCATGGAGATAACCAGCGTTGTTTGAAACTGGCAGGGCTGGCTCCAGAGTATAAGATTAGTTTGCAAACTTTGGGGTTTGGAGATAATTGGAATCAAGATATTTTAGAAAAAATTGCCGATGCTGGCAGTGGCAGCCTGCGCTACATTGAGCATCCAGAACAGGCGGTGACAGAATTTGCTGAGTTGTTTAATCGGCTCCAGTCTGTGGGTTTGACCAATGCAGCTTTGTTGTTGACTCTGAATTCCCAAGCTCGGTTAGCAGAGCTAAAGCCGATCGCCCAAGTCGCCCCAGATACGATCGAACTGCCAGCCCAACAGGAAGGAGAAAGTTTCCTCATCCGCCTAGGAGACCTGATGCAAGACCAAGAACGTTTAGTTTTGGTCAATCTCTACTTGAGCAAACTACTCCTAGGGGAACAGGTGATCGGTCAGGTGCAGATTCGCTACGACCAACCTGGCTTAGGGGAAAATCTCCTCTCGGCTATTTATCCCCTGAAGATCACCGTCCAAAACCCCTACCAACCAGCGCCCCAAGCTCAGGCACAGCAGGCAATTCTGGCTTTAGGCAAATATCGGCAAACCCAAATGGCTGAAATCAAACTGCAACAGGGCGATCGCACCGCCGCAGCCACCCTGCTCCAATCTGCCGCCAACACTGCTCTCCAAATGGGAGACAAAAAAGCTGCCACGGTCCTGCAAGTAAATGCTACCCGGCTACAAACAGGCGATGACCTATCAGAGAGCGATCGGAAGAAAACCCGCATTGCCTCCAAAACTACCCTCCAGTAAAAGAGTTCCTAACGAGGTAGCCAGTGGAGACCAGATGGCAGTTGTTTGCGCTGCTGGACAAGATAGCGTAGAGACGAAGTTAGGCTTTCGGCATTTAAAGCCTGTTGCAGGTACTCTTCTAGTTCTATGGTGGATTGTCTGCCTCTACGTCCTGCTTGACGGCTCAGGGCAACAACTGGCAGATCCCGGAGTGGAGCATAATGGGACAGCAAATCTAACCACAGATTGGCCAATCTTTCCGAAACCTCTCCATACAGTAAAATCAAACTAATCTCCATCCCCAAAGTATCTTCAGTGATGGCTTGGGGGTGCTCGAGAAAACTCACCTTAAACCCCCGCAAGGCAAATAGTTTTTGTAATAGGGATGGGTTATCCGGCAGATCACCCACAATCAGGAGATTAATTATATTAGTAGTCGGGTGCTTATCGCAGAGATGACAACCACCTTGATACTGATGCATTCCCAAGGGAATCGGAATTTGCAGATCGCAGCGGACACATTCTCCCACTTCAAAACTGTCATTGAGAAATTGCCCAAAATAATAGACATCGCCCTCTAAGTACAATTGCTCAAAGTCTGAGCGGCTGCGAAGCTCCAACCAAAACTCATTAAAATCTGGCGCATAGCCAATCTTCTGATAAACCCGACCCTTATAGATTAATTTGCCACTAGAATTACTGACCACCACCTTACCTCGACTGATAAAATGAGCCACATAATCCAGCAAAATATTTTCATTTACTTGATTGGCTGATTGATTGGCTGCTTGACTGGCTTCTTGATTAATTAATTGATTGCTTGACTGATTGACGGGATAACTGACGATCGTTTCTAGCGTTGAATCTATTTTATGTTCTGGAGATGCAACTGTCAGAGTTCCCTCCCTGTGATTTTGATGGCTTTGGGAAAAACTAGCCGCCAGCATAGAATTAGAAAGGCTAGAACTAGAAAGCTCAGAATATCGATTAACTCTACTAGAGTCTGGTGGGGGAGTGAGTTGAGTTATGCCAGCAGGTATTTCTTCATGGCAGTGAAAGCAGTATAGCTGTTGCTTGCCATGTTTCACCTGCGATAGTAGTGCATACCCACACCAAGGACAGATAGAGGAGTTTGCCATATCGATGTTTCGCCTGATAATAATAAATGGATAGAGCGATCGATGAGAATTCTAAGCAAGAGTTTCAGGACAGTAGCCCAGACCAATAGTAAATTGCTCCTTAAAGGCTTCGATATCTCGGCGATCGGGAATGCCGTGGGAAACCACTGGTACTTGATAGCGGCGCATCACCTCGATCGGGGTTTGTCCTGTTTCTAGACTCCAAAGTGCCATCTGGAGACGCATCTCTGGAGTGTAGGGAATACCTAGTTCATGCATATAAGCACGGAAGTCCCCATCTGCTTGGGAGGATAAGGGGTTAATCATTTTTACCTTTACTACCCAACCATCTATCTGGTGGATCACAGTGATAAACTGGACAGGAAAAGTTGGTCGAGAACGCAGGTGTTCTACTACTCGGAGGGTAAGACTAGCATTAGCTAGAAAATAAATATAATCCATATGTTTGCCTGGTGAATTTGAGTCCAATGAGTCCAAGTAATTCCTATACTTTAATTGTGGCAACTATGGGTTTCTCTTTCCTAGGGGAAAAGTACCCGTTATCTCATGGGTGGATTTACCCAGTTTCTTTTGATTCCCTAAAAAAAAGATAAGCAATTCCCAAAATTGCTCTCAGGGAAATAAAATAGAGCAGGGCGTAATCTTTAGGAAATTGCTGGTACTTCCCCAAATTGCTGGCACTTCCCCAAGTGGTTAGTCTCTGCAATCATGCGAATCTACACCAACCATGCACACCAATCAACTAGGATTGGTATAGCATCTCGAAACAGGTTAACAATAGCTCTCCCGGATGGGGAGACGTTATTAAACCTCTAAAATTCTAAGTTTCATTAGGATTGCTACATACAATAATTAATCATCAACTTCATGCTACCCATGCACTGCGAGGAACTACTGTGAGCCGTCTTGCCACCTTAACTATTCAGTCACCTCTACCATCTGTTGACGATAGTAACCGTCTACGGATTTTTTCTGGATCCGCTAACTTTGCCCTGTCTACAGAAGTAGCCCGCTACTTGGGCATGGATCTAGGACCTATGGTACGCAAGCGTTTTGCCGATGGTGAACTGTATGTCCAAATTCAAGAATCGATCCGGGGCTGTGATGTCTATTTAATTCAGCCCACCTGCTATCCAGTGAATGATCACTTGATGGAACTATTAATCATGATTGATGCCTGCCGTCGGGCATCGGCGCGACAAATCACTGCTGTGATTCCCTACTATGGTTATGCCAGAGCCGATCGCAAAACCGCTGGACGGGAATCTATTACTGCCAAGCTAGCCGCCAACCTGATCACAGGAGCTGGGGCTAATCGTGTTCTGGCTATGGACTTACACTCAGCCCAGATCCAAGGTTATTTTGATATTCCCTTCGATCATGTGTATGGCTCCCCGGTAATTCTAGATTACCTAACTAGCAAAGGGCTATCAGATATTGTTGTAGTCTCTCCCGATGTCGGCGGGGTGGCTAGAGCCAGAGCTTTTGCCAAAAAACTTAATGATGCACCCTTGGCAATTATTGATAAACGCCGCCAAGCCCATAATGAAGCAGAAGTGATGAATGTGATTGGGGATGTTGCTGGCAAAACTGCCGTGCTAGTTGATGACATCATTGACACAGCGGGAACTATTTCCGAAGGCGGAAAAATCCTTAAACGTCAGGGTGCTAGACAGGTCTATGCTTGTGCTACCCATGCAGTATTCTCGCCGCCAGCGGTGGAAAGGCTTTCGGGGGGGATTTTTGAGGAAGTAATTGTCACTAATTCGATTCCTATCTCAGAAAGCAATCGCTTCCCGCAGTTGCGGATTCTTTCTGTGGCTAATGTCATCGGGGAAACCATCTGGCGCATCCATGAAGATAGTTCGGTCAGTAGTATGTTCCGCTAGGTTATCCTCCTAATAACTATAAAACCATGGGTAGTGCTGCAAAGTAATGGTTTGGATAATGGTGCTTGGGGCGCGAAGCACCCCAAGCACCATTACAATGCATGACTACCAAACCATGAAGTATCGGTAGTCATGCATTAGACCTCTCGCAGAACCATGACTCACTCTACGAGAAGCAATCCACACCATAAATCCCTCTCTTAAGTGGCAAGAGGGACTTTAAAACTGAAATTTTCTCCCTCCCCTTTTTGGGAGAAGCGATGTCCTGATGCCAAATCAAGAAAATGGTAAAACCCTTTTCTTGATTTAAATCCTTACGCAGCAAGGTATTCAATATCTTATTTGCATCAAAAATTTCGCAAAATGGTATGGGCTTATCGAAGGATATCTGGAGGATGAGGTTTTTTTTAGTTCTGCAAGAGGTCTAATATTTGATTTTTATGCAAATGAAACCCCGATTGTGGCAGGTGGGAATAATTCTAGTATTAGGAGTTTTAGCTGTATCGGCAGCAGCGGTGCTGATTCGGTTAGCGATCGCAGCGGCAGGGATTCGCAGTGTGGGGTTTAGTTTATTTGTAGCGGCGACTCGATTATTGATTGCCTCGGTAATTTTTCTCCCGGCTTGGGGGCGGGTGCGATCGCAAACTATCAGCCCTCAAGCTTGGGGTTTTGCAGTAGCAGCCGGAGTTGCCCTAGCTTTGCATTTTGCCACTTGGATTACTTCCTTGGCTTTCACGACGATCGCTGCCTCCACCACCCTAGTCACCACCAATCCGGTCTGGGTGGCTCTCCTCTCTTGGTTTTGGCTGAAGGAAAAACCCAGTAAATTAACAATGGTGGGAATTGCTCTAGCCTTAGCAGGAGGGATCACGATCGCTTTTGGGGATACCAAAACATCTGAAGCCGCCAGTAACCCTCTTCTAGGCGATTTTTTGGCACTGCTGGGTTCTTGGTGTGCCAGTAGCTATTTATTACTGGGCGGGGAAGCACAAAAAAGAGGCTTAGACACCAGTAGTTATGTGGTGATTGCCTACACGGCTGCGGCGATCGTGCTTCTCCCCCTGCCCCTACTTTTCGGCACAGGTTATACAGGATATCCTTGGGCTGTCTATGGTTACATTGCCCTAATGGCACTTTTATCTCAAGTGATTGGGCATACCACCCTCAACTGGGCAGTACAGTGGGTTTCTCCAACTTTAGTTACCTTAGCTATTTTGTTTGAACCGATTAGTTCGAGTATTTTAGGTTATTTGATTTTTGCTGAAGTTCCTCAAAACTCGGTGTTAGTTGGAGCGGTAATTGTTTTGGTAGGGGTGGCGATCGCAGTCAGAGAAGAGGCTAAACAATAAAAATCGCCTTCGGTTGAGAGAGCGATCGCTATTACCCTTTAATTAGGATTGATTTATTGTTGAGTTGATTGGGGCAATTGGGGGTATCGTGATGGCTGTGAAGTACGCTCAGATTGTCCATTACCAGCAATAATTAGGACGATCGAAGTAATGACGATAAAACTAATTAAGTTACTACCCAAAGATGCTTGGGAGATTCTATCTAGGTCAATAGATTCATGCTTCCCGCAAACCTTACAGAGGAGGATTTTCTGGTTATGGAAATCATTGATCATCTCCACGGAGCAGGGGGCTTTTTTTAGGGAACTATTATCTCGTAACATTGGGCATTGGCTAAATTCGTGTCGCATGGCTCTAGCTCCTTTTGTTAACTTTATATGGGTTGCAGCAGGGCAGGGAGTTGAGGAACTAATCCCTGCACCAGCTTAAGTTAGCAGTCCAAAATTTATTGCTGAAGGTATGGCTTTGGTAGGTTTACTCTTATTTGGGGCAAGAAATTGTACCATCTGAGGTTCCACAGCCACGCTGATCATCAGCTTCACTACAGCTAGCAATGCCAGCAAGAAGTAATCCCACTACCAAGATTTTCAGGAATCTGCTCTTAATAAAAGTTTTGGGCTTTTGAGACTTTTCTTGAGCAGCAGAGAAAGAGACCCGCTCCGTGAGGGGGTTGCGATCGATATGTTTTGCAGTCATAATGATCCTTATGTATGTTGTTGCCTTGCCGAATATAACTTCGGTGAGGCGATTTTTTTTTGAATGAGTGCAGAGGGTAAAGGAGAAAGCATTAATAGAGATGAATTTGCCTTCTTAATTAGCTTGTTCTTCGATGCTGTCACTCTGATATATTCAATCTTGGTCTAATAATATTGAGGTGTCAAGGAATTTACTGGCAACTTTGTATGTCTTTCTTTGCCAGTAAATACTGGTAAAATTTGGCAGAATAAAGACATTTGTAAAACACAAATTATTGACTTTGAAGTTTCCGAAATAATTGGCAGATGTCCAGAAATCAACGTCACTATTTAGTATTAGATGGCAATCTTTTAAATACCCGTTTAGTATAGCTTTACACTTGATATCATACAGTTAATTGCAAATCTAAGGAGATAAATGTATGCCATTGAGTCCCCGCTCCTCTAAAAAGCAAAAGCTACTCTCAAAGCCTCCAGCTAATTATTTTCATATATTGATGAAGCTAGGTTTAGTCTGTATAGAAGTATTCTCTTTGTCTTTACAATCTGCATCTACCAGCTTGAAATTAGATCAACTAGCTTTGGAAGAAAATTCCACTCCAATTATTACTATTACCATTTACCTCCCGAATAGGAGTAGGTAATTACTCTCAGCATGGCAGAGAAGCTTATCTTCTCTGCTGCTCACCATTCCATTACAAATCTTAATTAACACACTAGAATATAAAAGATTTAATTGGTAATAATTAGTAATTTTAAGTAAACTATAGACGATATCTATATTGTTGAGGTTAAAATACAATGCTTAACCCAATAAATAGAGGAAGATATGGCTAGAGTACAAGTAAATCAAAAAGTCTATGAGGCACTGGTTAAAGAATACTCGATAAAATATGATGGGTCGTCTAGTAAGCTGAGTGCTGCTCTTGATGAAGCAACTAAAAATGGTAAAATCCATCGTGACTATTCACTTTCAGAACGTACAGTTCGTCTCTTCTTTGGAAAAAAGGATCAAGCCCCTCAAAAAACTGTACTAGAGGCTAGTTTAAACGCCTTATGTAGTTTTCTATTACCTTATAACAGTTATAATGAAGCACTCAATGCTCTAGAAATACAAGTGACTGAAGTAATTCCAGTAACTACGCTACATAAATATGTTGATTGCGATCAAGAATGGTTACAGGAGTATGCAAAAGTAATTGAGTTAGACTGCCAAACCCGTATTCTAGATATGAGTCAACCGAAGAAAATTACAGATATTTTTGTTGAAGTTAGAATGCTCGGAACTCCTAAACGGCAGCAGCAAAAAACTTTAGATGAGTTAATGCAGCTTCTAGCTACTGATCCGAATGGAGATAGATTGAATACTGATGTTACCAGTGATAATGCCAAGATAACTGGGTTTCAGGCGATAGATACTTATGAGAAATTAATGATTTTGGGTCGCCCTGGTGCTGGCAAGACAACATTTCTTAAACAAGTCGCTAACGTTACTATGACTCAATTGCTTATTAGCCAAGATTTGAATCGGAATCAATTACCTATCTATATTCGTCTTAAAGATTTCTCGGAATCAGGAGATGAGCCTAAACTACTAAATACTATTCGAGAAAAAGTTAAAAGTATTGACATAAAATCCTTGTTAGAACAGGGGAAATGCAAGGTGTTATTAGATGCTCTAGATGAAGTAATTATTGACAAAGTTGATCAGGTTTATACGGAAATAAATAGGATTATTAATAAATATCCTAAGAATAGTTTTGTCGTTACTTGTCGTAATGCAGCAAGAGAATATCTGTTTGAGAATTTTACCTTAGTAGAAATTGCCGAATTTAATGGTGAACAGATTAAACAATTTGTCACCCAATGGTTTAGGGAAGAGCCAAAAACCGCAGAAGTATTTCTTAATACTATCAATAGTGATTCTAACCAAGCTGTGCTCGAACTAGCTGGAACTCCCCTGATGCTGACTTTTCTCTGTTTAACCTTTGATTCTGAGTATGGACTAACAAATAATCGCCATGAATTATATGGCGGGATGATTAATATTCTTAGCCGTCGCTGGGATGCTAGTCGCCGAATCCATCGAGAAATGCCTTACTCTGAAGGTTTTACTCAACAAAGGCTGATAGATATGTTAGCCAAAATTGCCTATGATGGTTTTACAGCTCAAGTTGATGATGATGGGATTATAAGAGACAAACCTCAATACTTCTGGAAACGTTGGCAGCTAGAAGAAGAAATTGGAGTCTTCACTCAACGTATTTTTGGGTTTGAAGTCGAAAGTGAAAGTGAATCCAGTGCAAAGCTATTAAAGGCTATTGAAGCAAATACAGGTATTTTTGTAGAAGAAGTTAGAGACACTTATAAATTTGCTCATCTTACTTTTCAGGAATATTTTACTGCACGATATATTGCCCTCAGTGGTGATCCAGAACTATTAAGATTGACCCTTGACAAATATTTAGTAAATCCTCAATGGAAAGAAGTATTTCGAGTGATTCCGGGACGACTACGCAATGCCGATCAATTTTTCTTAGATATGTTCTGGGAAATCAATACTATAGCTAGAAATACTGATATTCCAAAACTCCTCAATCGCATAGATATGGCAACACAAAAACATCGAGTTTCTTCTTCAGGCTGGCGATCACTGTACTTAGCTACTGTTCGTAATACTTACTATATTGCTGAACATGGTGTACGAGTTAACTTTCGCCTAGCAAGAAGATTAGCTACCGAAATAAGAGAACTCAACAAAAAACGGAAGCACATTACACCACCAACGACAATATCTCTAGTGACAACATACTTATTGATAGTTCATTCTTCTATTTACCAACAAATGGCTATCCTTGATGATCTAGCAGCATCTCATGAGAAAGATGTCGAAGTAAGTACTTTTTTCGATCAAGGTGTGCATAAATGCTTAGAGTCAGCCATCCAAAAATCTAAGTCTATCAGCACAGAGCTTGCAGAAAGACTAACTTATCTTAAAAATAACTTACCCGGAGCAGAAACCCAACCAGCAGAGCAGCAAGAATGGTTAAATGAGCTGACAGTGATCATGCGTGACTATTTAGATATTGGTCGCTTATTTGATTTCACGAAGGAAGATACTGAAGCTCTCAATAGCTATCTCTATGCTTGTAATCTTTTGGTAGATTGTATTGGTGGTGATAGCTTAGTTTCACCCAAGTTACGAAATCAGATAATTGATAATTTGCTGTTACCACAGGAAAGAATACCTTCCGAGCTACTAGAAGCTTAGAACTTGTATGAATTATATAAGATAGAGTCAAGCGAGGACTGCGATCGCAGTCCTTTTTATTTGAATTATTACTAGTTATTACCTTTTTTTACCAGCTATTGCCTTTTCTTGCCAATTAATCCAAATCTGATTATAATTCTTATGTGACTTATTAATCATGGATATTGAGTGAGGACTAATTGTATATGTCTTATTCTAGGGCAGCTAAAAGAGTTTGTACTCATAAAAAAGGGGAAGCATGGGAAGATGGATGCTGTCACGATGTTATTTTTCTCCAAAAAGTTCTGAATACACTAGAGACATCCTTCGCGGTGGCTGGAATAGTTGCAGACTATGTAAGAAAACATGGCAAACATCAGATCAGTAACAGTTCTAGGAGTCTATCTCTAGAAAATAACTACATAAACTAGGGAAGGTAACAGATCGAGTGTTATCACAGGATAAATTTGCTTGGGTGTTGGTGTGGAGCCTGTAGGGATTGATCGCACTTCCGACATGAGTAACTTCACATCTTGATACTAAAATATTGCCATCCACTTCATCGTGGGTGCTATTTATCTACTTCCGACAATTATCACAATGCCCACATCGCATTCCCTTGGCATCTTTCTCGAAGCCAAAGGACTGAAGTAGAAATTGCCAACGACAGGTTTTGATCTTCAGATATTGCTGCATAGCTAGGGGTGCTTGCTGTTGTTTTTGTTGGAGTTGCTGCCATGCCTTGGGGTTGATTTTGGGTTGGCGTTGGTAGGTGAAGGGGTCTTGCCAAGTTAAAGCGTCGATCGCATGGAGCAGACCAAGGGCGATCGCTCCATCGGGGTTGCCTTTAGTCACCTCGGCGATCGAGCCTGTAGCAGGTAATTTTGAGACTAACTTGGCTGCCTTTTGATACTGCTTCTGGGTTTGAGTCGCAAAAAATTCTATGCGTTGCTTATCACTGGGATCCAGCCAGCCCGTTGGCTCACTCACTAGAGTCAGAGCTTGAGCCGGTTTGCCGTCTCGCCCTCCCCGACCAACTTCTTGGATATATTCCGAGAGGAGTTGGGGGGCTTGATAATGGACGACCCAACGGACATCGGGCTTATTGATCCCCATGCCAAAGGCACTGGTGCAAACTACAAACTGAATTTGATCCGTCAACCATTGGTGTTCGATCGCCCGTCGTTGCGCCGCCCCTAATCCGGCATGATACGCCGCTGCCTTGTAGCCAATATCTCGCCACCACTGGCTAAGGTCTTCGCTATCTTTGCGTGAGCGGACATAGATCAAGCCAGAATGATGTCCTTGGGATTGGATAAATTGGCGCATTTTATCCTTGCGTCCCTTTGGTGTCCAGATGGTTTGAATTTGCAGATGGAGATTGGAGCGGTAGGGATTGAGGAGAAATTCTTGGGGTTTATTGAGTCCCAATACTTGTTTCAATTGTTTTTGAGCTTCGGGATCGGCGGTGGCGGTGAAGGCGGCGATCGGTAAATTCTCTTGATTTGGTTTTTGGGAGAGAAGGGTCGATCTCACTGCCCCCAAACGGCGATAGGCGGGGCGAAAAGTATCTCCCCACTGGACTAAACAATGTGCCTCATCGAGAATTAAACCATTAATTACAATCTCTGGCTGGCTGAGGATTTGCCAAACCTGATCACTGAGGAGAGTCTCTGGAGATAGGTAGAGGAGGCGCAGTTTTTGTTGGGTTAAAGCTTGGTAGGTTCTTTGTTTTTGGGGGGTGGGTAGCTCACTATGGAGAGCAGCGGCGGGGAGAGATTTTTCCCGGAGTTCCTGAACTTGGTTTTCCATCAGTGCCACGAGGGGAGAAACCACCAAGGTCAACCCAGTTTGCAACAGGGCTGGCAACTGGAAACAGAGGGACTTTCCACCGCCAGTGGGCATAACAATCAAGGTATCTTGCCCAGAAATCAAGCTCTGGATCACCTCTCCTTGGGGCGATCGCAACTGGTCATAACCCCAATATTTCTGCAAAGCAGCCAGCACCTGTTCCCTCGTCTCCACCCCTGACATATACCACCTCTATTACAAATTCATAGGAATTACTCGCTGCGAACGAATCATCTGGGAATCTGGAGATTTTGGCGGGCGCAAAGCACTCGCCAAAATCTCCAAACTGTTAAGTCCAGACTTTCAGATTATCTATCATAACCTTAATATATATAGGGATATGCAAGGTATAGAGTAAGCCAAGAATCTGGGCATATGCCAGAAAGTGGGATTTAGAAATGGATATCTGAATTGTGTGACCTATTCCTCAAAGCGACTGGTGGGATCACGATCGCGATCGTATTGTCTTGTAAGCGGAAAGGTTGGCAACCAAGACTCACGACGGACGATCCAGCTTTCGTAGGTTGGCATCAGTTGGTTAGGGGCATCGAGGGAGCCTAGGTTTATTTCGATCTCGTCTGCGGTGCGTGCGAAAATAGACGAGCCACAGCGGGGACAGAAAAACCGCCCGTTGTATTCACGGGTTTCACCAGCGATCGTCACCGCATCCTCAGGGAACACCCCGGCAGCATAAAAAAGTGCCCCATGATGCTTGCGGCAGTCAAGACAATGACAAATACCGACCCGGTATGGGAGTCCCAATGCCACAATTCGGACGTTGCCGCACAGACAACCGCCAGTAAATCGCTCCATGCTGCGTCTCCTCTACAATCAAGCAGTTGGAATATTTTAGATTACTTGGCGACAAAGGGGGTGCATTTACCGCCCAAACCATTGACGATCGTACAAGTATTGCTAATCAACAACTTGATATAGCTGTCTCCCGGCGATCCCTTCTCGCCGATGCCATCACCAAAAATTGGTGTTTCTGCCACCTTAACATTTGCCTCCTTTGCCACCACTTTCATCAAGCCCGGATTGATACTGGCTTCGGGGAAAATGGTGGGAACCTTGGAGGATTTAATTTCTTGGACAAGTTCAGCAATCCGGCTCGCTGTGGGTTGCTCTTCAGTGGTGATACCCTGTAATGCCCCCTCTAGCTTGATGCCGTAGGCATCAGCAAAGTAGCCCATGGATTCATGGGTGGTGATTAACTGTTTTTGGGCAGTGGGAATAGTTTGCACCTGTGCTTTAATCCAAGTATCTATTTCCTGCAAATTTTTAGTTAGTTTCTCCGCATTAGTGGTGTAAAGATTGGCATTTTCTGGAGACAAGGTTTTTAGTTTATCCCGAACTACCTGTACCATCTGCACACCATTCTGGGCATTGTGCCAAACATGGGGATCAAATTCGCCATGATCGTGGTCTTTAGCTTTTTCGGGTTCCTTCCCTTCAGGTTTGGTTGTTTGATCTTTCCCATGATCATGGTCTTCCTCTCCCTTCAGGGGTTTAGGCACAGCTACCTCACTAACGGCGACCTTGGGAACTGAGGTTTGGCTAGATTGAATCATTTTAATCAAACCGGGTTCAAAGTTATAACCGCCGTAGAGGATTAATTTCGCCTGTTCGATCACTCTTTTATCTTCAGGTTTGGCTTGGTATTCATGGGGATCGGCTCCGGCAGCAACGAGGCACTGGAGATCGATCGTGGCTTGGGCAACTTCCTTGGTAATATCACACAGCACACTATGAGTGACCACGACCTTGGGCAAGTTAACAATGGGACTAGGAGAATTGTTCGGACTAGCAGAATTAGCGGCAGGACTAGCAGCAGGACTCGGATTTGTAGCTTGCTGACTTGTCGTGCAACTAGCCAAACTTAGGGTAAGAGCAACCAACCCTAAACTTACTTTGGATAACCCAAATAAGGGTTTGAGACTTGAAGGGAACTTAATTATAGATGTCATGATTCGATAAATTAGTTAATTAGGATTTACGCAAGGAATTATGCAGGCTTCGACTACGCTCAGCCTTCGATTCTGCTTAGCCTTCGACGACCCTCGGTGTGCACAAACGTCTCAATACGTAAGTCCTGTTAATAATGGAGATGATTCTCATTATTATGATATGATCAAATCTGGTAATTAATGATAATCATTATCAATCCTTAAAAAAGCCTAAGAATGTCTGAAAAGTATCCGGCGGTTGAAACCGCGACTACAAGAACAAAGTCCGCCGTCGCGGACTCAGAAGGAACTGGAACTTTCTGCAAACTGCGTAGGCAGGTTTCGCTCTTGTAGCTGCGACTTTAGTCACCAAGTGAGCCAGGCACCGACTTTTCGGGCATCCTCTTACCAGAAACGCCTTATTGTTTTAGGACGACCAGTTATGTTAACTGTTAAAAACTTGACTGTTAATTATCACGGAGTTTGCGCTCTTTGTGATATTAACTTCAGTATTACTCCCGGTAGCTTAGTCGGGATTCTGGGACCCAATGGAGCCGGAAAAAGTACTCTAGTTAAAGCCATGTTGGGCTTGGTGAAATCGAAGCAAGGAAATATTCAGTACAACGATCGCCCCCTACATGACCAGTTGCACCAAATTGCCTACGTGCCTCAGCGATCGCAGATTGACTGGGATTATCCGGTGACGGTAGAGCAGGTGGTGATGATGGCACGGACCGTGCCGACGGGGTGGGGGCGATCGCCTAGTCGGCAATCTCGCCTCTTAGTCCAATCAGCCCTAGAGCGGGTGGGGATGGTGGAGTATCGTCATCGCCAGATCGGTGAGCTTTCTGGGGGACAACAGCAAAGGGTGTTCCTTGCTCGATCGCTAGCTACCCAAGCAGATTTACTGTTTTTTGATGAACCCTTCGCTGGCATTGACAAACAAACCGAAGAAATCATGTTTGGCATTTTGTCAGAACTCCAACAAGCCGGAAAAACCATCTTAGTCGTCAGTCATGATCTAGGGGAAAGTCTGAAGAATTATGGTTATTTATTAATGCTGAATCGAGAATTAGTAGCGATCGGCAAGAGACAAGAAGTTCTCAACAAAACGAATATTCATAATTGCTATGGTCATCATCTAGGAATGTTGACTGCTTGATATCTAGATTAACCCGAAGCGATCGAAGATTTGTGGTGGGGTTTGGCTACTTCGGCGACCCTCAGCATAAATTTGACGACCCTCAGCCAGCGATAATTGTTGCTAAGCCAGCGATAGTGGTTATGGTTTTCGTAAATGGTATTAGAGGTATTTCTTATCCCGAACTCAGGTTAGGTTACGGTCTTCACTCCTGCCATGAGCAAACCTAACTGCTCTCTAGTGGCTGCTTCTATGGGTAGAGTTGCAATAATACTGCCTTGGAACATGACGGCAACTCGATCGCACAATGCCAAAATTTCATCTAGTTCTGCTGAGATTAATAGCACCCCCAAACCTTCTGCTCTGGCTGCAATAATTTGTTTGTGGATAAATTCAATGGAACCCACATCCACACCCCTTGTGGGCTGGGAAGCAATCAGGAGTTTTGCCCCCCTAGACATTTCTCTGGCAATAATGACCTTTTGTTTATTACCCCCAGAGAGGGTTCCGGCGGTAGCTTGGGGGTTAGCTGGGCGGACATCGAAGGCGGGAATTAGCCGATCGGCTTGGGCATCGATCGCTGGTCTTTGCATCACTACCCCAGAGGCGAAAGGCTCTTGATAGTAAGTGCAGAGAGCCATATTATCCGTGAGGAAATAGTTTTTGACTAAGCCATGCTTTTCCCGGTCTTCGGGAATATGACCGACCCCAGCTTCAATGATGGTGCGGGGGGCAGCATTGGTCAAATCTTGCCCGAGAATTTTGATTTTGCCCGTGGTGATATTTCTTAAGCCAGTAATTGCTTCCACCAATTCTGTTTGTCCGTTGCCTTGCACTCCGGCAATCCCCAAGATTTCCCCCGCTTGGACAGTGAGATTTACCCCAGCCACTACCTGCTGCCTGCGCTCATCAATTACCGTCAAATTCTCTACTTCGAGAACTGAAGCACCGGGATGGGCGTTCGCTTCAGCGTTGTGGAGCAACATCGCTTTTTCTACTTGCAGGATCACCTTCCGCCCCACCATCATCTCGGCTAATTTTGCCTCATCCGCCTCTTGGGGGGTGACGGTTCCCACCATTCTGCCTTGGTGCATGACGGAGATGCGATCGGCGATCGCCAGCACTTCCTTAAGTTTGTGGGTAATCATGATCGCCGCCATGCCTTGAGCCGTCAAAACCTTCAGGACATCAAATAATTCCACGACTTCTTGGGGCGTGAGGACTGCCGTGGGTTCGTCAAGAATCAACACCCTTGCCCCTCGGTAGAGGGCTTTGATAATTTCTACTTTTTGCTGAATCCCCACGGGCAGATCCCCTACCAGTGCTTGGGGGTCTACCTTGAGGCTAAATTGAGCCGCTAATTCCCGAATTCGTTGTTCGGGGCTGGTGCGATCGAGGATGCCCAAACCGCCAAACAATCTAGAACGACGCTGGGTTTGCTCCACCCCTAAAATAATATTCTCCGTGACGGTAAACACCGGAACCAGCATGAAATGCTGATGCACCATGCCTACTCCCTGCCGGATCGCATCGTTGGGACTAGAAAATTGCACCGCCTGATTATCTATCTGTATTTCCCCACTGGTGGGGGATTCCAAGCCATAGAGCATATTCATCAGGGTGGTTTTCCCTGCCCCATTTTCCCCCAACAAAACATGAATCTCTCCCGGCTCGACGGAGAAATTCACTTGGTCATTTGCCAGCACACCGGGAAACTGTTTAGTCAAATTATAGGCAGCAAGGATCGACATGGGCTTAGATGGCTAACTATTTTTGTCAGAATGTGCTGGACAACGCCCAGCACATTCTGGCTTAATTTAATGTCAATGCTAATTTTTGCAGATTAGCCCCTGTGACTCGACAGGTGCGCCAATCTGGTAATACTGTAGCACCAATTTTTTCGTAGAAAGCGATCGCATTCACATTCCAATCCAACACACTCCACTCCAACCTGCCACAATCTTTCTCCACGGCTAATTTTGCTAGATGAGAAATGAGAGCTTTGCCAATTCCTTGACCACGGTATTCTGCGGTTACAAATAAATCTTCCAGATACATTCCCGGCTTAGTTAAAAAAGTAGAATAGTTATAAAAGAACAAGGCAAAACCCACAACTTGATTACCTTGGTGATCGCTATCTTCAGGGATTATTTCTGCCAGAATTACTTCAATCAAAGGATGGGAACCAAATAAATGTTCTTGCAGCAACTTTTCATTTCCGGTTACTTCATGGGATAGTTTCTCAAAGGCGGCTAAATCTTGAATAAGTCTAAAAATAGTTGGTACATCTTGCACGTTAGCAGCACGAATATGAAGAGAAGAATTAGGTAAAGAATCAGACATAAATATCTTGTGAGTTGAATTTAGATAAAGTAAACTTTTTTAGTATACTACTAATATCAATACCTAACTGCCTAGGTGAGTTATGACTACTGCTACAGAAAAGAAAACTTGGACAGATGAAGAATTCATGGCATTGTCTGGGGAAAGCGATCGCTATGAATTGATTAATGGTGAACTAGTAAATATAGGTAACTCTGGTATGGAGCATGGCTATTTAGCTAGTAATCTAACTATCTTCTTGGGTGGCTATAGCAATCCTAAATGAGTTTAGAACTCAATCTCTATCGAAACCATTGGAACAAGGGGCTTAAGCCCCTTGTCTATTTTGATCTCAAGAAGGGTTGCTATATATCTTAAATCATAAACTAGGAGTAGTTTGTGACTCTAGTACAGCATTCACTATGAAAACCGACAATAAGCGATCGCCCGATGTTTCCTTTGTCAGCAAAGAACGTCTTCAAGGTATCAAAAGATTACCTCAAGGATTTTTTGTCGGTGCGCCAGATCTAGTCGTAGAAATCATTTCCCCTAATAATACCTTTACCGAACTCCATGGTAAAATGATCGAATACTTTGCCAATGAATGTCGTTTGGCTTGGCTAATTCATCCCGATGAGCAATCAGTCTTAGTCTATCGATCGCCTCAGCCAGAACGGTTGCTAAAAATTACTGATGATTTAGATGGAGAAGAAGTAATTCCGGGTTTTACGATGTCTGTATCTGATTTGTTTATGGAGTTGGATTTTTAATTTCTGCAACTTTGAAAGATTTGGTTAGCAGTAGTTAATACAAAAGGATTTGCGCCCCTCCTAAATATAGGTTGTTCAACTATTGGATTGAAAATGTAGAGGCAAGAAAATAGTCATAACTTCCCCCTGCTCTGGACGCTGCCGGACAATTAGTTTTCCGCCTAGGGCTTGGAACAAATTCTTCGTAACATTCAAATTTAGGCTCAAGGAACCAGTTTCTGGCTGGAGCATTAGTAACTGCCCTAGGGATTTGAAATTAGGACTAAAACCTAGGGGATTAAGCACCGAATCTTGATGGGCATCATTGTAATACTGAACTTGCATTTTTAAGCGATCGCCCGCCAGATTCACCTCCATTTGAATATGGCTGCCAGAGTTGAGAGTTCTAGTGAAATTTTCAATTAAACCACTCAAAACTTGATCCAACATAGCTGGATTACTAACTACATTAGGCAATTTTTGGGGAACCACCACATCAAGAGTCAGGTTATATTTTGCAGCTTGTTTTTGCCAACGGGGAATACTGCTATGGAGAATCTGCGATAGAGACATGGCAGTAAGATTTAGGGGCTGATCTTTCAGGGGTTGAGTTTCCAATTCTGTGGCTTTGAAGATCAATTCCATCCGGTTGATTTGCTCAGTGCATTCTGCATCAATCATTTCTAAGCGCCGACTAACTTCTGAGGGTAAGTCCTTACGTTTGAGAATCAATCTAGTCATTGTCCGAATTGTTGCTAGGGGTGTGCGAACTTCGTGGGTTAAGGCTTGTAATAGTTCCACATCTGGTTTTTCCTTGTAGAGATTTTCTGGTTCAGGATAGGGACTTTCTTCCTTAATTGTGGGAATGACTAATTCTTGAGGAGGAATATGCATAGAGACAGGATTAGGGAGAGGAATTAGACCCATGATTTGTTGGGTAAATTCCATAACTAGTTTATAGCTAGGATGAATGGCGGGATATTTTTGGACTAGGTTTTCTAGGGATTTCACTTGATGAGGGCTTGCCAACAGAATCCGGGGCTTGAGGACTGACCAACAACTATTGGTATCTTCAGGATCAAAGGAAAATAATAAATTTTTCTCTCCTAATTCATTAGTTCCTAAGACGATCGCTAGGCTAAATTCTGGGGTGAAAATCAAACAGAATTGTTCGCCACTTAGGGGATCGCCGGGGAGGAAGGAGAGGTTATATTGTGGCTTTGGTTGATCGTTTTGTTCTGCCCTGCCCGGTAATTGCAGGGGCATCCACGCAAAGGGGTTGAAGACTTCGCTACTAAAAATAGCCGTTGGGAAGGTGGCTGCTAAATCTGATTCGCTGAGGATGGGGACAGGGGCAGTGAAAATTACTCCTTGAGTTTTATCTGGAGTTTTATCTGGAGATATAGAGGAATGGCGTTGGAGCAGAAGTTGCAGGGAGGCGATCGCAATTTGCCATTGCTGCTCGGCGTTGTTGGTTTGCCCCAGCTCGGTTTTAGCCAAACCAAATTGACTAGTTTTTTGTCTACTAGCAAGTATTTCCCATAATGTCGGCAATAACCATCTCTGCATTGGTTTACTCTCAACTCATTAAAGCTGTTGGCAGGCTTTTGGTTCCGGCTTCTGGAATTATCATCCAAAGACTAGAATTACCTACCCATTTAATCATTAGCCTAACGAGATTAGGATACTTGTTGAGGATCGTATAACCGTACTTTCTTGGGGTAATCGCCTCTAGTTTTTACTTTACAAAGGAAGTACCAAGGACTGAGCACACAAGACGAGGACTGAGGGTCGTCGAAGTTCGGCGTGAGGGGCAGGTTACTGCGGCTTCGCTCAGCATAAATTCGGCTTCGCTCAACCAGCCTGAGGAAACCCTGCACAAGATGAAGACTGAGCAGATAAGACGAGGACTGAGGGTCATCGAAGTCCGGCTTCACTTAACCCGTGCCCCTAAAAACTTCCGAAACTCTGGATGATTTGTTTGTAGCATGGTTAGTGTCATGAAGTTTTCGCCACAGATTTACGGTTATGTTTAGCATGATCGCGCTCAATCACTAAGAAAAACACGGTTAAGCAACTGGTTTCGTGAGGGAATGCCCCAATCTCATCAGACTTAGCCCGAAACTCGCGAAATAATC